>JAPPLD010000020.1:97318-225966 GCA_028819565.1 Gammaproteobacteria bacterium | reverse complement strand
CCAGCGTCAGCGGCCCGCCCGCCACCGTGATGCCGCGCTCGTCGTTGTCGGTGATGGTGCCGCTGCCCGTGCCCGCGCCTTTGGCAGTCGAGAGGGTGGCGTGGGTCGGGGTCCCCAGCGTCACCGTCACCGTCTCGTCCGGCTCGTCAATTTCGTCGCCCTTGACCGGAATGGCAATGCTCGCGCTGGTGTCCCCTGGGGCAATGGTCACCGTCAGGGAAACCGGCGCCGTGTAGTCCGCCGGCGCCGTCGCCGTGCCGTCCAGCGTGTAGGGGACGGTCACCGTCCTGCCGCTGGCCCCCGACAGGCGCACCGTGAACGTCATGTCGGTGGTCTTCGACGAATCGTCGCCCTCGTCCACCGCCGCCGCGTCGCCCACCGAGACCGTCGGCGGATCGTCGTCGTCGGTGATGGTCAGCGTCACGTCCGCCGGATCGTCGATATCGGCATTGCCGAAAAGTATCGCTGAGACAGTGAAAACTTTGTCCGGCGCATCCACCTTGTTGTCGATGCCGGTCAATGCGACGATGCCGGTGCTGGCTGTCGCCCCTGCCGGGATCGTGAGCCGTTGGCCGGTTCGCTTGATATCCCCGGTGCCGGCATGATCAGATTTTGGGGTTGCGTTCACCGCCAGCCTGAGATCGCGGCTGGTGGGGCGGTCCAGCGAGGCCGTGACCCTGCTTCGCCCATCGGCTTCGCGGATACTGGAGTCCGTCAGAGCCAGAGTCGCTGTCGGCACCGGGTCGTTGTCGATGATGGTCACGACAAAGGTTTCCGAGTAACCCGTGCCGCTGATGGCGACTGTGAAGTCTTCCGGGGCCTCGTGCAATTTGTCATCTTCGGTCTCGAAATCAAGCTCGATGCTCTTCTCTCCTATCGCGAATGTTTCCGTGGAATCGGCACTGTAGGGCACATAGTCCGTCCCGGAGGTGGCGGCATCATGGGTGGACGTGTCCGAGCCGGGGCTGGTGCCATAGGAGACCGTGACGGGCTCGAAGTCGTGGCTTCGGGTCACGGTGAATGTGGCGGTCTTGCCTTCCTCCACCGTCACATCGCCCGGGGCAATCCTGGGCAGTGGCGGCGCATCGTCGTTCTCGATGTAGCCGATTCCATCAAGTGTGCTCTCCCCGCCGGACAGCGTTGCATTGCTCGCTCCAGACAGACGCACAATGACTGTTTCCTCCGGTTCGTAGTCGGTGTCTCCGTTCACTTTCACCCTGATCCTTTTACGGGTCTCGCCGGGAGAGAAACTGATCGTCCCGGAAGACAGCGCGGCGTAGTCCCCGCCAGCTCCCGGGGTTGCGGTGCCGGAGCCCGCATCGGCGTATTTCACGGTCACCGTCTGTCCGCTTACGGGCGTCAAGGTCACCGCGAACGTGAGATTCGTGGTGCCCGAGTCACCCTCGTCTCCAAATGTGCTTCGGATGGAAAGGACGGCAGGGGCGTCGTCGTCGGTGATCGTGCCGCTGCCCGTGTCCGCGCCATCGGCAGTCGAGAGGGTAGCGTGGGTCGGGGTCTCCAGCGTCACCGTCACCGTCTCGTCCGGCTCGTCGAGCACGTCGCCCTTGACCGGAATGGCGATGCTCGCGCTGGTGTCCCCCGGGGCAATGGTCACCGTCCGGGAGGCCGGCGCCGTGTAGTCGTCGCCGCCGTCCGCCGTGCCGTCCAGCGTGTAGGGGACGGTCACCGTCCTGCCGCTGGCCCCCGACAGGCGCACCGTGAACGTCATGTCGGTGGTCTTCGACGAATCGTCGCCCTCGTCCACCGCCGCCGCGTCGCCCACCGAGGCCGTCGGCGGATCGTCGTCGTCGATGATCGTGCCGACCGCGGTGCCGGCCGTGATGGTCGGCGTCCCGCCCGGGTCGCTCGCCCCCTTCGCCGGCCTGCTCAGCACCACCCGGAAGGTCTCGGCCGGCTCGTCGAGCGTGTCCTCCGTGGTCGCCACCGTCAGCGTCCGCGCCGTCACCCCCGCCGCAAAGTCCAGCGTCCGCGCCGTCGACACCGCCGTGTAGTCCCCGGCCCCCGCCGCGACCACCCCCTGGCCGCTGTCCGCCGCCGTCGTCCACTGCACCGACACCACGTTGTCCACTGCCCCCGACCGGGTCGCCGTGAACGTGATCGCATCCCCTTCCGACCCGCTCGCGTCCGCAATCGAGAAACTCGGCGTCGCGTCGTCGTCGGTGATCGTGCCGCTGCCCGTGCCCGCGTCCTCGGCCGTCGAGACGGTGGCGTGGGTCGACGCCCCCAGCGTCACCGTCACCGTCTCGTCCGGTTCGTCGAGCACGTCGCCCTTGACCGGGATCGCGATGGTCGCGCTGGTGCCCCCCGGGGCAATGGTCACTGTCAGGGAAACCGGCGCCGTGTAGTCCGCCGGCGCCGTCGCCGTGCCGCCCAGCGTGTAGGGGACGGTCACCGTCCGGCCGCTGGCCGCCGATAGGCGCACCGTGAACGTCATGGCGGTGGTCTTCGACGAATCGTCGCCCTCCGCCACCGCCGCCGCGTCGCCCACCGAGACCGTCGGCGGATCGTCGTCGTCGGTGATCGTGCCGATCGCCTCCGCCGTCGCAATCCGCGCCCCACCGCCTGCCGCCGTCAACTCCACCCGGAATGTCTCATCCGGCTCGTCGAGCGCGTCCCCGGTCGTGGCCACCGTGAAGGTCACCGCCGTGATCCCCGCCGCGAAATCCAGTCTCTGCACCGTCGTCACCGCCGTGTAGTCGGCCGACGAGGCCGAGTTCACCCCCTCCCCGGCATCCGCCTTCGTCTTCCAGTGCACCGACACCGCATTGCCCGACGCTCCCGACCGGGTCACCGTGAAGGTCACGGCCACCCCTTCCGTCGCGCTCGCCGCCGCCACCGAGAATGACGGCTGCTCGTCGGTGTCCATGATGGTGCCTTTCGCGCTTCCGCCGTCCGCCGCGATGCCCACCCCCGTGCCCGGGTCGCCGTCCGCCAGTGCCGCGCCGCTGATCACCGCCAGGAAGGTCTCGTCGTCCGGCTCGTACAGGTCGTCGTCCTTGGCCTCGACCTCGACCGTCACGCTCGTGGTGCCGCCCGGGAAACTGAGCGTCCGCGCCGGACTGATCGCCTCATAGTCCGCGACCGCAGCAGGATTTGCGTCGTCGTCCGTGTCCGCGGCGGTCGCGACCTTGACCGTCGCCGCGTTCCCCGTCGCCCCCGACCGGGTCACCGTGAACACGACATCCTCGCCCTCATCGGCTTCGCCCCCCGCGATCGAGAAGCTCGGCGGGTCGTCGCCGTCTTCGATTGTGCCGATGGCCTCGCCGTCGGAAATGCCGGGGGCGGGATTGCCTTGCGTGTCTCTTGGATTGCTCAGCGACACCTGGAAGGTCTCGTCCGGCTCGTCGAGCATGTCATCGGTCGTGGCCACCGTGAAGATCGTCTGCGTGACATTTCTTCCCAAGGTCAGTGTTCCCGATTTTGCCCCGTAATCGCTCCCCGCGGTCGCCGGAGTCTGTCCCATTCGTCCATCACGGGCAGTGGCTGCCTGCACGGAGATGGAGTTCTCTTTCGCGCCGGACGCGCGTTTCACCTTGAATCCGGCCGAACCGCCTTCCCGCACCTCGACGTCCTCGATCGAGAGCATGGGCTGCACGTCGTTGTCCTCGATGGTCAGGCTGAGGTCGGAGCCCTTCTTCGTGAAGCCTCCGCCATTCTCAATCTTGCTGCCATCGGGATTCAAGGCAATGGTGACCTTTTCATCATGTTCGTACAGATCGTCGTCCTTGACCGTGAGCGTGACCGTGCAGGTGATGCCCGTGCCTCGTTGGCAGTCCGTGTTCCCTGTCCCTGCTGAAACCGAGTTCACGGATTCGTAGTCGGCACCACGGGCGGCTCCCCCGCCATAACTCAGCGCAAATTCAGGCGCCTGACCCTCTTCCAGTTCAATGTCGCTGAAAGGCGCCGTCCCCGTGGGGGCTCCCTTGGGCAACCGGTCCATGTGGATTTCAAACGTGACCTGCTTGTCTGCCGCACCCTCCGACAAGGAACTTTTGCCGAGGGATCTCAACTGCACGCCAAGACCCTGGACATCCTTCATGATGACCTCGAACCGGCTGCGATCCCCCTTGACATAGCCGCTTGGCCAGTCATCATGACCGTCATTGATTTCGATAGCCAGGAGCTCCCGATGACGCTCGTCCGTCGAATCATCCCTGACCGCCAGAGTCACGGAGCCGGATTTTTTCCCGGCCTGGATCGTGATGAAACCCGGGATCGTGTAGTCCGCCGTCGTTACTTCAGCCGACGGGAAGCCGGTGAATTTGAGCGGGATCCGCACATCGGTCGTGGGAGCCACGCCGACCAACGTCGCCGTAACGGGAACGCTCTTGCCCTCATCGACCCACTCTTGCGTACCCATGATGGATTCACTCCCCCCCTGCAGGTAGACGTATCGATTCGCTCCCGGAACGTCGTCGTCCTCAATCGTGATCGTGACTATCTTGCCTTCGCCCACCGAGGGATAATATGAGCCATCGAGGGTTTGATGCCGGCAGGCTGCGACCAGCAAGCGGAATTGCTCGTCCGGTTCCGGAACCCGATCGTCTACGATCGGGATGTCGATGGCGGCCGACAGGGAGCCTTTCGGGATCTTGACGTTCGGGTTGCATGTTCCTTCGCTGCCCACCAATTTGTGATCCGCCATTGTGGCGCCGCCGTCTCCGATTGTTTCGGTAGAAGTCAAATGGCGTGAACGCACCACTTCGTATTCGACCGACAGATCGTAAGGAAGGGGCTTGTCCAACTCGATCTTCAGCGCCTGTTGAGGCATCCCTTCCTTGACTCGAATCGCAGTGGCGAAGGTCAGAGACCTTTTGTCGTCTTCCGTGATTCTCCCGTAGGCCGTATCCACTGCAGGCCCCCCATCGGTAAGGCTCAGCGTGACCATGTATCGTTCCCAGGGCTCATAGACATCGTCGTCTTTGATCTTCACTGAAATCGTCTGTCGCTGTCTGGAACCTGCCGCGAACGTCAGCGTGCCGGTCTTCTCTTCGATGTCCGCCGAGGTCGTGCCCTCCCTGTATGGAGTTCCTCCGCCGTCGGCGGCACTCACTGCATAGAAAACGACCAGTTCCTGCGAAGTGTCTCCCGTACGCTCCACAACGAATTCCGCTGTAACGAAATCCATGCCTGAATCATACTCGGGGCTTCTGACCTCGCTACCACCAACGAAGGCAGCCGACGGGCCCTGAGCGGCAGCCGGAGAGACCGGCCCTGCCAGAATCACTGGAAGCAGAAAGGCGAGTAAAACGGACGGACGCGGGCGCGCCGACCACGCCGACTCCAGCCCCAGACGCCCCGAAAACAGGAAGTCGGGCAACCCGTCACACTCCCGCAAGGGCATTTCGCGCGGAAGCGCTTCGCGTCCGTGTCGTCTCTCTCGCATGGCTGTCACCCGGCTCCTCGCACTTCCCAAGTCGCGCGAGACTCAAAGCCCACTAAAAAGCTGGAGACAAGGTGCCCGCCTGCACAGGCTGCCGGATGTTGGAGGAAGCCCCGGACCATGCCGCCCGGGCGAATGGGAATTCTTGTGCAGGCTTGCGCCACCGGCTTCCGGCGGCACCTCGACCTCGGCCCCCGCAAGCCCAAACGGCCTGAGGGAACCGGACAAAAGCAAATTAGTAGGGGGGGGGGGGGTCACATGGCTACAAGCCGGCAAGACGGTATTCGACCCGCCTGTCCTAACCGATCGGCTGGACAATGAGCCGCAGGGATTCCAAGCCCGGCAGACTGGGACAGCCTTTTTCATGCCCGGCTCGGCTCTCCTCCCGCTCTCTTGGTTTTCCGATGACTGAAAGGAGAAAAACCTGGCCTGTCGCTGCCTAGGCAAAACGCCCGTCCGCTCTGCAATCTTCCATGTCATCCCGACCTCCCGACTCTCCCATGTATAGGGAACCATCCCGAACTTGCAGAAACTTCAGCAAACCGGACCTGTTCTGGTGTGGAAAGGCGCCAAATCACCGGCAAGGCATATTGCCAGTGGGTCGCCAAAGCTTAGGGCTCGTGATGTCCCAAAGTCGCACCGTATATCATAACAAAATCATTCTGTTATGACAATTTCATACAGAAATACAGCAGTCGGCAGATCCTCCCCGTCCGCCACTCGCAAGGCCGGGCGGCCAAGAGCGGATCCCTTCGCTGGTGTAGCACAAGGCGCTCACGTCGGCCATGCGCCCGCGGTAGGTCTTGTTGACCCGTTGCAGGTCGTCCACGCAGCCCTCGTCGCGCAACCGCGACTTGATCGGCGCCGCCCTCCGCTCGACAGGGTTCCGCACGGAGCGCATGTCCTGCTCTCGCACGCTATTGTGCATAGAAAAGCCGTTGTTTTTCAAATCGAAATGCGAAGAAATACGGATTTTGGCCCCGGTCTGCGCCCACAATGCTAGAATCCGAACTCCATGCAGGTTTCTCGCGTCGACTAGGAGCGATCAGCGCTTCATGATCCTAGCACCCGAGCCTCAGGGCGCATCCCCGAGAAAATGAGCCCAGACAACGGCCATCCGGCGGAACCAGGCGGACCTATCGCCTACATGGCCGGCAACGGCGTTGCCGCCAACCTGTTCATGGCCGCCATCCTGTTCGCTGGCCTGGTGGCGCTGACCGGCCTTGAGCGGGAGGCCTGGCCTACACTGCCCTTCAACCAGATCGAGGTTTCCATGGCCTACCCCGGGGCCACGCCCGAGGAAGTCGAGGAAGCGATCGTCGTCAAGATCGAGGAGCAGGTCGAATCACTGGATGACGTGAAAACGGTCAAATCTATTGCGGCACCGGGCATGGCGTCCGTCAAGATTGAGGTGAAGTCGGGCACGGACATCAATCGGGTGCTGGACGATGTCGAATCGGCAGTCAATCGCATCCAGTCCTTCCCCGTCCGTGCCGAGCGCCCGGAAATCAGGGAGTTGACCAACCGGCAGAGCATGATTCGCCTGGTCGTCTATGGCGGCGTCTCCGAGCATTCGCTGAAAGAACTGGCCCGCCAGATCGAAGACAGCCTGGCCGCACTCTCCGCCGTGTCCCAGGTCGAAACCAGCGGCACGCGCAATTACGAGATCTCGGTCGAAGTGCCCCTGCATCGCCTGCGGGCGCTCGGCCTGACTCTCGGCGACGTCGCGAACACGATCCGCCAAAGTTCTCTTGATCTGTCCGCCGGCCGCATCGAGACCCGGGAGTCCCAGGTGCGTGTCCGAACCCTTGGCCAGCGCTATGACCAGCAGGACTTCGAAGAAATTGTCGTCATCAGCCGCAATGACGGCACGGTGGTACGTCTCGGCGACATCGCTGAAGTCCATGACGGTTTTGAGGATGTCGACCTGATCGTGCGGCATCAAGGCCAGCCAGCCGCCTACATCGAGGTCTACCGGGCCGACGGCGAGAAGGTCATGGACGTGGCCACAACCGTACAGGAACACATCGCGAACATCATCACTCCTTCTCTGCCTGATGGCGTGAACATTACCATCTGGAATGACGAATCTCAATCCTATGCGGAGCGTGTCGATCTTCTCATCAAGAATGGCCTCCTGGGCCTGTTGCTCGTCATCATCGCACTGGCCCTGTTTCTCGAAATCCGGCTCGCTTTATGGGTCGCGGCCGGTCTGGCCATTTCGGGAATCGGCGCCCTGGCGGTCATGTTGGCGCTCGACATCGCGATCAACACCATCTCCCTGTTCGCATTCGTGCTCGCCATCGGCATCATCGTCGACGACGCGATCGTCGTGGCTGAGCATATCCACCATGAGCGAAAGAAGGGTCGATCCGGAGTGGTCGCGGCAATTCGCGGCGCGCGACGCATCAAGGTTCCACTGACGTTCGCGGTCCTCACTTCGGTTGCCGCCTTCATTCCCTTGCTCTTCATCCCTGGAGGCATTGGTGAAATCTGGGGCGCATTGCCGGTCATCCTCATCGCCATGCTACTGATCTCGCTGACCGAATCGCTGCTGATCCTTCCGAATCACTTGTCTCGCCTGCATGGACCCGAGTGGACGCCGACCGGCGCGGTCGACCGGTTCTTCTCGCGAACTCAACGCCATGTGGATCACCTGCTGCACAAATTCGTCGAGGGCCCCTTGGACCGCGGGCTGCGATTCGCGACAGACCAACCCGCCATCACGCTCGCGGGCGCCATCGGAACACTCATTCTCAGCATCTCCCTGCTGCCGGCCGGTATCGTTGCGACGACTTTCGCGGACGCGGTGGAAGGCGATTTCGTGACCGCCACCCTTGAGATGCCTGACGGAACGACAGCGCAGCGAACCTATGAAGTGGCGACAGAACTGGAAGCGGCTGGACTGCGAGTCATCGAACGGCTTTCACGTAATCGCCCCGAGGGGGCGCCCCCCCTGCTGTCCGGATCGACGGTGACCGTGGGCCAGGGCCCGCGGGTCGAAGGCGGAGGGCTTGAACCCAAACTCTCACTGAGACCGGAAGCCAATATTGCCGCGGTCGAGTTCAAACTGCTGAGCGCACAGGAACGGCAGATTTCCACCGGAGAGGTCGTACAGGCATGGCGCAACGAGGTGGGCACCCTCCCCTACGTGCGTGGCATCGTTTTCAGCGGCGAAATTATCGACCTTGGCAATCCCGTTGAAGCCGTGCTGTCTCATCCGGACCCGGAACGGATCGGGGAAATCGCGGACTCGGTCGTCAATGGCTTGCGTGGAATCGGTGGCGTCTACGACGTGCGTTCCGACCATACGCCGGGCATCCGGGAAATCCAGCTCGAACTCCGCCCCGAAGCGCGGACGCTCGGGCTGACGCTTGAGGGGATGGCACAACAAGCGCGTGCTGCCTTCTTTGGCGCGGAAGCCTTGCGCGTGCAGCGAGGCCGGGAAGAAGTCCGAGTTTACGTACGCCTGCCCGAGGACGAGCGCAACGCCATCACCGACATCGAAAGTTATCTGATTCGAACCCCGGCTGGAGCCGAAGTCCCGCTCAGTCAGGTCACTCGACTGAATTCGGGCACATCGCCGCCGACGGTCCGGCGCAAGGACGGGCAACGGGTTGTGACGGTCACTGCGGATGTCGACGATGCCGTAATTTCCGGCAATGAGGCCAACCGTATCCTGGACGAGTCGATCCTGGCGAAGCTGGTCGCCGCGGATCCCGGCCTGACGTACACGTTCGGAGGCGAGCAACAACAGCAAATCGAATCCCTGGATTCGCTTTACCGCGGCTTCGCGATTGCGCTGTTCATGATTTTTGTCTTGCTGGCCATCCCCCTTCGCTCCTACACCAAGCCGTTCATCATCATGGCCGTCATTCCACTTGGGATCGTCGGTGCAATCATGGGTCACTGGATCCTGGGGATCGCCATGGGCGCAGTGTCCTTCATGGGGATTTTCGGCCTCAGCGGCGTAGTCGTGAACGACTCTCTGGTCATGATGGACTTCATTGACCGGCGGCTCCGCGAAGGCGACTCGGCACGAACTGCCATCATCGAGGGCGCAAAGGGACGTTTTCGGCCAATCTTCCTCACTTCCGTCACCACTTTCCTCGGTTTCATGCCTTTGATTCTCGAGCGCGCGATCCAAGCGCAATTCCTGATTCCCTTTGCCGCGTCGCTGGGTTTCGGCATCATGATTACCACGGGCATGCTGATGTTCGTGATTCCCGCACTATCCACGATTCATTTGCGAGTGATTTCCCGACGCGGAAGGTCCGGCGCATCCGACACTTCCATGCAGACCCAAGCCGCAAGCTAGGCGGTCGGTCGAGTTCTTGTTTTGTTGACGGGCAGCCGCAGGCCATTTGCCGTGGATCGCGACCTTGCTTATTGCGTCGCGTCAGTCCCGGTCTGCACCGCCATACCTTCCGTGGCGAACGGAATGCCACCGGTGACCACCTGCTGCCCATTTTCAAGAGGCCCGGCGACATAGGCTTCATCGTTGATACGCTGCAAAACGCGCACCGGGACAATATGCACGGCACTGTTGCCGCGAACCACCCAGATCTCATTGCCCGGCTGTAATGCCGCCCGGGGAACTCGATAATACGCCTCTGAAACGAGACCCTCAATCGCCACTTCAACAAATTTGCCGACCAGCAACGGCGGGGTTGCACCAACCCCGTTCGATGAAATTTCCCTAGAAAAAGGATCCGGTACGCGCACGACCACGTCGATGGTTCGCGTTTGTTTATCCAGCGACACTTCAGCCCGATCCACATAGCCTTCCCAAGCGTGGTTGCCATCACCATACCGGGCGGTCACGCGCGCAGGCACCTGTTGCTCTGCATCTCCAGCCTGAAGTTCCCATAGTCCGGGAATCAAGACCGCGCTGGTGTCGGGCAGTGGCACCACCACTTCGACGGCATCCGTGGCGAATATGCGGCCGACCGCCTGTCCAGCGGTCACGAATTGCCCCAAATCTATCGATTCGTCACGCACATAACCGTCAAAAGGTGCCTGAATCCGAGTACGGGACAGCGCCAACTTGGCTTCGGCAACCCGGGCTTCCTCGCGATCAAGCGCAGCCTCGGCCGCTTTCAACTGGGGCTCCCGCAGAGTCAAGGGGTGTGCCTGACGTGCTGAAAACTTTCCATTGGAACGCCGACCAGAGAATTGTTCGTATTCGGTGCGAGCAATTTCCGCTTTTTCCCGAGCCTCTAGGAGTTCCACACGCTTGGCCTCAAGATCCGCTTCTGCCTCGCGTACGCGATACAGGTAGTCTTCTTCTTCGATCCGGAAGATTGTCTGGCCGGCTTCGATCCGGCCGCCACTCTGAAAGCCTGGATTGATCCAAATCACCTTGCCACTGATTTGCGGAATGACGTCGATTTCCGCGCTGGGCCGCACCGTTCCGGCCCCGTGCACTGGAATGGAGCCATCACCAAGTACTACACGACTGGTCTGCGCAAATGGAACCTGGGGTGGAGGCTCGTGCCGTTCAGGCTCGGGCACCATGGACACCAGTAAGGTCGCCAATGCCACGGAGGCGGCAATGATGACCACGGCAACCAGGAGACCGACTCGTCTGCTCATGCTAATTTCGGAGATTTGATCTGGGACATTTTGCACAATCGTCCATCGTAGCACCCTGATTCAGTCGGTGGATGTCGCTGTAGACGGCGAACCCTCCGTCTGGGCAGAATCATCCGCTTGAGGCGGGAGCGAGCCGGAAGTCACCCACGTTCCCCCCAAGGCGCGGTGCAATGCCAAGCGCGCATAGCCCAGGTCGCGTTCTGCCGCCGCCAATGCTGAATTTGCACTGACGAGGGTCTGAGAGGCGGTCAAATAGTCTTCGTAGTCCGCCACCCCGGATTGATAGCGCCGTTCCTGGTACTCTGCTTCCGCCCGCGCCTCTTCGGCGAAAGATTTCCGCAAGGTATAGAAGCGATGGCTGGTTCCCCATCCAGACAAGGCAGCCTCGACTTCATTCACCGCGGTCACGACGGTACGCCCATACGCGGCAACGGCCTCGTTCCATTGCTTTTCGGCCAGCGTCACGTTTTGCTGCAGGCGGGACCCTTGGAACACCGGTCCCAGCAGATTCACGGTCAGGTTCCGGAACCACTGGTCGGGGTGTAACCAGTTCTCGAAATCCGAGTTCTGCAATCCGATCGTGCCGCCCAGCGACAAGGATGGGCGCAATTCCGCCCGCCGCACGCCAACCAAGTAGCGGGCTGCTTCCATTCTCTGCCTCGCTGCACCCACGTCGGGGCGTTGCGTCAAAAGATCCGCCGGGATTCCTGCCGGGACGGGTTCAAGTGCCCCCAATGACGGCAGCGTATCAGGCAGCATATCCGCCAAGCCTTCGCGGAATCCCCCTAGCAACACCCAAAAGCGTGCCTCAGCATCAGCCAACCGTCCTTCAATTGCCGGCAATTCGGTCTCCGCATCCCACAGGCTTCGACGCACCCGGTAGAGATCACGGGCACTGTCCACCCCGCTGTTGTACCGGAACGAGGTTAGTTTTTCGCGTTCCCGGAAAATCTCTACGATTTCTTCCGATAACTCCCATTGGCGCCGCAGATGGGTGATTTCCAGGTACGTGCGAACGGTCTCAGCTACAACTCCGATGCGAGCAGCACGGTAATCCCACTCCGAAGCCAGAAGCTCGGCTCCGGCAACACGTGACTTATTGAGGTTACGGTCCCAGAAATCGACCTCGTAGGAGAAGTCGATGCTGAAAGTGTAAGTAGTCAAACTGATCCGTTCAGGTAGCTGTAGCCTAAAATCTTGATCCAACTCGTCCACTTGCGCACCAATTCCCGCATTGGTCGGCGCGTTCGTATCTTCGGCTGTGCCAACCGGCTGAACTTGCGGAGATCTAATGGAATCCGCAATTCGCTCCCTTGCTCTCGCCTGATCGACCCGGGCCACTGCCTCTGCCAGATCAAAATTCGAAGCAAGAACGGCTTCGATAATCCGATTCAAGGTAGGATCATTGAATGCACTCCACCATTCCGATGGGGCATATGCGCCAAGCACGGTGCTGCCTGAGAATTCTTCGGGCAACTGCGACACCGGTTCGGAAACAGGAGGAACTAACGCTGCCGAGCAAGCGACAGTGAAGCCACCGATCAGGCTCAAGAATACCGCCGTCGATGCGGCACGCCATCGGAATTTGTACGACTTTACAGTGGTCGCCTTGGGATCAGTCAGCCGCTGGCGTGGCTTTAAGTTGTTCCGACTAGTCAATGTCTGACTAATGGACAACTGGTAAACTCGCATCGTAATTGGCAACAGGGGCATGCTGCTACTCCGGGGAGATTGCTGTCCATTATATTTGCACAAACCTGCAGATCCTACGACCTGGAAGGTTTCCTGTCGTGAATTTACAGAGCGTTGATTTCGGCAATCCGAAACTTCATCTTCTTATTCGGTGCCGCTGTAGGAAATGGGTTGATTCCCATTTGATAGCCGTCAGGCTACAATTCCAACTTCACATGATGGGCGATAAACGGCAGATTGACTGCCATTTGAAAATTGACCCAGTTATGCCCCAGACAGGTATGCGCCCCCAAGCCATAGGGAACGTAGGCACTTGGAGTCAGATGCTCCTGACGCTCGGGCAGGTAGCGGTCGATGTCGAATCTCAGCGGATCCATGAACAGGTCGCCCATATAGTGCGTGGCAGTGTGGCAACTCAATATCCGGGTCGGGCTCGGGAGTTCGTGCTCAGCAATGGTGCAACCGTTCATTACGGTCCGAATCTGCCATGGGATGGCCGGATACACGCGCTCGGTTTCGAGAAATAGAGTGGGCACGCTGTCCGAACGAAGCGGCCTTACTATTCATTATCTGGTTTCTGGGAATCGTCAAATCTGCTATTGTGATAGTAGTATGTCTAGTACATGTCCGCCTATGCCTCCCCTTTCGCCACGAGATTCTACAAGGTGATGCGAACAAGCCCGGCCAAACTCTACGACATCCCCTCGCTTCCGCCCTTCCCCGAGGGTTGGTACTTCATCGGCAGCCGTCGGGCCATCCAAAAAAGAACAACTGATCCAAAAGATTTGGATAGGTGAAAAGATCGTGGTCTGGTGCGACGGTAAGGGGCGCATCTGCGTTGCCGAATCGGCCTGCCCGCACCCAGGCTCCGAATTGGGCCCTGACGCTGGAGGCAAAATTCGCGACGGCTGTCTCGTCTGCCCGTTTCACGGCTACGAATACGATGCAACCGGCAGATGCGTGGCCACACCCTACACTCCTCCTCCGAAAGCCACTCAACTCAGGGTATTCGAGACACGGGAGATGGATGACTTGATCTTTGCCTGATGGGGAAACGGCGGACGGTCGCCGCAATGGGATCTTCCCGAGGGTCCTCTGATGGGCGCGGATTGGAGTAAAATCAGATATCGAATTATGCGATCTCCCAGCCATCCTCAGGAAACCAGTGAAAATTCCGTGGACATCGCGCATTTGCGGTATGTCCACGGCTATGACAGCGTGCACCCGGTCGGTTCGGTTTCCACAGACGGGCCTTATCTCAAGAGTTGTTTCGACTTCAAACGCACCCGAAATATCATTGAAATCAAGAGTATTTACGACGTTTCCGCAATCACGCACGTGTATGGCTTTGGCTATTCATACGTAGATATCCGTGAGCATTTCATCGGCATGGATGCGCGTTTGTGGGTGCTCGCCACGCCCGTCGACAGCGAACTCATCGAAATGGTGCCCGCCGGGCAGGTCCGGAATCTGCACAAACCGAAGCGATTTTTCGCCGGTTTGCGGTTTCTTCCGCCAGAGTGGCGAGCCAAGATTATGAATCAAATTGTCTTGACTTCGCAAAAGCGTGATGTCCTTGCAAGACATTACAATATGGGGTGAAAACGGTATCGCTCTCGCCCTCGGTTATGCCAGTCTGACGGTGAAATCGGAAAATACCGGCGCTACTGCGCACAGTTCTACCCGGACATGGAGGATTGCGACCAACACTAACACGATGTCGATTTGTCCGAATATGATTAGTCCAGAGTTATGGAACAGAAGCCAAGAAGACAATATCGGTTTTCTTGAGGAATGTGAATTGTGAGATTCGCCGAAGAAATTCTCCTGATGCTGCTCGACGAGAAGACGGGCTATTTCATCCCCATCCCGGAATGGAAGATGTCCTGCGTGCTCGCGGGAGGCGTCCTAATGGACCTCGCGCTGGAGAACCGAATCGACACTGACGTGGAAACACTCACTCTGATTGATTCGACTCCCATCGGTGACAACTTGCTGGATCCAACGCTGGCAGAAATCACCAAGGAAACCGAGGCACACACTCCACAATTCTGGGTCGAGCGCATTGCGCGGAACGCGGATGCGATCAATACGGAAGCGCTCGACCGCCTGTCCAAGATAGGCATCCTAGATGCAGATGAAGGCGGGTTCTGGAATCTTTCGAGCAAGGTTGCACGCTCGGGCCGCTATCCCTTGGTGGACGGCCGGACCGGAGAGGAAATCAAGAGCCGAATCATGCGGACGCTACTGGACGACGAGATCCCGGATCCGCGCGACATCGCCATCATCGGCCTCATGCAGAGCTGCGGCGGAATTCACGCGATGCTTGAGCCCGAAGAATACGAACTCGCCGAGGAGCGGATCGAACTCCTCAGCAAGATGGACCTGATCGGACAGAACATCGGGGCTGCGGTACAAAGTTCCTATCGCCCCCCCGAAAGCATGCGGACGGTACGGCACCGAGCCATGCCGGTCATTGGCCTGAAGGACATGATCTTCTCGAAGACATTCCGTTCGAGAGACCTACCCAAATTCTTTGCTGAACAAGCCCAAAAGCATGGACCGGTATTTAGACTCAAGACTGGTGGCCGAGACATGATTGTTATCGCCAGCGCAGAACTGAACCACTGGTTCAGCCAAAAAGGTCGGCTCCATGTCCGTTCGCAGGACTTTATCGCGGACTTTCAACATACGTGGGGGACCGGGCGATCTATCGCCAGTATGGATGGTGCCGATCACTTCCGCATGCGCAAGATGGTGCGCGCAGGCAATTCCCGCGCAGTGGTTGAGGATCGGTTGGATGAACTGCTGGCCATGGCCAGGGGACACTTCGATTGGTGGGGAATCGGAAACACCATCCGTACCGAGATGGCATGTCAGCGGATGATCGGCGAACAAGTCGCCAATCTCAGCGTGAGCATTGCACCTGCCGACATCCTCGATGATCTCATCAAGTACGAGTACCGAGCACTTCTGGTCACAGTGCACAAGCTCGTGCCCCGTTTCATGCTGCGCACACCTGCGATGAAGCGATCCCTCGGACGCGTGCTGGATCTTTATGCTCAGATTCACGCTTCACACACTTCAGCCCAGCGAGCCGGCAAGCGTCGAGACCTCGTCGACGACCTGATGGACCTGCACTACTCCGACCCGCAATTCCTGCCTGAAACCGATCTCGGTTTTGCGTTCATCGCGCCGATCATCGCCGGACATTACTTGGGAAGTGAAATGTCCTTCGCCATCTATGAGATGCTTACAAACCCAGACGTACATGAACGGATCGCCGCTGAAGCAGACGCGCTCTTTGCCGACGGAGACCCGGCTGGTGACGACCTCGACGTGTCTGCAATCGACGTGACTCATCGGTTCATCATGGAAACGCTGCGGCTACATCCCGTGATTCCCATGCACCTGCGAACCGTGATGAACGGTTTCGAGGTCGAAGGCTACAAGATCCCTCCCAACTCCACACTCATGGTCGCGTTTACCGCCTCCCATTTTGACGAGAGATTCTTCAAGGATCCCCTGAATTTTGACATCGACCGCTTCGCACCACCCCGAAGCGAACACAAGCAGGTACCAGGAGCTTACGCACCGTTCGGCATCGGAACGCACACTTGCGGGGGCGCACGCTGGAGCGAGTTGCAATTGGCCATGAACCTGATGCTGATGGCTCATCACCTTGAACTGGAACTGTACCCGAAGAACTACAAGCTCGGAATCAACCCGCTACCCAAGATGAGTCCCGATAAGAAATTCGGATTTCGGGTGATACGGCACCGGTATCCTTTCGAGGCCACTGAAACCGCGTATCACGGTAGAAAATTGAACTGAAGTTTGCGTTCTTCAGAAAACCACTCTGTAGAACGAGGGCCTGCCGCAGCAAGCCTTCTCTTCTTATTCAGAACAGGAAACTGCCAACCAGGCTCCAAGTGCGCGGCTCGCCAAGTGGACAACGCTTCGCGCCACGGAATCCCTCTGCGCCCGTCGTGTCCGCCAGTCCCAATGAACCCAGCAGTGGCTGGGCATATTTGGTCTGGCAGTAATCCTCGTCGAAGATGTTCTTGACGAATAGTGATACCTCCCAGTCACCGTTCGAGCCACGCACGCCGGCCCCTCCATTAAAAAGGCTGTAACTGCTTTGCATGGTGTCCGGGTCCTGATTGGTATCAGCGCCCACATTCTGGTCGTCGACGAACTGGAACTCGCCCCGGATGAACCAGTCCAGAGAGGCGTCAGGCATGGAATCGGACCATTCGGCGGACAACGCCACCTGCCATTTCGGGGAAAAATGGTTGCGTTCACCTTTCAGGTCCTGAGTGGGAATCGCCATTCTATGGCACCCTTGGAGAATCTGCCCGAATCCCTGATTGGTTGAATCCGCCTGGAACAACGGGCCCACGACTCCACGGCAAAACCCGACATAGCTGTTGTGCCCCGAAACTGCGGCAATCCTGCCCGGGAGTGCGGTGGCGGCAGGGAAAGAATCAAATTCCGAATCCAGATAACTCACGCCCAGTGTCGCGTGGAACTCTTCCCGCGGCTGGAACCGCGCGTCCAACTCGACTCCCTGCTGCGTCAGATCGCCAGAATTGTGCACGACGAGGTTCAGTCCATCGAATTGACGTTCCTGGAAGTCGCTGATCTTGGTGCGGTAGAGCGTCGCATTGGCGATCAATCGGCCGTCCCACAAGGTACTTTTGATGCCGAGTTCATAATTCTTGGTGGTTTCAGTGTCAAATTTCCGGGTTCTCCCAGCTTCTGCAACCTGGCTGTTGAAACCATCGGGGCTGAAACCTCCTGATTTGAATCCAGTAGAGAAATTCGCGAACAGCATGGTGTCGTCATCAAGAAAATAGCTGAGGTTGGTCAACCAAGTGACTTTCTCTTCATCGTGAGTCAGGCTTTTCAAGGGCTCAGGATCACGCAAGTCCAAGCCAAACGGATTAGTCGCCGAGGCCGGAGCAGCCAGTTGATTGTAGACAACGCTTTCGAATTCCCCGTCCTTTTCGCTCCGGGTGTAACGCGCCCCCGCAGCAAGGCGCCATTGCGGCGTCAGGTGGTAGGTCAGGTGCCCATAGGCAGCATAGTTGCTAACATCTTGGGTAAACTCCGACGAGAACATATCCTCTCCACCAGCCATGCAAACCGAATACGGACTCGAGCCTGCTGTTTGTTGATCAGGCAAAGCCTCTTCTATCGCAGTTGCTAAGGAGCTACCTTGAGATTGATCTATAACTCTTGCCGCTGTCAGTAGGCGAGTGAGGAACACGGCGGATGAAGCGCCCGTCAAAGTCCTCACCATCCCGCAGAAGTCCTTCCCAACGCGGGAATAGTTGTCCAGGGAATATTCCTCGTCGTAATAGTACAGGCCGAACACGTATTCAACATTTTCGCCCTCAGGAGAAAGAATCTGCAGTTCCTGCGAGAAGGTTTCCGCTTCATAGAACTGATCCGTCGGCACCAGGTCCGCAGGTAAGCGAATAACCGACTGGTCCAAACTATCGTTCTCCCAGTCTCGGTAAGCTGTTATCGAACGAATCGTGTGACCGCCTACTGCCCATGTGATATCACTGCTCAGACCCCACTGCTCATTGTCGGCATCATCGCGGTGCATCTGGTGGAGTTTGTGGTCGTAGACATCGCTAGCCTCCGGCAACTCTCCAGTAGGAAGGATTTGGATAAGTCCTAAAAGACTTTGCCCCGGTGCCGTATCACCGACAAATTCAGTGACAGCACCCTCGTTCCTGACCCGGGAGAAATCCGCCGTCAGGAGGACATCAGTATTGTCGTTCGGAGTGAAAAGTAGTTTTCCTCGCACGGTGACATCGTTCCAGTCGCCCACAGTGCTTCGGCTGCCCTGGTCGGTGTAGGTGTTCTCGCCATAGCCATCACGGTCCGAGGCTTGGAACGAAAGGCGGGCAGAAGCCTTCTCGGAGATCGCGCTGTTGATGTAACCGGAAATGCGCTTCTCATCGTAGTCGCCATAGCCGAAGGTGATCCGTCCTTCGTGTTCATTCGTCGGGTTCTTGGTGACGATGTTCAACGCGCCCATCGAGGCGTTGCGCCCGAACAGGGTGCCCTGCGGTCCGCGCAGCACTTCTGCTTGATCCAAATCGGTCATGCTACCAACAATCGAAGACGGTCGCGGGTAGTAAACGCCATCAATGAAAACCGCCACAGTCGGCTCAATCGCACTGTTGCCGACCGACCCCACGCCACGCAGGATAATTCGCTGGTTGGCGATCGTGCTGGACTGAGGCAGACTCAGGTTAGGCGCATAGCGCGCCATATCCCGGAGGGTGCTAACGTTCGATTTCGTAAAGAAATCATCAGAGAAAGTCGTAACGGAAATCGGCACGTTCTGCACGTTTTCCTCGCGCTTCTGCGCCGTAACCGTAATTTCTTCGATTTCCGCCACCACTGGACCACATAAGGCCATGGCGAGAAAAAGTGAAACGCCCGTGTGGAAATGTTTGGTCGGTCTCATGATCTCTACCCTCGCTCCTGAGACAGAAGACATAAAAAAGCCGGTCACCAAAGGTGCCGGCTCATTCGTTGTGAGCCGAGTTGTTGCTGAAAAACAACATCTTTGTAGCCCGGCATTCGTGTGCAAGGCATTGTTCGCCGACTGATCCGGAAGTATCCGATAGGCAAGTTTCCTTGCATAATCAGCACGCTAACACCTCAAGTTAAGCCTTGCGATACTAGGGATTGTAGCACTCAAAAGCCGGAAATCCAGCCCAGTCTCTTCACATGAGAGATGAGAGATGATGGGAATAGAGTGCCCTGTTGTTACAAAGATATTGTCGTTGAAAAAGTCGAAAAATCAGCCCGTCGAATGTCACCGGAATGGAATAACCAGGGTTCCCGACTAGACTTCCGAACATTTTATGGACTCGCACTGATAAAAAACCGGGCGGCATTCTTGCCGCCCAGGTGTTTTGGTGAATAAATACTAAGCAGGAAACGACTCCTGCCGAGCAAAAGTCAGACTTTCTGCAGCCGAAAATAAAACTTTCCGCCCTCTTCGGAAGATTCCAGCAACGGGTTTCCAGTCTGTTTCGAGAATGCCTCGAAATCCTTGACCGCACCGGGGTCGGTCGCAACCACGCGCAGAACCTGCCCGCTCTCCATAGAGGCCAAGGATTTTTTCGCGCGCAGGATGGGAAGGGGGCAATTCAGCCCGGAGGCATCCAGCTCTTGGTCAAAATCCGCCATGTGCGTAAACTCCTGTTGGTAATCAAAAGTTCATTATATCTGGCGTACAATGCATTGCATGGTGGTTTCATGCGCGGCTTTGGCCAACAGCATGCGGGCGTCAGACTGGAAACTTCGGCTCAAGGTCCTTTGTCTTACCCATATGACGCGGCAGGTCCACGCTCGGATGTCTTCGGCATGCGCAACAACCAACTTTCAGGGAATTACACGGAAGAGTTTGCAACGGCGGGGTAAAATCTCATTGCCGCCACTTTTTCATAGGAGAAAACATGGACGATAAAAAGGTTCTGACCCTCACGCACATTTTCTTGGTCATCATCGGGATCATATTCCTTGCGTCGGGAATCTTCACTTTTGTTGACCCACACACGATGGGGGAAGCGTTGGGCATCGCGCCCATGAACCCATCCGGGGAAACTGAAATCCGTGCAACCTATGGCGGACTGGTGGTCGGGTCCGGGTTGCTGGTGCTGTCCGGCCTGTTCCATCGCCTTATGACTGTTGCCGCGCTTGCCGGAACATTCTTTGGCGCAGGTGGGCTAGTATCTACACGAATCGTTATTCAGGCGATGGACGGATTCACCATCAATCAGGGAATTGTTGCGGCATTTGAACTGACGATGGTGGCAATTGCTTTTCTGCTACTGCGCGCCGCCATGAAAAGGGCACTTGTATAGGGAATTACGCGGAAGAGTTGACAGGCGACAAGTATAATCCCGTTGCCCGTCGGGCATCAGGAGCAGAAAATCACCGCAAGAATGGTGAAATCATCGCCAAAAGAATCGCCAGAAGGATAATAGACCCGGCTGTATATAGAAGAAAGAAAAATACTTTTTTCATATTAGTTGCTATCTACTATTTTTTGT
The DNA here is from genome assembly GCA_028819565.1 of Gammaproteobacteria bacterium. Taxonomy (GTDB): domain Bacteria; phylum Pseudomonadota; class Gammaproteobacteria; order Poriferisulfidales; family Poriferisulfidaceae; genus Poriferisulfidus. The sequence continues at coordinate 205,188 of JAPPLD010000020.1, read as the reverse complement.
AACTGACAAACCAGCTTCCTAGCATCTTCGGGTCGAAGAGACAAAAGTATTTGATTCATTCGCTCTGGCACCCGAGGATCAGCCACAACGTGGGCTGAACCTTGGCCTCGGCTTTGATCGAAGGTTAGATCCAGAAGAACCGTATGCTCTGGATAATCAAGACTGGCGGTTTTAACCGGCTCCATCGAGTGAACGCCTGAATCCAGAATGAACCTGACCGGCAGGCTTTGCGCCTCGGGGTTGACGGGCTGCATTGATTCGGAGTATCCGGTTTGAATAACAGACATATTTCTACCTCCTTTAGCGCGGCATTATAGCGATGCCGCGATCTGATTTAAGGATTGATCTGATATACTCGACTGAACCAAAAACGCCCCTGCGGGGGGCGTTGATGGGAAGCGGTGGTTAGGTCACCGAATCTAAGTACCTGTGCGAATCATAGCACAAGAATTAGTGACCTGACCACCATTCGATCAGCCTCGAATGAGGGTCAGTTTTATGAATGAAAAATCCGCGAAGCCTCCGGTTTCTACGAAAAATCCAACGAAGCCCAAGCAGCAGGATCGTCCTAACGGGCCTTTGATGTATAACGGCTGGGTTCACAACCGAGACGAGAAATCCATCAATCTCCGCTGATAGGAAGGCTGGGGCAACCCAGCCTATCCTGCGTCAGAGGCAGGGCTTTAACCCGGCCTCGATCAGGGTCTGGTTGGCCGTTTTGATCGCGTCCCTAACGTAGTACCTAGATTTGGCATCCCACTTGTAGGATTTGATCCTTGCGTTGCTGAACTCGGCGCACATGTGGCGGTGCTTTGGGCTTGACCCCTCTATGACGAGGCACTGCTCCCGCAGGGTCTGGGAGTCGAACTCGAATTCTTCGCCTTTCAGTTTTTTGAGTTTGAACTGCTCCTCCATGTAATCGCACTTGTTATTCGCGTCGTTCACAAATGCTTCCGCAACGGCAACGATGGCCTTGTGCAGGCTTTCATCGGCTTTGGCGGAGTCTTCCTCGATTTGCTTTGCCACTTGGGCGAGGCACCCGGCAAGCATGATAGCGGCTGCCGCCACGACGGCAGTTCTGGTTCTACTGGGCATAGTTTCCCTCGGTTCTGGTCTGCAGGATTCGGTGCCCTAGTAAATGGCGCCGGGCCGTTGCAAAAGTTTCCAGAAGTTAGGAAGCCCTGCCTGTTTGCCGAGAACGGCTGATGCTTCAAATCTTGCCACGGTATTTTCGTTGACCTTGAATTCATAAACTGTATTTTCAATTGTCGGCTCTATGATGCAATGGGCGCTAATGTCGAAGGGTTTTTTCTGACCCTTGCAAAGAACATGAAATTTCTGGAGCGTCGGTGGCATAGGCATCCATGATCGCCAATTCTAGTTTTGAGTCAACTCCCGGTAGGTGATCCGCTTGCCGACCATGGCGCGGAACAGGTCGTCGAGCCGGTCCTGGGTGTCGCGTTCAACGTTGCCCTCGTTGAGCCGAAACGTGAACTCGTCGACGTAGGCGCGGCAGTGCTTGCGTGACCACTGGTGGTAGGTGCCGTTGAAGCCTCGCTTCAGAACTGCCCAGACCGATTCGATGCCGTTGGTGTGCGCCATGCCGTTGACCCATTCCTTGGCCGAGTGGCAGACCGATTCGTGCCGGTGCCACATGAGGTCGTTGTAGATGGGGTGATCGTCGGTGTACACCATGGTTCCGGGTCTGACGAACTTTTCGATGATGCCGTGCATGCGATCCTTATCCTTGGTTCGGATCGGCATGGCGACGGTGCGCCCGCCGCGCTGCCGCATGCCCAGCACGACCTGTTTGCCGCACCGCCTTGCGCCGCTCCGATCGGCATGCGCTTGTCGGCATGCTTGTTTTTTTCGGAACCGCCCAGATAGGTCTCGTCGATCTCGACGGCGCCGTGCAGCGCCGTCATCCGGGTCGGCCCGCAGGCCACGCGCAGGCGGTGCAGCATGTACCACGCCGTATCTGGCGGGTGCTCAATTCCTTTGACAACTGGAGGCTGGAAATGCCCTTGCGCGCCGTCATCAGCAGGTAGGCGGCGAAGATCCACTTGTTCAGTTTGACCTTGCCGTATTCGAGCGGCGTGCCCGTCCACGCGTTGAAGTGCTGGCGGCAATGCCCGCACCAGTAGCGTCCGGGCCTGGGCTTGGGCGACACCATGTCGTCGGCTCCGCACCGGGTGCAATGCGGCTCGTCGCCCCAGCGCAGTTTTTCAAAATAGGCGATCGCTTCGGCCTCTGTCGGGAACCTCCGCATCAAGTCGAACAGGCTCAACGTTTTTGCAACTTTTTTGTCATTTTTGCTCTTGGTTTCTCACTTTCGCATGCGAGATTTTACCATAAAACTCATGAAAAATCAATTAGTTATGCAGTTTTGCAAACTCTTCCGTATAATTCCCAACTTTCACGCCTCTGTCTCATGGTTACTTCCCCGACCTTGAGTTTATTTCCCATGCACGCCAGCGCCTTGGGGTTACTGCTGGTCTTGCTCGTCACCGGCGCCGTGCAGGCCCACACCGACGTTATCGATGACTCCGAACTGCCCAGCGTCGGCGAACCGGCCGATCGGGTCATGACCCAAGCCGAAGAAGCCCGAATCAAACGCTTCCTCAAAGCTCAACTGTACGGTCACCTGCCGGTCAGCGAAGATCCGGAATCCAACGCCTATATCCGATCTTTGGCCCACCGCATCTTGGACCGCGCTGGAATCCAGCAAGAATTCGACCTGTTGATCGTCCACAACCAGCAAGTCAATGCTTTCGCCATGCCCGGTGGATTATTGGCCTTCTATACCGGCCTGATCACGAAAGCGAGGAATGAAAGCGAATTGGCAGGCGTCATCGCTCACGAAATGGCGCATGTCACACAACGCCACCTAGCCCGAATGCAGGACTACATGAGCAACTCAAACTTCAGCCTCCTCACCATGGCCGGAGTCATTCTGGCTGGAGTCACCCAAACCTCCGCGCTATTGCCAGCCGCCGTGTTGAGCCAAGCTGCGGAACAGCAACGTTTTCTCAATTACTCCCGCGCCAACGAGCAGGAAGCGGACCGATTCGCAAGCCAATTCCTCGCGAAGGCGGGTATCGATCCGAACGGGGTCGCAAACTTCTTCGAGGTTCTGATCAAACACTCCGGTCATCATTACGGGAAGGATTTCGAGTATTTGAGTACCCATCCAGCCACCCCTTCCCGAATCGTGGAAGCCCGGGACCGGGCACGGCAGTACCAAGGTACTTTTGTCCAAGACACGATGGAGTTCCGCTTCATCCGACAACGCATGATCTCTCTGCAGACTCCCACGCATGAAAGGCTGGGTCTGTTCCAGGACAAACTCGGTGCCGGTCATGAACCGCAGGCACCCGAGCAATACGGCATCGCAGTGGCCTGGCAAAAGCATGGTGATCATGCCCGTGCCCTCGAACTATTGCGCAACATCAGGACGGACGTGCCAGAACTCCGCCTTTTGCTAAACCTGGCGGAAGCCGAATCGCAAAAGCATCTGGGCCAGATGGATCAGGCTGTCGAGGTGCTTCAATCCCTCTACCAGAAATATCCTGCGCATACCGCGGTGGAGCTCTATCTGGCGCAGGCGTACCTGACGGCCGGGCAGGCCGATCAGGCCCTGAAACTGATTCGCAAACGCGTTCGCCGGGGGATCCAAAGTCCCCAGACCTATCGCCTACTCGCCGAGGCCGCCAATGCCACTCATCAACCGGTTATTTCGCATATCGCATTGGCCGGCCACTACCTCAGCAAGGGGCAGCTCCGGCAGGCTGCCAATCAACTGGAAATCGCGGAAAAGCACACCAAGGCAAACTCGGCGAACCAAGCCCGGATCGATCACCGACGCAAGGAAATCCTGATCATGGCGAATGAGTTTTACTGAACCTGCCGTACAATGAATGCATGAAACACTCGACTTCACCCCAGCGATCGCGCCGCCTGCTGCTGCAGGCCGCCGCCGTCCTGCCGGTACTGGCTCTCGCCCGCCCGGCCTTCCCCAGCCTCCCGAAATCTTTCGCGGCGGAAACCCTTGAGGACGCGCTGGCCGAACTCACCAGCGGGCAGAGCATCCAGGACCATCCCGACATTGAACTGGACGTGCCAGACATCGCCGAAGACAGCGGCAAGGTCCCGATCCAGGTTTACGCCCCGCTCCCCGGCGCCGAGAAAATCAGCATCCTGATCGAAGCCAACCCGGTTCCATTGATCTCCATCTCCCACCTCCAAGAGCAGGCTGAGCCCTACGTCTCGCTACGGGCCAAGATGCGCAAGACTTCGCGTGTTATCGCACTGGTGCATACGCCTGATGGAATTTTCCAGGCCGAAAGAAAAGTGACAGTAACCGCCGGCGGGTGCGGGTAGTTCCCCGCACGGCAAGCCGCAAATTCTGATTTAGGTGCAAGGCCGGGCGCATGCCCGGCCTTAATCATTCAATGATGTCCGCCAGTGTCCTGGGCATTGGCGCATAATCCGGAGAAATCGCCTTGGCCGGACAAATCTCCACGCAGGCGTAACAGCGGATACATTCCTTCTCGTTGATGTAGAGCGTGTTGTAGTACAACCCGGCGGTGGCAGCCGGCTCGACTTCCTCGTACTCCATGGTTCCCGGTGTCCCGCCGTTCCCACGGCGCAGACTCGCGGCTTCCACGATGCAGTGTTCGACCGGCTTAACCATCAGGCACTCGTCGCACAACACGCACTTGGTGTTGTCGATGATCGGCACGGGAGAGCGCGCATCTTCGAACTTGTCGTAGAAGATGTCACGATCCGACAGCCCGGCCTTCTTCAGCACCGCGATCCCCGCGTCGATCATCGGCGGCGGACCGCAGAAATAGGCTTTCATCCGATTGATGTCCACCTGTCCGTTGGCCAGGTAATGTTTCTTGAAATAGTCTGTCACCAAGCCGCGCCCACCCGTCCAGTCGGAGTCTTCCGGTTCCTCGTTGAGGACCTGGTGAAACTTCAGCACGTAGTCCGGATGCCAGCGCTTCTGCAGCGCCTCGATTTCCTCCTCTAGGTATAGATCCTTTTGCGTACGGGCTCCATAGAAGAAATAACAGTTACGGGGCACCTTGAGGTTCGCGGCATGCTCGATAATGGCGTGAACCGCACTCATGCCAGAGCCACCCGCGATGCAGACCATGTCCTCGCTGGACGGATCCAGCTTGAACTTGCCGAGCGGACCGGATAGGGTCACCTCCTCCCCGGTGCGGTCTCCTCCCGCCAGCCAGGCGGATAACTCGCCCCCCGGCACCAAGCGGATGAAGAACGTATGCTCCCCTAGGCTCTCCGACTCCGGAGCACGGGCAAAGGAATACGGGCGTGGCTTGCGGAGGCCCGGAACGCGGATGGTCCAGAACTGGCCCGCCTCCCCGATCTGCTTCTGATCGATATCACACTGCACCACGATCTCGTAGGTGTCGTGCGTCAGGTTCCGCATGCTCTTGACTCGCCCCTCCCGGTAGCCGACGCGCAGCGTCTGGATTTCGCGGTTCGGCTGCGGCAGGGCCAGCGGGTCCCGGTAGCCCCCAAACATTTCCTGTGCCATCAGTTGAAGATCTCCGGATGCTCTTGCTTGGCATATTCGAGAATCTGGTCGTCGCTCGCATCAGAATCCCGGTTCTTGTTGCGCCAAGCGGCGACATAGCCGTCGACGCCTCCCAGTTCCTTGAGACGTGCCTTCTTGGTGGTTTCCGGATCCGCTTTCTCGATCTCGGCCAGACACGAGTAGAAGGTCGGGCTCATGCCGAAGTCGGTCAGCATCTCCGAGTTCAGGACATTCACGTTTATCCCACCAGGGGTGTTGCTGCCCTTGAACTGCTTCTGCGTCGCACACACGCCGTCGAGCAGGCCGTTAATCACGACCGCATAGCAATAGGTTTCGCCCCGGTCGTTGTACAGGCGAACCAAGTCGCCGTCCTCGATGCCCCGTTCCTTGGCGTCGTTGACGCTCATCTCCACCGTGGGTCGGGACATCATCGCCTGCAACCTCGGCACCGACTGGAACGAGTCGCCAATGAAGTAGTGAGCCGCCGAACTCAGCACCTGGATCGGATAATCCTTGCGTTTCGGGTCCTCCTGCCCTTCAACTTCCGGATTGTAGGTCGGCAGCGGGTCCTGCCCTTCATCCGCCAGCGTCTGGCTGAAGATTTCGATCTTCTTGCTCGCGGTCGGCCAACCGATGTTCAGGAAGTCGCGCCGTTTCGATTTGTCGCTGGCACGAGCCCATCCGTTCTTCTCCAATTGCTCGTAGGTTATCCCCTCCATCAGCGGGTTGACCTCCTCGTCGAACAGGATGTCGCGGATCATCTCCTCGTCGGTCTGGGTGAACGCATTGTCGCCTTCCTCCACGTAACCCATCTTCTGCGCCATCCGGCGGAACAACTCGGTGTTGGCACAACTTTCGCCCAGCGGCTCGATGACCGCCTTGTTCAGGTTGAAGTGCCAGTGCCCGTACGCGGCATGCAAGTCCATCCGCTCGAGCTGCGTGTCTGCCGGCAACACCACGTCCGCGTAGTTGCAGGTGTCCGTCCAGAATGTATCGTGCACCGCAACGAACAGGTCGTCGCGCATCAAGCCACGCCGTACATTGCCCGAATTCGGCGCACAGTTTGCCGGATCCGAGTTGTACACGAAGATTGACTTGATCGGCGGATCGAGCGGCTTGTCGTCTACGCCGATGTGGTCGGCGAGGGCGCGACCGATCTGCACCATGTTGACCACCCGTTTCTCGGCCCGGTTGCCGAGGTCCGGGCGTTGCAGCTTGGCCAGGTTGAACTGCAGCCACATCTCCTCCAGTGTCCCGAATGCGGCACCGCCATTCGGCTCGCGCCAAGAACCGGTGATGCAGGGCATGACCAGGATGGCCCGGCAGGTCTGCCCCGAGTTCTGATGCCGGTTGAGGCCGTAGTTGGCGCGGATGAAGGATTTCTTCGCCTTGCCGTACATCAGGCCGAACTTCTCGATGTCCGCCTCCGACACACCGGTGATTTCCGACACCTTGTCAAGCGGGTATTCGGGGAGTTTCTCGTTGATGAACTGCTCCCAGCCAATCGTCTGCTCACGCAGGAACGCTTCGTCATGCAGACCGTTGTCCACGATGACTTTCATCGCGCCCAGTGCCAACGCGGCATCGGTCCCGGGACGCGGCTGGATATGCCAGTCCGCCATCATGGTCGTGCGGGTGATCCGGGGGTCGATGACGATCAACTTGGCGCCACGTTCCTGAGCCTCGCGAATGAACGGAATGGCATGCACCCCCGTGCTGACGAGGTTCGCGCCCCACAGGACAATCAGTTCCGCGTCCTGCACGGCGTCATGGACGGCTGGCCCATTGGCCACGCCATAGGTGTGAATGCCAGCCCACATCGCGGCATAAATGCAGATGGACTGCTCCAGCCGGGCCGCTTCCATCTTGTTCCAGAAGCGCTGATCCATCGCCCAGTAGCCCAGCATGCCCAAGGTGCCGGAATATGAATACGGCTGCACGGCCTCTGAGCCGTACTCGGCGATCACTTCCTTGAAGTTGTCGGTGACCATGTCCAGCGCCTCATCCCAGCTGATGCGCTCGAACTTGGCGCCGGGCCCTCTAGGGCCGACCCGCTTATGCGGATAAAGGACCCGGTTGTCGTTGTAAACCAAGTCTAGATAATGATTGACTTTGTTGCACAGGTAGCCGCGCGTCACCGGATGCGTGGGGTCGCCCTGGACCCGGACCGCGCGCCCCGTGCTGTCGTCTCGGGTGACCAGCATGGAGCAGGTATCCGGACAGTCATGCGGACAGCACACATGGTGCAAAGAGTGCCCTTCAGGCACCTTGATTTTTGAAACTTGCGTCATAACCGATCCTCGAAAATCTCGCGGAAGGCAAACTGCCTTGAACCCTTTAAATTATACACAAACCCGATAGGGTTTATGCTGCCTTTGCGAGGGTCTGGAGGCTGCTCTATAGTCAGAAACTGAGTTTGCCACACTCGTTTCCAGCTCGATCCGATTTCGGGTCAAATCCCCGTAAGCCTTGGCCGGAGACTTGCGTAACGCCCGGGTCTCGCGAAAAACCGCAGAGGTAAAAAGCCTCTGCGGTATGGGAATAGTCCAGTCCTGTCTCCTGGGGCAAATTCATCCCTTGAACCAGAAAATTCCGAGTTGCCCACCATCGCAGCACCGCCATCCGGTTTTTTGTGGTTCCAGTCAAAAGGCATTGCCCCTGCATGGAAGCTGATTGATTGATGCTAGGGTCAAGAAGCCAAACCGTCCGAAGCGGCACAAGAAGAAGTCTTGATTTCAAACAGATACACTACCCTCCCGCACTTCCGGCAGCCCATGGGCGGTTTGTGCCGGGATACGGTCTCGATTCCTCTGCGTGCATAGCGGCCTGCCCGGCAGTGCCAGCAGAACTGGTTTGAGCGTATGGTTCAGGTCTTTACCGTGCGTTTTCCTTTCGGTGAGTGTTTCTGAGTGCCTGAGAGCCTGGGTTCACAAGTTCGCTTCGCGATACTGCTGACGGGACACGACTCCCTCAATGACCTGAATATGCCTCCGTCAAGGCAGTACAGGGAATCTTCTGTCGAAGATCTATCCTATGTAGGGTATGGTGCCCTTATCGGGCGATAGTTCAAGATGGTTCTCACCTCCTTTGATCGTATGCGGACCGCTCCGCATGGGTGGAATAACGGGCAAAGCGTTCAGCACGAGAGTCGCCGCTACGGAGCTGGAATCACAGTGCAGTACGCAAGGCACGTGGATGAAACAGGCCGAAGCCTGAAGAACGGGCCTTCGGCCCGTGATATTGAAAGATGGGCCGGCTCAAGGCCTGATTCGGCGTCCTGAATGCAGGACTTGAAAATGGGCCGCAGCCTTGCGGCCAGTGCACCTGCTTCTCGGCCCGATGGTGCCTCGTCGCTGCTGATGTACCGCGGCGGCACCGGTACAAAATCAATACGGATCCAGTATAGATGCGGACCCTTGGCCGATACAGAAGAAAATGTGTATCGCCGTGCCAAACCGGTGCGGGCCTTCGGAATCCATCACGCACTGGGTACGCGGGACCGGAAACCGGAGAATACGGCACAGTCTTGCTTCGGGACTCAAAAGGCTACGAACTCATCCGTCGTTGAATCCAGCCCCTCTCCGTTGAGACTCGTTTCTCGTTGGAAATTGGGCAAGGCGTTATCGTGCGGTATCCCGAGCGCTTCAATTCGTCGATGTGGTGCCCGCGGCATCTTGGACGGTGACATCTTCGATGACGGCGGTCTTGGCGCCCGTGAAAACCCAGGTTCTCATCGGTACTTCCCTCCAGCCGTCTGTGCAGTGCCGCGAGGCCAACGGGGCACATACAACCCACTGCTCCAGCTTTCTCATCCGGATCGAGAAGGTCTCGTCCCCTTCCACCACATCGTCTGAGAACGTCTCCACCGAAATCGTCAACGAAGAGTTAATCTCGCCCGTCACATGATCTCTCCACGAATGGGCCGTCTCATAGTCCTCGCCTTCCGTGGCCGTGCCGCCGTCCGTGTCGTACCACAGGCGGATTTTCTTCGCTGATACCCCTTCGACATATTGGGGATGGGTCACGACGATGGAGAAGTCCACCGTGTCGCCTTCCTGAACGGTCAGGCTCTCGGCGTGAGCGGTCCCGGCAACGAGAGAAGCCAGGAACGCGATCCTGATCATCTTCATGGGTTCATTCCTCCTCATATCTGGCAGCCCGGATGTAACCCGTAGGACAGATCATACACCAAGGCCGGGAGAATAAGAAATTGCCTTGCCCCCTTGGAATACGCAGGCAGTAGTTTTTTCGACCTGTATTTTCGGGCTCGCATGACATCAATCGAGGGTGGTGGGTCGTGCAGGGATCGAACCTGCGACCAACGGATTAAAAGTCCGGTGCTCTACCTAGCTGAGCTAACGACCCAAGATCCCGCTTATACCGCTTCGTGGCGGCGCCATTTCTGGGGAATCAAGCGCAGGTCGGCCATTCCGGTAACCAGCGCACTTGCCCAATTCGCCTCGTCTTCGTAGACCATTTTGTAGTATTGGACTTTCATCGTCAACGCGCTGCCCAGGCAAATGCTCACGAAAGTCAGGAACGATCCGATCGCCAGCGTGGATACGCCGGAGACCGCCTGGCCGATCGTGCATCCGATCGACAACACCCCGCCGAACCCCATCAGCAGCCCGCCGAGCACGTGGCGCCCCGCGTCGCCGAGCGATTGGAACCACTCGACCCGAAGCCGCCGCGAGACCAGCGCGTAAAGGAATGCGCCAGCGATCACGCCTGCCCCCGCCACCAAGGCGAAGTTCATGAACCGGCTGGCGAAGCCGGTCTCCAGGTAGCGAATCAGGATGGCCGCAGGCTGCACGAACGTCAGCGACTGGGCTCCGACCCCGTATGGCTGCTCATCGCCTTCCAGGAACGCGACTTCCTCGATCAAGCCCTGTCCCATCGAGCCGGCGGTCACGTACCAAGCCGCCGCCACGCACAGCCCCAGCACGATGCCAGCCAGCACGTTGTCCCGGTTCTGCAGAAAATCGGAAGAACGCAGCACCCAGATCAGCATCAGGACTCCAACGATCAAGCCGATGGCGAGTGACGCCGCGGCCCCCGGCAACCCGAGCGGGCCGGACACCGCCGCTCCCAGCGACTGGTCCGCGATGCCGAGATTGCGCAGGTCGATGAAGGCCGGTTCCATCCACTGCAGGAAGGCGTAGTAGCCGAAGTTGGTGAAGATCATCAGGTAGCCGGCGACACCCATCGCCAGCAACACTGCGATCGACTTCAGGTTGCCCCCTCCGATGCGCACCATGGTGCGGTTGCCGCAGCCGGAACCGATCGTCATGCCGACGCCGAACAGGAGCCCGCCGATGAGGAAACGCGGCCACGGGAACATGGCAGAGCGGTACGGCGGCCGCCCGGTTTCCGCACTCGCGGTCAGGCTCATGTCTGCCAACCCGATGTATTCGAGGATGGCCACGCCCAGCACCGCCACCGCCATGCCGAGTACCCAGGCCCGCATGCGACCGGAATCGCCCATGTTCACGAGGTCCGAGACGGCCCCCATCGTGCAGAAATTGGTCTTGTAGGCCACCGCGCCGAGGATGATCGTGATGATGAACCCGGCGAACAGAACCTGGCGGTAGATTTCAAGTTCCATAGGAAGTCATGAGTCGTTGCGGCAATTGTTCAATTGTACAACGCAAGCCTTGCCCTCTAGGCTTTCAGTCGACGTCTGTTACTGCGGCTCCTGGTAACGGGTCGGATCCTCGACTTCAGCCGCCTCGAATCCTTCCCGGCGCAAGCGGCAAGCCTCGCAAGTTCCACAAGCCCGGCCTTCAGAATCTGCCCGGTAGCACGAAATCGTCATCGCATAGTTGACCCCCAGCTGCATCCCGGCGCGGATGATCTCGGCCTTGGTCCAGTCGATCAGCGGCGTGTGGATGCGGAACGGACGCCCTTCCACTCCGTCCCTAGTCGCCAGATTGGCCATCTCCTCGAATGCCGATATGAATTCGCCCCGGCAATCCGGATAACCCGAATAGTCGATCGCATTGACGCCAATGCAGATGTCGTGGATATCCCGCGCTTCGGCCAAGGCAAGCGCAATTGACAGGAAGACGGTATTGCGGGCCGGCACGTAAGTGACCGGGATTCCGTCGTCCGGCCCTTCCGGCACGGCGATTTCCGGGTCGGTCAGTGCCGAGCCGCCAAATTTCGCCAGATCAAGGTCCATCTCCACCAACTCGCAATTCACTTCCCGAGCCAGCCGCCGAGCCGCCTGCAGTTCCGCACTGTGCCGCTGCCCGTAGCAGAAGCTTAGAGCCGTCGGAACAAAGCCCTCGGCGCGCGCCCAGTACAGGACCGTCGCCGAATCCATGCCGCCGGACAGCAGCACGACAGCCGGTCTAGCGTCCCCGGACATCACCCCACAGCACCTTGTGGAGCTGGACTTGCAGGCGCACCGGCAATGCGTCGGCCACGATCCACTCCCCCAACTGCCCGGCGTCCTGTTCCTCCCAGGATGGCGAGAAAAAGACTTCGCAATCCCACGTGCGCCTTTGAACCTGGTCGCGCGCCCATTCGTAATCCTCGCGCGAGCAAATCACGAACTTCACCAGATCCGTAGGCTGGAGGTGTTCCAGGTTGCTCCAGTCATTGCGCGCCTCTTCCCCGCTTCCCGGGGTCTTGATGTCCAGCGCCTTGAGAACCCGCGGGTCCACTTCCGAGACGGACAGCGCGCCACTGGTCTCCAGGGTCACGCGGTAGCCCCGGTCGCACAACTCGCTCAGCAGTTGCTTGCATTCCGGCTGCGCCAACGGCTCGCCGCCGGTCACGCAGACGTCCTGAACCGGTTGCGTGGCCACTGCCCCCAGGATTTCCTCCAGAGTCATCCATTCGCCTTCAGTGAAAGCGTAAGCCGTATCGCAGTACCCGCAACGCAGCGGACAACCGGTCAGGCGGACGAATGCGCTCGGCCGACCGCTGGCCGACCCCTCCCCCTGGATGGAATGGAAGATTTCGGTGACACGCAGTTGGATGTCCTGCACGCCCTCCGGGCTCATCACTCTCCGCCCGCCCGACGCTGCAACCGGTCCAGCCGCAACTGCGCGAGCCGGGCAAGATCACTGCCAGGGTTTTGCTCGCGAACCTCGGTCAGGATCGCTTCGGCCCTCTCGAAATCACTCAATTCGAACCAGGCGTAGCCGGTCTTCAGGCGCGCCACCTCGCGGCGCGGATTGGCCTCGTCGGCAATGACCTCGGCGAACGCGGCGATCGCCTCCTGGAAGCGGCCTTCCACGTACAGGGTCTCACCGAGCCAATACCGGGCCTCCCCGGCATCCTCGTGAGCCGGGTACTTGACCAGGAATTCCCGGAACGCCTTGGCTGCATCGTAGAAATTGAGATTCCTGAAGGCTTCCCGTCCCTGTCCGTACAATCGCGCGGCCGGCTGGGTGATCTGTGGGGAGAAAGCCTTCTCCTCCGGGGCAGTCGACGCTTCGCTTTCTTCCGGATCCGGAGCGGCCTCGGAAGCCGTCTCTTCTTCGATATCCGGGGTATCCATCGGGGCGTCCGGATCCTGCTCCGCCAATTCGACCGGCGGCGTGGAATCCTCCTCGCCCTCAACGGCAGGCTCACTCTCGACAGCAGAGGGCTCCATCTCCTGAACCTGAGGCTCGTCCCCTTGGGCAAGCAGAGCCTCGACTTCCTGCCGCAACGCCTGCTGCTCTGCCTCCAAGCGGGTCAGTTCCCCGACGATTCGTTGGATTTCCGGGGGGTCCTCCGGCACCGGGGCTTCCTGCTCGGCCTCGAACAAGGCAGTCGGGTCGATTGCGTCTTCAGACTCCAAGGGGTCGTCCGACCGGGCCCGAAGGGCCTCGATCTCCTGCCGCAATGCCTGCTGTTCCACTTCCACGCGCTCCAGCGCCTGGATGACTCGTTCGAGCCATGGCGGCTGCGGGTCCGGCCCTGGATTTGGATCAGGATCCTGCGCGAACGCGCAGACACTGTAAACAAGACTGCCCGCCAACGCGAGCGCACGTCCTCTCCTGCCCCAACGAACGGAATCGATCACTCTTCCAGGATGATTTCGACCCTGCGGTTCTGCCCCCAGATGCCCTCGTCCTGGCCTGTCACCGCGGGGAGTTCCTCACCGTAACTGACCCAATCCACCTGTTCCGCCAAAGCGCCCAATTCCAGGATCATGTCCCGAACGCTTTGTGCCCGGCGCTCGCCCAGCGCCAAGTTGTAGGCCCGGGTGCCCCGTTCATCCGTATGCCCCTCCAGCCGCAGTCGGCCCGCAGGGTTGTTCTGCAAATGCGCCGCCGCGCGCTGGATGGTTTCCGCGAACCTCGGCTTCACCGTGGTGCTGTCGTAATCGAAATAGATGGTCATGCCCTGGTCTGTGGCCCCCGCAGCCGTTCCGGCTGCAGAACCATCCTCCGAACTGATGTCCAGATCTCCCGTAACGATGTTCCCTTCGTCGTCCAGGGCCACGCCCTCGACGGCATCCGGATCCTCTTCCAGCAGGATCTTCGAGTCTTCCACGGCAGCCGGAGGCTCTTCCTCCGGTACGCCGCAGGCACCCAGGACAACACCCAAACCCAGCAGGATCAACGGCGGGGCGGTGCGTGAAAAAAATCGTCGCATTGGCATTCCTTTTAGCGTCGGTAGGGAGACCACGCAGGCTCCCGGACGTCCGAATGGGCAAGCGGGAGGCGCTGACGAATTCTACCATTATGGCTGGCCAGCATCAGGACCTGTTCCCCGTTCCGGGTCGTGCTGGCGTAGATCAGACTGAATCCGTTCGGCGCAAACGACGGTGCTTCGTCCAGGGTTCCCGAAGACAGGGGAAACAGGCCATCACTCTCCGGCTCGAACAGCGCCACGCCATAGCCACCCGCCTCGGTCGACTGAACGAAGGCCAGGTAACGACCGTCGGTGGACACCACCGCATCCGTGGTGTAGTTGCCCGGAAGGGGCAACATCCGGGCCTGTGCATCCCGCAATCCCTGGCGATAAAGTTTCGGCTTGCCGCTCCGATCGGACGTGAATACCAACCCCTGCCCAGCGGCTTCCCAAGCCGGTTCCGTATCGATTCCCTCACTGTAGGTGAAGCGGGACAGGGAGCCCGTGTCCAAGGCGTAGATAAAAATCTCCATGTCCCCGTCCACCGTCATGGCCAAGGCCAAGCGTCGCCCGTCGGGAGAGAAAGCCGGGGCGCTGGAACTGCGCCCGGAACCCGGCAGCGCCCGGCGGCTTGCGTCTCGCAGATTCTGAAGGAACACCTGTGGCCGCCGAGTTTCGAACGACACGTAGGCCAGGCTCATCCCATCCGGCGACCAAACGGGTGACAGCAGCGGGCGCGGCGATGTGAGGATCGCGATTGGATTGTGCCCGTCCGCATCCGCCACATACAGGCGATAGCGGACCCGGCCTGCTTCACGAGTTTGACCGATATAGGCGATTCGGGTGTCGAACGCACCGGGGATGCCCGTGATCTGTTCATGCAGCGCGTCCGCAGCCTGATGCGCCAAGCGGCGCAGTTGTTTCGGCTTTGCCGAGAGGCGGCGCGCCAAGACAGCTTTGCCCGCCAGCAGGTCAAACAATCGGATATCCAACTGGAGCCGGCCTGCTCCCGGGGACACCATCGCCGTTACCGCGTACTCCGCCAGATGGCCGTCCCAGGCATCCCAGTTCAGATCCCCCTCGCGCACAGCCGCCTGCGGTGCCGTCTCAGGGTCCAGCACGTTGAAAAACCCGCTTCGCGCCAAGTCCGCGCCAACGACTTCTACCAGTTTCTTCTCGGATTCCGAATACGCCACCAATACGATGGGAATGCCTTGCTCGACTCCCTGCTCGATGTCAATGCGGAATTCCGCCTGTGCCGCACCTACGAAAAGAGACAACAGCAGGGCACAAGCGCGCAGGCGAGTGGGGTTCATGTCAACGAGGTGCTTTTGGACGGAAAGTGATCACCAAGTGGCGGTCGAACAGTTCCGCGATCGGAGGTCGCGGCAACGGGCTGGCCTTCAACACGGCATTGCGCAGGGAATCCTGCCAGGCCTGCGAAGCCCGGCAGCCACGCACCTTGGCGGACAGCACCACGCCTTTTTCATCCTGTTCCACGACCACCTCGCAAGGCGAGATGTTTCCAGCCGCCGGGGGACGCAACCAGACCCGCTCGATTCTTTTCTTGATCGCAATGCGCCAGATGTCGGCCTGCCGGGCCCGCCGGGCGGCTTCCCGCTGCCGCCGCTGCGCCTGTTCCTGTCGTCGTGCCTCCGCCCGTTGTTCGGCTTCCTTCAGCTTACGCGCTTCCTCTTCGGCCTTGCGTTTGGCCTCGGCTCGTTCCGCTGCCCGTTTTTTCTCTTCTTCGGCCTTCCGGCGTGCCGCTTCCTCACGCTTGCGCTTCTCCGCGAGCTTCCGCTTGGCTTCTTCTTTTGCCTTGCGTTTCACTTCGGCCCGCGCCTCCGCCTTCTTTTTCTCCGCGGCTTTCCGGCGCGCCTCTTCCTCGCGTTTGCGTTTCTCCGCCTTCTTGCGTTCGGCCTCCTTGCGCTTCGCTTCACGTTCCCGCTGTTTGCGGAGTTCTTCTTCGCGCAATGCCTGCCGGTGCGCTTCGCGCCTTTGCTCCAGCAATTCCTCATCTGCCGCCTGAACGCGCACCGCCTCGACATCCGGTCGGGGTGGAACGTTGGACTGGGCCGGTTCGGTGCCGAACTGCAGCAACAGCGCAGCGATCACCGCATGAACGGCAATGGCTCCGATCCAGGAGAGAGGGCTGATCCGACTGGAACGGGTTCCTCGTGCCACCTGGCTCATGGGGTCTCCGGCGGCGGCTGCGTGAGCAGACTCAGGGCCGGGACTCCCGCCTGGTCAAGCCGGGCGATGGTCGCCGCCACCGCGCCGTACGAGAGCCGGGCATCGGCCCGGACGTACAGCGTATCGTCCCCACCCTCCTGCATCATTCCTTCGACCAGACCCGGCAGGTCTGCCTCTTCCACGGTGTAGACGAATACCCCTTCGCGGATCAGCCGCAGTTCTCCGCGCTGGTTGATTTCCAGCACCAGCGGCTCGCGGTAGGGTTCCGGGTCGATCGGCTCCGACGGCGCTTCCGGCAATTCGATCAACAGGCCCTGCTGCATCAGCGGTGTCGCGATCATGAAGATCAAAAGGAGCACCAGCATGACGTCCACGTACGGCACGATGTTGATTTCCGACATGTGTCGGCGGGAAGTCCTCAACGGATTCACGACTTCTCCTGGTTGGCCAGAGCCTCGCGCTGCAGGAGCGTGGTGAACTCTTCAATGAAGTTGCTGTACTGCGTCAGCAGTTTGTCGACCCGGTCCGTGAACCGGTTGTAGGCGATGACCGCCGGGATGGCGGCGAACAGGCCCAAGGCGGTCGCCACCAGCGCCTCGGAAATTCCGGGCGCGATCATGGTCAGCATGGAGGCACCCCGGGTCGGGTCCAGCGAATGGAAGGCATTGATGATGCCCCAGACCGTCCCGAACAACCCGATATACGGACTGGTCGAACCAATCGTCGCCAGCACCGGCAGGTGCATTTCCAGGTGTTCTGCCTCCCGGGCCAGCACCACCCGCATGCTGCGCACCGCCGTATGGCTGATCGTATCCGGCGACAACTGCTTGTTCCGGGCCAACTGCACGTATTCCCGGAAGCCGGCGCAAAACACGTCCCCGAGCGGCGGGCGCGACTGCCGCTGGCGCATCTGGTCGTAGAACTGCACCAGCTCGATGCCTTGCCAGAACTTGTCTTCGAACTTGATCGCTTCCTGATGCTGCCGGCGCAGGATCTGCGACTTGTTGAAGATGATGACCCAGGAGACGAACGAGGCCAGCACCAGGATCAACATCACTCCCTGCACGGGCAAGGATGCTTGGCCCAACATCTCCAGAATCGAAAATTCAACCATTGTTTTCACACTTTTCGTAAAGATCGGGAGGCAGCGGTGCAGGCGACCAGGTGTCCGTGCTCAAACACGCCACCTTGACGGTCACCTCGGCCAAACACTCATCCTCCCGCCACAGTGCCTGACTGAAATCCAGCGAGAGTCGGGCCCGCCCGGACAATCGGGTGCGAACCGTCAACTCATCATCCAACCGGCCCGGCAACAGGTAGCGTGCGGACAAACTGTGCACCGCGAACACGCGCTGGTACTCTCGTTCCAGTGCGGCCAAAGTATACCCGCGATTCCGGAGCCATTCAGTCCGCCCGCGATCCATGTAACGGATGACTGCCGCGTGGTAGAGCACACCACCCGCATCGGTATCCTCGTAATACACTCGCACCGGAAAATCCTCCTCCATTAGTCCTCCGACTGCGTCAACGGCAATTCGTTTGTCCCCGGCAGTGGCTCAAGCCCCAAATGCTCGCGTGCCCGCGGCGTGGCGACCCGGCCTCGGGGAGTCCGCATCAGGAATCCCAACTGGATCAGGTAGGGCTCAACCATGTCCTCCAGTGTTCCGCGCTCTTCGTTGACCGCCACCGACAGGCTGTCGATGCCGACCGGTCCGCCATTGAACTTCTCGATGATGATGCGCAGGTACTCGCGATCCAGCCGGTCGATGCCGCAACGGTCGACACGCATGAACTCCAGCGCCTCCGCCGCCACCGGAGCGGTCACTTTCCCGTCCGCCCGGACCTCTGCGTAGTCTTGCACCCGCCGCAGCAGACGGTTCGCGATACGCGGCGTGCCGCGCGAGCGACGGCCGATCTCCAACGCGCCATCGTCATCGATTGGAATGTCGAGGATGTCTGCCGAGCGGCGGGCAATGCGGGCCAGTTCTTCCGCGGAGTAGAAATCAAGTCGGCCGACGATGCCAAAGCGCGACATCAGCGGCGGCGTCAGCAATCCGGCCCGAGTGGTCGCGCCGACCAGCGTGAACGGAGGCAGGTCGAGCTGAATCGAGCGTGCCGCCGCACCCTCGCCGATCATCAGGTCGATCCGGCAATCCTCCAGTGCCGGGTACAGGATCTCCTCCACGGCCGGCTGCAAACGGTGAATCTCGTCGATGAACAGCACGTCGCCTTCCTGCAGGCTGGTCAGGATCGCCGCCAGGTCTCCACCGCGCTCCAGAACCGGTCCGGCCGACTGGCGCAACTGCCCGCCCATCTCGTTGGCGACGATGTGCGACAGGGTCGTCTTGCCAAGCCCCGGCGGACCGAACACCAGCACATGGTCGAGCGGCCGCTCCCGACGTCGCGCCGCCTCGATGAAAACCTCGAACTGCTCGCGCAACTCCGCTTGGCCGACAAAGTCTTCCAACTTACGCGGGCGGATGCTATTTTCCAGCGATGCCTCGCCCAGCGCCGCGCCACGCTGCAGCAGCGTGTCCTCGCTCATCGCACGCTCCCGCGCAAGGCCTCGCGAATGATGTCCTCGGCCCCCAGCCCCTGCGTCTCGATCGCCCCGATCATGCGCCGGGCCTCGGTCGGCTTCCAGCCCAGGCGAACCAAGCCCTGCTGTGCCTCGTATTGCGGCGTAGCCACTTCGGCGACCTCGGTGTCTTCCGCCTTCAGCACCATGTGCTGCAACTCGACCAGCAACCGCTGGGCGGTCTTCTCGCCGATTCCGGGCACCTGGGTCAACCCGTCCAGGTTCCCAGCCTCCACGTGCTGGCGCAGCGTCGCACCCGGCAGGGCCGACAGGATCGCCAGCGCAGTCTTGGCGCCGATCCCGGAGATCCGCATCAGCTGGCTGAACCGCTGACGCTCCGCTTCGTCGGCAAAGCCGAACAGGGTGTGCGCGTTCTCGCGCACGACCAGCAGGGTCGGAAGCACCACTTCCGAATCGTCCTGCGGCAGGTTGTCGAACGTGGCCATCGATGCCAGCACCCGGTAGCCGACGCCGCCTGCCTCCACGATCAGTTCCGGAGGCTGGCGATAGGTGACGGGCCCGCGCAGATACGCGATCATGTCGCGAGTCCCTCCGGGGTCAGCGGCTGGCTGTGTGCGTGGCACAGGGCCAACCCCAACGCATCCGCCTCATCCGCCTGCGGCGATTCGGCCAACCCCAGCAAGCGCTGCACCATGAACTGAACCTGTTCCTTGGTGGCTCCGCCCTGCCCGGTGATCGCCTGTTTCATGCTGCGCGGAGAATATTCAAACACTTCGATCTGGCGCACCACGCAGGCGCTGATCAATGCTCCGCGCGCCTGACCGAGTTTGAGCGCCGTACCCGCGTTGGCAGCAATGAACGAGGTCTCGACTGCCGCGCAGTCTGGCGCATGAACCTCGAGCACCTCGCCCAGTTCCAGGAACAACTTTCCTAATCGTTCCGGGATTGAGCCTTGCCCAGGGCAGATCTGGCCGCTGTCCCGGTAACGGTGGCGGTACCCGTCGGTCTCGATCACACCGTAGCCGGTGCGCCGCAAGCCGGGGTCCACGCCGATTACCCGGATCATGGTTCAGTCCGCATACAGGGCATCTGGAATGCTCGCATTGGTGTAAACATTCTGCACGTCATCCAATTCTTCCAGCCCGTCCACCAGTTTCATCAATTTCAGCGCCTCGTCGCCTTCCAGTTCGACCAGGGTCTGCGCCCGCATCGTCACCTCGGCATGATCCGGCGCCTGGCCCGCCTCGGTCAAGCCTTGCCGGACCGTCACGAAGTCCTGGGGCTGCGTCAGCACTTCCACCGACTCGTCGTCCAGCACGGCCAAGTCATCGGCGCCAGCCTCAACGGCCTGGTCCATCAGGTTGTCTGCATTCGTGCCGGGCGCGTAACTCAACACCCCCACCGCCGAGAACAGGTAGGTCACCGAACCGCTGTTGCCCAGGCTGCCGCCGTGCTTGCCCAGCGTGTGCCGGACCTCGGAGACCGTGCGGTTCCGGTTGTCGGTAAGGCAGTCGATCAGCACCGCCACCCCACCCGGGCCGTAGCCTTCGTATCGGATTTCCTCGTACGCGGCGCTGTCCGCATCGCCGCAACCGCGCTTGATCGCGCGCTCCACCGTGTCCTTCGGCATGTTCGCCGACATCGCCTTGTCCACCGCCAAGCGCAACCGGGAATTGTCGGTGGGATCCGGCCCACCGATCTTCGCCGCCACCATCACCTCCCGAATCAGCTTGGAGAACAGTTTCCCGCGCTTGTCGTCCTGCCGCTTCTTGCGGTGCTGGATGTTGGCCCACTTGCTGTGACCTGCCATGATTTCAGGTGCTCCGAAGTGAGGTGAGGCCCTGAATCCAACGGGAATCACCGTAATGCGAAGAAATGCTTCCTGACCCGGCCTGTACAGTAGCCCGCAAGGAAGCCTTCGCTTGAGTCATGAATCGGATTTTACACCTGCTATAAGAAAGCCCGATTTCCCAGTCTCTCCAAAGAGAAAAAGCGAGGAAATAAGTGAGCCCAAAAACGCTTCACTCCTTTCTTTTCTCCAGACAGGCTGGTTTGCCCAATAAAACTATTGCTTCCAATTCAAGGTGGAGGCAGGCGCACCTCTCGCGGGGCTTTTACCTTGTCAAGGCGACGGGCTTACCGAAAAACCGGATTTGGCTTGAAGGTCGTGACGATCTTGCCACACTGCCGGATACGTACCTTGCACCCGCTCTCATCCGCCAGTCTTTTGGCTCGCCAGTCATATGCCCTGCTGTCCCAATCGGCATAAATCACCCATTTCCCCTTGTAAAAGGCTTCGTGGTAATAGTGCTTCGTCCGATCCATTATCACTCTGCAAGTTGTTGCTACATGTCCAGGTCAATCAAGCCTTTACTGCTGCGCTTTTATACTCTCGCCATTTTGTTAGCCTAGCATCCACCCGTGCAGATAGTGCTGTTTTATACGCTTTCAGTGTCGATGGCTAGGGCTTCGTATCCATTTCTGAACGTCATCAATCTCTTTTGAAGCAGCACCCTTTAAGTCCACATAGATATCTGAACTCCGTGCTTTTTCCCACATCTCAAGAATGAGTTTTTCCCTCGATGCTTGTGTTTTTTCTGCCACCATAGTGCAGCTCCATTCCTTGTCTTCTTGTTCTCCGCCATAGGACCTACACTCTTTCACATCAAACCCCTCTCTGTGCATTTTGCTCAATATTTTGTGCCGGGTTTCACCCATTCCCCATTCGATTTTTTTCGCAGTATCGGGTACCGATTCAGCCAAAACCTGATCCAGATTCCAAGGGACATTTTTGAACCGGTTTTTTTCAGCATCCCAACGTACTCCGATCCCCATTCTCGTGTTCCCTTTCGCGCGACCAGCAAAACACGATAAGCCTGTTTGGGTGCCATTCTGGCTTGGCCTCGTAATTCTTTCCGACCACTCACAGAATAACTCCACCAACCAATCTGAACCTCCCACATATTCTGAAATCATGCCTCGGTGATGATTCCAAAGCAGGTCGGCGTAGGCATTAATCGGATGGTCATATGACTCAAGCCACCTGTCTAGCTCTCCTGTATCATCGGCCACTTCCATCTCTGCATTCTGTCTCCGTATGTATACCTCACCCCAGGCATCTTGCAAGACAGATTCAAATGTTTGCAACAATTCTCTATCAGGCATCCAAATCGATCTGCTTGGGTATAGCGTCTTCTCTACCAACTGTACGCTTGCGCACCAAATTGCCAACATACAATCCACGCTATTGGGCGGGATTGGACCTGGCTGGATTAGCGCATACCGCCATTGCTCATATCCCTTCCCCTCCGTCCCCGACACTTCTTTCAAAAAATCACACAATCTCTCGGTCTCAATGTAATTATGCAGAGACTGGAATCTTTCATAATATTCATTCAGAACTTGTTTCGTGTCCTCGCTTATCTGATCAAAAAGGTCACCCAAATCATGAGTTCGAAAATTTGTTTGTTTTTCTTTTAACAGGGCCTCAATGGTTATTCCTCTTTCCATTGCAATCATACATTTGAAACTTTGCTCAATGCCAGAATAACCCGCTGCCATGAATATCCACCAATTCGCTATTTGCGTTCCTTGATGTAGATCCCATCCTTTTTCAGTTTTTTCGAATGCTTCTTGGCTTCTCTTCTGGGCACTTTCCAATCGCTGCAATATTTCTCGTCGTTCGCTCTGGTTCATAACATTTTCACTCTTTCATTGATTATTCTGACATCCGTGGCATGCATCCCGCAGAAGCATCATCATCAATTCTCAGGTCAAAGTTTTTAATGGGTGCTAGCCTCCGAAAGGGTCTCGATAATATCGCCAATCTCAGCCGCATCTTCCACCATGCGGTAGTGCCATCGGCCATAGCGACGGTCCGCGTTCACCGCGTCCACCCAACGTTCCGCAGCAGCCTTTTTAATCTCTTTCCTGGGGTCGGGAAACAACTTGGTTTCCAGGATAAGGATCAATTCCTCATCTGTGCTCGGCAAGCGGACGAGGAAATCCGGCAGGTAGTCATGAACCTGTCCGTTGTATAGATAAGGGATGCCAAATCCCATCCCCTCGTTCTTGGCGAACGCCAGCACCTTGGGATGCTTGTCCAAGTGGCGGGCCGCCTTCCGTTCGAGATTGGTGTCCGGGACTACGGCATTGATGTGACTTTTGTTGACCTGATAAGGCTTTCGCTTGGTATAGAAGTCAACATCGCCCGTCGACCCCGCTTCCCGCTGGCTCTCGTAGCGAGGTAGCCGGGGAGGATCTCCGGCAGCCTCGTTCGGCTTGATGTACTCGCGCAGAATCTCGACGATCCATCCATAGTAAGGGGAGAGAAAGGCATCCTTCTTGTCGGAAGGGTAAGAAGCATCGACTTTCAGTTCCATGTATGTCCGAACGATCGGAAACAGTTGCTGGAATAGAATGTCGGAAGGCAATTGGCAACTGGGATCTTCGGCATACGCCCTGGCGAGCGTACCGGTCATTTCGTAGATTCTTTTCTGCATGCGTTCTTTTCGAAATGCCGTCAGATGCGCTTCCGTTATCTTTCCAGGACCGCTAATCGCGGGTATTCCCTCGTTGGATGGCAAACCAGCCTTCAGCTCCACCTCCGGCGGAATGTTCTCAGCATCAATGCGTGTCGGAGGCACGTTCTTCCAGTCGCAATCCAGACCAGACCTGATTTCGTATGAATACCCTTCAACGCGCGGGAAACGGATTTCAAATTCTCTCCTATTCGGCAAGGCATAAATATGATGGCGGGTGGGCGGCTTGCCATTGTCCTTTGTTTTTTTCGCCTTGACCGTAAAGGCGGACAGAGGGACGCCCAGTACCGTCGCGATCTCTTCTGGCAAACGCTCATCCTCGCCGACTTCATAGGAAGTGCGCCGCAAACCCCGGCCGATCACCTGCTCGCACAACAACTGAGACATGAAAGGACGCAACCCGATGATGTGCGTGACCGTATTACAATTCCAACCTTCGGTCAGCATGCCAACGCTGACGATGCAGCGAATATCGCGACCGGGCGGATGCTTCTCGCGTCCGAGTTTCTCTGCCAGTTCCTCGAAACTTTCGGGATACTGCGCGCGCCCTTGCCCATCCTGAGGCCAGGCTCCTTTGCCGATCGTGTCGAGCGTATGGCGCATCCAGCGGGTTTCGTCGCTTTTCGCAACGCCGCTTTCGAGTTCCATCTGCATGTCCGAATACACGCAGATGGTGTTTGCCTGGTCTGGGGTGTTCCGCAGTTCCGGCAGGCCGACTCTCGGAATGGTTGGGATCGGTGGTTTATCCTCGGCAATCCAGTCATACATGATGTTCGCCAACTTTTTCGTCTTGCAGATGATGATGAGAACCGGCTGGTAAGGATCTCCCGAATCAATCTGCAACCGGTGCAGTTCCTGCCACAGGCCACCCATCATGGCTATCGGGGTATGGGCATATTTCAGGATCGCTTCGGGCTTGGGCCCGGCCTTCTTTCCCCCGCGCTCGGGGGCCGTGAGTTTCGGCAGGATCCACTTCCAGATGTTGAAGTAACCCGGCACGGTCGCCCCGCTCGTATCACGCGCCGCAAGTTGCGGGATCTTCACCAGGCCGGACTCGATGGCGTCCTGCAACCCGAAACTGCTGACGGTCCACGGGAAGATACGGTTGGTGTCCGTGCCCGCACGACCCAAAAAGTACGGCGTCGCGGAGAAGTCCACGCAAAAATTGATGCCGCGCTGATGATTTACCTTGTCCAGCCCTTCGATCCAAGTCGTGGCTTCCGCATAAAAGTAATCCGTGAATTCGTCTTCGTCTCCCGCCGGGCCATCGTCTTCCTCTCCGATGTCCCGGATGCGGTAAGCGTGATGCGCCTCATCGTTGAACACCAGTATGTTCTTTCTGGATCCGAGATCCTTCCCCAGTACCCGCCGCACCAGAGCAGCGTCAGACTCCATGTACTTTTCCGATTTGATTTCGACCTTCTTCAGAGTTCCACTCACATCGCGCTGTTCGTCCAGAATCTCCAGAAAGTTCAGCGCCGATTTCTTGCGAAGATCGTCTTCGGTCATGTAGCGTTTGCCGCGAAGCGTCGTCGTCTTATCGCCAATGAATACCGTTTCCCGAACAGTGACGCGCTTTCCAGCCTTTATCACCTTGTTGCCTGCTTGCGTGTTGCGCGGCTCGAAGATGTGCCAGTTCGTGGTGTAGAGCCTTCCTTTCGCCAAATCGGGCATCTTGCTAGGCGGGACGAGGTCCCGGGTCCGATAAATGCTCGCCTCGCCCCTTTTTGGATTCAATTCGGCTAGGCGGTCGCGGATGGTCACGTTCGGGCAGACGACCAGGACTGTATCTGAAAATTTGCCATCGCTCCTGTTTGCGACTTTGTTCAGTATGCTCCATGCCGCCAGCATGGCCATCACCATGGTCTTCCCCGTACCAGTCGCCATCTGGCAGCAATACCGCTGGAAGGCGGTCAGTCCTTTCTTTCGTTTGTTCTCACCGATATCCTCTTGGGGAATATTGATGCCTTGTAAGAAATCATCCCTCGCTTCGGTCAGGAAGATGATGGTCTCGGCCGCTTCCAATTGGGCGAAGAACAATCGTTGTCCCCGCCCCTCGCGGTGCCAGTACTGCAGCAAGTCCATGGTGGTTCGGCTGACTCCGCCTTGGCCCTGCAAGGCAAGCGGCCGCCACTCGGCTAGGCGCTGTCGAAGCAGGGCAACCTCTTCCAGTTTCAACTCGTATCCGACCGTCCGCTCGTCGTCGCCTTCCGTTTTCTTTTCTGGAGGCAGATACACGTAGGTCGGCTCACGCCGACCATCGAGGTGCTCCGGCGGCTCATGTTCATGGATTTTCCAGTGGCTTGCCGGCTCCTCGTACGGGGAGTTGATGATCGGCTCTTCGACTTCGTGCGCAGGCATTACAGATTGAAGTGGTCGGCGGTGGCATCCAGGATTTCGGCCACATCCGGGTGGACTTCCTCAGATCGCATGGCCGCAGCAATTTCGTTGTAGCGGGTGTATGGGAATCCTTGGAGTCCTACTTGGTCAAGAATGGGAGGCAAAATATCGTAACGAGCTTTCAGATCTCTAAGCACCACATGGTCGCCAAGAGGATCATTGGCCGCATTTGCAGACAAGATAGTACTCATAATCTTTTTTACGGCTTCGGTTGAAGCCTGTGGTGCATTCTTTCCCGCGACTTTCGCCACAAACCGAGCAAGAGCACTCGGGTGTAGCAAGTAATTCTCAATCTCGTATCGGCCCCAGCACAATTTCAGGAATCGGCCTTCGACGGCGACCTCCCGCGGCGGGATGCCCGCATTGCCATCCCTGTCCACAATCCGAACGCCCCGCATTCCTTCTTGAACAAGCAAAAGCGATTTGAAATGGTCCTGCGCCTTGATGCCTTTGCCTTGGACCCGCGTCTCAAACACTGTGGGTTTCCAGAACGGGCGTTGCAGGAAATCTGCTAGGCGGTGCTCCAGGATTAAGGCCCATTCCAGCAGAATTTTCAAATCGGTCCGACCTTCGACATAGAGGATATGCCCCTTTTCCTCGGCCAAGAGGATGTCCGTGTTCGACAGAATCGAAAGCGAGCGGATCAACGACGACTTTTCGTCTCCACTTGCCAGTTTTCGGGGCTGACCCAGCATGGCAAGCAGGTCTTTCGGATCGATCGCATTGATCAGCACATCGGAATGCGTGGCAACGATGAGCTGGGTATTTGAAGCCTGTGCAATTCTCTTTAGCTTGTCATAGATTGTGTCCTGCAGAATCACATGCAGGTGCGCATCGGGCTCATCCAGCAACAGCACGGCATTTTTTCGGCCAACTAGGAAGGCTAGCAGCAACAGCATCTGAAGGAATCCACTGCCTGCCGCATTAATGTCGAACCTGGGACCGTCGGGATGCTCCCGGTACTCGGCGATGATGTGGGCTCCGGTATCATCGGGCGGGAGCAGGGTGTAGCCGAACATGTCCTCGATCAGCCCTGTCAACTGACCCCACGCGTCCGGGTCGAGGCTCGTTTCCGCTAACAGGTTGCGCAACGCATCCCCGGATTTCCCCTGTCCCAGCAATTGCTCAATCTTCGGTCTTTGGTACACCGGTTCGTCAAGATCGATGCCGCTTACAGAAGGCACGAAAAACGTGCGGTAAGAATCTCTCGCCTTTTTCAGGGCTGCGGAATCCACATCCTTGGAAGGACGGGCATAGACCTGCTCGCTGCTGTCGCTCTCTATTTCCATGCGGATGCGCCCCGCATCATCAGTGGCGACCTCCAGTTCGACCTTGATCCGTTTGTTGGATTTCCTATCGTTCCAAAGCATGTTGAAATGCCGCATCGGAACGGAGTAGAACGTCTGCCTTGAGATCGGTGCCCTGGCGTAAAAGCCCCCGTGCTTCTGGAAATCGTTCAGTTCAAACCAACGCTCCAATACCAGCGACCATGTCGCGATGGCCTGCAGCAGGGTCGTCTTGCCGGAATTGTTCGGTCCGGCGATGACGATGCTGTCGTCAAGATCGAAACTTTCCTCTCGAAAGCACTTGAAATTCCGGACGGTGACCTTGGTGATTTTCATTTGCTGGACTTTCCTGGCTTGGAATTCCACCCAAGAATCCCACGCCACATTCCGGAGGCTTGGTCAACCATCAACGCATTACAGGACAGCATCAGAAACACTCATCATGTCTTCTCGCTAACCTTCCTCACCACCATCAGTTCATTTCCACGGTCATCGATCACCTTGACCGCGACCTGCTCCCCGGCGACAAACGGAGCACTTTCGGAACCGCTCAGGTGTTCCCAAACACTCTCATCGAACTCCGCTTTCACCGCCTTGCTGATTTTCTTCCATGCGTCCGTGCATGGGAAAAATATCTGCCCAGCGCGAAAGCACTGGCCATCATGGTCTGGATCAAGCATCCAGCATGGAACGTCGTCGCCCTGACGCGAATCCACTTCCATGTTCGCCGGATCGAAAACATCCAGACCCCGCAATTCGACCTGCCACAGCGAATCCCCGTCTTCCGTCTTTTCATCCGCTTCCTTCAACTTGACATCAGGCAACCCGCACACTGAAAAAATCTGGCTGGAACGCATGTTCTTCAGCAAGTCCGACATGACCACATCCGTGCTTGCCTGAACGTAGACAGAGGGCAAGCCATAAGTTTCTGCGCCATGTTCGATGGTTTCACGCGCAGCAGGCTCAATTGCAAAAGCAATCACCAAAAGCCGACTGTAATCTTTGCCGCGTGCCTCTTTCCCCGCTTCCACCACCGAGCGTTCGCTGATGGCACCGTTGGCTGGGCCAAAAACTATCGCGATCTGACTGCCATCAGAAGACTCCGCTTCGGCGTGCAGACTCAACGATTTTGCGGGCGGCCGAACATTCTTGATTTCGAAAGTCTCGTTGCCCGGCAGGCGTATGGCTGGCGACAATCTCAATATCTCAATCATCCGCCCTGCATGATTTTGCTCATCCTTTGCGTCCGAACCATTGCCCGTCGACTGAGTCTGGGTATCTTCGACATCAGGCGAAACCGGTGTCGGCAAGACAGCTTCCACGCAGAACGGGCCACTGATACGAGTCACCTTGCGATCCACTTCCGGTTGATCGACCAGAACCTCCTCATCCGCCGGTTCATCGTTGGCAATGGATCTAAGCGTGATATGCGGCACAATGCCGCCTACCTCTTGCCCTTTTTTATTCTCCTTTCGTTCATAGACGAAGCCAGCTCCGGGGCCGCGCTGTTCGTCTTTTAACTGGTAGTAGGGATACGTGGCTGTCAGCAAGCGCTCGCGAGTCAGGGCCAGAGGCACCCTAGAAATATCGCATGTAATCCAGCGACGTCCCCATTTTTCCGCAACGTACGCACTGGTGCCTCCCCCGCACGTGGGGTCAAAGACAATATCTCCGGGATCTGTCGCCATCAGCATGCACCGCTGAATCACCTTGGCGGACGTCTCCACGACATACCTTTTGTTACTTGCATAGCCTGCGATTCCCGTATCGGGCCACATGTTAGTAATTTTTTTACAAGGAAAATCATCCAGATAACGAATATATCCAAGGTTCTTTCCGACAATGCCAATTCGCTTCTCTGCAATCAGTCTCTCCATGCCGGCTTGGCTGGTTTTCCAACTTCCTTTAGAAATCTTGAACGTTCTCCCCTCAAACTCAATGGGAAATTGCCCCCCTTTTGATGGGGTTGTGGCCCGCAGGTCGCCATACCTAAATATTCGACACCCGCCGGGCAACGGTTGGCTTCCTTCCCTTTCCTCTTTCGTCATGGGCCGGCGTGTACCGTCTTCTAATTCAACATGCCTATACGCGCCATCCGGGACCATCTCTTTTCTCAGCCAAATCTTCCGGGTCTTAATTTTGTCAATGTTCTTGGCATACCAAACCAAGTAATCTCCGGTGGTTTCCAGATTCTTGTTGCCTAAGCCTGAAGTGGTCGCATAGCTGATCAAACTGACAAAATTCTCCCGATGGAACACCTCGTCCATGAGGCTGTGAACCAAGTGCACATTGTTATCCGAGATCTGTACAAAGCATGAACCCGAATCGGCCAGCAACTCACGAGCCAAAAGCAAACGATCCCGCATATAAGTCAGCCAGGAGTGCGTATTCAGTTCCCAAGTGTCCCGGTACGCCTGCACCATTTCCGGTTCACGGCTGATGCTGTCATCATCTCCATCCTTCACTTCCCGATTCCGGACGAACGGCTGGAAGTTGCCCCCGTATTTCACTCCATACGGCGGATCCATGTAGACCATCTGCACCTGTCCGCCCATGCCCTCATACTCCAGCAGGGAATTCATCACCTGAAGAGAGTCTCCAAGAATCAACCGATTCTGCCAGCCATTCATATGCTCGTAGGCGCCACGGATTTTCTCGCTGATTGATTTTTCTCCTTCGTTAAAAAGATCCAGCGTTTGTTGACGATCCCGCTTATGCCGCTTCAAGGTTTTCAGAACCGCTTCCGTGGAAAGTCGTTCGTGCACGAATAGCGGCAAGGTCGGTACGGAAATCCCCCCCCTCTCAGCCTTGCCCGCCCAATTCAGGAATGGCTGCGACATACTTTTCAGTCGGTCAGCAGCTTGCTTTGCATGCTCCAGATTTTCGCTATTGAGAATCTCATTGATAATCTGCTCTGCCTCGCCACGAACTTCGCCCTCATCCCAGGCGAGTTCCGGAGCCAATGAAGAATCGTAACGATACGATCTGTGCTTCTTTTTCTTAGAAGCCGGGAAAATGTCTTGAGAGCCGCCCTCAGGCCGCAATAATGCTTCTTTATCGGCGTGCCGATAGTCGCGCGGGGGCGGTTTTTGGGTCGATCTAGGCATAGGGATATTTTACGATAGCGATTCTGCCTCGAATATGACTGTCAAACATAGATCGCCTGATTTTTCCAATTAACACTCGATTCAAAATGCGGATTCCTGTCCGCACTATCCTCCCGCCGGTGTCTCGACCGGAACCCAGTCCAGAATTGCTTGCCGATTCGTGTAGGAAGACGCGCGCTGCGCCGCCTCCACCCGGGGCAACCATTCGTATTCCGAGTGCTCCAGGACGTCCAAAGCCGCCGGGCATACTTCGGGAACAGCCAAGCGAAAAACATGCTCGCGGTTTTCCGTGACCCCCTCAGCGTAACGGTGGCGCCAAATCTCGTAGATTTCGAACAAGTGGCTGTCATGGCAGTCTTCCAGTGCTGTCGCATCCAGACCCGTCTCCTCGACCAGCTCCCGTCGTGCCGCCTGCTCCGGCTGTTCACCCCACTCCAGGCTGCCGGTTACCGACTGCCAGAATGTCGGAGGTTCGTGCCGCCTCAGCATCAGCACCTGGGAATCTGCGCTGTAGACCACCACCAGCACCGACTCCGGCCGCTTGTGGGAAGGCGCCTTCGCAGTCATGAACGGGTTTTGATCCGGCTGAGCCCCAGTTCGCGCAACTGGTCCATCTCCACCACCTCGGGCGCCCCCGTCAACAGGCAATTGGCCGTTTGGGTCTTGGGAAATGCGATCACGTCCCGGATCGCTTCGGCGCCGGTCAAAAGCATGACCAGGCGATCGAAGCCGAATGCGATGCCGCCATGCGGCGGGCAGCCGTAGCGCAGCGCATCCAGCAGGAATCCGAATTTTGCACGCGCTTCCTCGGCGTCGATGCCAAGCAGCGCGAAGACCGCTTCTTGAATCTCTGGGCGATGGATGCGAACCGATCCCCCGCCAACTTCCACCCCGTTGATCACCATGTCATAAGCCCGTGCCCGCACTGCACCAGGATCGGTTTCCAACTGCGCAACATCCTCGACCGCCGGTGCCGTGAATGGGTGATGCATCGCCAGCCAGCGCTGTGTCTGGGGGTCCCGTTCAAGCAACGGGAAGTCGACCACCCAGAGCGGCTGCCAACCCTCTTCTCGTAGGCTCAAATCCTCCGCCAAGCGTTCGCGCAGGAAGGACAGCGCGGCGTTGACAATGTCGGCACGGTCCGCGCCGAACACGATCAGGTCCCCGTCCTGCGCCTCTGTGCGTTCCAGAATGCCGGCGACCGCCTCGTCATGCAGGAATTTCAGGAATCCCGCTTGCAGACCGTCGCGCCCCTGCCCGACCTGGTTGCACTTGATGTACGCCAGTCCTTTCGCGCCGTACGGCTTGATTGCTTCGGTGTAGGCATCGATCTGTCCGAGGCTCATGCCTGCCGCTCCCGGGATGCGCATCGCCGCGACCCGAGCACCCTCTCGGTTGGCCGGTTCCTGAAAGACCTTGAACTCCACCTCCGTCAAGAGATCCGCCACATCTACGAACTCCATGCCGGAAATCCGCAAATCCGGTCGATCGGTCCCGAATCGGCTCATGGCTTCAGCATAGGCCAATTGCGGGAACGGACCCGGCAGGGAAATCCCCACGGCATCAAACATGGCGCATGCCAGACCCTCCATCAGTTCCAGGATGTGTTCCTCTTCGAGAAACGAAGTTTCGATATCAATCTGGGTGAATTCAGGCTGGCGATCCTGGCGTGGATCTTCGTCGCGGAAGCAGCGCACGATCTGGTAGTAACGGTCCATTCCGCCCATCATCAGCATCTGCTTGAACAGTTGCGGGGACTGTGGAAGTGCGAAGCACGCGCCGGTGTGGGTTCGGCTCGGCACCAGGTATTCGCGAGCGCCTTCCGGGGTCGCACGGGTCAGCATCGGCGTCTCGACTTCCAAAAACCCCAGTCCGTCCAAGTAACGCCGCACCGTGGCCGCCAGCCGGGCACGGATGCGCAAGCGCTCCTGCATCACGGGCCGGCGCAGTTCCATGTAGCGATAGCGCAGGCGATGGTCTTCGTGCACCTGCTCATCGTCGAGCTGGTACGGCGGGGTATCGGCCGGATTCAGAATCTCCAGTTCTTCGCAGACCACTTCCACTTCACCGGTCGACAGCGCCGGGTTGACCGTGCCTTCGGGACGGGCCCGAACCTGCCCCGTGGCCGCCAGCACGAACTCAGTGCGTATCTGCTCGGCCAGCGCGAACAATTCGGCCTGCTCGGGATTCACCACGACTTGCACGAGTCCGCTATGGTCGCGCAGGTCGATGAAGATGATTCCACCATGGTCGCGGCGCCGGTTGACCCAGCCGAACAGATGAACCGCCTGCCCGATCTGGTCAGTCTGAACCTCTCCGCAGTAG
This sequence comes from Gammaproteobacteria bacterium, assembly GCA_028819565.1. Classification (GTDB taxonomy): domain Bacteria; phylum Pseudomonadota; class Gammaproteobacteria; order Poriferisulfidales; family Poriferisulfidaceae; genus Poriferisulfidus. Next base: position 172,657 of record JAPPLD010000020.1, on the reverse strand, counting down.
CAGCGTTCCTCAGCCATTGGCGGCCCCGGCCTGCGAGGCCTTCCCGCCGGACGGCTTCGTCTCGGACTTGCCCGAGGCGGCCTTGTCCTTGCCGGGTTTTGCTTCCTTCTTCTTGGCCGCGGCCGGCTCTCCGTTCGTGTCCTTGCTCGGCTTCTTCCCCTTGAAGTCGGTCTCGTACCAGCCGCTGCCCTTGAGGCGGAATCCGGCCGCCGTCAATTGCTTTCGCAAACGCTCCTCGCCGCATTGCGGGCACCGGGTCAGAGGGGCGTCGCTAACCTTCTGCAATACCTCCAGGCCATACCCGCAGGCTTCGCAACGATATTCGTATATGGGCATGGTCAGATCAGGCGTGGCTGGTCGGCGCGCCGATTATACGGGCCGATTGAATCTCCAACCCGAATCAGGCCGCCTTCCAGAACGCGTGCCGTCACGCCACCCATTCCGGCCATTGCGTTTTTCCCGCCAGCGCCCAGCGCCGCGTCCATGGCACGACAAGGCGGACAATCGCCGGTGCCCTCGAGCAACGCTGCCCCCACCCAAAACCGCTGCCCGACCAAGGCTCGGAGGTTGATACCGGACACCAGCAGGTTGCGGCGCAATAGATCCGGTTTCGGGATGCGCTCCGACAGCGACTTGATCACCGGGAGATGTTCGGACTGCATCAAAGTCACCTGGCGTCGCCCGCCTGTGCGTCGGGCCGCATGATCCTCGGCCAATCCTCGGTCCTGGATCGCCTGCACTTCCCGAAGTTCCATGACTGGCTGCCCACGTCCCGTACGAACCCCGATCCATTCGACTCGACCCGAAGCAGGAAAATGCCCGTGGGGCTCATCCGGGTTCATTCCGCCACACCCAGCCGGGTCACGCCATTCATCCAGGGCGCCAGGCAATCCGGGATCTGGACCGATCCGTCCTCGCTCTGATGATTCTCCAGCACGGCCACCAGCGTGCGGCCGACGGCAAGACCGGAACCGTTCAAAGTATGTACCGGTTGCGGCGACTTTTCCTGGTCGGGGCGGAACCGTGCCTTGATTCGTCGCGCCTGGAAATCCCGGAAATTGCTGCAAGAGGAAATCTCGCGATACGCTTTCTGGCTGGGCAACCAGACTTCCAGATCATAGGTGCGTGCGGCGGCAAAACCAATATCGCCCCCGCACAGGGAAACCACCCGATACGGCAGCTCCAGCGCCTGCAGGACGGCTTCCGCATGAATCGTCAGTTCCTCCAGCGCCGATTCCGATTCCTCTGGATGTACGGCCAGCACCAACTCCACCTTTTCGAATTGATGCTGCCGAATCAGGCCCCGGGTATCCATCCCATAGGAGCCTGCCTCGGCCCGAAAGCATGGCGTGTGCGCGATCTTCTTCCAGGGCAGTTCCGACGCCTCCAGAATCGTGTCACGCAACAGGTTCGTCAACGGCACCTCGGCCGTGGGAATCAGGAAATGCTGTTCTCCATCTAGCGCGAACAAATCCGCGCGGAACTTGGGCAACTGCCCGGTCCCTTCCAGGCTGGCCGCATTCACCAAGTACGGAACGTAGCATTCCTCGTAGCCATGTTGCCGCGTGTGCAGATCCAGCATGAACTGGGTCAACGCACGGTGCAGCAGCGCCAGTTCGCCCTGCAGCACCGAAAAGCGTGCCCCGGACATGGCCGCGGCCTGCCGCATGTCGAGCAGCCCCCAGTGCTCACTTAGTTGCACATGATCGAGTGGCTCGAAATCGAACTCCACGGGTTCACCCCAGCGGCGCAATTCGAGGTTGTCCTGCGGGTCCTTGCCGTCCGGGACTTCCGGATCCAGCAGGTTCGGCATGCCGATCAGCCAAGCGTCAAGACGCTGCCGAATCGACGCCAGCGCTGCCTGCCGATGCTCCAGTTGTTCTCCCAGGCCGGTCACCTCCGCCATCATTTCAGTGGCGTCTTCGCCCTGCTGTCGAGCTTCGCCGATGCGTTTCGACAAGGTATTACGCTGAGCCTGGAGGGATTCCGCCTCGCTCTGCGCGGCCTTGCGTTCCGCCTCGAGTTCGGCGTACATCGCCGCATCGAAAGTGAAACCCCGGCGCGCAAGATTGTCCGCGACCGCGCGCGGGTCAGCGCGTAAGACTTTGGGATCCAGCATACGCGCGTCCGTCTACGCGCTCGGCGGCTTCCAGATTCCGAACGCCTTGGAAGGGTCCGCGGCCGGTGGCGCAGGCCGCTGCTGGGCCTGACTCATAATATCTTTCATAACATGCCCACTGAACGCATTGATTTCTCTAAGTAATTCTTCTTTTTCTTCGGATGAGCGATCAATGCTGCCGACCAGCAGCCCGAGCACGGCCGCCAAGTATTGAGCGGAAATCAGGGTGTCCTGGCACTGCGCGTCATGCTCGTTCAGGACGTGCATCAGTTTCTGCACCAGTTCTCGGCTTAAATTAATCGGTTCCATCGGTTCCCCTTTCCCGGTTCAGGCAGGTAATTGGCGCGCCCGGAGGGATTCGAACCCCCGACCTTGTGGTTCGTAGCCACACACTCTATCCAACTGAGCTACGGGCGCACGGGACATAAAAATGCCTTAAATCAGGCAGAACGGAATTATAGCCGATAGGATAATTTGACCGGGGGCTCAAACTATGGGAAAACCGCGGAATGAAAACAACTATTGAACTTCCCGACGCCACCTTCCGGCGTGTCAAAGCGATTGCCGCGAGCCGCGGCGTCACCATGAAACAGTTTTTTACGACTGCGCTGGAGGAACAGATTCGGCATTACACACAGGACACTCAGACCCGCGAAGCGGAAGCACCGTGGATGGCTGGATTTGGTGCCCTCTCCGATTTGGCAGGTGAAAATCAACGGATTTTAAGGTTGATTGAAAAGGAATTCGGGAGGCCTGATCCTGAAAACACGGCAGAACCTCAAACGGCCATATCCTATTCACATGGATTGAAAGACTCTCGATAGCATAAAGATTTCACCATATATGCCCCTGCCGACCAAAGGTATTGAAAAACATGCGGCAATGCCGCATAATAGGGTTGATGGAACTTTTCTTTACTCGTACTTATGAACGTGCCATCAAAAAGCTGGTCTCGAAAGAATCCCGGGAGGCTATGGAAACGACGATTGCCGCTGACCCTATCGGAGCGCCGATCATCCGGGGGACAGGCGGGATACGCAAGTTTCGGTGGCCTGGCTCCGGCCGAGGCAAACGAGGTGGGATTCGAACCCTGTACTTTTACCATGCTAGCGCCAAAGCCATCTATTTGCTGACTGCCTATGCCAAGGCAAGCCGTGAAGAGATGACTTCAGCCGACCGAAAAATACTTGCTCGGTTAGTAGCCACTATCAAGAAGGAGGAGGTCAAAAAATGACAACGGAACGAACCCGGATTGGCCGGGAAACTGAAGCCGCCTTGGACGAAGTTCTTTCCCATGTGCGCGGCAAAATCGACCTTATGTGCCGGATCGTTGACGATCCCTCTGCGGATCGGATCCTAGCTGTGCGCAAACGCTTGAAACTAAGTCGGCAGAAATTCGCAACCCGATTTGGCCTAGACGCACGTGCCATACAAGACTGGGAACAAGGCCGTCGCGTCCCGGACCGAGCCGCACGAGTCCTGTTGACCGTCATCGCCCATGACCCGGATGCGGTCGTACGAGCGCTTGGTGAATAAAGGAAACGTGGCGAAAGACGACCCCAAATCTCTCGGTTGTAGATTTCGCTAGACCTTCAGCTCCCATGCCGGAGGACAAGCATGTACCCTACTCCCTAGGAAAGAGTGGCCAGCCTTGCCCGACAGATTCAGTGGCAGGCCATGCCTAACGCCTTGAGTCTCCAGTAGTTGTAAGGCCAAGGCGTGACAAAACCGGCCGCCAAAGCCGGCAGTATCGACCACCAACGCAACTGCAGGCTACCGACCAGCAACCAATCCGTCAAATTCATCGCGATTTCCATCGACACCATGCTGATCAGGCTCATTCCTGCCGCCGTGCGCAGCGCCACGTTGAACGGCATGCTTCGCATCAGCAGGATCGTCTCCAAGAGAATACTGGTCAGGATGCCGTTGAGCATGGCCAATCCTAGAATCAGCCACGGTGAGACTTCGATCTGGTAGTACTGAAAGTAAAAGATCGTGCCAAAATCACCGATGGCGCACCCGATCAGGCACCACATCGTGTTGTAGGCGGATTTCCCCCAAGTATGGCGGCATCGCCAATCAATAGCGTACCAGTGTGCAGCCTGCTCCATACTCAGCCAGGCGGCCAGCCGAATGAACGCCCGGCCAGCAGGTGCACATGCAAATGAAAAACCGACTGCCCGACTTCGGCACCGTTGTTGATCACCAGTCGGAAAGCTTCCCGGCAACCCAGTTGTTCGGCCACCTTCCCCGCCACCTGCAGCAAGTGACCCAGCATCGCCTGATCTTCCTCTTCGGCATTCGCCACCCGGTCCAGTGGCTTGCGCGGCACGATCAGTACATGCGTCGGCGCTTGGGGGTTGACATCCCGGAACGCGACGCAAACCTCGTCTTCGTACACGAAATCCGCGGGGATCTCGCGATTGATGATTCTTTCGAACAGGGTTGGCTCGGTCATGCTTCCCTCATGAGCGCCTGCCGCTACTGTTCGGCATAGGCGCGGATGCGCAGCAGCAGCGCCTCGATCAATTCCCCGCTCAGTTCCTTCTTCAGGACCGCGCGAGCCTCGTCGGCCGCGAGGTAGTCTTCCGAATCAAACAGCCAGTGCCGGTAGCGCGACACGACGGCTGGTGCCGATGGCTTTTCACCCGGTCGCTGCAGGCGTACGGTCAAATGCAACCCGACTTCATATTCGCGAGCGTCCATTTCGGTGGTCACGCCGATGACCTGATGGCGCTCCTCCGGGCCTTCCAGATAAACGATTAAATCGGCCGCCGCGTCGCCTCCCACCACTTTGACACCGCCGCCGCGCAACTTGCGCTCAAGTACTTGGCGAAATCCCGGAGATCCCCCGACCAGTTGCAACGAGGCTTGCGGGATCTTGGTCGCGACCCCCTTGGAATCTGCCAACTGGAATCCGCACCCTCCGAGAGTCAGGCAGAAAACTGCGCCCAGCAGAAAGGGCCCCCTACGCATCACGCACCACGACATTGACGAGCTTGTGCGGGACCTGAATGAAACGAACCACGGTTTTTCCTTCAATGAAGCGTTGCACTTTAGCATTATCCAACACTTTCTGCCGCAACTCGTCCTCGCCGATGTCGACCGCAAGTTCCAACTGCGCCCGGACCTTGCCGTTCACCTGAACCACGATTTGCTCGACTGAGCGCTGCAGGGCGGATTCATCCGCTTCCGGCCAAGGTTGATCCAAAACCACTCCGGCAAACCCGAATTCGTCCCACAGCACATGAGTCAGGTGCGGAATGGCTGGCGCCAGCATGCGGAGCATCGCCTCCAAGCACTCGCGCACCAGGCCCGGCTCCGCCTTGCCATCCTCGGAAAGGCGCATCAAATCATTGAGCAGTTCCATGTTGGCGGCAATCGCCGTGTTGAACGTATGCCGCTGCTCGACCACGCGACCCGCCTTCTGGATCGTTTCATGCAGTTTGCGGCGCAATTCCTCCTGCTGCGAATCAAGCCCACCCGCATCAACGCCTTCTGCAGACGCGCAATCCCGGTGCTGGTGGGCGAATCGCCAGAACCGCTTCAGAAACCTCGAACACCCCTCGACCCCGCTGTCGGACCACTCCAGCGTATGTTCGGGCGGCGACGCGAACAGCACGAACAGGCGCACCGTGTCCGCACCGTAGCGCTCGATCAACGGTTCTGGGTCGACCACGTTGCCCCATGACTTTGACATCTTGTGCCCGTCCTTGAGCACCATGCCCTGAGTCAGAAGGTGCGCGAATGGCTCGTCGCCGTCAACCAGCCCTTCGTCGCGCATCAGCTTATGGAAAAATCGTGCATATAGGAGATGCAGGATGGCATGCTCGATTCCCCCGATGTACTGGTCGACCGGCAGCCAGTAACTCGCACGATCGTCCAGCATGGCGTCATCGGCACCGGGCGAACAGAACCGCGCCTGATACCAACTGGATTCGACGAACGTGTCGAATGTATCCGTGTCTCGCTGTGCCGGCCTGCCGCACTCCGGGCATTCCACGACTCTCCAGCTCTCGGGGAGCTCTGCCTCCGGCGGCAGGGTCTCGTCGAGAACCACCGGCAAGTCTTCTTCCGGGACCGGCAGAACACCGCATTCCTCACAGTGGATCATCGGAACGGGGCAACCCCAGCGGCGTTGCCGGGACACTCCCCAGTCATGCAGCCGGTAGCGCACCACGGATTCCCCATAACCCTGCCCGGACAACCGCTGAGCGATGGCGGCGTAGCCCTCTTCGGAACTCAACCCGTCAAATTCCCCGGAATTGACCAGCACGCCCCAGTCTAAATAGGCTTCGGCATCCAAATCGGCTTCTGAACCGTCGGATGGAGCAATCACCTGCCGGATCGGCAAGCCATGGTGTCGTGCGAACTCCCAATCGCGCTGGTCGTGGGCCGGCACCGACATCACCGCCCCGGAGCCGTATTCCATCAACACGAAACTGGCCACCCACACGGGCAGCGTCTCGCCAGTCAGCGGATGTAACGCATTCAGCCCGAGCGGATATCCTTCCCGATCCCGGAGCGACTCCTCGGAAGTCTGGGCAGATTGATTAAGAAAGTCTTTCAAATCTTTGTTAGATCTAGATATTTCCTGGACAATTGGATGCTCGGGAGCGAGCGCCATATAGGTCGTTCCCATCAAGGTGTCCGGACGCGTGGTGAACACCGTCAGCGGCTCTTCCCGTCCCTCCAGATCAAACCGGATCTCCACCCCTTCCGAGCGACCGATCCAGTTGCGCTGCATTTGCAACACCTGGGGCGGCCACCGACCCTCCAACTGATTCAAGGCATCGAGTAATTCCTCGGCATAGTCCGTGATTCGCAGGAACCATTGCTCGATTTCCCGCTGCTCGACGACGGCACCAGAACGCCAGCCGCGTCCCTCGATGACCTGTTCGTTGGCCAACACGGTCTGGTCGACCGGATCCCAGTTGACCAGCGCCTTTTTCCGATAAGCCAGACCCTTCTGGAACAAGCGGATGAAAAACCACTGCTCCCACCGATAGTATTCCGGGTCACAGGTCGCCAGTTCGCGTTCCCAGTCGTAGCCGAATCCCAGACGCTGCAACTGCTCGCGCATGGCTTGGATGTTTCTCCGGGTCCAGGCGCCAGGGAGAACCTTGCGCTCCAACGCAGCATTCTCAGCCGGCAGGCCGAAGGCGTCCCACCCCATCGGCTGCATCACGTTGTCGCCACGCATCCGGCGGAAGCGCGCAATGGCATCTCCGATCGTGTAGTTGCGCACATGTCCCATGTGCAATCGGCCGCTAGGGTACGGAAACATGGACAGGCAGTAGAACTTGCGCTCGCCCGGCTTCTCCTGTGCAGAGAAGCATTCGTTGTCCCGCCAGTACTTCTGGGCTTCCTGTTCTACGGCTTCAGGGTCGTAGCGTTCCTGCATATGAAAGGCGGAGTGTCCAGAAAAGTTTCCGCGCGCATATTATCACCGACCGGGTGCCCGTTCTCCGGCATACGGGCAGTTACAATAGCCGTGCGCATTTACGAATTTCTCCTTCGAAGACTTCCATGCAGGTTATGGTCTCGGCTTTCGAGTACGTCCGGGATGTCCTGCGTCATTTCCGGAAAACCGAAGCCTTCAGCAGCGTCGTGCTGGTGTCATCCGCCGCCGCCGCCATTCTCCTGACCAATTTCGGCGCGCACGACTGGTACGAGAATTTCATAGGCACGCCAATTTCCTTGGTTGCCGGGCCCGTCGCCCTGCACAAGACCCTGCTGCTCTGGGTCAACGACCTCTTGATGGCGATCTTCTTCTTCGTCATCGGACTGGAACTCAAGCGCGAGTTCATGGAGGGGCACCTCGCCTCCGTCGACCGCGCCATTTCTCCGGCCTTTGCCGCCATCGGCGGCATGCTGGTGCCCGCTCTGATCTTCGCCAGCCTCAACTACCAGGATCCGATCGCCATGCGGGGCTGGGCCATCCCCACCGCGACCGATATTGCTTTTGCGTTGGGCGTATTGATGCTGCTCGGATCGCGAGTTCCCTACTCGCTCAAAATTTTCCTCCTCGCGGTCGCGATCCTGGATGACCTTGGCGCCGTACTGATCATCGCCTTGTATTACACCGAAGACCTATCGCTGGAAGCCTTGCGCTATGCCGCATTGTGCCTAGTGCTCTTGGTCGGTCTCAACCGATTCAAGGTCAGTAGCGCCATCCCCTACCTCCTGATCGGAGTGGTCTTGTGGTATTTCATCCTGAAATCCGGAGTCCATGCCACCATGGCCGGCGTCATCCTGGCGTTTACGATCCCCACCCATGTTCCGCACGACCACCAGTATTCTCCGTTGACTCGGCTAGAGAACCAATTTCACGGCTGGGTCGCTTTCGGGATACTGCCCGTCTTTGCCTTCTGCAACGCTGGAGTTTATCTGTGGGACACGACGCCCTCCGACCTAGGTGACGCGCTTACGCTCGGAGTCCTGTTGGGGCTGCTGGTCGGCAAGCCTGTCGGAATCTGCCTGTTCGCTGCTTTGGGGTCGGCTCTGAGATTCGGCTCCCTGCCAAGCGGCGTGCACTGGCCGGCGTTCCTAGGCATGTCTTTCCTGTGCGGCATCGGGTTCACCATGAGCCTGTTCGTCTCCACTTTGGCGCACGGCGACATGCCTGCGTTGATCGTGGAGGACAAGATTGGCATCATGCTTGGCTCCCTGCTGTCGGCACTGATCGGCTTCTTCATCCTGAAGGCGGCGCTAGGCAAGCCGAAGGCCGAGCTCCTGGATACAACCTAGGATCTGCCGCGACATGTCCACATCCCTCAAAACCCTGCTGGCTGTCACGTGCTTCGTCATCGTGGCCGCCGCCTTGCAGCAAGCACGCGAGATCGTCGTCCCCTTCCTGCTCGCGGTCTTCATTGCCATCGCTTGCGAACCACCCATGAAATGGTTGCGGGAGCGCGGGTTCCCCAACCTGCTCGCCCTGGTGACCATGATCGCAGGTCTGATTGCCGCAGGTGTTGGATTCGCCGCCCTGATTGGCGCATCCATCACCGGCTTTCGTCAGACCATGCCAACCTACTATGAACAACTTCGGGAGCATGTGGAGCACGTTGGGCAGTGGCTGTCGCAACAAGGCTGGGTCGAACTCGACGCCGGATTGTCAGCCTATCTCGACCCGGCGTTCTTCCTCAACCTGGTGGCCGATCTCCTCAGCGGGTTCGGCGCACTCCTGACCAATGCCCTGCTGATTCTTCTGGCAGTCATATTTATCCTCTTGGAAGCCCTCGAGCTGCCGAAGAAAATCCAGCGAGCCTTCGAGAATTCCGAATCCGGCTTTGCGCTGAGCCAGTTCACCGATAGCGTCAACCGCTACCTCGCCACGAAAACGCTGACCAGCCTGCTGACCGGAGTGCTGGTGGCCGGATGGCTGACCTTGCTCGGCCTCGACCACGCCATCCTTTGGGGACTGGTCGCCTTCCTGCTCAACTACATCCCCAATGTTGGCTCTATCCTGGCTGCCATCCCAGCCGTCCTGCTGGCTTGGCTGCAACTCGGGGCAGCCATGACAGTACCTGTAATTCTCGGTTACGTTGTTATCAATACGGTCATTGGACAAATTCTTGAGGCGCACCTGATGGGCCGGCGCCTGGGACTGTCGGTTCTGGTAGTGTTTTTGTCTTTGGTCTTCTGGGGCTGGCTGCTCGGTCCGGTCGGCATGCTGCTTTCGATCCCGCTGACCGTCATCATCAAGCTCGCACTGGAATCAAACCCGGACACCCGGGGCGCGGCCATCCTGCTAGGCCCTGCAAAAGAGCCAGACAGTCGCGCCTGAACGGTGTGCCTGCTCGCCTAAAAGCGTGCCACGGCTTTCAGGTAGTAGAACCCCCCGTTGGAATCGAACGGCACAAACAAGGGATACTCGGCGCCCGCTATGGAATCATAGGGATTAACAGTCGGCTCTTCGTCCAAAAGGTTTTCAGCGCCGACCACTAGAGAGAACTGATCCGTAAAATTGTAAGCAGCCTCGAGATCCATCAGGAAACGGGCATCGGCGCGCAAAAACAGGCTTGGCTCATTCAGGTGGTACTCGATATGGCTACTGTAATAACGCACCCGACTCAACAGCCGCCAAGGACCCGCCTGATGATCTGCAGTTAATGTCAGCCGGATTTTCGGGCGACCCTCCTCGATCTGATGCTTGCGCACGTTGCCGATTGTGTCGGTGTTCCTCTCATCAATCGTTGTACGGTTGTAGTTCCCGGTAAGGGTAAACTGGGTCAGACCTCCGAATAATCCCATTGGGTAAGTCGCAACGACATCGATTCCTTCGGTTGTCGTGTCGAAATCATTGGCAAACCATTTCGCTTGAACTAACGTGTCGATGGCCGGCACGTTTGGGCGCAATAGATCTTTCTGGTGATTGATGATCTGTCGCACAGTAGCATCGCCCGTAACACCCGGAACTGTTGCACCTGGAACCGTGGATTCATATGCTCTTGATTCCACCCCAGCAGGTCGATCACTCTCGGTATCAAATTCCAAGTTGTAGGCCAGCGCCTTCAAATTGCCGGAACTATCTTTGGCGAGAGTCTCGCTATCTACAAACCCGCAAGAAGTCCCTAGCCCGGCTCTTTGCAAAAGCAGGCAGTCCCGATGTTTTTTAGATGTAGTTGCGATTCGATCCTTGACCTCAATATGATAGTAATCCACGGTAACATCGAGGTTCCCCACACTGAACACCGTCCCTAATCCAACGCTGACAGATTCCTCTGCCTCCAGCGGCTCGGCAATCCCTGCCAGAAGCGGATGCGTTGTTGGCACCGTCAGTTCATCGACCAATTTATTCCCCTCCAAGTTGGTGCTCGACTTGAGGATATTCGTCTGGCCCACGGTAGGAACCCTGAATCCCGTGCTGAACGAGCCGCGTAGAGCCATCGTGTCGGTCGCTTGAAAGCGTGCGGAAATTTTCCCATCCAAAGTCGAGTCGAACTCTTCCGCATCTTCATGGCGAAACGCCACACCCAGCAGCAAATCTTGCGTGACATCCGCCTCAAAATCGACGTAAGCTGCAACACTGGAGCGGTCATGCTTGCCATTGGCTGGGTCGCACGGGTCCGGCCGGAACCCTTGGAAGCCGTTGGATCCTACACCTAGCGTCGGATACTTGGGTACAACATTTCCGGCCTCGATCTCGCCAAGGAAATCCCTATACTCATCGCAACTAATCGCCAAAAGATCCGGCTCGTCATATTCTCCATATACTGGATCTTGCTCAGTGCCGGATTTCGAAAGATAGTCGATGAACCAGGAATTCTTCCCTCCGGGCTCAATCTCGTACTCCTCTTCGCGATATTCAAAACCAAATCCCACGTTCAGAGGGGAATGGAAAGCTTCGATGTCGAATTGCTTGGTGAAATCCAAGTTGAATATCTGATCGGTCTCAATGAAACTGCCGGGCTTGTAATCGGTCGGAATATACTTTCCCTCTGACGCCAACTGCGGGTTGATGGTGTTTTTCATAAAGAACTCGACTTCATGGCGCCCGAAAACAGCACTTGCATCGTACGTTAATCCCCAAGGCAATTCGCCGCGGAATCCGAACGCGATACTGGAGTCTTCTATGTCGCCACCAAACTGCGGCGTGAAGCCGCCAGGAAAAGGCTCGTTGAAGGCAAAGCAATTCTCTGCCGCATTCACTGCTACCAAATCTTCCTGATTGATAACCCCGTTGACAATGTTGATGTCGGGGCAGTTCGCGTTGTTATCCATGTATGTGCCATTGATAAGGCTCTGCTCGGCATCCGCAATCTCCTGATCCGAATACCTAAGGCCATCCTGCGGACCTGTCGTCGAGGGGTTTTCGTGATGGACTACCAAGACTTTCTGAGATGGAAACGGTTTGTTGCCTTCCTGCTCCCGCTTTTTATTCACAAGACCCAACAATTCATCCGGATAGGCAAAAACCCCGTCCCGGTTATGCGGGTGGCGGAAGAAAAACCCTCCTTCTGTGGTTCGCTCAGAGTAATTGCCAAACGCGTAAACTTCGTGTGAGTCCCCTAAACCGATAGCGGCATTTCCGAAAAGTTTGTAATTGTCCTTGATGTCGGGTGCCCCCCAAATTTGTGCTTTAGGTGTTCGCACATCCGTGTTTCCTGCTGCAATCAGAGCTCGTGCATCGGCTCTCTGCACACTGCGACTAGTCGGGTCGACTTCGTTGAATTCAGCGCTGAGATTGAGGAACCCGTTGTCCGTCAGTGGCAAACCCATATTGCCCGATACGGTCACACTCTCACCGTCCCCGTAGTAATACTGGCCCCAACGAGCATCCAAGCTCCCGCCCTCGGCTGCATCTTTAAGAACGAAATTCAGAATTCCAGCCACTGCGTCGGAGCCATATTGTGCAGCCGCGCCATCCCTCAGGACTTCGACCCGTTCCAGGGCAATTGCGGGAATCGAAGAAAGATCTGCGCCATGCGAACCATCGTTCAATCCCCATCCCACAAAGGTAATCACGGACGAACGATGGCGGCGCTTGCCGTTGACTAGGACCAAGGTTGAATCTGGAGGCAAGCCCCGAAGGCTCGCCGGACGCACAAGCGTCGCCTCGTCGCTGATTTGTTCCTGATTCACATTGAGAGACGGTACGATCCTAGACAGCATTGATTCCATCCTGGAGTCGCCCTGCCTCAGCAACTCGCTGGAATCCAGCACATCCACCGGAACCGCCAGATCAGCAGCTGAGCGCTCGTGCCCACGCGAGCCGACAACCGAGATCTCTTCGACATCTTCCTCGGCGGCCAACGCCAAGGTGCCGCCACAAATGGTGATAGCCAAGCAGCAAACAGGAACTAAAGTATTTTTTCTAAGCAACATGCTGAACTGAACCACCCTAGAAAAAGTTTGTGGCCTCACTATATACCAAACCGGCTATCTCGTTTCAGTCTGCTCACAGCCATGCACACCTGTCACTCGCAGACCTGCAATGCTATTCAGAAAAGCCACAAAAGAATCGGGCGCAACCTGATGGCTGCGCCCGACAAATCAATCAATTCCGCGCCCAGAGGCGCGAACTGAAACACTTCAGAAGTTCAACATGGCCTTGGCGTAGTAGAACCCTCCGTTGTAGTCGAACGGCGTGGATTCCGGGTAGAGGTTCCCGTAACTACCTTGATGTGCATGCCGCGTCGGTTCGTTGTCAAGAAGGTTCTCCGCACCGACAGCGAAAGCGAAATTGTCCGTGAAATTATAGGTCGCCTCAAGGTCCACGAGAGTGCGGGCTTCGGCCAGCGTGATGTCATTCTCATAACCTCCCCCAGCATAATCCACGTGGGACCCGTAGTAACGCACACGGCCCAGAATCTGCCACGGGCCGGACTCGTGGTCAGCCGTCAGGGTCCAGCGGACTTTCGGCCGTCCGTTTTCGATAATATGCTTCCTGCGGTCATTGATGGTCCCAGAGTTGCGTTTGTCGATTTTCGTCCGATTCCAATTCGCCGCGAGGGTCAGCGTGGTCAGCCCGTCCAGAAACTCCATCGGATAGGTTGCCACGATGTCGATCCCTTCGGTGGTCGTATCGAAGTCGTTGGCGTAGTATTTCGCTTGACTGATGGCATCGATGTTCGGCACCGCAGAGCGCAACGCCTCCCTTTCCGCCACTGCATCAGCAAATCTCGCTTCTTCAGCGTCTGTCAATGCCGGTTCATCCTGCGCTTTGGCTTTGGCCTCGTCCCTGAGAACACTCGAAAAGACACGGGTTGAATCTTTATCGGTGCGGTCAGTTACCGATATGTTGCTCGTCTTCGTGATGTCGACACATTGCCCCGCATGGCCTGCTTTCCTCATCAGCAGGCAGTCCAAGGCTTCCGGAGAGGTGATTGCGATTCTATCGTCAACTTCGATGTGGTAGTAGTCAATGGTCAGATCGAAGCCGCCGACATTGATGACAGTACCCAACCCTAAACTGGTCGATTCTTCCGCATCCAGCGACTCGGCGACCCCCTGCAGCAATGTGTGCGTCGGGGGCAGCGTAAGTTCGTCGACCAGTTGTCCATCCGAAATGGTCGTCGTGACGTTCTGCACATTTGCCTGACCGACCGTCGGCACTCGGAAACCGGTACCAACCGAACCCCGCAAGGCGAGTGAGTCCGTCGCCTGGAACCGGGCGGAGAACTTGCCATCCAGGGTCGAGTCGAATTCTTCCGGATCTTCGTGCCGGACCGCCAGGCCCAGCAGCATGTTTTCGGTCACGTCCGCCTCGAAGTCGATGTAGGCCCCGATGCTGGAACGGTCATCCTTGCCTTCCGCGCAGGGCGAGAATCCGGTGAAGCCGTTGGAACCAGCCCCCAAATAACCATACTTCTGCTTCAGATCCTCTCGGGCACTGTATTCCTGGTATTCTGCACAGGTCATCGACGCCAGATTCGCTGGCTCGTCAAATTCACCGCTATCGGTGGCTTCGGGAGTAGTATCACCGTCCCCGCTCAAATCAGTGGTGTAGTAGTCGATGAACCACGAATTAAGCTCGCCGCGTTTCGTTTCGAACTCCTCCTCACGGTACTCCACGCCGAATCCGACATGCAGGGGAGAATAGAAGGCGTCGACGTCGATTTGCGTTGTGAAATCGAGATTGATCGTGTAGTCGGTCTCGACGTAACCGCCCGGCTTGTACGAAGTCGGGATGTCATTCCTCAGTTTTGCCAACTGTGGATTGAGCGTGTTATAGATGAAATGATCGACTTCGTGGCGGCCGTACACGGCACTGAGATCATAGGTGAAGTCCTCCATCAACTCCCCACGAATGCCGAGCGCAAAGCTCGAATCCTCAATGTCTCCACCGAACTGCGGCGTGAAACCACCGGGGAACTTAAGGTTGAAAGCGTAGCACCGCGAATCCGCTTCGATAGCATTCAACTCCGTTCCTTCTCCCTTGGCCGATTGCTCCACACTCAGCGGGCAATTGCTAGAGACATAGTTGTCAGGGTCTGCCCAAGGCATCTGGTCGATCACGATGGAGGGCTGTTGCGCGTCCCGGATCGCAATGCTTTCGCCCTCCTCGTCTGCAAAAACTCCTTTGCGCCGCCGTGGACTGCGGAAATAAAATCCACCATCCACGGTGCGTTCAGCGTAGTTACCGAACGCATAAACCTCATGCAGAGCACCCAACCCGATGGCGGCATTCGCAAACAATTTGTAGTTGTCCGCGATGTCCGGTGCCCCCCAGACCATCGGCGGAGGATTCGTCCGCACGTGCTGGTTGCCCGCATCAATCAGATAGTTCGACCGACCGCTCTGCGTGCTGCGATAGGTCGGGTCGGCCTCGTTGTACTCTGCGCTAAGGTTCAGGAACCCATTTTCCGTCAGCGGCAGGCCGATATTGCCGGACACCGTGATGTTCTCGCCATCCCCTTCGTAGTACTGGCCCCAACGGACATCCAGGCTTCCCCCTTCGGAATCCTCCTTCAGCACGAAATTGATGATTCCTGCGACCGCGTCGGAACCGTACTGCGCCCCTGCGTTGTCGCGCAGGATCTCCACCCGGTCAAGGGCGATAGCAGGAATGGCGGAGAGGTCAGCTCCATGCGACCCGGCATTCAGGCCGTTTGTTAAGAACGTGATGACCGAAGATCGGTGACGGCGCTTGCCGTTGACCAAGACCAGCGTCGAATCCGGCGGGAGGCCGCGCATGTTGGCAGGCCGAACCAAGGTCGCCGCATCACTAAGCGGCTCCAAGCCTGCGGTAAACGATGGCGCTATCCGGGACAGCATATCTTCCATCCGGGACGCGCCCTGCCGAAGCAGCGTTCTGGCATCAAGCGTATCCACCGGAACCGCCAAATCGGCTGCCGATCGTTCATGACTCCGAGTACCGACAACAGTGATCTTTTCTGTCTCTTCCTCCGCGGCCAGCGCCGAAATACTGCCGCCGACAGCCAAGAATGGAACAAGACAGGAAGAAATTAGAAAATTCCTTAGATGCATAAAGCCCCCCTCGCAGATATTAGACGTGCATCAACTGGGCATCCCCATCATACACAGATTTTTCCTTTTGTCGCCCCCCCGCGCGCACCCCACTCACGCCCTGTATTTCTCCAAAACCTCCCGCATGGCCGTGGCTTTGTCCAAGCACTCCTGATGCTCCGCTTCCATTTGCGAGCCATGTGTCAGTCCACCGCCTGCGTACAGGCTGGTCTCTCCCCCTGCCTGCACCATCGTACGAATCGCGATGTTGCTGTCCATGTTCCCATTGAATCCGATATACGCGAGGCTGCCACAGTACACGCCTCTCGGCTTCGGCTCCAGTTCCTCGATGATTTCCATCGCTCGACGCTTCGGGGCTCCGGTAATCGAGCCCCCAGGGAAACACCCTTCAAGAAGATCCAGTGCCGTCCGACCCTCGCGCAACTCCCCCGTTACCGTGCTGATCAGATGATGCACTGTGGCAAAACTTTCGACCTTGAACAGTTCCGGCACCTTGACCGTCCCTGCGGCGCAGTTCTTGCTCAGGTCATTGCGCAACAGATCCACGATCATGAGGTTTTCGGCCCGATCCTTTACGCTTTCTTTCAATTCATCACGCTGTTGTTGCTCCTGCCCGGGAATGCGGCGGGCCGTCCCCTTGATGGGGCAGGTTTCGGCTTGCCCGTCCATCACTTCCAAAAACCGTTCTGGAGAAGCACTGGCAATTTCAAGCTCCGGGTGGTTGAAGTAGGCGGAGAACGGAGCGGGATTAATCGTCCGGCTGGTTTGATAGGCTGTCCACAGCCGGCCCTCGCTGGGTGCCGAGAAACGTTGCGCCAAGTTGACCTGGTAGCAGTCCCCTGCCTCGATATAGTTCTGGATCGCTTGAAACGCCGTCGCGTAGACCTCTTGCGTGAAGTCTGAACACAATGGCGCCAACAAGCGGTATGAATCCTCCTGAACGGGAGGCTCGTCAAGCAATCGAGCGTGCAGGTCTTCCCAGACAAGCCGGGTCGCAGGCGACCGTTCGTGCGTCGCCAAGTAGCAACGCTGCTCCTGGTGGTCGCTGACGACCGACCAATCGTAAAAACCCATGGCCAGTTCCGGATAGCCCGGCATATCGGTCCGGGGGGCAGTCAGGCCAACACAGTCCCGGCCCAGTTCGTAGGACAGATAGCCGATTGCGCCACCGCAGAAAGGAATGCCCTTGTCGCCTTCCGCCTGCGGCCCCAGCAGTTCAGAAAGCAGACGAAAAGGATTTCCGTACAGAACCTGCCGCTCGCCTCCGCGGGTCAGAACCGCCCGCCGCCCGGTGGACTCGAAGGTTGCGTAGGGTTCGGCGGCAAAAATGTCAAAACGGCCCTGCCCGCTCTGATCGTGGCAACTGTCGAGCAAGACCGCCCAAGGCCGGTCGGAAAATCTGCTGAAGCGGCGCGTTGGATCCGCCTGCCACGGCAGTTCAACGACACGCATGCTCAAGCCGATACAACTCGGCAACGGAATAGGCCGGGAGGCAATCCGCCAGGGTGAAGGCCCCTTCCGCAGTAAAGCGGGACGCCAGCAGGCCATCAATATCCTGGTGCTTCAACCCACAGCGTTCCGCAAGCGGCGGCAGCAAGAACCGCCCAGTGCCCACACCAACCAGGATCCCGGTAGAGCCTGCAGAAATATGCATCTGCAGGTTCTCCAGAATCCGTTCCTGTTGCAGATCGGCAAATGTCTGTGCCAAACAAACCCATTCGTCCAAGCCCTCTCCTTCTTCGCAGTCCCGCCCGATCATCCGAGCGATTCGACGAGCCGACTCGAACTTGGAACATCCTGCACCATCGGCCGTGTCGAAAGGGTACAGGCCCTCCGGCAATTGACCCAGCAAGTTGTATACATCTGCGGTTGTCGCGAAGTGTTCCACCATCAGATTGCAGGGAAGGCCGTCCACATCTATCTGGGCAGCCAGACTCATCAGCGGTGTCCGAGTCACGCCGGTGTACAAGAGCTCTTGGCAAGCCAGACGCTCCGCATCGGAAAATCCGGTTACCTTTGCCTGGTTTTCCGCAATCCGGATCAAATCCGTCGTGGTACTTCCGACGTCCACAAAAACGCCCTGCTCGACAAAGCGCGCGACCAGTCGTGTCGAAGCGACCCAGTTCATGGAACCGATCAAGTGTGATCGTTGCACCGGATCCTCGATGAATTCCGCATTGGCCGAAAAATAAGAAAGGGCATCGCCGGACAAGACCCGCGCCAGACACTCGCCGATCCGGCGAACCCCTTCCGCACGTGTTGAAAAGATGTCCGCCAACTCCCCCGTCATCGTGACAGCGTGCCGCAGATCGTGCCCGCCTGCCTCCTCCCGTATTCCCCTGACCGTCTCCATGAAGTAATCCAAACCCTTCCAAAGCGGCACCATCCGGTGCCAGACCTTCAGGGCCCGTCCGCCCTCATCGACTTGCACCGCCTTGACGTGGGCCCCCCCAATGTCCCAGCCGATCACATCGCTCATGCCGGGATTTCCATACAGTCAAACACCTGGAGCATTCGTTCAGCCAGCGGCATTGCCAATCCGGCGTACGTCGAGGTCAGGCGCGGATTGATCTCCAGCACGATCAGCGATTCCTCCTGCCACATCACGTCCACGCCCACGTAACCTCGCAGGCCCGGTACCGCAGCCACGATCCGGGAGGCCAAGGCCCGCGCTTCTTCTTCGAAACGCAGATTCCCATCGAATCCTCCGGTTTCAAGTTCATGCACATGCAACCGCCCCTCCTGGTTCTTGCAATGAATTCTATTGCAGGACAGAACCTCTACTTCGTTCTCCCCTATCAGAAGGCTCAGGCTGGCTGGTTGCCCGGAGATCCAAGGCTGCCATATCCACCGGCTCTCAGGGTCCAAAACCGGTGAGATTGACTGCATGTCCAATGCAAATGTCTCCTCGCACCCGGCTCCGTCACGCGGCTTGATCACGCCCTGAGCCGGAACCGGTTCCGAGGGATTCCATGTGCGCGTCTCCACCGCCGGGATTCCCACCGCCTGAAGGCGACGATTAAGCATCCACTTGTCCGCAGTCAGGCGAATCGCTTCAAGCGAACAATTCAATCCCTTCCTGCCCTCTTCCAGCACTTCCGCGCACAAGCATTCGAGCTGACCTTCGCTTTCGGGGGCGATCACCAAGACCGCATCGCAATGTCCCACGAGACTCTTCCAAGCGTCCTGCCATGAGCCGTCAGGGTGCCAACACTGGACTCGTCCGGGCAGGTCGAACGCAAACCGTTCCTCGATCAGGGTATAAACTTGCACCAGATCCGGTAAGCGCGAGAAGTCTGCAAGCGCCGCACGCAGCATCTCACGCCCCTGCCGAAGCAGATCCGGCGGCGGCGAATCATCCTGAAACCCTCCTCCACAAACGTATTCGAAAATAAAAACTTTCATCTCTCAATGCGTCGCATCATTCCCGTCCTGGACATCCGACAGGGTAAGGTCGTACAGGCTGCGGGGGGCGAGCGTGCGCTCTACGAACCGATTCAGTCCGCCCTGACGTACAGCGTAGACCCTTTCCAGGTGGTCGATGACCTGCTCCGATTCGCTCCCTTTCCGGTTTTCTATCTGGCGGATCTCGATGCCATCATGGGCAAATCCGCCCAATGCCGGCTCATTGTAGAACTATGCCGCCGCCATCCGGCCATCGAATTCTGGGTCGATGCCGGACCTCCTCCAGATCCGGACGAAAGTTTTCCAGACAACCTCCGCCCGGTCATTGGCACTGAATTCGCCTGCAACTGGCCGGCTCAGGACGATCGCTCAATCCTGTCGCTCGACTTCGATCAGGAAGGCTTGCGCGGCGGAACCGAAATCTGGGCGCAACCCGGCACTTGGCCCGCCTGCGTCATCATCATGTGTCTTCACCGGGTCGGTTCCATGGAAGGACCGGATTTTGAACTCCTGGAGCGGATTCGGACAATCCGGCCAGATTGCAGGCTGGCTGCGGCCGGCGGAGTCCGGAATGCGGACGACATTCGCCGATTGCTGGATGCTGACATGGATATTCTGGTCGCCAGCATGCTGCATCAAGGGTGCCTTTCCGCTGAGGAGGTCCGGCAGATTACCACCTGATTCGGACGACCGCCTTATAATGACGGTCGCCATGTCGGGCCAGAGGAAAACCCCATGAAAACGGACGACATCATCAAATCGCGCATGAACACGTCCCGGGATCAAATTGCCGCCTTCTGCAAACGCTGGCAGGTCACGGAACTCGGGTTGTTCGGCTCCGTATTGCGTGAAGATTTCAAGCCTGAGAGCGACATTGACGTGCTGGTGAGGTTCGCCCCCGAAGCCGGGCACTCGCTTATGGATTTCGTGGGAATACAGGATGAATTGAGCGGAATGCTCGACCGACAAGTCGATCTTGTCGAGTGGATTGCCATCGAAAACAGCCGGAACTATATACGGCGTGAAGACATCCTCCACTCCGCGAAAACGATTTATGCGGCGTGACCCCTCTTACCTGCTCGACATGCTGTCTTCCGCACGCGATGCCATGGAGTTCGCTGCAGAATTGACGTTTCACGAATTTGAACAAAGCCTTTTGCACCGAAATGCCATCCTAAAGTCCATAGAAATTATCGGAGAAGCGGCATCCCGCCTAAGCGATGAGATCAAGGAAGCGCATCCAGAAATCGAGTGGCGAAAGATTGTTGGCATGCGTCACCATCTTGTCCACGGCTATTTCAGCGTCAATAACGCCCGAGTCTGGCAGGTCGTTCAGAATGACCTCCCGGTGTTGATCACTCAGTTGGAACCGATCGTCCCCCCGGAAGCAGAGCAATGACTGACATCCGATTCAATCAAGATTTTATATAATAAATATAATGCAAATATTTGATAATATTTCTTTTTTATAAAGAAGTACATGCTCAAAAGCTTCTTGTTCCCAGCGCTCCCGTATACTGTGCGGAGTTCCCGATGCAGAACGTGCGGTCGGGCCAACACATTCAAATGAATCCAGCAACACTCGGCCCATCTGGCTTCCTGAAACCGAGGGAGGATACCGGGCTGCAACCCAGCCTGTTTCCGGGAGGAATGCCTTCCGCACCGACACCAAGAAGCAATGGCCGTGCCAACAGACTGGAGGCCCGAGATCGGGGCTTTCACGACTGGTATCGGTTCGTGCTCTCGTTTCCTGCCCATTTGGTTCGTGATTACATTCGCGGATTCGGCCTGAGTGAAAAGGACACCATCCTAGACCCCTTTTGCGGCACTGGAACCACTCTGGTCGAGGCGAAGCTTCACGGTATTCCTAGTATCGGCATCGAGGCTAACACAATGGCCCATTTCGCGTGCTCGGTTAAGGTGGACTGGTTTATCAATCCAGACGAATTGCTGGACCATGCTGCCAAAATCGCCAAGAAAGCAGAAAAAATTATTGAGTCGGAAACTGCTCCACGCACTCTCGAAAAAGAACAGTTCGCTCTTTTGCTGAAAAACTCCATCAGCCAAAAACCTTTGCATAAATGTTTAATTTTGCTGGAAGAGATCAAAGGCGCAAAGAATTCACCCTATCGGCAACATGAATTGCTTGCCTTTGCCAAGTCTCTGGTCTTCTTCGACAGCAATCTGCACTTTGGTCCAGAGGTGGGCGTCCGGCGAACCAAGAAACACGACGCACATGTTGTTGAGAATTGGCTTGTCGAAATCCACAAAATGGCGAACGATCTGCGCCAGTCGTGTCATGGCAATGTGATTGATACTTCTTCAATCGTTCACCATGCCGACGCGCGTCAAGCAGCAGAATTGCTGGCCCCGCAAAGTATCAGTGCCATCTTCACTTCTCCTCCCTATCCGAATGAAAAAGACTATACAAGGACGACACGTCTAGAGAGTGTGTTGCTCGGCTTCATCAAGAATAAGGAGGATTTGAGGAATTTGAAGAAAAGCCTGCTTTGCTCCAACACGCGGAACGCGTACAGATGCAATGATGACGACAAATGGGTCGAAGATCATGAAAAGATTCAAACTCTCGCTGAAGAGATTGAAAAACGAAGAATTTCCATGGGGAAAACTTCTGGATTTGAAAGACAATACGGACGGGTTACCAAATTGTATTTTGGCGGCATGGCACGTCACTTGGCAGAATTGCGAACTCTCTTGAAGCCGGGCGCCTACCTCGGCTATGTGGTTGGCGATCAAGCGTCGTACCTGCAAGTCATGATCCACACAGGACAGTTGCTGGCTGAAATTGCCCAATCTCTCGGTTACCGAGTCGTTGGGGTCGATTTGTTCCGCACTCGGCTCGCTACCACCACTCGGCAACAAATAAGAGAGGAAGTTGTCGTTTTGCAGTGGCCTCAAAATCCCTAATTAGTGGTGAGCACCATATGAAAAAAGACGGTAGCCGGTACTCCAAACTGTTGGAAGAGATTTTCGCTAGAAATCATAAGCCCGGAATGGACAAGGTGTCCTTTGAGCGCGAGGAACTGGTCCAGGCCGCGAAAAGACTTAGGATCAAATTGCCTAAAAATATCGGAGATGTTATCTATAGTTTTCGTTATCGAACCGATCTTCCAGAATCAATCCAAAAATCTGCTCCAGAAGGGCTGGAATGGGTAATTCGCCCAACCGGACAGGCGAGGTATGAGTTTTCCTTGGCAAAAGCGGCACGCGTTAGTACCAACCCACTTCTTGCCGCAATCAAAATTCCAAACGCAATTCCCGGAATTATCTCTCAGTATTCACTTCGTGACGAACAGGGGCTACTTGCCAAACTACGCTACAACCGGCTCCTTGACATCTTTTCAGGAGTCGTGTGCTATTCGCTCCAAAGTCATCTGAGGACCACAGTGCCCGATATGGGCCAAGTCGAAACGGATGAAATCTATGTCGGCACGGACAAGCGTGGAGCTCAATACGTTTTCCCGGTGCAGGCGAAAGGTGGAAATGATCAAATTGGAATAGTCCAGATTGAACAGGACTTTGCTTTATGTGCCTCAAAATTTCCTCAATTAATTTGTCGCCCTGTCGCAGCGCAATTCATAGAAGATGATCTTATCGCCCTTTTCTCTTTTGATATGGACGAACAAGGGATCTCCATCCTTGACGAGAAACATTATCGCTTGATTGATCCTGTGCAAATGACTGAGGACGACATAAGTCGGTACCGTCAAGAGGCTGTCCGATCTTCTTAGCTTGTAGAAAGTATATTAATCTCACCATGCGACAGATACCACCTAACGTCACTCAAGAGAGTCAAGCCTATGACAGATCGTGAGTTTATCCCTCTCGGGATTGCCATCCTGACCGTTTCCGACAGCCGGGACGAAAGTCAAGACAAATCCGGCGACCTGCTGGCCGAAAAGATCGGGGCGTCCGGCCATCGGCTCGCGGCACGCGACCTTGTCGCGGACGACATTTACCAGATTCGGGCACGAGTCTCGGCTTGGCTGGTGGAACCGGATATCCAGGTAATCCTGACGACCGGGGGGACCGGTGTGACCGGACGGGACGGGACACCGGAAGCGGTTTCCCCCCTGCTGGACAAACAGATCGACGGTTTCGGGGAAATGTTCCGTTCGCTCTCGTACGAAGTGATCGGAACGTCTACGCTCCAGTCCCGGGCCATGGCCGGCGTGGCCAACCGCTGTTACGTATTTTGCCTGCCGGGTTCCCCGGGTGCATGCCGGGATGCCTGGGAGAAGCTGATTGAAAAACAGCTGGACTACCGAACTCGTCCCTGCAACCTGGTCGAATTGATGCCACGCCTCGGCGAGTGACTCACCCGCCGATATACGACATCTCCACTTTTTTAATCTTGGACGTCGCTTCAGTGCGAAGTTCAGAATATTGATCTCCTCGATCCGTCCACAGGCGGATCAGGTCACGCTTCAGAGCCGGATCGTCAGCTCCTGAACGCAACAAACTCTTCAAGTCGTGACCGTCTGAGGCGAACAGGCAGGTATACAGCATGCCGTCGGCGCTCAAACGCGCACGGTGGCACCCGCCGCAGAACGGCCGGGTCACAGATGCGATCACACCAATCTCGCCTTGTCCGTCCCGATAACGCCAGCGCCGTGCGACCTCTCCCGGGTAATTCGGTTCCGCGGGCTCGATCGGCCATTGCCCGTCAATTATTTGAAGGACTTCCTCGGCGGGCACGACCGCATCGAGTTTCCAGTCGTTGGCGTTGCCCACATCCATGTATTCGATAAAGCGGAGGATATGTCCTGTGCCCCGAAAATGCTCCGCCATCGGAAGGATCTGGTCTTCGTTGGCGCCCCGCTTGACCACCATATTGATCTTGACCGGTCCCAAGCCTGCCGCGGACGCATGATCGATGGCCTCCAGCACTTCGTCGACCGGGCGCTGCACATCGGAAAGGCGTTGAAACACTTCGTTGTCGAGCCCGTCGAGGCTGATCGTAATCCGATCCAGCCCGGCCTCGGCCAAGCGCGCTGCCGTCTCGCCGGTCAGCAGGGACCCGTTGGTCGTCAGGCAAATATCCTCGATTTCCGGAATCTGGGCCAGGCGTTCGACCAGGTTATCCAGATGCCGTCGAAGGAGCGGTTCGCCACCGGTCAGACGCAACTTAACCACGCCCAGATCGACGAACACGCGAACCAAACGCTCGATTTCTTCGAAGGTCAGCAGCCGGGAACGCTCAAGGAAAACATAATCGGAATTGAAGACCTCTTTCGGCATGCAGTAAGTGCAGCGGAAATTGCAGCGGTCCGTCACCGAGATCCGCAGATCGTGCAACGACCGTCCACGACGGTCCCGCGGCGGTGTAAAAGAGGCGGTCGAGGCATTCATACCTATATTTTAGGCGACCACTCGCCCTAAAGCGAGTAAAAAATCAGGGGTTTCGAACCGAATCAGGCGAATGGTGCCGGCTGCTCCGCGTCCGGCACGGCTTGAAGTTCCGTCGCCGGAACTCCCTCAGATGCCGCTTCCCCTCCTCCGTTCGTCGTCGCCTGGAGTTCCTCCAGTGACAGGGCCAGATCGGCTTGCCGACGCTTCGTGTGATACGCCAGTCCCGTGCCAGCTGGAATCAGGCGCCCAACAATGACGTTCTCCTTGAGACCACGCAATTCGTCTCGATCGTCACGGATGGTGGCTTCCACCAGCACCTTGGTCGTTTCCTGGAACGAGGCCGCCGAAATGAACGATTCCCGACTGAGGGACGATTTCGCGATTCCGAGCAGCACCCGCTCGAACTGAACCTGCTGATCCTCCGCCAGTTCGCGATTCTTTTCGATCGCCCGTGCATGCTCGACCGTATCGCCCACCATGTAGGTCGATCCGCCCGGCTCCACGATCTGCACCTTGCGCAACATCTGCCGAATGATGACTTCGATGTGTTTGTCGTTGATCTTCACGCCCTGCAAACGGTAGACGTCCTGAACCTTCTGCACGATGTGCTCGGTCAAGGCTTCCAGTCCGCGCAAACGCAGCACGTCATGGGGATTGAGCTCGCCGTCCACGAGCACTTCACCGCGGGTCACCCGGGCACCTTCGAAGACATTCACGTGACTGGTACGCGGGATATGCATTTCTTCTATCGCGCCGTCGTCGGCCGTGATGTACAGGCGCTGCTTGTTGCGGACCTCGGTGCCATAACTGATCACGCCATCGGTCTCCGCGAGCACCGCGTTGGCTTTCGCCTTGGTTCGTGCCTCGAAAAGGTCGACCACGCGTGGAAGTCCGCCGGTAATGTCGCCGGACTGGGTCCGGGACGATAACGGAATCCGGGCCAGCACGTCCCCCTGCCCCACCGCCGCGCCTTCGGACAGGCCGATCATGGTGTCGGCAGGCAAGGTGTAATGCACGGCCTTTTCCGTTCCTTCAAACAGGACTGGCTTGCCGGATTTGTCGACCAGATCGATAGCCGGGGTCAGCGCGCGCCCGGAAGGCGGACGATCCTTGGCATCCAGCACGCGGATGCTCGACAGACCGGTCACTTCGTCCGTAGTCATGCTCACCGTCTCGCCGTCCACGAAATCGACCAACCGGAGATATCCCTTCCGATCAGCCAGCAACGGCTGGATGTGCGGATCCCAACTGGCCAGCATCTGGCCGGCGGCCACGGACTCGCCTTCTTTCACCTTGAGCAGGGCGCCGTAAGGGACCTGGTATACCTCTTGTTCACGTCCATGATCGTCTGTCACGATCAACTCGCCGGAACGCGACGTCACGACCCAAGATTTCTTGTCGCGCGGAAGGGTTTCCAACTGCCGGAATTTGACTTGGCCGCCATCACGAACAGTGACGTTGCTGACGGCCGTAACGGCACCACTGATCGCACCGCCAATATGGAACGTGCGCATGGTGAGCTGCGTACCAGGTTCACCGATGGACTGTGCGGCAATCACGCCGATTGCCTCGCCTCGGGTCACCAAGATGCCGCGCGCCAGATCCCGCCCATAGCATTTCGCGCAGACGCCACGCAGGGTATTGCAGGTCACGGCGGAGCGTACCTTGATTTTGCCTAGCCCCCAGTCATCGATTTTCTTGACCCATTCTTCGTCCAGCAACGTGCCAGCTGGAATCAAGACTTCCTTGCTGTCGTCGCCGCGCATCGTGTCTTCCGCGGTCACGCGCCCGAGCACCCGTTCCGCCAAGGTCTCGACCACGTCTGCCCCTTCGATGATGGGTCGGATGATGAGCCCATTCTGGGTCCCGCAGTCCTCTTCCACCACCACGAAATCCTGCGCGACGTCGACCAGGCGCCGGGTCAGGTAGCCCGAGTTGGCGGTCTTCAACGCCGTGTCGGTCAACCCCTTGCGGGCACCGTGTGTGGAGATGAAGTACTGCAGGACATTCAGCCCTTCCCGGAAATTGGCCGTAATCGGGGTTTCGATGATGGTGCTGTCCGGCTTGGTCATCAGGCCGCGCATTCCCGCCAACTGACGAATCTGAGCCTTGGATCCTCGTGCGCCAGAATCCGACATCATGTAGATCGAATTGAACGACGGCTGCTGCACCCGGTTGCCTTCGCGATCCACCACTTCCTCGTGCTCCAAGCGTTCCATCATCTTCGTCGCCACATCGTCGTTCGCCTGCGACCAGCTGTCGACCACCTTGTTCCGGCGCTCGTCGTTGGTCAGCAGGCCGCGAGCATACTGCCGCTCGATTTCCTCCACCGTCTTCCCGGTGCTGTCCAAAATGCCATCCTTCTCTTCCGGCACCACCATGTCGTTGACGCCAAAAGAAATGCTGGCGATGGTCGAGTACTCGAAACCGGTATACATCAGGCGGTCGCAGAAAATCACCGTATCCTTCAGACCCAAGCGTCGGTAACACGCATTGATAACGTCGGAGATAGCGCGTTTGTTCATATCCCGGTTGATCAGTTCGAACGGCAAGCCTTCCGGCAGGATGTCCGCCAGCAAAGCCCGCCCCACCGTGGTCTCGACCCGCTCCAAACTGCCATCCGGCTGCGGCAAGCGAACGGTGATGCGCGCATGCAGCGCCGCCTGCCCCGAATCGTAGGCCCGCTTCACTTCGTCCGCATCCGCCAGCACCAGGCCTTCGCCGGCCACGTTGATACGTGCCCGCGTCATGTAATACAGGCCCAGCACGATGTCCTGAGACGGCACGATAATCGGTTCACCGCTGGCAGGCGACAACACGTTGTTGGTCGACATCATCAGCGCCCGTGCCTCCAGCTGCGCCTCCATCGACAGCGGCACGTGCACGGCCATCTGGTCGCCGTCGAAGTCGGCGTTGAACGCCGTACAGACCAGAGGATGCAATTGGATCGCCTTGCCCTCGATCAAGACCGGTTCAAACGCCTGGATGCCGAGCCGGTGCAGGGTCGGCGCCCGGTTCAGCAGTACCGGATGCTCGCGGATGACTTCACTCAGGATATCCCAGACTTCCGGTCCCTCGCGCTCCACCTGTTTACGTGCCGCCTTGATTGTGGTGGCCAGCCCGCGCCGTTGCAGCTTCCCAAGGATGAACGGCTTGAACAGTTCCAGTGCCATCTTCTTGGGCAGGCCGCATTGATGTAATTTCAACGTAGGCCCGACCACGATTACGGAGCGCCCAGAGTAGTCCACGCGCTTGCCGAGCAGGTTCTGCCGGAACCGCCCCTGCTTGCCCTTGATGACCTCGGCCAGCGACTTCAGGCTGCGTTTGTTGTCGCCAGTCACCATGCGTCCGCGCCGCCCGTTGTCGAGCAGGGCGTCCACCGCCTCCTGCAGCATCCGCTTCTCGTTGCAGATGATGATGTCCGGGGCGCCCAGTTCCAGCAGTCGCCGCAACCGGTTGT
Source organism: Gammaproteobacteria bacterium (assembly GCA_028819565.1). Lineage (GTDB taxonomy): Bacteria > Pseudomonadota > Gammaproteobacteria > Poriferisulfidales > Poriferisulfidaceae > Poriferisulfidus. The sequence continues at coordinate 144,365 of JAPPLD010000020.1, read as the reverse complement.
TGCGGTTGATCACGCGCCGATACAGGTCATTGAGATCCGACGTGGCAAAACGGCCGCCTTCCAGCGGCACCAGCGGACGCAGGTCCGGTGGAAGCACCGGCAACACGGTCAGCACCATCCACTCCGGCTTGTTGCGCGAGTGAAGGAAGGACTCGTACAGTTCCAGACGCTTGGTCAAGCGCTTGATCTTGGCTTCGCTGCGGGTCTTCTTGAGTTCCTCGCGGATCCCTTCCGACTCCTTGCGCAGATCCAGATTCTTCAGCAGTGTCTGCACCGCTTCCGCGCCCATCATCGCTTCGAAGTCCTCTCCGAAACGGGCGCGCCTCTCCTGGTATTCCGGCTTGGTCAGAAGCTGCCGCGACTCCAGGTCCGTATTCAGGCCCGGATTGGTCACCACGTACCGCTCGAAAGTCAAGACCTTCTCCAGATCCGGCAGAGTCATGTCCAGCATCAGGCCGATCCGGGACGGCAGAGACTTCAGGAACCAGACGTGCACGACCGGGCTCGCCAGTTCGATGTGGCCCATGCGCCGACGACGCTCCTTGGCCCGGGTGACCTCGACGCCGCATTTCTCACACACGATCCCGCGGTGCTTCAGACGCTTGTACTTGCCGCACAGGCACTCGTAGTCCTTGATCGGACCGAAGATGCGTGCGCAACACAGACCGTCGCGTTCCGGCCGGAACGTCCGATAGTTGATGGTCTCCGGCTTCTTGACCTCTCCATAGGACCAAGAACGGACCACCTCCGGGGAAGCCAGGCTAATCCGGATCGCATTGAAGTCGGTCGGATCGTTGAGGGGCCGCAGCAGTGAAAAAGGTTCTCTCATGATGTTCTCCAGTCAGATCCGCCTCACAGGGACAGCGGCGACAACGGATCCGGCGTGCGGTCGCGTTCCATGTCGATGTTGATGCCAAGCGCCCGCACCTCGCGCAACAGGACGTTGAATGATTCGGGCAGCGACGCCTGGAGCTCCAGTTCGTCTCCGATGATGCTCTTGTACACGCGGTTGCGACCTTCGACATCGTCGGATTTCACGGTCAGCATTTCCTGCAAGGTGTAGCTGGCTCCGTAAGCCTCGAGCGCCCACACTTCCATCTCGCCGAAACGCTGGCCGCCAAACTGCGCCTTCCCGCCCAGCGGCTGCTGGGTGACCAGGCTGTACGGCCCGGTGGAACGCGCGTGCATCTTGTCGTCCACCAAGTGGTTGAGCTTGAGCATGTACATGTAGCCGACGGTCACTTCACGGTCGAACGCATTCCCGGTCCGCCCGTCGTACAACCGCGTCTGCCCGCTGGTTGGCAGCCCTGCCAGTTCCAGCATCGTCTTGACTTCCTGCTCATTGGCACCGTCGAACACCGGCGTGCCGACCGGAATGCCGTCGCACAGGTTTTCCGCCAGGTTGCGAATCTCCTCTGCGTTGAAGCCGCTGAGTTTCACTTCCGGGTTCCCGGCACCCTGGTAAACCTGCTCCAGAAACTGGCGGATCTCAGTCGCCTTGGGGGTCTGTTCGAGCAGTTGACGAACCTGCGCACCGAGTGTCTTCGCCGCCCAGCCCAGGTGGGTTTCCAGCACCTGCCCGACGTTCATCCGCGACGGGACACCGAGAGGATTGAGCACGATGTCGACCGGTGTGCCGTCTTCCATGTACGGCATGTCCTCAACCGGGACCACCATGGAGACCACGCCCTTGTTGCCGTGCCGCCCGGCCATCTTGTCGCCCGGCTGCATGCGCCGCTTAACCGCCAGCGAGACCTTGATCGTCTTCAGTACGCCGGGGGCCAGTTCGCTTCCCGCCTCGATTTTCTCTTTCTGATGCTCGAATTGCTGATTCAGGAGCTGGCTCTGAGATTGCAACTGCTTCTGCAACGCTTCCAGGTTACGGCTGAGCTTCTCCTGGCGCAGGCTGATCTTGAACCAGTCCTTGCGCTCCAAACCGTCCAAGTATGCCGCAGTGACCGTGAAGCCTCCTTTCTTCTTCGGCCCCTTGTCCGCCATCTTGCCTTCCATCAAGGTGCGGGCACGCAAGTAGATGTCTTCCTCATAAATGCGCAACTGGTCTTCCATGTCCTTGCGCGCCTGCTCAACCGCAATGGCTTCGACCTCGACCGCGCGCTCGTCCTTGGTTTCGCCTTCGCGAGTGAAAATCTGCACATCAATCACCGTGCCTTCCATCCCCGAAGGCACGCGCAGCGAGGTGTCCTTCACCTCGGACGCTTTCTCGCCGAAGATCGCGCGCAGCAACTTCTCCTCCGGAGTCAGCTGGGTCTCCCCTTTCGGCGTGACCTTGCCGACCAGGATATCGTTCGGGCGAACCTCCGCACCGATGTAAACCACGCCGCACTCGTCAAGCTTGCCCAGCAATCCTTCGCTGACGTTCGGGATGTCGGCGGTGATCTCCTCCGCCCCCATCTTGGTCTCGCGCGCTACGCAGGTCAGCTCCTCGATATGGATCGTGGTGTAACGATCCTCTTCCAGCACCCGTTCCGAAAGCACGATGGAGTCTTCGAAGTTGTAGCCGTTCCACGGCATGAATGCGACCAGCATGTTCTGCCCGACCGCCAACTCGCCCAAGTCCGTGGCTGAGCCGTCCGCCAGCACGTCGCCTTTTTCGATACCGTCACCCGGACGCACCCGCGGGTGCTGGTTGATGCAGGTGCTCTGGTTGGAGCGGATGTACTTGGTCAGGTTGTAGATGTCCACGCCGGACTGTCCTTCGCCGGCCTCTTCGTCCTCGACCCGCACAACGATCCGGTTGGCATCCACGTCGTGTACCGTGCCGCCGCGATGCGCCAATACCATGGCCCCGGAATCCACCGCAACCGCGCGTTCCATGCCGGTTCCGACCAGGGGTTTTTCAGCACGCAGAGTCGGCACCGCCTGACGCATCATGTTTGATCCCATCAGCGCCCGGTTGGCGTCGTCGTGCTCCAAAAACGGAATCAGCGAAGCCGCCACCGAAACGATCTGGCGCGGCGAGACGTCGATGTAGTCGATCTTCTCCGGCCTCTCCATCATGAATTCCTTCTGGTGCCGGCAGGACACCAACTGGTCGGTGAATCGGCGATCCTGATCGAGCGCCGCATTCGCCTGCGCGATGATGTACTGCCCTTCCTCGATCGCCGACAAATAGTCGATCTGATCCGTGACCTGGCCGTTCGTCACTTTCCGGTACGGAGTCTCGAGGAAACCGAAGTTGTTGAGCCGGGCGTAGACCGCCAGGGAATTGATCAAGCCGATATTCGGTCCTTCCGGGGTCTCGATCGGACAGACCCGACCATAGTGGGTCGGGTGCACGTCGCGCACCTCGAAGCCAGCCCGCTCACGAGTCAGGCCGCCCGGGCCCAACGCGGAAATCCGGCGTTTGTGCGTCACCTCCGCCAGCGGGTTGTTCTGATCCATGAACTGGGATAACTGGCTGGAGCCGAAGAATTCCTTGATCGCCGCAGACACCGGCTTGGCATTGACCATATCCTGTACGGTCAGATCATCCGCCTCGACCTGGGTCAGGCGCTCCTTGACCGCCCGCTGCACCCGGGACAGCCCCGTCCGGAAGGCCTGCTCCACCTGCTCGCCGACGCAACGCACCCGGCGATTACCAAGGTGATCCACATCGTCCACTACATCACGACCCTGGTGAATATCAATCAGAACCTGCAGCACGTCGATGATGTCCTCGACCTGGAGGGTCCCCGAGCCCTGCATGCTGTCGCGCCGCAATCGGCGATTCAACCGCATCCGCCCCACCGGGGAAAGGTCGTAACGCTCCGCGTTGAAAAACAGGTTATTGAAGTAATTCCGCACCGTCTCCGCCGTAATCGGCTCGCTGGGGCGCAGGATGCGGTAAATGTAGGTCTGGGCTTCCAGAGTCACTGCCTCCGGACTGTACCGGGGCGGACGGAAATGGAAGTCGTCCGTGCGCAGGGTGCCGGGAATGCCCTGGGTCGCTTCGGAATTCTGGATGATTTCGAATCCCGTGACCGGCAGGCTCATCAGTTCCCCCAGCAGGTCCTCGTCGAGCAGGGCGTTGAGACGCAGCCGCCCGTAGATCTCTCCGGTTTCAGGATCGAACAGGTCGCGCGCCAGCGCACGATCGTAGAAGAACGAAGCCGGAACCTCGATTTCCTTCTGCCCCGCCTCCAGCAACTTCTTCACATGGATCGGCATGAGGGTACGCCCGGCCCGCACTTCCACGCCGGCCTTCTCCGCACGAATATCGAACGACAGTTTCTGACGCTGGAAGTGCTCCACCCCGATGAAGAACCGGCTGCGCAACGGCAGGGAAATGGCGCAAAGTTCCGGCAGTTTTCCGGCCCGAGCCGCCGTCAGCTTGGTGCCAGCCTTGACCGCGATGCGGTCTTCGTGCAGCAGCGTCAGCGGCAGTTTCTTTCCGACCAGCGAAGCCGGACGCGCCTGCCATTCGTTCGCGTCAAAGACATACGCGGTATCTTCCCCGCCGGTCGTCAACAGGTCCTGCAGGAAATCCTGCGGCGCCAGCACGCTCTCCACCCCGGCCTGAGTCAGTTTGGTGATCACAGTCGATGTCACTTTCTTGCCCTTGTTCAGGACCACGTCTCCTTTTCCGGCATCCACCAGCGGGAATGCCGGCTTCGCGCCCTCAAGCAGCGGCAGCGGAACCTCGCGCCACTGCTCCATCCGCACCGGGCAGCGCGTCGTGAAAGTCTCCAGGATCTCTTCTTCCGACATGCCGATCGCGCGCAGCAGGATCGTTACCGGAATCTTGCGGCGGCTGTCTACCCTCAGGTACAACAGGTCCTTATGGTCGAACCCGAACTCCAGCCAGGATCCGTATTCTGGTTTGATTCGGGCATGGTGGAGGATCTTGCCCGAGGAATGGCTTCGTCCCTTGTCGTCGGTAAAGATGACGCCTGGTGATTGCAGCAACTGGGATACGACCACTCGCTCCGTACCATTGATCACGAACGTGCCATGCTCGGTCATCAGCGGGATGTCGCCCAGATACACATCCTGTTCCTTGATTTCCTTGACCTTGCGCGGCGCGCCCTTGGGCGAATCCTTCTCGTGGATGACCATCCGCGTCTTGATCCTCAGAGGCGCCATGTAAGTCTGACCCCGCCTCTGGCACTCGCGCACGTTGAAGCGCGGTTCTCCAAGTTCGTACTTCAGGCTGCTCAGCTCGATATGCCCGGCATGGCTGATGATCGGAAACGCCGCATTCAGTACCGCCTGAATACCTTGGTCCTTGCGTTTCTTCGCCGGCACGTCGACCTGCAGGAAATCGCGGTAAGACTCGCGCTGGACCTGCAGCATGTCCGGAATCGGGAGCACTTCCGGAAGTTTTCCGAAATCTTTCCGAATGCGTTTTTTCTCGGTGTAGGAATAAGGCATGCTCACCTCAGTGATCGTCAATTAAAAAAACGCCGTCGGCACGCCCGGCGTGCCGTCACGTCGTGATTGATTGCGAAACCGCGCACTGATTACTTCAGTTCGACGGTTGCGCCCGCTTCCTCCAACTGTTTCTTCAGCTCCTCGGCCTCTTCGACAGGAAGCTCCTCTTTCACCGCACACGGTGCACCTTCCGCCATCTCCTTGGACTCTTTCAGTCCCAGACCGGTGGCCGCGCGAATCACTTTGATGACCCCGATCTTGTTGTCGCCGACCGAGGCCAGCATGACGGTCTGTTCGGTGGCCGCTTCTTCCTCGGGCGCAGCCGCGGCCGCTCCAGCCGCCGGTGCTGCCGCCACTGCCGCCGCGGAAACACCGAACTTCTCCTCCATCGCGGAGACCAGGTCGACGATTTCCATCACGGTCATGTTGGAAATGACGTCAAGGACGTCTTCCTTAGAAACACTTGCTGTGGTCATGGGTCAATAACTCCTTTTGGTTGCAATCAGTAATCAGGATGCCGCCTGCTGGCGGTCGCGGTGTGCCGCCAACGTGCGCACCAGCTTGCCTGGAATGTCGGCCGTCATGCGCACCATCTTCTCGATCGGTGCACGCATGACTGCCATCAGTTGTGCCAGGGCCTCGTCACGGGTCGGCAGGTCTGCCAGCTTCCGCACCTCGGCCACCTCCAGTACAGCGCCGTCCATGGCGCCGAACTTGAGTTCCAGCAATTCGTTCTCCTTGCCAAAATCCCGGAACAGGCGTGGGCCGTCCATCGGCTGCTCTTCGGAGAAGCCGAGCAGCAGGGGGCCGATCAGGCGCTCTTGCGCGCACGCATAGTCCGTGCCGTCCAGCGCCCTCTTGGCCAGATTGTTCTTGACTACCCGGACGTAGACGCCGTAATCCCGGGCCTGTCGGCGCAGACGGGTCAACTCGGTCACGCTCATGCCCCGGTATTCCGCCGCCACCAGCGAATGCGCACGGGCCGCGACCTGCGTCACTTCCTGCACGATGGCTTCTTTTTCTTCGCGTGTGCGCGCCATGATCCGTTCCTCTAGGTTCTCCCGTATCGCCTTACACCGTCGCCGGGTCCACCCGGACGCCCGGCCCCATGGTCGGGGACACGGTGATGCGCTTGATGTACACCCCCTTGGAGGAGGCCGGCTTGGCCCGAATCAACTCTGCGATCAGGGCTCGGAGGTTCTCGGCCAGCGCTGTCGTCTCGAAACTGGCCCGTCCGATCGAGCAGTGCACGATGCCGCCCTTGTCGGTGCGGTAGCGCACCTGCCCCTCCTTGGCATTTTTAACCGCCGTGGCGACGTCCGCCGTCACCGTCCCGGTTTTCGGGTTCGGCATCAGGCCGCGCGGGCCCAGGATCTGTCCCAGTGCCCCCACGACGGGCATGCTGTCCGGCGTTGCGATCACCGTGCTGAAATCGAGGTCGCCGCCCTTGATCCGTTCCGCCAAGTCTTCCAGGCCGACCACGTCGGCACCCGCGTCGGTTGCGGCCTGCGCCGGGTCGCCCTGCGCGAACACGGCCACCCGTGTCCGTTTGCCCGTGCCTTGCGGCAAGACCATCGCCCCGCGCACGTTCTGGTCGCTCTGCTTCGGATCCACGCCGAGGTTGATGCTGACGTCGATACTTTCCTCGAATTTCACTGTCCCGCTCGCCGTGCGTACCAGTTCGACCGCTTCGTCGACCGGGTACAACTGCAGTACATCGATCTTGGCCCGAGCCTCGGTAATCCGACGATTCTTCATTGGTCCATCTCCAAACCCATGCTTCGGGCGCTTCCCGCAATGATCTTCACGGCCGCGTCCAGGTCATTCGCGCTCAGGTCCGGCATCTTGACCGTCGCAATCTCTTCCAATTGCTTGCGCGTCACCTTGCCGACTTTTTCCGAATTCGGGGTCGCGCTGCCCTTCTCAATGCCAGCCGCCTTGCGCAACAGCACGGCGGCAGGCGGCGTCTTGATGATGAAATCAAAACTGCGGTCGGCGTACACCGTGATCACCACCGGCAGCGGCATCCCCTTCTCCATCGATGCCGTACGATCGTTGAAAGCCTTGCAGAAGTCCTGGATGGCGAGACCATGCTGGCCCAGAGCCGGGCCGACCGGAGGCGCCGGGTTGGCGGAACCCGCCGGCACCTGCAGCTTGACGTACGCCTGGATGTCCTTGTCTGCCATGAGCGGAGCCTCAGTCCTTGGTGACCTGGTCGAAACTCAACTCGACCGGCGTGGAACGCCCGAAAATCTGGATGGCGACGCGCAGGCGACCCTTTTCATGGTTGGCCTCCTCGACCACGCCGTTGAAGTCGTTGAACGGCCCGTCGATGACCCGGACCACCTGGCCCGGCTCGTACATCACCTTGATCCGCGGCGCCGTCTGCCCTTCTTCGGCCCGTTCCAGAATGGACTCGACCTGGGAGTCCGGGATCGGTTCCGGGTGATGGCGTGCGCCGCCGATGAAGCCCAGCACCTTCGGCGTGTTGCGCACCAGATGCCAGTTTTCCTCGGACCATTTCATCTGGACCAGGACATAGCCGGGGAAGGTCTTGCGCCGGATCACCTTCTGCTTGCCGTCGCGCAGCTCGATGCTGGCTTCCGACGGCACTTCGATGCGTCCGAATTCGTCTTGCTTGCCGAGGCGCTCGATTCGCTCCTCAAGTTGGACGCGCACCTGCTCCTCGTAGTTGGAGTAGGCGTGAACCGCGTACCACTGCAGCCCTTGGTCTTGGTCGCTTTCCTTGATCTGATCTTCCGTCATCGTCCTCACCCCAGAAGCAGGCTGACCCCCCAGGAGAGGAGCCGATCCAAAAGCCACAGGAACAGAGCCATCACGATCACCGCCGCGAACACCACCAGGGAGGTCTGCAGGGTTTCTGCGCGAGTGGCCCACACCATCTTGCGCACTTCGCCACGGGATTCGCGCATGAAGCCCAGAAAACGCTGCCCGTGCGCCGAGCCCGCCGCAACGGCCGCCGCCGCCGCGAACAATGCGACCAGACCCAGCACCCGATACAGGAGCGCCTGATTCGCGAAGTAGTAGAAGCCGCCGACTCCCGTCACCAGCAGTGTGGCCACGATCGTCCAGCGGACGATGTCCGCTTGCGAGAGGCTCGACTCGATGCGTTCTTGCACCATTACACGGCCTCCCATCGCTGGCAGGCCAGGAGGGACTCGAACCCCCAACCTGCGGTTTTGGAGACCGCTGCTCTACCAATTGAGCTACTGGCCTTTGCAGACATGACTTTACCACTCTCCGGCCTGAAGCAATGCCTGGCCGGTTACTTGGAGATCTTGGTGACGACGCCGGCGCCGACCGTGCGCCCGCCCTCGCGAATCGCGAAGCGAAGGCCCTCCTCCATCGCAATCGGTGCGCCCAGCGCCACGTCCATCGACACGTTGTCACCCGGCATCACCATCTCCGTCCCCTCCGGCAGCGTCACCGCCCCCGTCACGTCCGTCGTCCGGAAGTAGAACTGCGGACGGTAGCCCGTGAAGAACGGCGTGTGCCGGCCCCCCTCGTCCTTCGACAAAATGTACACCTCCGCCGAAAACTCCGTGTGCGGCGTGATCGAGCCCGGCTTGCACAGCACCTGCCCGCGCTCCACCTCCTCGCGCTTCGTGCCCCGAAGCAAGGCGCCGATGTTGTCCCCCGCGCGGCCCTCGTCCAGCAGCTTGCGGAACATCTCCACCCCCGTGCAGATCGTCTGCTGCGTCTCACGGATCCCCACGATCTCCACCTCGTCGTTCACCTGCACCACGCCGCGCTCCACCCGGCCCGTCACCACCGTGCCGCGACCGGAAATCGTGAACACGTCCTCCACCGGCATCAGAAAGTCCCCGTCGATCGCCCGCTCCGGCTCCGGAATGTACGCGTCCATCGCGTCGATCAGCTGCACGATCGAGCCGATCCCGTGCTCCCCCGCGTCGCCCTCCAAGGCCTTCAGCGCCGAACCCACGATGATCGGCGTGTCGTCCCCCGGAAACTCGTACTTGCTCAGCTCCTCCCGAACCTCCATCTCCACCAGCTCCAAAAGCTCCGCGTCGTCCACCTGGTCCGCCTTGTTCAGGTACACCAATATGTGCGGCACCCCGACCTGCCGCGCCAGCAGGATGTGCTCCCGCGTCTGCGGCATCGGGCCGTCCGCCGCGCTCACCACCAGGATCGCGCCGTCCATCTGCGCCGCCCCCGTGATCATGTTCTTCACGTAGTCCGCGTGCCCCGGGCAGTCCACGTGCGCGTAGTGCCGGTTCTGCGACTCGTACTCCACGTGCGCGGTCGCGATCGTGATGCCCCGCTCCCGCTCCTCCGGCGCGTTGTCGATCTGGGAATAGTCCCGAACCTCGCCGCCGTGCGTCTCCGCCATCACCTTGGTCAGCGCCGCCGTCAGCGTCGTCTTGCCATGGTCCACGTGCCCGATCGTCCCCACGTTCACGTGCGGCTTCGTGCGCTCGAATTTCTCCTTCGCCATCGTTCTGTCTCCTCGTGGTTAGGTTGTCGCCTCAATCTGGAGCCCATAACCGGATTTGAACCGGTGACCTCTTCCTTACCAAGGAAGTGCTCTACCGACTGAGCTATATGGGCCGCGTCCCTCCGCCGTCGGCGGCAGTGGAGCGGGTGAGCGGAATCGAACCGCCACTATCAGCTTGGAAGGCTGAGGTTCTACCGTTGAACTACACCCGCCCAACCCGCTGTTTCCGCTGGTCTGCAGCCCCCTGGTGGAGGGGGTAGGATTCGAACCTACGAAGGCTGAGCCAGCAGATTTACAGTCTGCCCCCGTTGACCGCTTGGGTACCCCTCCCAAAATTAGGCTAAAGTATGGATTATACCATAAAGCGAATCTTCAGCGGGCCCGAAAAAGCTACGCGAAACCGGGATTTAGGTGGGAAATCGGGGTGGAGCTGGCGAGAGGATTCGAACCCCCGACCTGCTGTTTACAAGACAGCTGCTCTGCCAACTGAGCTACGCCAGCCCGATCCGTGGTGCCCGCTCATTATAGAGAAGGCGTTCCGGTTTCATCACGCAGGGAAGCCAGCAGTTTTTTGCAGGCTGTATCCAGGGGCGCCCGTACCGTTATCTTGGACTGGTTTGCCGGATGGGCAAAGCCCAGCGACCGCGCATGCAGGAACAGGCGCCTGAAGCCCCGCTCCCGGGCCCATCCGTTCACCTGCCGATTCCCATAGCGGTCGTCTCCAACGACCGGATGTCCGGCCTCGGCGGCATGCACCCGAATCTGGTGGGTTCTCCCGGTCTCGATGCGAGCTTCGACAAGGCAATTCCGCGCGAATTGGTCCAATGGCCGGAACCGGGTGTACGCATCCCTCCCCGACTCGTCGGCCACCGCCTTGCGGTGCCGGGCATGGTGCCGATTGACCCGGAGAGGCTGGCGGACTTCCCGGACATGCTCCGGCCACTGTCCGGCCACCAACGCCCAATAGGTTTTCTGCACCGCCCTATTCCGAAATTGAGCCTGCAGTCCGAGCAATGCACTGCGGTTTCGGGCCAGGACGAGGCACCCGCTGCTGCCTCGATCCAGCCGATGCGCCAATTCCAGGAATGCGTCCTCGCCCCGGCACTGCCGCAACACATCGATCAACCCGAAACGGATCCGGCTGCCGCCATGCACGGCCAGTCCGGCCGGCTTGTCGACAACCAGCAAATCCGCATCTTCGTACAGCACTGGCACCGGAATGTCCGGAACCGGCGCATCGGATCGGTCCTGTCCCTCCGGGCTGTGCGGGGGGACCCGCACCTCGTCATTCGTCTTGAGGCGGTAAGACGGCTTTGCCCGGCCGCGATTGACCCGGACCTGACCGGTACGGATCCACTGGTAGACGACTTGGCGCGGCACCGCCACCCGCGCCAGCAAAAAATTGTCCAAACGTCGCCCAAGGTCTTCCACACCGGCGACGACCCGCTCCACCTGGCGGGTTTTGACGGTCGTCTTCCCGGAGGTCATTTCGATTCATCCCTGCCGCAACATGTTCATTCTAGACAGGGTATGGGCGTGGTGGATCACCGCTACTCGGCTTTCGGCAGGCTCGTATAATGAAATTTATGATTCGCCTCGACCCCAAGCAACTGGATGATCTGGCTCGGCGCCTGGACGCGCTGATTCCGGAATCCCTGCACTCGACCCGCGAAGAAATCCACAAGACCGTTCGGGCCTGCATCGAAAGCCTGCTGCAACGCCTGGACGTGGTTACCCGGGAAGAATTCGACGTGCAGTCCAAGCTGCTCGCCAAGACCCGCGGGCGCCTAGGAGAACTGCAGAAACGTCTGGATGCGCTGGAGAGCGATCAGGATCCCGAAGATCCGGTCAGTTGAGGCTTTCCAGCATATAGTCGACGGCCATTTGGATCTGTTCGTCCGACAGGTCCGGGCGCCCACCCTTGGGCGGCATCAGGTTGAGGCCGTTGAGCACACTCAGGTACATCGCCTCTTTTCCTTTCGCCAAACGGTCCCCCCAGCCTGCGGGATCGCCCAGCTTCGGCGAGTTCAGGACGCCCGTGGTGTGGCAGGCCTGACAGACGCCGTTGTAAACGGCCTCGCCCGACTCGAAATCGGGTGCGGCCTGGGCATCCGAGATGAGCGGCAGGGACGCGACCGCAATCGGAGCGTCGCCGGTGTTGAGCCGGCCGATCGGCTCGATCCGCTTTTGAATGGCTTCGGCTACCTCGGGGTCGTCCAGCTTCAGGTCCGGCTCCACGATGTTCTGCGCGATGATGAACAGCACCAGCGTTATCGCGACCAGCGCTCCGAGAAGACCCATGAAGAAAGTCGGTGTTGCCATGGCGTTCGGTACTCCTTAATCCTGTCGATCCAAACCGTAATCTAGTGTTTAGTCCAGAGAAGAAAATGCTTGATCCCGGATGTCCTCGATTGTACCGATTCCGTCGATCACGTGATAGCGCGGCGCCCCTTCACCACCAGATTCCGCCCAACTGGAATAGTAGTCGATGAGCGGTTCAGTCTGATCATGATAAACCTCTAGGCGTTGCCGAACGACTTCTTCCTGATCGTCGTCGCGCTGAATCAGCGGTTCTCCGGTGGCGTCATCCAACCCTTCCTGCTGAGGCGGGTTGTTCTCAATATGATAGACGCGCCCGGAAGCCGGATGAACCCGCCGTCCACTCATACGGCGAACAATTTCTTCGTCGCTCACCCGGATCTCCACCACGTGGTCGATGTCAATCTCGTAGTCGCGCAGCGCTTCCGCCTGCGCTAAAGTCCGGGGGAATCCGTCCAGCAGAAAACCGTCATTGCAATCCGGCTCGGCAATCCGCTGCTCGACCAGCCCCAGGATCAGTTCGTCCGGCACCAGGGCACCCTGGCTCATGATCTGCTCCGCCTCCTTACCCAGTGGCGTGCCGTCCGCGACTGCCTTGCGCAGCATGTCCCCCGTCGAAATTTGCGGGATCCCGTAGCGTTCGCAGATGTAACTGGACTGGGTTCCCTTGCCAGCGCCGGGCCCGCCCAGCAGAATGATGCGCATCGATGTAGTGTCGGTTCAGAATCTAATAATCAGCCCGCGGCGCACCGCGGGCGCGCGAATTTTATCACAGGCAATCAAACCAAATCGGGCTTTGCGCAGGCTTCAGGCACACCCCGATCGTGCTTTTCAGGATTTGAGGCGACGCAAGATCTATCGAGTATCTACTTGTCCGTTGCCATTCCTGATGCCTGAACGCGCACGATGGTCTCAACCGTTGCCACACGTTCCTGCAGGTCAGCCATACGTCGGTTCACTTCATTGACCTTTGCATCGACCTGATCGAACTTGGCGTCAATCTTCTCGCCCAATTCAAGCTGGACCTGGGCGATATCCGAGTGCAGGGCATATCCGCCCCCTGCCAGCGTCACCATCAGAATGCCGAGCGAAAGCAGTTCGCCAAGCATAATCTTGTTGTTCATCACGATTCCGTTCAAGCCGGCCCGCCTCATCATTTTCCGACTTTCGGGTTTGCGAAATCCCTCGTCAAATCCATTCTCGGAGGGCACGGGAACTGGACACGGAGGGTATAACATTGGCTCTCCAGTGCTTGGGTGTGCAGGCTCAGTCTAGAGAGAGCCTCCCGTTTAGTCGTGCTCGTCGATCCAGGCCATCTGGATCGCTTCCAGGATACGTTCCCCACAGTGTTCCGGGTCGTCCTCGAAGTCCTCCAGCGCCAAAATCCATTCGTACAGGTCGGTGAACCGCACGTACTGCGGATCGACGTCTGGATGCGCTTCTTCAAGCTCGATCGCGATGTCCAGCGAATCCGTCCAGCGAAGCCCCATCTCCCCTCCTAGTGGTGCTCGGAAACCTGGTTGATAGTGTAGCGCGGAAGTTCGACCACCAGGTCCTCGTCACCCACGATCGCCTGGCAACTCAGCCGCGAATCCGGATCCAGGCCCCACGCCCGGTCCAGCAGGTCCTCTTCGTCCTCGCTCGCCTCGTTCAGCGAGTCGCCTCCTTCCCGGACGTAGACATGGCAGGTCGTACACGCGCAGGACTTCTCACAGGCATGCTCGATCTCGATGCCGCGGGACAGGGCCGCATCACAGATGCTCACCCCAGGCTCGACCTCGACTGCCTGCTCGGTCGGGCAGATCTCCTCATGCGGCAGGAAACGTATCGTCGGCATCAGTCCTGCTCCTGAAATTCCTCGACCCTGTGCCCCTGCATGGCTTGCCGGATACTGCGGTTCATACGCCGTTCCACGAAAGGCTCGCACGCCTCTTCCAGCGCCTTGATCCCGGCTCGGATCGCGTCGGCATCCGTCCCGTCCCGCAGCTGTATCAGGGCCTGCGCCGCTGCCTCGATCCCGGCGCGCTCCGCATCATCCGACAGTATATCCCCGTCCGCCGCCAACGCGTCCCGCAAAGCCTGCATCACCCGATCCGCCTCGACCTGCTGCTCGTTCAGGGCACGGCTCGCCACGTCTTCCTCGGCATGCTCGACCGATTCCCGGAGCATCTGTTCGATTTCCAATTCTTCCAGCCCGTAGGAGGGCTTGACCGACACCCCGGCACGCACCCCGCTGACGGTCTCCATCGCCTCCACTGTCAGCAAGCCGTCCGCATCGACCTGAAACTCGACCCGGATGCGCGCAGCGCCCGCAGTCATCGGCGGGATGCCGCGCAATTCGAAGCGCGCCAGCGAGCGGCAATCCGACACCAACTCCCGTTCGCCCTGCACCACGTGTACCGCAAGCGCGGTCTGCCCATCCTTGAATGTGGTGAATTCCTGGGCATGGTGAGCCGGAATGGTGGTGTTGCGGTCGATGATCCGTTCGACCATCTCGCCCATGATTTCGATCCCGAGCGACAGGGGAATCACGTCCAACAGCAGCAGATCCTGATCTTGCGCGTTGCCCACCAGTACGTCGGCCTGGACCGCGGCGCCCAGCGCCACCACCCGGTCCGGGTCAATCCCAGTATGGACCTCGCGGGAGAAAAACTTCGAGACCTCGCGACGCAGGTACGGCATCCGCGTCACGCCCCCGACCATGACCACCTCCTGCACTTCGCCCGCCTCGACTCCGGCGTCCGACAAGGCACGGCGGCAGCACTGCAACATTCGTTCAAGCAGAGGCGCCGACCATTGCTCCAGTTCGCCTCGGGTCAGGGTCAAGATTCGCCCGTCGCCACAATCAACCTGAACCGACTCCTGCTCCGACAAGGCTTCCCGAGCCTCGCGCACGGCTTGGAGAATCCTCCGCGTCCAGGCCCGATCCGCTTCTTCCACGCCGCATTCCTTCTGCGCCCAAGCCAACAGGATCCGATCCAGATCGTCTCCGCCCAATTCGGTATCACCGCCCGTCGCCAATACTTCGAACACGCCCCGGCTCAGGCGCAGGATCGAAATGTCGAACGTTCCCCCGCCCAAGTCGAACACCGCGATCAGTCCGCGGTCGTCCTGTTGGTCCAGTCCATAGGCGATCGAGGCTGCGGTCGGCTCGTTGATCAGCCGCAGAACCGGCAATCCGGCCAAGCGGGCCGCATCCTTGGTCGCCTGCCGCTGGGCTTCATCGAAGTAAGCCGGCACCGTGATCACGGCCCCGTCCAGCTCGCCCCCCAATTCCTCTTCGGCCCGAGCCCGCAGGGCACTCAAAATATCGGCCGAGATTTCCACGGCGGTCTTCGGCCCGGCCGCCGTTTGAAAGCGCGGCACACCCGCCGCCGAATCCTCGACCAGATCGTGTGCGTCATCGAGATCCGCAGTGCCACGGCCCATCGAGCGCTTGATCGAAAAGAACGTATTGTCCGGATCATCCGCGGCAGCCTGCACGGCCGACCAGCCGACCGTCTCTGATCCGGCTCCGTAGTGCACCACCGAAGGAAGACGGTGGCGTCCCTCGGCATTCGGCAGCGTGACCGCCTGCCCGTCTCGCATCACCGCGACGAGCGAATGCGTCGTACCCAGGTCGATGCCGCAGGCGCGCCGTCTGGGGCCGCCCTGTCCCGGTTCCGAAATTTGCAGCAGGGTCATCTTCCTATTCCGTAGCGAATTGCTCTTTGCGGGCCTGCAACTGTTGCTGCAGGCGGCGGTAGAAGCGGAGCTTCAGCAAGGCTTCCCGCGCATCTGGCCAGCGCTCCCCGGCGTAGCACGCCCCGAAATCCTCCCACAGCGCCTCGGCCTCCTGTTCAAGACGGGCACCAAGGGCTTCGACTGCCGGCATCCCGTCAAGTGCCTCCAGCCCCTCGCGCAATTCCATCTGCTGCATCAGGAATTCGGTGTCGGTCGATGTATCTTTCTCGTCATCCATCTCGACCTCCTGCAAGTGGAGGAGATAGGCGGCACGTTCGTGCCGGTCGCTCAGGGTGCGATACGCCTGGTTGACGTGGGCCGCGGCCTGCGCCGCGAGGCGCCGCTCCTGTGGGCCGGCTGCCGCAAAGCGATCCGGGTGCAGTTCTCGCTGCAGGGCCCGGTACTGCTCGGTCAACTGCTGCTCGTCCACCTCGAGCGCGCACGCCAACTGAAACAGTTCGAAATAATTCTGGGGAAGTTCCAGCGGCACCGCCGCTCCCTGGTCTGATGTTCAGATGCTGAAGCTTTCGCCGCACCCGCACCGTGCTTTTTCGTTGGGGTTGGTGAAGCGGAATCCCTCGTTCAGTCCTTCGCGTCCGTAATCCAGCTCAGCGCCGTCCAGATAGGCCAGGCTTTTCGGAGACACCACCACCTTCACGCCCTTGTCCTCGAATATCTCGTCACCCTCTTCCACGGCATCGGCGAATTCCAACACGTAGGCCATCCCGGAACACCCGGTGGTCTTCACTCCCAGGCGCAGGCCGAGCCCGCGTCCGCGCTTCTCCAAATGAGCGCGAATCTGCCCAGCTGCGGCTTCGGTCAGCGAGATGGCCATGGCGGTCGCCGATTCAGACGGCTTCCGCCAATTCTGCCTCGCCCGGCGTGCGGGCCTGCTTGCCTTCGTAGTCCTCGATCGCCGCCCGGATGGCGTCTTCCGCCAGCACCGAGCAGTGAATCTTCACCGGCGGCAACGCCAGTTCTTCGGCGATGTCGGTGTTGCGGATCTCGCCGGCTTCCGCCAGGGTCTTGCCGCGCACCCATTCGGTCAACAGGCTGGACGACGCGATCGCCGAGCCACAGCCGTAGGTCTTGAACTTGGCGTCCTCGATCACGCCTTCGTCGTTGACCTTGATCTGAAGCTTCATCACGTCCCCGCAGGCCGGTGCCCCGACCATGCCGGTGCCCACCTGCGCGTCGCTCTTGTCCAAAGAGCCGACGTTACGCGGGTTCTCATAGTGATCCAGAACTTTTTTTCCATATGCCATGATGCTTTCTCCTGCTTAGCATTGTCAGTGAACCGCCCACTGCACCGAGTCCAAGTCGACCCCTTCCTGGTACATCTCCCAAAGAGGAGAGAGGTCGCGAAGCCGCTGCACGGCCTGCTCGATGAGTGAGATGGTGTAATCGATTTCTTTCTCGGTCGTGAAACGCCCGATGGTGAAGCGCAGCGAACTGTGCGCCAATTCGTCGTTGCGACCCAGCGCACGCAGTACATAGCTGGGTTCCAGCGAGGCCGAGGTACAGGCCGAACCACTGGACACCGCGACATCCTTGAGCGCCATGATCAGCGATTCGCCTTCCACGAAGTTGAAGCTGACGTTGAGGTTGCCCGGGACCCGCTGTTCGAGGTCGCCGTTGAGGTAGACCTCTTCCATCTTGTTCAGGCCATCCCAGAGTCGGTCGCGCAGCGCGCGGATGCGCGCCGATTCCTCCGCCATTTCCTCGCGGGCAACCCGGAATGCTTCGCCCATGCCGACGATCTGGTGTGTCGGCAGGGTGCCGGAGCGCAACCCGCGCTCGTGGCCGCCACCGTGCATCTGCGCCTCCAAGCGCACCCGGGGCTTGCGACAGATATACAAGGCGCCAATTCCTTTCGGGCCGTAGATCTTGTGCGCGGACAGGGTCATCAGGTCGACCTGCATTTCGTGCACGTCGATCGGAATCTTGCCGGCGCCCTGCGCCGCATCGACGTGCAGGATGATGCCGCGCTCGCGGGTCATCTTGCCGATCGCGCCGATATCCTGGACCACGCCGATTTCGTTGTTGACGTGCATCACCGACACCAGCACCGTGTCGTCGCGCAGCGAGGCTTCCAGTTCGGCCAGGTCGAGCAGGCCGTCCGCCTGCGGTGCCAGATAAGTCACTTCGAAGCCTTCCCGCTCCAGTTGCCGGCAGGTGTCCAGCACTGCCTTGTGTTCGGTCTTGACGGTGACGATGTGCTTGCCTTTCTTCTGATAGAAATGAGCGGCACCCTTGATCGCCAGGTTGTCCGACTCGGTGCCGCCGCTGGTCCAGACAATTTCGCGCGGGTCCGCGCCGATCAGGGCCGCGACCTGCTTGCGTGCCTCGTCGACCGCCTCCTCGGCATGCCAGCCGAAGCTGTGCGAACGCGAGGCGGGATTGCCGAACTCGCCGTCCGGCGTCAGGAACTGGCGCATCTTGTCCGCGACCCGGGGATCCACCGGCGTGGTCGCGGAATAGTCCAGGTAGATCGGAAGATTGATGTCGCTCATAGCACGGCCTCCTGCCCTTCCATGGCCGGCCTCGCGGGGAATCCGTGATGCTCGGCGAATTTGACGTTCTGGCGCTGGGCCACTTCCCGGACCCGCCGCTGGCGCAGCACGTCCGCCAAACTGACGCGGCCCAGGTAGCGCTCGATTTCACGGCCCAATCCTTCCCACAGGCCGTGGGTCAGGCAGGGCTGGTTGTCCTGGCAGTTCTCGCGACCGCCGCAGCGCGTCGCGTCCACGCTTTCGTCGACCGCCGCAATCACCTCGGCGATCGAGATCTCCGGCACGTCCCGCGCCAGGCAATATCCGCCGCCGGGCCCGCGCACGCTGTCGACCAGCCCGGCCCGCCGCAGGCGGGAGAACAGCTGTTCGAGGTAAGAGCGCGAGATACCCTGACGCTCGGCGATGCTCGCGAGCGCCACCGGCCCTTCCTCGCCGTGCAACGCCACGTCCAGCATGGCAGTCACGGCATAACGTCCTTTCGCATTCAGTTTCATGGCATCGAGTCTCCGGCGGTGCGGAACGCCAATCATATTGACATACCTGACTGCGTTAGTCAAGTATTCCTTAAGGGATAGAAAGGAAAAACCCGGAATCGCCCCTTTACATTATGATAGGCGCCCTCTGCCCGCACTCGAAAGCCGGCTCTGGAGGCCGGAAATCCACCTTGAACGCTTCTTCATCCCGCCCCGCACATCTGCCATGAGCGCCCTGCTGAACATCGCCGTCGACGCCGCCGAAGCCGCCGGTCGAATCATCATCCGCCACCACAACTTCACCGACCGGGTCGCGGTGGAGCGCAAGGGTTCGCATGATTTCGTCTCCAGCGTGGACCGCGAGGCCGAGCAGGAGATCGTCGCCCGCCTGCACAAGGCGCATCCGGAACACGCCATCCTGGCGGAAGAAGCAGCGGCCAACACGTCCTTCGACGCCGAATTCGAGTGGCTGGTCGATCCACTCGACGGCACCACCAACTTCCTGTTCGGCATCCCCCACTACGCGGTGTCTATCGCCCTGCGGCAGCGGGACAAACTGCTGCTCGGAGTCGTGTACGATCCGTTCAAGCAAGAACTGTTCACCGCGGAGACCGGCCGCGGGGCCTTTCTCGACGGGCGGCGCATCCGCGCCCGCACCGGGCAGGGATTGGCCGATGCCCTGCTCGCAACCGGGTTCCCGTTCCGCGACGGCGCCGACCTTGACCACTACCTGGCCACCCTGCGGGTCCTGATTCCGGAGACTGCCGGAGTCCGCCGCGCAGGCTCGGCGGCATTGGATCTTGCCTACGTCGCGGCAGGGCGATTCGACGGCTTCTGGGAGTTCGGCCTCAAGCCCTGGGACATGGCCGCCGGGATCGTTCTTGCAAGGGAAGCGGGCGCGATCGTGAAAGGCCTGGATGGCAGCGAAGACCCGCTCGCCAGCGGCAACATCATCGCTGCAACGCCGAAGGTATTGGAAGAAATGCTGGGACGGCTCGAAGCCTTGAAGGATTAGGCGGATTCCACCTTGTTTGACATGATGGTATGACCATGCCATACTACTGGCATGGCCAAGATGACAATCCGCTCGACCTACACTTTCGACGTCGAGACCGTGCAAAAACTGGACCGCTTGGCGGAACACTGGAGCACGTCCAAGTCCGAGGCCCTGCGGCGCAGCATCGACCGGGTTGCGGAACAGACCCTGCGCAACTGCGAAGACGCGATCGCGGCACTGGAAGAATTGCAGAGGCGGATGGCCGAGGCAGGCGTGGATACCGAGAAATGGGTGAAGGAAATACGGGAAGAACGCCGGGCCAGTTCTAGAAGGAGCCTGAGATGGATACCCAAATAATCCATCTGGACACCAGTTTCCTAGCCCGCGCTGTCCACGCGGGCTCTCATGAAAGCGAAAAGATCAAGTCGTGGCTGCGTTCCGGAGAGGTCTTGAGCATGAGCACCGTGGCATGGGCGGAATACCTGTGCGGCGGGCCGGAAACGGACGAGGACCTTTCACTCGCTAACCAGGTCGTGCCCAACCGGGTCGATTTCACGGAAGAGATGGCGTCCCTGTCCGCACGATTGTTCAACGAGACAGGACGTCGTCGCAGTATGTTAAGAGACTGCATGATCGCCGCCACCGCCATCACGAAGCGCGCCCGCATCGCCACCGCGAACCTGAAAGACTTCCAGAAATTCGAGCGCTTCGGTCTGGTCCTCGCACCCACCGAGCACCACTGACTCCAGAGTCTCGCCGCCCTCCTACGGGCGGTCGTCCGCATCCTCCGTCGGCGTCGTGTCGAGATCCTGCCCGCTCACGCCGAGCACCAGCAGGGAACTGCCCGCTACGTAAATCGACGAATAGGTGCCAATGATGACGCCCACGATCAGCGCGATGGAGAACGCGTGGATCACCTCGCCGCCGAAGAAGAACAGTGCGAACAACACCAGCAGCGTGGTCAGCGAAGTCATCAGGGTACGTGACAGGGTCTGGTTGATTGAGACGTTGAGAACCTCGATACTGGACTGGCGCCGCAACGCCCGGAAATTCTCCCGGATCCGGTCAAACACGACGATGGTGTCGTTCAGAGAGTAGCCGATCACCGCCAGGATGGCCGCCAGCACCGTCAGATCAAATTCGATCTGGGTCAGCGAGAAGAACCCGATAGTCAGGATCACGTCGTGAACCAGTGCAATGACGGCACCGAACGAGAACCGGTATTCAAAGCGAAGCGCCACATAGATCAGGATCAGCCCCAATGCGTACAGCATGGCAAGGCCCCCATCGTCGCGCAGCTCCTCACCCACCTGCGGGCCAACGTACTCGACCCGCCTCAGTTGAAGTTCCTGGCTTCCACCGCGCAGGGTCTCCAGCACCTGGTTGCTCAGTTCGCTCTGCGGACGGTCGTCCGGCTTGATTCGCACCAGCACGTCCTGCGCCGATCCGAAATGCTGCACGACTGCCCGGTCGAAGCCGGCCGCCTCCAGTTGCCCGCGGATTTCATCGAGTTCCACCGGAGCCGGGTAGCCAACCTCGATCAGGGTGCCCCCTTCGAAGTCCACGCCCAGGTTCAAGCCCTGGAACAGCAGCGAACCAATGGACAGGACCAGCAGACTCCCCGACAGCACCATCGCATGCCGGGCGCGACCCATGAAGTTGAGAGCAAGCTTGCGCGGAAGCAATCGCATGGTCAGACCGCCAGGGTGGGGCTACGGCGGGTCCCGTAGACTCGGTTGATGATCGCCCGGGTTCCCATGATCGCGGTGAACATGGAAGCCACGATGCCAATGGAAAGAGTGACCGCAAATCCCTTGATCGGCCCGGTACCGAAGGCAAACAGCACGATCGCCGCGATCAGGGTGGTGATGTTCGCGTCGGCGATGGTCGACAGCGCCTTGCTGTAGCCGGCCTGGATGCTGGCCTGGGGGGAATTGCCGTTGTCCAGCTCTTCCCGGATACGTTCAAAGATGAGCACGTTGGCATCCACCGCCATGCCCACGGTCAGCACGATGCCGGCGATACCCGGCAGGGTCAGCGTCGCTCCCGGAATCATCGACATCGCCGCCACGATCAGAACCAGGTTGGCGATCAGCGCCAGATCGGCGACCAGCCCGAACAGGCGGTAGTACAGCGTCATGAACACCATCACCAGCAGGAAGCCAATCAACACCGACAAGGCACCGAGTTCGATGTTCTGTTGACCCAGGCTTGGGCCGACCGTCCGTTCCTCCACGATGTACATGGGAGTTGCCAGCGCACCGGCGCGTAGCAGCAACGCCAAGTTGCGCGCTTCGCGCGACGTGTCCAGCCCGGTGATCTGGAAGCGCTTGGACAACTGCTCCTGAATGCGTGCGACATTGATGACTTCTCGGCTCTCACGGGTGATCCGGTGCGTTTCGCCATCAGTGACCACCGTGTCACTGCGTTGTTCAATGAACACCACGCCCATCAACCGCTTGACGTTCTCGCCGGTCACCTTGGCGAACTGGCGGGCGCCATCGCTGTCCAGCGTGATGTGCACCGCGGGCAAACCGCGCTCGTCAAATCCCGACGATGCATCAATGATGTGCTCCCCGGTCAGCATCACCCGGCGCTTGAGCAGAACCGGATTGCCGTCGCGTTCGTAGTACAACTCGTCCGCCAGCGGCACCTTGCCCGTCTCCGCGGCCAAGTACGGGTCCGACTGCTCGTCCACCAGCCGGAACTCTAGGGTGGCGGTCGCGCCCAGGATTTCCTTGGCCCGCGCCGTATCCTGCACGCCCGGCAACTGCACCGCGATCCGGGTGCGCCCCTGCTGCTGGATGACCGGCTCCGCCACACCCAGTTCGTTGACCCGCTTGCGCAGGGTTATCAGGTTCTGGCTGATGGCATTGCGACGGATATCGCTGTGCGCGGTCTGGGTCAGGCGCATGATGACGCTCGGCTGTCCCTCGGTCTCCCCCGCAGTGACATCGAAGGTGCCGAAATAATTGTCTTTGACAACCTCTTCAATCTGTTCGAGAGTCTCTGCATCACGCGCCAGGATGTGCACTTCTTCGCCATGCACCCGTACCCCGCGATAGCGGATTTCCTCCTCGCGCAGTAAAGTCCGGACATCCGTGGCATGTCGGGTGTATGCCTTGCTGATCGAAGCGTCCAGATCGACTTCCAGAAGAAAATGCACGCCGCCGCGCAAATCCAGCCCGAGATTCATCGGGTGCGCATTCAGCGACTCAAGCCAACCCGGCGTGGCCGGTGCCAGATGCAGCGCCACCGAGAACCGGTCCGACAGGGCGTCGCGCAGAGCGTCCGCGGCTTTAAGTTGATCCTCCGGGTCGGCAAAGCGGATCAGCAGGGATTCTTCTCCTTCCTGCTCGACCTGATCGTGACCCAGTCCTTTAAGTTTGAGGATCTGCTCGACTTGCTTCCGTTCTGCTTCACCAATGGCGACCCGGGATGAGGAGACCTGAACCGAGGGATCGGAAGGATACAGGTTGGGCGCCGCATAAAGCGCCGCGATCAGCGGGATGCCGATCACCAGAAGATTCTTCCACCACGGATATTGGTTGGCCTTCATTGATTTGTCCAAAGGCCGCCGATTCGGCGACCCGTATCAATCACTTTTCGAGAGCGAACCCTTAGGCAAGACGTTGCTGACCGAATCCCGCCGCAGGCGGACCTCCACCCCCTCCGCCAACTCCAGGCGCACCGTGCTGGAGCCGATGTGCGTGATCCGCCCCATCAGGCCGCCGTTGGTGGATACTTCGTCGCCTTTTTGCAGGGAATCGATCAGGGCGCGGTGTTCCTTAACCCGCTTGTTCTGCGGGCGAATAATCATGAAGTACATGATCGCGAAGAAGATCGCGATCATGGCGAACATGGACCAGCCGCCCATGGGGCCTGCCGCGTCCTGCGCCATCGCGTCGTCGATCAAAAACATGGGGTCGGATGCACCGGTTCGAGTGGAACGCATTATGCCACAGGGGATGCCATTTAAACAGGAAAGCGACCTGTCACCACTACAATGAGACCGGCCCCTTTCTCCCATGAAGCGTTTCCGCATCGGATGGTTCTCCGCCTTGCTGCTGTTGGCTGCGGCGAGCGCGATCTTGATTTATTGGTTCCCTGCGGGAGACCCCTCGGAGACTTGGCCCCTCGCCATCGACAGCGCTACCGGCACACACCGCTTCGCGGTGGAACTGGCGCTGACGCCGGAAGCACAGGCGCAAGGGCTCATGTATCGTGAAGACCTGCCCGATGACGCCGGCATGCTGTTCGTCTACGACCATCCGGACGTGCGGACCATGTGGATGAAGAACACGCCCCTTTCGCTCGACATGTTGTTCATTGATCCAGACGGGATCATTCGCCGAATCACACGCGACACGATCCCGTTGTCGCCGTCCACGATCATCGGCCCCCGCAACATCCTGTACGTGCTGGAACTCCGTGCTGGAGTCACCCGCAAACTCGGCATCGACATCGGAGACCGGATTCGGAACCTTCCCGCACCCGGTCAATCTTCCTCGTCTTCTTCCCGGTAGGCTTCCGCCAAACGATCCGCGAGCGCCTTCAGTTCGCCCGCCTCGATTGCGGTTCGAATCGCTTGCATCAACTGTTGGTAGAAATGAAGGTTGTGCAGGGTCGCCAATCTTGAAAACAGAATCTCCCGGCCCTGGTCCAGGTGCCGCAGGTAGGCGCGCGAGTAGTTCTCGCAGGTGTAGCAGGCGCAGCCCTCTTCCACGGGCCCGGTCTCCGCGGCGTACTGCCGGTTCCGAATGCGCAGAACCCCGTTCCAGGTAAACAGGTGCCCGTTGCGGGCGTGCCGGGTCGGAATCACGCAGTCGAACAGATCCATGCCAAAGCGAACCGCATCGACGATATCCACCGGCCGCCCCACACCCATCAGGTAACGCGGTTGTCCCACCGGCAGGTGGGGGCCTAAGGCTTCCAGCACCATGCTGCGCTCTTCGAAGCTCTCTCCCACGGACAGCCCCCCGACCGCATAACCATCGAAACCGATCTCCTCCAGGCGCTGCTGGCACTCTAGCCTCAACTTGGGATACAGTCCGCCCTGCCCGATGCCGAACAAGGCGCTTGGATGTTCGCCGTGTGTCTGCCGACTGCGTTCCGCCCAGCGCAGCGACAACTCCATGGAGGCCCGGGCCTCGTCCTGGGTCGCCGGATGCGGCGTGCATTCATCGAATGCCATCACGATGTCGGAGCCCAGCGCGTGCTGTACGGCAACGGATTGCTCCGGATCCAGGAACACCTCGTCGCCGTCGATCGGAGAACGGAACCGGACGCCGGCCTCGTCCACCTCCCGCCACGGTGCCAAGCTGAAAACCTGGTAGCCACCAGAATCCGTCAGGATCGGACCCGGCCAGTGCATGAAGCCATGCAATCCGCCGTGTCGCTCGACGATTTCCACGCCTGGCCGCAACATCAGATGGAAGGTATTGCCCAGTATGATTTCCGCGCCACAGGCCCGAACTTCTTCCGGAGTGACCGAGCGCACCGCGCCGTGCGTCCCGACCGGCATGAACGCCGGAGTCCTCACCGTGCCACGTTCGAATTCGAGCACGCCGCGTCGTGCTGCGCCATCCGTATTAATGACTTGAAATTTCATGGCTCAGAGAATCAGCATGGCATCGCCGTAACTATAGAAGCGATAGTCCCTATCGACGGCATGACGGTAAGCCTGAAGGGTCGCGTCACGTCCAGCAAATGCGCAAATCATAACCAGCAACGAGGAGCGCGGCAGGTGGAAATTGGTCATCAGCCCGTCCGTTGCGGCAAAGGTGCAGCCCGGGTAGAGATACAGGTCGGTCTCGCCTTCAAACGGCCGCACGCGGCCGGACTGGGCCGCAGACTCAAGTGCCCGCGCGGATGTGGTTCCGACCGCGATCACTCGCCTTCCTCGTTCACGAGTCTGCTCAATACGGGCACAGGCCTCGGCATCGACCGACAACCGTTCGGAGTGAATGCGATGATCGCGGATGTCTTCCGACTCGATTGGCTGGAAGGTTCCGGCCCCCACATGCAGTGTCACGAAAATCTTGCCGATGCCTTTTTCATCCAGACGATGCAAAAGAGTCTCGTCGAAGTGCAGCCCTGCCGTCGGCGCGGCCACTGCGCCCGAATTCTGTGCGTACACTGTCTGGTAACGATCCCGGTCCTGCGGTTCTGGAGTCCGGTCGATATACGGTGGCAACGGCACCTGCCCATGTCGTTCCAGAAAGTCCGCGACATCCGTCTCCTGTGGGAACCTCAGGATCCAAAACCTTTCCTCTCGCCCCTCGACTTCGACCTGCACCCCTTCGGACAGCGTCAACTTGCTACCGGGCGCGGGCGGACGGCTGAAACGCAACTGCGCAAGAATCCGCTGCCGCGAAAGCTGACGTTCCATCAGCACTTCGACCTCGCCGCCCGTCGACTTGCGACCGAAAAGCCGCGCCGGGATCACCCGGGTATCGTTGAGCACCAGCAGATCTCCGGGAGCAAGCAGATCCGGAAGGTCCCGGACGCCCTTGTCTTGAAGCGCCCCGGTGGCGTGATCCATCACCAGCAGGCGACTGGCGCCGCGGTCCGGCAACGGGTGTTTCGCGATTCGTTCGGGCGGCAGGTCGTAATCGAAGTCGGCCGCCTTGAAGTGCCCTGGCGGCTCAGCCGAAGAGCGGCTTGCGCACGATGATATCGTCACGACCGGAACCGGTGGAAATCAAATCGACCGGCACTTCCAGGTGCTGCTCGATCGCGGCAATATAGTCCCGGGCCTGGGCCGGGAGATCCTCGAAAGCCCGAACCTTCGTCGTGGCGCTTTGCCATCCAGGGTAATCCTCGTATTCCGCCGCCTGGCCCGCCTCGTCATAGCCGGTGCAGACGCGAATCACGGGGAACGAATCCAGCACATCCAGCTTGGTCAGGCACAGGCTGCTGACGCCATTGGCGCGCATCGCCCGGCGCAACGCGACCACGTCCAGCCAGCCGCAGCGTCGAGCCCGGCCAGTCGTCGCTCCGATTTCCGCACCGAGTTGCGCCAGTTGTGCACCGGTCTCGTCGTGCAGTTCCGTCGGAAACGGACCGGAACCGACCCGGGTGGTATACACCTTGACGATTCCCAGCACGGCATCGATATGCCGCGGCCCGACACCCGCACCCACGCATGCCCCGCCAGCCACGGTGTTGCTCGACGTGACATACGGGTAGGTGCCATGATCAATATCCAGAAGCGTTCCCTGGGCTCCTTCGAACAGCAGGTTTTTCCCCTCCGAACGCAAGGTTGCGCAACGTTCCGAAATATCCGCGACACAGGGTTCCAAGCGTTCAGCAAGCGTCCATATGCGCGCCGCCATCTGTGTCGCGTCCAGTGGCTCAGCCTTATAATAGCTTTGTAGCATGAAATTATGATATTCAACGAGTTCTAATAGCTTCTGATCTCGATTTTCCAACTGGTAGAGATCCGAGACCCGAAGTCCCCGGCGGGCAGCCTTGTCCTCGTAGGCCGGGCCGATGCCGCGCAGCGTCGTTCCAATCGCCGATCCCCCCCGAGCCTCCTCGCGAGCCCGGTCAAGCGCGATGTGGGATGGCAAGAGCAAAGGACAGGCGGCGGAAATCCTCAATTGCTCCAGCACCGGGAGACCTTGAGCCAACAGAAAGTCGATTTCCTCGAAAAGGGCATCCAGCGACAACACCACGCCGTTCCCGATCAAACATTCGACGCCAGGGTTGAGAATACCGGAAGGAATCAGGTGCAGAATCGTCTTTTCGCCCTCAACTACCAGAGTGTGCCCGGCGTTATGCCCTCCCTGAAACCGGATCACGGCATCAGCATCGGCCGCCAAGAGATCAACGATCTTGCCCTTCCCTTCGTCGCCCCACTGTGCGCCGACGACGATGACGCTCCGATTCATGATGCGACCGGGCGCACCACCCAGGCGCCGTCTTCATTCACCAGTTGCTCAGAACACTGGAATTCCTCGGCCGAATCCTCCGGTCCGAGCCCACAAATCACGATGTGACCCTGTGCGCGCAGTTCAGCGACCGCATCCTGCAAGGCCGGGTCTTCATTCGCTCCGGCATAAATCCGACGCCGCTCGGCCGCACCCAAGGAACCGCAACGGGCCAATGTGCGCAAATCCAAGCTGAAGCCGGTCGCCGGACGGCCACCCTGAGCACCATAACGCCCGCCACGGGCAATTTCCTGGCCCTGCCCCTCTATGTAGGCAGCAAACACCAGCCCGCTTTCATAGTGAAAGCCACTGGCCTCGCCTAAATCAAAATGCAGTTGGACTTCCGGGTAAGAGCCGCGAACCCGCGCGGCCACCGTGCGCAACGCCTCCAAGGCCGGCAAAATTTTCTGCTGAACGCCTTCCAGTTCCTGCGCGGCACGATCCAGCACGGTTTCGTCCGGACCCGACAGGTCCGGAAGCATTCGGATCATGCTGACCACCGATTCTTCAGAAGGACGGGCGTCCAACCACGCGTCGAGGTCGGCATGTGCCTTGCGCTGAATCAATTCAAACAACTCGTCGCACTCTGCCGCAGTCCAGTTCGTCTGTTCCACCAGTGCGCGAAACACGCCAGCGTGCCCCAAGTCAAGGCACCAGCCAGCACACCCGGCAACCCGCAACGCGCTGCACAGCAGCAGAACAATTTCGGCATCGCCCTGGACGCCTTCATGCCCGTACAGTTCAGCGCCAACCTGAATCGGGTTGCGCCCGCCACCAAGAATCTCGGGGTGCGCACGAAGCACGGAACCCGCATAGCACAGCCGCACTACCTGGTCCTGCGGCATCTGCTGCCGATCGATCCGGGCGATCTGCGGTGTAATGTCGGTACGTACGCCGAGCGTGCGTCCGGACAGCGGGTCCGTCAGCCGGAAAGTCTGTCGGTCCAAGGCATCTCCATCCGTCACCAGCGCATCGCGGAATTCCACCAACGGCGGAAACACCAAGTCGTAGCCCCAACTCTCGAAACAGTCCAGCAATTTCCGCCGGTGCGCCTCCAGCACCCGAGCCTGTTCCGGCAGGGCTTCCTCGATCCCTTCGGGGAGTTGATCCGGCGTCAACGGCTTCATGACAGCCACCGCGTGAGATACAAGAGCAGTACGCCCAACGTCACGGCAATCAGCCCCATCATGCGGAATTGCGGGGTCGGCAGTTCGATCATGCGCAGCATCATGCGTCGCGCCAGCTCCGGGCTCAAAAGAGCGATGAGCCCTTCCAGCATGATTACCAGAGCGATGGCCGCCAGAACGAATTCCCACTGCATGGCGGGGAACGGAGGTTACTTCTTGAGTTGCTTGAAGTACTGGAAAAATTCCGAGTCCGGCTCCACGACCAGCACGTCGCCCTTGTCGCGGAACGTGTTGATGTAGGCGTTCAGGCTTCGAGTGAACGCAAAGAACTCGGGATCCTGATTGTAGGCCTCGGCATAAATCTCGGTGGACTGGGCGTCGCCCTCACCGCGGATTTTCTCGGCGTCGCGATATGCCTCGGCCTGAATCACTGTTCGCTGGCGGTCAGCATCGGCACGGATGCGCTCCGCTGTCTCCTGGCCACGAGCACGGAAGTCCTTGGCCGTCCGGCTACGCTCCGCCCGCATCCGGCGATAGACCGAATCACTTACTTCGTCCGGCAGTTCAATACGGCTGATACGGACATCCACCACTTTGATGCCAAGCTCGCTCGCATTGCGGTTGGATTGCACCTGCAGCACGTCCATGATTTCGCGCCGCTCGCCGGAGATCGCCTGCTGGATGGTGCGCACACCGAACTGGTTCTTAAGCCCGTCCTTGACGATCTGGGTCAACCGTCCTTCGGCGCGTGAACGGTCGCCCTGGGTGGCGCGGAAGTATTGGCTGACGTTCTTGATCCGCCACTTGACGAAGAAGTCCACCGACACGTTTTTCTTCTCGCTGGTCAGGAATAACTCCGGTTTGGAATCCAGCGACAGCACTCGAGCATCGAACTTCTGCACATTATTAATGAATGGCATCTGGAAGTGCAATCCCGGCTCCAGACCCGCGCGCCGGATTTCGCCGAGCTGGAATACGATCGCCGTCTCGGTCTGCCGTACGTAGAACGTGGAGGCCCAGACCAACACCACCACGATGGCGGCCAAGATCAGGCGCATTTGCAGGTTCATCTCAACGGCCCTCCCTCAGACGCGGAGAGAGGCTGCCGGAACCCGTCGGATTGCCCGGCTTCCGCTCTGGAGACGAAGATCTTGGCGAACGGGACGAGCCGCGGTGCTCCAGGATCCGGTCCAGCGGCAGGAACAGCATGTTGCTGCCCTTGTCGACATCGACCACCACCTTGGAAGAGTTGGACAAGACCGACTCCACTGCCTGCAGATACATGCGCTGGCGAGTTACCTCCGGTGCCTTACGGTACTCGGTCAACAACTGGGTGAAGCGGGACGCTTCACCTTCGGCATTGGCGATCACTTGAGCGCGGTAGGCCTTGGCGTCTTCCAGCATTCGCGCGGCCTCGCCGCGCGCCTGCGGCAGAACTTCGTTGGCGTAGGCCTGCGCCTCGTTCTTGAAGCGCTCCATGTCCTCGCGCGCCTTGGTGGCGTCCTGGAATGCGTCCTGCACCGCGTTCGGCGGCTGCGAGTCTTCCAAGTTGACTGTCAGGATCTCGAGGCCGGTTCCATAGGAGTCGAGAATCTCCTGCATCAGCACCATGGTCCGGCTGGCGATTTCCGCACGACCCTCGCGCAGGATGAAATCCATATTGTTGCGACCCACCACGGTACGGATGGCGCTGTCGAGCACGCCACAGATGGTGCTCTTAAAGCGGCATGCGCGATCAAATGCGATGTCTGGATTTTCGGTATTGAACAGATAATCTTCGGCATTCTTGAGTCGATACTGCACCGAAAACTTGAGTTCGACGATATTCTCGTCCTGCGTCAGCATCGTGGTTCGCTTCTCCACGCTCCGGTTCCCGGTCACGTTGACCACTTCGACGCTTTCGATCGGATACGGGATGTGCCACCCCGGTCCCGGCATAGTGGTACGGTCGTGCTTGCCGAAGCGAAGCACAACGCCTCGCTCGCTGGCCTCGACGATATAGAAGCCGGACAGCAACCACAGGACTAGGAGGACGAGCAGGATACTGCCAGTGCCAACCGACCACTTGCGACCGCTACCGCCGCTCCCGCTCCCGCGACCCGAACCGAACAGGCGCCGGAACAGGTTTCCGAACAGGTCATCCAGATCCGGCGGCCCCTGCCGCGCATTGCGCTGCCACGGGTTTCCACCGTTGTCGTTCCAAGCCATGAAAGTTCCGAGTGAGGACGCGACTAATTATTTTAGCAAAGGAATTGCGGGGGCCATTGCGTACAGTCCAACCGCCGTTGCTTCGCCGGGGCCCAACCGGCCCGACTCACCCGTTCTGACTTGCCAAACCGAACATCGATCCTTGCGATGCCTCCGGGATTGTGACCCGGAACTTCTCGAAACGCGCAAGGTGTGGCAACGGCAACCGTAGGCGCATCTCGCATTCCCCTTCTTCCGTGAACTTCTCTTCCTCGACCTGTCCGACCCGATGTAATTCCGCTCGAAGCGGATAGGCCGCCAGCGGCAACCGAAGATAAACTTCGGATTCTTCCGCCTGCCTCCGTTGCAACAACTGGGCACGCAATGCGTCTACTCCCGCGCCCGTGCGCGCCGACAACCACACGCGATTCGGTGCTTCCGGAATCCGCTCCATCGGTTCCAAGCAATCAACTTTGTTGTAAACCTCGATAACCGGAACCTGCCCTGCACCGATTTGCGCCAGCACTTCCCTCACCTGTGCCGCATGTTCCACACGTCTTTCATCGCTGCAGTCAATCACGTGCAGCAGGAGGTCGCATTCCTGCAATTCCTCCAAAGTCGAATGAAACGCACGCACCAGTTCCACCGGTAGATCGCGAACGAATCCTACGGTGTCGGACAGCACGATATCCCGTCCCTTGCCCAAGTGAAGACGGCGGTGTATCGGATCCAGCGTCGCGAACAACTGATCCGCAGCCGGCACGTCGCTGCCAGTCAGGCAATTGAACAAGGTCGACTTGCCGGCATTGGTGTAGCCGACCAATGCGACGTGATACAACTGCGCTCGTCGTCGACGTGCACGGCTCTGGTTGCGCTGGCGTTCGACCAGCATCAAGCGCCGCCGTAAAGTCTGGACTCGCTGCGTCAGCAACCGACGGTCCGACTCCAACTGGGTTTCACCTGGCCCGCGCAACCCGATGCCGCCCTTCTGCCGTTCCAAGTGACTCCAGCC
The DNA here is from genome assembly GCA_028819565.1 of Gammaproteobacteria bacterium. Lineage (GTDB taxonomy): Bacteria > Pseudomonadota > Gammaproteobacteria > Poriferisulfidales > Poriferisulfidaceae > Poriferisulfidus. Next base: position 112,233 of record JAPPLD010000020.1, on the reverse strand, counting down.
GCGCACCAAACGGGTCGAGAGATAATTCAGTTGGGCAAGCTCAACCTGCAACTTGCCTTCGTGTGACCGGGCGCGCTGCGCGAAGATGTCCAGGATCAACCCGGTGCGGCCCAGTACCCGGCACTCCAGTTCCGCTTCCAAGTTGCGTTCCTGGCTTGGGCTTAAGTCCGTATTGACGACCACCAGTTGAACGTCGTGCTGCACGCAGCTATGCCGAAGCTGCTCGGCCTGGCCCCGGCCGAAGTAGAAACGAGGATGAGGGGCGCGACGCCGGAAGTTCAGTTGCGCCTGCGGCATCAAGCCGGCGCTGCGCGCCAACTCAACAAATTCTTCGCGTTCAGGATTCTCCGCCCGCGTGTTTGCACCGACCGCCACGTGCACCAGCACGCAGGCGGGATCGGCGGAAACCCGTTCAAACAAACGGGGTTCCTCGCTTGTGACTAATCGGCCGACTCCTCGTCCGCCATAGGATCCAAGTCCACTGGACGCGACGGAACGATGGTGGAGATCGCGTGCTTGTAGATCACCTGGTTGACAGAGTTCTTCAGCACGACGACGAATTGGTCGAACGAATGCACCTGTCCCTGCAACTTAATCCCGTTGACCAGATAGACGGAGACGGGAACATGGTGCTTGCGCAGTTGGTTGAGAAACGGTTCCTGAATCGTTTGTCCTTTAGCCATTAACCCACCTGCGGCGACAACTTGTTTTTCTTATTATTGTCTGGCGCCGGCCCGGCCCGAGGACCGCCAGCGAGCCACTGCCGCGACCGCTTCATCCGGCCGCAGACAGTCCGTCGCACAGTGTATCACGTCCGGGGCATGCCGCAGCCAACTCAACTGCCGCTTTGCCAACTGCCGCGTGGCCGCTACCGCCTGCTCCCGCATCTGCTCGTAGGTACACCCTCCGTCCAAGTGTCGCCACACTTGCCGGTACCCCACGCAGCGCATCGCAGGGCTAGTCAAATTCAAATCCTTGCGTGCATGAAGGCCCCGAACTTCCCCGACCAGTCCCGCCTCCAGCATGCGGTCGAAACGCTCGCCAATCCGCTCCTGCAAATGGGCGCGATCCTTCGGCCAAAGCGCCAACTGATGGTAGTCAATGTTCCCTGGCACCTGCGGAGGTTCGGAGATCCAAGCGCTCATCGGCCGACCGCTCGACTCGAACACTTCCAGTGCACGTACGATGCGCTGGCTGTCACCCGGCTTTAGTCGTTGCGCCGTCAGTGGATCACACCGGGACAGGCGCTCGTGCAATGCCGGAGCGCCCTGCTCCTCCAGCTCATGGCGCAGGCGCTCCCGGACTTCCGAATCTGCATCTGGCACATGCGACAGCCCTTCCATCAAAGCGAGAAAATACAGGCGGGCGCCGCCGACCAGCAGCGGGATGCGTCCGGCCGCATGAACTTCTTCAATGTGTCGACGCGCCTGCCGGGCATACTCGTACGCCGAGAATCCTTGCGCCGGATCCAGGATATCGATCATGCGGTGCGGCGCGAGCGCCAGGACATCCGGTCCCGGCTTGGCGCTTCCGATATCCATCCCGCGGTAGATCATCGCGGAGTCGACGCTGATGATCTCGAACGGCCAGCGGCGAACCAGTTCCACCGCGCACTCGGTCTTGCCCGACGCGGTCGGGCCCATCAGCGCCAGTGCCTGAATTCGCGATCCGCTCACTGCCCGCGCATGAACAGCTTGTCGAGTTGGTCGATGCTCAGCAGTACCCAAGTCGGACGTCCGTGGTTGCACTGTCCGGACCGTTCGGTTTCCTCCATGTCGCGCAACAACACATTCATCTCCTCCAAAGACAACTGCCGGCCCGCACGTACCGCGGCATGGCAAGCCATCGAAGACAGCAATTCATTTTCTTGCTCCCGCACCCGCTCGCTCTGCCCATGTTCCACCAAATCCGCCACGACGTCGCGCACCAACGCGGACGGGTCGGCCCGCGACAGCAATGCGGGTACCGCGCGAATCCGCAACCGGGTCGGCCCGGTCACGTCCACCTCGATACCCAGACTTTGCAAAAGTTCCTGTTGTTCCTCTACGCAGGCAATTTCGGATTCGCTCAAACTCAGGCTCTGTGGCACCAGCAACGGCTGCATGCGCACTCCCTGACCGTCGCGCGAGGACTTCAAACGCTCGTACGTAATCCGCTCATGTGCCGCATGCATGTCGACCAGAATCATCCCTTCCGTGTTCTCCGCCAGGATATAGATGCCGTGCAACTGCGCGCGGGCAAACCCGAGAGGCGGCACCTCCCCGCAAGAAACCGCGGGCGATTCAGTCGCAGCCCGCAGTGCGACCCCACCACCGTCGGACGCGGCAGGCAGCGGCATCGGGGATTGCTGTGCCTGCGGATTTTCGTTAACCAGGGTCCTGAAACTTGTCACGTCGTGCCCGACATCGCCAGGCCGAACCGTCCCGATCGCTTCGGCCACCCCATGCGAAAGAATCTGATGCACCTGACGGGACTCTCGGAAACGCACTTCCATCTTGGTGGGATGCACATTGACGTCGACTTCTCCGGGCGGGGCTTCCAGGTAGACCACATAACAGGGATGGCGCTGTCCATAGAGCACGTCGGCATATGCTTGCCGAATCGCGTGCATTGCAACCTTGTCGCGCACGGTGCGGCCATTGACGTGAAAATACTGCTGGTCCGGCTGGCTGCGCGAATACGTTGGCAGCCCGATCCAGCCAAATGCCCGCAATGCCCCTGAAACTTCCTCGAAGAACGCGGACTGCTCGGCAAAGTCGCTGCCGAGTATCGCTTCCAGCCGCTCCCGCTCCGTTACACCTTCCCCGACGCCCGGGTAGTGCAGCAGGCGGCGTCCATCGTGGCTGGTTTCGAAGGTCACCGCAAGATGACCGAGCGCCAAGCTACGCAGGATCGTGGCGATGTGTTTCCATTCGGTTGCAGGAGCGCGCAGGAACTTGCGCCGTGCCGGCGTGTTGTAGAAGAGGTCGCAGACCTCGACCGTGGTCCCGCGCGGATGTGGATGCGCCTGTGGTTCCTCTTCGGCAGCATCACCTTCAAGACGCCAACCATGCTCATCGCCTTCTACTGCAGAAGTCAGTGTCAGGCGCGAAACGGAAGCAATGCTCGGCAGCGCTTCTCCTCGGAATCCCAAAGTTTGCAGTTGCCACAGGTCATCAGCGTTGCTCAGCTTGGATGTTGCGTGCCGCGAAAGCGCCAACGCCAATTCACCGCGGTCGATGCCGCAACCGTCGTCGGTCACGGCCAGACGTCGCCGTCCTCCCTCTTCGACCTGCACCCGGATGTGGCGCGCGCCGGCGTCCAGGCTGTTCTCCACCAATTCCTTGACGACGGAAGCCGGTCGCTCGATGACCTCTCCTGCCGTGATTTGATTAATCAGGCCCGCTTTAAGCTTCTTGATGGCCATCCCAATAAACGCCGCACCTCACCGTCTCCATCCCTGCATTATGTCAAAAGAAAGGAGCACGAATCCTGGCCGTTTTCAACCTGTCGACTCGGAACACGGATTCTTGCTGTCAGACCCGATTATATTTCGCCAAATGCTTCATCCGCAGTAGAATCGGAGCATGGAGCTACCAAGAGATAAACAAGTGTCGCGACAGTTCCAACCCGCCCGATCTATGCCGGCATGGCGTTGCCTGAGAATTCAGTGCCTCGCCAATTTCGAACCGCGCATCGGCGCAAACTTTGTATTCATTGCGTCGTCTAAAGACGACGCACTGGGGAGAGTGTCTCACCCGCCGGAATCGTTAAGGCTATAGTCCAGTTCTGTGCCTAAACGCTCGGCGGGTGGGACATTTACCTTTTCTCCAAAACACCGGGAAAGACCATGCAACCAAGCTGCGAATCGAGCAGGCTAAGCTTCGGGTCTGCCCCATTTGGTACAAGGCAGAATGAAAGGAGGTTGGTGCTTGGACCTGAATGCGGTTCTTAAGAGAGAAACCATTGGAATCCGCGACGGCTTTGCCGGAGCAAAACCGCCGCGACCCCGAACTGGGAACGTCTGAATTCAGGCCCAGCAGGCTTCCAACCCACCGAAATGGCTCGGCAGGAAAAGAGGCGGGACAGGAAAATTTGCCGCAGGAATAAAGCCAAAAAGGGCAACCCTCGCCAACATGCCCAGACAGCATCGCACCATCCTTTCAGTGACTGATGGGAGATAAACTGGGCAATTTGATTGTAGCATGGGGGAGAATGGGCGTGCAACTTGTGCGCCCAGCTTGTCAGTCACCAGGTAAGAGAATGATTTTATTTGTCCAAGTGCCGGGCAAACACCTGATCCGGATTTCGAAATGCCTTGAACTCAAGCACGTTGCCAGCCGGGTCGCGCACGAACACGGTTGCCTGTTCTCCGACTTCTCCCTGGAAGCGGACAGTCGGTTCCAAATCGAACGCCGCTCCGCAGACCCGGAGGCGTTCCACTAGAATTTCCCACTGCTCCCATTCCAAGATCAGTCCGAAATGGGGAACCGCGATAGACTTTCCGTCAACCGGGTTGCGGGCCTCTTCCCGAGTCGTGTCACAGTGGTGTGCCGTGACCTGGTGCCCCATAAGATCGAAGTCGATCCATTTCTCGGACGCGCGCCCGATGCGGCACTGCAGGACCCCAGCATAGAAGGCTTCCGCCGCGGACAGGTCATCGACTCCAATTGCCAGATGAAACCGCGGACGCGACTCGCTCACGACCGCACCGGATGCCGGAGATAGGTCGGCTGGGCCTGTTCGAAATCCGCAACCCGGCCAGCTCGAAAATCCTGCAACGCAAGCTCCAGTACCGATCGAGCATCCGGCCGCAGGCCGGAGTCCACGGCCATTCCCGGCTCAACACCCGGCTGCATCTCGGGTAGAGCCCAACCGGATCCGGCACCCTGCCAGCCACCGGGCAACGAGGGCAATTGCGCGAGTAGTTCCACTGGTGTCGATAGCGACTCCGGATGCAAGACCGAAATTTCCTCGGCATCAACCCCGAACATTGCCCAGTAGACTTCTTCCAACCGTGCGTCCATCACCGCGAGCACCGGCGAGACCTGATGTTCGTGCCAAGCCCTCCAAGCCAGCGCAGCCAGCGAAGAGATCGGCAGCAAAGGCAGGCCATGGGCAACCGCCAGCCCCTGCGCCAGGGCAGTAGCTACCCGTACCCCCGTGAACGTCCCCGGGCCGCGGCCAAACGCCACCGCTGCAAGGTTCCCGGCCGTCATCCCCGCCTTGCCAAGCAGTTCGTCCACCTGTCCCAGGATGTGCCGGGTGTGCTCCCGCGGCACCGTCAGAGTGTGCTCTTCGATCCGTCCGCCTGCCGCCAAGGCCGCCGAGCAGATCTCGGTAGAGGTCTCGAGCGCCAGCAATGCGGGGGTATCTTTCATTCGACCCGCTCCTGCAGGAATTCCAGCGTCTGTCCAAGGTCCGTGCTGACCGGCATGTCCGGCAAGCCAGCCATTAGGTGGCGTCCGTACCACTGGCTCTGAAGCCGCGGGTCGGCGATTACGGCCACGCCCTGATCCGTCACGCTGCGGATCAACCGCCCCACTCCCTGCTTCAGCATCAGCGCGGCTCGCGGCAATTGTAGTTGCCGGAATGGGTCGCCGCCCGCCTCCCGGATCGCGTTCATCCGGGCCTGGTAGAGCAAATCCGTGTGCGAGACGAACGGGATCTTGTCGATGATCACGCAGCTGAGCGCGGAGCCGCGGATGTCCACGCCCTCCCAGAACCCGACCGAGCCGAGCAGTACGGCGTCCGATCGCTCGGTGAAACGTTCCAGCAGTTTCCGCCGCGGAGCCTCTCCCTGCTTGAGTAACGTGCAATCAAGGCGTCCCTCAAGCCATTGCCCCGCTTCCTCCATCGCACGCAGGCTGGTGAACAGCAGGAAGGTCCGGCCACGCAACTGTTCGAGTAGCGGGAACACGGCCTCGAGCATGGCTTCGTTGTACTCCGGGGTGCGCGGGTCCGGCAGGTCCGGCGGCAGGTACAACAGTGTCTGTGCCTGGAAATCGAAAGGGCTGTCGAGTTGCAGGGTGTCAGTCTCTGCGCCGAGACCGAGCTTTCGGACGAAATAGTCGAAGTCCCCGCCGACGGACAGGGTTGCGGACGTGAACACCCAGCGGGGTGCGTACCGCGTGCGCGCCTGCGCGAAGATGCCGCTGATGTCGATCGGCACCTGATGCAGGGTGAACCCCTGCCGGGAGAGATTCAGGTATTCACAGCAATCCTCCTCTCCGCTCGGCCAACCTGCCAATTCCTCCGTCAACCGCCCACAGCGCTCGGCCAGGTTCTCGATGTCCAGGCTGTCCTGCCGACGATCCTCGACTTCCTTGCGTAGCACTTCCAGCGCGGAGACCAGCGGCTGCACCCATTCGGCAAATCCCTCCGGTGGCGGAACCCGATCGCCCGGCCCCGTCCCTTCCAGCGCCGTCTGCAGTTGCACCATCACCTGCTTCACAGCCTGGCGCACCATACGCGCGCATAGGATCAACGCCTGATTCCCGTCCGGTTCGCGCTGGGCCACCGTTTCCGCATCGCGGCACAACTGCTGGATTCTAGCGGTGCTCAGCTGGCTGCTCCAGAACACCTCCAGCACTTCCGCCAGTTTGTGTGCCTCATCGAACACCAGTACCTCAAAATCCGGCAGCAGCTCACCGAGTGAATCCTCGCGCAGTACCAAATCCGCCGCAAACAGGTGATGGTTGGCAATCACCAAGTCCGCCCGTCTCGCCCGCTCACGGGCCCGGACCACGAAGCAGTCCTCGTATTCCGGACACTTCTTCCCGAGGCAATTTTCCAGTGTCGAAGTGATGGCCGGGACGATCGGATCGTCCTCGGGGCAGTCGAGTTCCGCCAAGTCGCCGGTGTCGGTGTCGTCCGCCCATGCCTGTAGCCTTTCCACCTGTTCATCCGGACTTCGGCCGAAGTCTCCGGCCACATAGGCCTGGTAGCGATGGAGGCACAGGTAGTTGGCGCGGCCTTTCAGAAGGCAGACCCGGCTGCCGGCGGCACCGTAGATCGATTTGAGCGCGACCGGCAGGTCCTTTCGGAACAGTTGGTCCTGCAGGTGGCGAGTGCCGGTCGCGATCAGGGTCTTGCGCCCGGACGCCAGTACCGGCATCAGATAGGCAAATGTCTTGCCGACCCCAGTCCCCGCCTCGACGGCCAACGTGCGTTCCCGGCGCAAGGCATTCCACACCGCCGCCGCCATGGCGCTTTGTTCTTCACCTGGGCGGTAGCCGTGAACCTCCCGGGCCAACTGCCCGTCGCTACCGAAACAGGTTTCCGCGTCGAACTCCAGTGCCGACACGGTCAGTCGACGTCCTCGAGCAGCGCCACGGCATGCGCGGCGATACCTTCGCCCCTGCCCAGCGCGCCAAGGCCTTCATGCGTAGTCGCCTTGAGATTGACCCGGTTCTCATCCAACTGCAGCAGTTGCGCCATCGACCGGACCATGGCCTCGCGGTGTGGTCCGAGCCGGGGAGCCTGCGCGATGACCGTGATATCGACATTGACCACGCCCAGGCCCTGTGCCCGGATCTTCTGCAACACGTCCTGCAGCAAGTCGCCGCTCGCGGCATCGCGATAGCGGGCGTCGTGATCCGGGAAATGCTGTCCGATGTCCCCCAATCCCGCTGCCCCGAGAAGAGCATCCATCAACGCATGCAGCACCACGTCGCCGTCGGAATGGGCCGTCACACCCTGATCGTGTTCGATGCGCACACCACCGAGCCAGAGACCATCCCCGGCGGTGAACGCGTGAACGTCATAACCGTGTCCAATACGGGGACTTTTATACATGATTCCCGTGGTCAAGCCGCGAGGTTTGTGTATACATTTTGACGGTTCATCGGGGGGGCCAAAGCCCACGCCCCTCGCCGTCCAGTCGCCCCAGTCCCCGAGGCCAAGATATTCAACGCGGCGTTGACGTCCGCGTTGCCCGCGTACCCGCAAGCGGTGCACTCGAAGGTCGATTGTTCCTTTCTATTGTCCTTGTCGATGTGCCCGCACCGGTGGCAGGCCTGGCTGGTGTAGGCCGGGTTCACCGTCTCGACTTCCACCGCCTTATACTCAATCATCCGCCGCAACGCACCCCAGCCGGTATTACGGATCTCCCGGTTCAGCCCTGCCATCTGCCGGACGTTCTGACCCGGATCCTCGACCGTGCCTCTGGCCGAGCGTGTCATCGCCTTGACTTTTAGGTCTTCGATCACGATATGTCCGGCCGTATTGGCCAGCGTACGGCTGGCTTGATGGCGCCAATCGTGCCGGATGGCCGCAATTTTGCGCTGCGTCTTAGCCATCCGATGGCGGGACAGCGCACGCCGATTCGATCCCTTCTTGCGTCGCGCCACCTGCCGCTGGTAACGCTTCCTGCGCGCCTCCAGCCGGGTTAGATCCGGCTGGGGCAGAATCTCTCCCGTGCTTGTCGCCACCTGCCCACAGTTCATATCCACGCCCAAGGCCAACCCATTATCCTGACGCTCAACCGGCACCCGGTACACCACCACGCACCCCCAGCGACCCAGCGACCGCTTCACGACCGCCTTCACCGGCGGGCAATCCACGTAGGGGTTGCCGCCACGCCGCGACAGGCGGCACAGGCCGATCTTCGGAATATGCAGATACTCGCCGGTGATCCTCACATCCTGTGGGATCGTGAAACTGTCGTCGCCCCGACGCGCATGAAACTTCGGAAAGCCGCCGCGCTTGAATGCCCGTTTCCAGGCGTCCGCCTGATACCTCAGGAGGTACCGGACCGGCGCATAAGGCAATGCCTGCAACCACGGCGTCTGGCGCCGCAGTTGGGTGAACGCCACGCCCATCGACTGGAACGAGACCGAGGGCCGGGGCCGTCCGGTCAGGATGTGTTCCTCGTTCGCGCGCCGGTTCTCTTCAAGCATGGCGTTCCAGAGCCAGCGGCAGGCACCGGCGGTCTGGATCAGAAGATTATGTTTGGCTCGGCTTCCGGGGTGCAACCGGAAGACGACAGAACGACACTCGGTACAGTCCGCCATGCGGTGGACACTCCTTTGTCCTTTGGTGCGGGCGTTACAGCGCCCGTACACGCATGATAGCATGCCCCAGCCAGGCTTGGTCCACTTGGGAGTCACGTATATAAATCCCTCCAATACGCATGATCCGGATCCTGTTGCAAAATCGACTCGGCCCGAGCAAGGTCTTCGGGCCATGTCACCTTTATATTATCCTCACGACCGGCAATGAGGCGCGGCCGGTAGCCGTCATGTTCCATTGCCTGCGATTCGTCGGTCACTTCCGCGCCCTCCTCCAGCGCCTGGCGCAAACAACGGTGCAGCGCGGCCAGTTCGAACAACTGCGGCGTCTGCGCCCGCCACAAAACTTGCCGGTCCTCGCTCGCCGCGACTCGATCGCCCTCGGCACGCTTGACGCTGTCGGTCACCGGCACCGCCAGCAGGCCTCCGTCCGCACCAGCCTCGCTCAACAGCTTTTCGACATCCGACTGCCAGACGCAGGGCCGTGCAACATCGTGCACCAGCACCCAAGCATCTTTCCCCGCATCCTGCCGCACGGCCTCCAGCCCGCGCAGAACGCTGTCGGCCCGGGTCGCCCCACCAGACAATTCCCGGAATGCCACCACCGCCGGAAGCCGCGGCGGTTCGCCGCCGAGCGCCGACTCCGGCAACAACAAGGTAATGCTCCGGACCGTCGGGTGACACATCGCGAACGGCCGCAGTGCATAGTCCAGTATCCGCCGTCCTCCAAGCGGCGCATCCCACTTGGCGCTGCCGAAACGGGAACCGGAACCGCCCCCCGCCACGACTGCATGTACTTCCTTCATGACTGCTTCGCTCGCTCTCACGGCGCCTCGGGCACAGGTGCAGGAACAACCGGCTCAACCGGATGCTCCCCGACTTCGGGCCCGACCAACTGGTAGAACTCTTCACCTTCCCGGATCATGCCGAGACGATCCCGCGCCAGGCCCTCGATCCCTTCCAGCCCGGAGCGCAAATCCTCCAACTCCGCCGACAGGATACGGTTGCGTTCAGCCAGTTTTTCATTTTCTTCCTTCAGTCGCTGAACCTCTCCCGCTTGGTCCCACAGGCTCAGCAGGCCTCCATCGCCGGCTACCAGCAAGTACAGCAGCGCTCCAAGCAGCGCCGTCATCAACCAGATCAGCACGCGCATCGCAGGGGACCTACGGCCGTCAGGAAGATGGATTCAACGCCGCAAACGCTCCGGCTCCCGCGTAGCTTCCCTGCTCGCCCAGTTCCTCGGCGATTCGCAACAACTGGTTGTACTTGGCGACCCGGTCCGAACGGGACAAGGAACCAGTCTTGATCTGCCCGGCGCTGACCGCCACCGCCAAGTCCGCAATGGAAGTATCTTCGGTCTCGCCGGAGCGGTGAGAGATAACCACCCGGTAGTCCGAGTCCTGAGCCATCCGGATCGCCTCCAGGGTTTCGGTGACGGTTCCGATCTGGTTCAGTTTGATCAGGATCGCGTTGGCGATGTCCTGTTCGATCCCCTGCCGGAAAATTTCGGTGTTGGTGACGAATACGTCGTCGCCAACCAGTTGGACGCGGTCGGACAACCGTTCGGTCAGCCCCTTCCAGCCATCCCAATCGTCTTCCGCCATGCCATCCTCGATTGACAGAATGGGGTAGCGATCGACCCAGCCCTCGAGCAGGTCGATCATTTCCTCCGAAGTGAGGCTTCGGCCTTCCGATTCCAGATGGTAGCGACCATCGCGGTACAGCTCGGAACTCGCGATGTCCAGACCCAGGTACACGTCGCGACCCGGTTCGAAACCACCGCCCCGGATCGCCTCCAGGACAATCTCGACCGCTTGTTCGTTGCTTTTTAGGTCCGGCGCAAAGCCCCCTTCGTCGCCAACCGCCGTGCTGAGTCCCTGCGCCTTCAGGTCACGAGCTAATTGGTGGAAAATCTCCGCCCCCCAGCGCACCGCCTCGGCCATGTCGGGCGCCCCAACCGGCATCAACATGAACTCCTGCATGTCCACGCTGTTATCCGCGTGTGAGCCGCCGTTGACTACGTTGATCATCGGAACCGGCAGGCGGTACGGTCCCGATCCACCAAGCCACCGATACAAGGGAACCGACCGGTCGCGCGCTGCCGCATGGGCGCAGGCCAACGACGCGGCCAGAATCGCGTTGGCCCCAAGGCGACCCTTGTTGTCGGTGCCGTCCAATTCAATCATCCGGCGATCCACCGCTTCCTGATCGTCTGCGTCCATGCCACACAGGGCCTTCTGCAGCTCCCCATTAATATGCGTCACCGCCTGGCGTACGCCCTTCCCACCAAACCGCTCCTTCTCGCCATCCCGGAGTTCGAGCGCCTCGCGGGCTCCAGTCGAAGCTCCGGACGGTACCGCCGCGCGGCCCGACACGCCGGACGACAGGAACAGTTCGGCCTCGACCGTGGGGTTGCCCCGCGAATCGATGATCTCACGGGCGTGAACAGAAATGATCTCAGACATGGGTATCCGGCACTCTTTGCCGAAAGTTACAGGAATTGTATATGAACACCCAACGCACCCTTATCGCAAAGGATCAATGACGGCAAGGAACGGGAACCGATGAAAGTCGGTGTCGCGAGTGTATATCTGGCTGATGCCGTGCTCTCGCATCAACACCGCTGTATTCAGGTCGTGGCACAGATTCCCACGCACGTCCGGCAGTTCCTCCAAGGTTTGTGCAAGCACCGCTTCATGCCGAGACGTCGCCAGCAGCAGGTCAAACCCTGGCGATTCCAGCAACAACCTGAGAAACCCCCACGCCTCTTGAGATGTCCAGGGGGACTTTGAGGCACGGGCGTGCGTGGTGACCCGAAGAAATTCGTAGCAAACGTTCCAGGTGAGAAAAGCCGGAGCCGGATCTTCGCAGGCTTGCAAAACGCTGGCATGGCATGGGCCGTGAAACGGCGATTTCCTGTCCGCCGCATAGACCAAGATGTTCGTGTCGAAGACCCGCACCTATTCTTCATCCAATATCCGGTAGAGTTCTTCGCGATTGGCGACATCGACCCGGAACCCGCCGCTATCCCAGGTCGGCAGCCGCCAGGATGCCTTCGACTTGCTTTTGGGGTGGGCAGATCCGGCCAGGACCCGCCTCAACCCCGCTTCTACCAGAGCAGACATGGTCGTCCCGCGCCGCGCGGCCTCTTTTTTCAGTTGCCGCATTACGGTTTCGTCGATGTTGAGCGTCGTCTTCATATGGATTACCATATCATATATATTTATATCTGTCTCTTTTGTCCCGTTCTCACGAGCCGGAGGAGTTCCGGCCCCGAAGGCGGCGCCACCAACTGCCGGCCTGCCGGCCTCGGGTGCCCGCCTCCTCGCGGACGCGGGTGAGCAGGCGCCGAGCCCAGGGGAATTCGCTGGCCAGCGTCGCCAGTCCGACCAGGATCACCACTAACCCCGGCCCCGGCGTGACCAGCATGACCAGTCCGGTCAGTAGTATTGTGCCGCCGACAATCAGCACGACTACCCGCCGAAGCGGCGTCGGAACTTTCATTTCTCAGGCCCGCGGCAGGGTGACACCGGTCTGCTTCTGGTACTTGCCACCGCGGTCCGCGTACGAGGTCTCGCACGGCTCGTCCGTCTCGAAGAACACCAGCTGCGCCACGCCCTCGTTGGCGTAGATCTTCGCCGGCAGCGGCGTCGTGTTGGAGAACTCCAGCGTGATGTGCCCTTCCCACTCCGGTTCCAGCGGGGTGACGTTGACGATGATGCCGCAGCGCGCATAGGTGGACTTGCCGAGGCAGATCACCAGCACCTGGCGCGGCACCCGAAGGTATTCGACGGTGCTGGCCAGGGCGAACGAGTTCGGCGGAATGATGCACACGTCGCCCTCGTAGTCCACGAAACTGTCCTCCGCGAACTGCTTCGGGTCCACCATCGCGGAATTGATGTTGGTGAAGATCTTGAAATGCGTGGAACAGCGGACGTCGTAGCCGTAGCTCGAGGTGCCATAGGAAATGGCGCGGCGATCCTGCGCACGGTTGATCTGGTTCGGCTCGAACGGCTCGATCAGGCGTGCCTGTTCGGCCATCTGCCGAATCCAGCGGTCTGACTTGACGCCCACGTCAGTCGTTCTGGATGACGATGCGCGGGAACTTGGCGCTGTAGTCCTTCGCCTGGGCCGCCAGCCGGGCGGCCGCACGGCGGGCGATGTCCCGGTAGATCTGGCTGATCCGGCCGTCCGGCTCGGCCACCACGGTCGGCTTCCCGCTGTCGGTTTCCTCCCGGATGCGGCGGTCCAGCGGCAACTGGCCGAGCAGTTCCACGTCGCTCTCTCGGGCCAGGCTCTCGCCGCCGCCCGTGCCGAAGATCGGTTCCTCGTGCCCGCACTGGCTGCAGATGTGCAGGCTCATGTTCTCCACCACGCCCAGTACCGGCACTTCGACCTTGCGGAACATCTTCAAACCCTTGCGCGCATCCAGCAGGGCAATGTCCTGCGGCGTGGTCACGATGATCGCGCCACTGACCGGGATCTTCTGCGCCAGAGTCAACTGCACATCGCCGGTTCCCGGCGGCAGATCCACCACCAGGTAGTCGAGGCCGCGCCAGCGGGTATCGCCGAGCAACTGCTCCAGCGCCTGAGTCACCATCGGCCCACGCCAGATCATCGGCGTTTCTTCATCGATCAGGAACCCGATCGACATGGCCTGCAAGCCGTGGCTCATCATTGGTTCCAAGCTCTTGCCGTCTTCCGACTCGGGCTGCCCGGAGATGCCGAGCATGCGCGGCTGGCTCGGCCCGTAGATGTCCGCGTCCAACACACCGACGCTGGCCCCTTCCTCGGACAGCGCCAGCGCCAGGTTGATCGCCGTGGTGGACTTGCCAACGCCACCCTTGCCGGAGGCGACCGCCAGCACGTTCTTGATGTTCTCCATCGGTTTGAGATTCTTCTGCACCGAATGCGCCTGAATCTCCCAGTCCACCTCGACCTCGACCCGGGCCCCGCCGTCCAACTGCGCCAGGCGCGTCTCGACGGCCTGCGCCAATTCGTCCCGGATTCCCTTGGCCGGATAACCCAGCCGGATTGCGACCTGGACCGCATCGCCGTCCACCGTCACGTTCTCGAGCGCCCGGGAGGTCACCAGGTCCTGACCGGAACCGGGATCCCGCACGTCCTTGAGCGCGTCCTCGACCTGCTCCTTGCTGAGCGCCATCGTCAAATCTCCTTCTTTCCTTATTAATTAAGTGTCATCGTGCTGTCTGGCGTTCATTATACGAGCGGCCCCCGTCGTTGCCGCGACCGGAACTTCAAAAGTGGCTCAATATTGCTGACATCGATATTCGCATTCGCGATGTCGTGATTGGTCTGCATATTCAGCCAGAACTGTGGCGTTGACCCGAAGAATCGGGCAAGGCGAAAAGCCGTGTCCAAGGTGACCGAGGTTGTTCCTTTCACCAGACGCTCAATCCGGGTTCGAGGCACGCCAAGACGCTTGGCAAGCGTGCCCCCGGAAAGCCCCAACGGTTCAAGAAATTCAAATTTCAGGATTTCTCCCGGGTGGCTTGGTTTTTTGAGAATCGTCATGTCGGGTCCTTTGGGGTCCGCTAGAGATTATCGGCAATTTTGGACTATATACAATGACCCTTTGAATCGCCCCTCGTCCGATGTCCCCCCCGCGCCGCATCCTGGTCACCAGCGCCCTGCCCTACGCCAATGGGCCAATCCATCTCGGCCATTTGGTCGAATACCTGCAGACCGACATCTGGACGCGCTATCAGCGCCTGCGCGGTGAAGACTGCCTCTACGTCTGCGCAGACGACGCGCATGGCACGCCGATCATGCTGCTTGCGCAGCAGCGCGGCATCAGCCCGGAGCAACTGATCGAGGAGATCGGCCAGCAACACCGCGAGGATTTCGCCGATTTCCTGATCGATTTCGACCGATACCACAGCACGCACAGCGAAGAAAACCGCC
>JAPPLD010000020.1:0-97218 GCA_028819565.1 Gammaproteobacteria bacterium | reverse complement strand
GATTTCCTGATCGATTTCGACCGATACCACAGCACGCACAGCGAAGAAAACCGCCAGTTGTCTTGCGGCATCTTCGAGGCCCTGTCCGAGGCCGGCCACATCCGGCGCAAGACGATCTCGCAATTCTTCGACCCGGTTGCCGGACTGTTCCTCTCCGACCGCTACCTGCGCGGCACCTGTCCGCGCTGCGGCGCCGAAGACCAGTACGGGGATGCCTGTGAGCAATGCGGCGCGACCTACGATTCGACCGAGCTCGGCAACCCACGCTCGACGCTCAGCGACTCGACCCCGGAATTGCGGGAGACCGAACACCTGTTCTTCCGGCTCGGCGACTTCACCGACTTCCTGAAACAGTGGGCCACGCACGGCGGCGTGCAG
The DNA here is from genome assembly GCA_028819565.1 of Gammaproteobacteria bacterium. Taxonomy (GTDB): domain Bacteria; phylum Pseudomonadota; class Gammaproteobacteria; order Poriferisulfidales; family Poriferisulfidaceae; genus Poriferisulfidus. The sequence goes on along the minus strand of JAPPLD010000020.1, from coordinate 96,840 downwards.
CCGGAAATCAAGAACAAGCTCGACGAATGGTTCGAGGCCGGGTTGCGCGACTGGGACATCAGCCGCGATGCGCCTTACTTCGGCTTCGAGATCCCGGGTTCCCCCGACCAGTACTTCTACGTCTGGCTCGACGCGCCGATCGGCTACATGGCCAGCCACCTGAACCTGTGCCAGGAACGCGGCCTCGACTTCGACGAATACTGGGCCGCCGACAGCGAGATCGAGTTGTATCACTTCATCGGCAAGGACATCGCCTATTTCCACACCCTGTTCTGGCCCGCCCTGCTGCATGGTGCCGGGTACCGGACCCCGAACGCGGTGTGGTGCCATGGCTTCCTGACCATCAACGGCGAGAAAATGTCGAAGTCCACGGGCACCTTTATCGAGGCCCGCACCTACCTGCGCCACCTCGACCCGGAGCACCTGCGCTACTACTTCGCTGCCAAGCTTTCGCCCGACATCAGCGACATCAATCTCAACCTGGACGACTTCGTCACCCGGGTCAACAGCGACCTGGTCGGCAAGGTCGTCAACATCGCCAGCCGCTGCGCCGGCTTCATCGAGAAGCAGTTCGGCGGACGGCTCGCGAAGCGGCTCCCGGAACCCGCGATGTTCGAGGATTTCGCCGCAGCCGCCGACGGCCTGGCCGAACACTACGAGGCGCGCCGCTTCTCCCACGCCATGCGCGACATCATGGCGCTGTCCGACCGTGCCAACCAGTACCTCAGCCAGCAAAAGCCCTGGGAAACGGTGCGCGACGCCGCCACCCGCGAACAGGCCTGGGAGGCCTGCACCCAGGGTCTCAACCTGTTCCGGGTGTTGGTCATCTACCTGAAACCGGTGCTGCCCGCGCTGGCGGCCAAGAGCGAGGCCTTCCTCGACTGCGGCCCGCTCGACTGGACCGCCCGGCAGACGCCGCAACTGGACTGCCCGATTCGCCCGTTCACCCCCCTGTCCACCCGCATCGACCCGAAATCCGTTCAAGCCATGATCGAAGAAACCAAATCCTCAAACGCGCCGCCGCCCGAGCCCGCGCAATCCGACACCATTCCCTACGAAGACTTCGCCAAGGTCGATCTCCGGGTCGCCCGGATCGCGGAGGCCCGCGAGGTCGAAGGCGCCGACCGGCTGCTGGCGTTGACTCTCGACCTCGGCGATGAACAGCGTGAAGTCTTCGCCGGCATTCGTACCGCCTACACGCCGGAACAGTTGAACGGCCGCATGGTCGTGATGGTCACCAACCTGGAGCCGCGCAAGATGCGCTTCGGGACTTCCGAAGGCATGATTCTGGCAGCAGGAGACGACGAGGGAATGTGGTTGCTGACGCTGGACGAAGGCGCGCAACCGGGCATGAAGATCCGGTGAGCGCCAGCCAGGTTGCCTGGATCACCCAAGCGCAGTGCGTGGGCTGCACCCTGTGCATCGAAGCCTGCCCATTCGATGCCATCGCCGGTCTCGCGCAGAAGACCCATCGCATACTCCCGGACCTGTGCACGGAATGCGCCCTGTGCCTTCCAGCCTGCCCGGTCGATTGCATCTCCCTGCGACCGGACACGGAACATCCGCCCCGCGATCACGACTACCGCCTCCGGGCTCGCAACCGGGCACGGCAACGCCTGCAGCGCCTGACCGTGCTGCGCGACGCGCATGAGCGACAGGTGCAAGCAGCGCACGCCCAGTTCCGGGACGGCAGCAGCGAGGCACGGCAAGCTGCCATTCGGGAGGCCGTCGGTCGTGCGCTCGACCGCACGGCGCCGTCTCGCTGATGGACACGCGCCAGTGCGCGCGGATTTTTCGCCGCTTCCAGAAACTGCGCCCGGAGCCGACCACCGAACTGCGTTACCGCAACGCGTTCGAATTGCTCGTTGCAGTCATCCTGTCCGCCCAATGCACGGACGTCGCGGTCAACAAGGCGACGCGAAAACTGTTTGCCCGCGCACGCACCCCGAAATCCATCCTGGCGCTCGGCGTCGCCGGCCTCAAACCCTACATCCGCTCGATCGGCCTGCATAACAGCAAGGCCGCCAACATCATCGCCACCTGCCGCACATTGATTGAGCAGCACGGCGGGCAGGTCCCGCAGACCCGCGAGGCCCTGCAGGCGTTGCCCGGCGTCGGGCGGAAAACCGCGAACGTGATCCTCAACACCGCATTCGGTGAACCCGTGATCGCGGTGGACACCCACATCTTCCGGGTCAGTAACCGGATCGGCATCGCCCCCGGGCGAACCGTGCGCGAGGTAGAGGACGGCCTGATGCAGCGGGTCCCCCGGGCGTTCCTCAAGGATGCCCACCACTGGCTGATTCTGCATGGCCGCTATACCTGCACCGCACGCAATCCGAAGTGTCCGGAATGCGGGATTTCCGACCTGTGCGAATGGCCTGGACGCACAAAAAAATTATAAATTACCATTTAGGAATAATGTATAAGAAATTGATTAAAATGATAATTATGATATTGAGTAAATTTACTCAATATCGTAAAACATGCCTTGGCAAACCCAAGCGGGTGCAGACTGAGCGGTAAGGAGACGCGAACCGATGCACCTATCGTGGAACGAGATGCGCGTCCGGGCCGCCGCCTTCGCCGAAGAGTGGAGGGATGCCCGATACGAGAAAGGTGAGACGCAGAGTTTCTACAACGAATTCTTCGAGATCTTCGGTGTTCGGCGACGACGAGTCGCCACCTACGAGGCACATGTCGGGAAAATCGACAACCACTCAGGCTTCATCGACCTTTTCTGGCCGGGCATGCTGGTCGTGGAGCAGAAAAGCGCCGGACGCAATCTCGAGAAAGCCTACAGCCAGGCACTCGACTATCTGCTCGCCCTGCCTGAACGCGATCATCCCCGCTATGTCCTGGTCAGCGACTTCCAGACCTTCGAACTCCACGACCTCAGCGAGCGCCAGGCCCTCTTTTTCCCGCTTGCCGAACTTCCCGGCCATGTGGAGGATTTCGGATTCATCTGCGGTCGCCAGCGTCGGACTTTCCGCGATCAGGATCCCGCCAACGTCAAGGCTGCCGAACTGGTCGGACGGCTGCATGATGCGCTCCACAATGCAGGCTACCAAGGGCATGACTTGGAGCAATTCCTGGTGCGAATCGTGTTCTGCCTGTTTGCCGACGACACCGGGATTTTCGAGCCGCGTGACATTTTTCTCGACTTCATCGAGACACGGACTGGGACAGACGGCGCAGATCTTGGCCTGTGGCTGTCGCAACTGTTCCAGGTGCTGGACACGCCGGAAGACCGGCGCCAAAACACGCTCGACGAGGACCTCGCGCGATTCCCCCACGTCAACGGCGAACTGTTCAACGGGTCGTTGCGCATCCCCGCGTTCGATGCGGCCATGCGCGGGGCATTGCTGGATGCTTCCCGGTTCGACTGGTCGGAGATTTCACCGGCCATCTTCGGCGCCCTGTTCCAGTCGGTCATGGATCCGGCAGAGCGGCGCACCCAAGGAGCGCACTACACAACCGAGAAGAACATTCTCAAGGTCATCGAGCCGTTGTTCATGGACGACGTGCGTTCCGAGTTCGAACGCCTGAAGAAACGCAAATCCCGAGATCGGCGCACGGGGCTTGAACGGTTCCAGGAAAAACTCGGTTCCCTGGCTTTCTTCGATCCGGCCTGCGGCTGCGGCAATTTCCTGATCATCGCGTATCGGGAACTGCGATTGCTTGAGATGGAGGTCCTGAGGGAGCTTTATCCGAAATTGCAGGGAAAAAGGCAGATGGACGCGCTCGCGGCAGACCTGTCCCAGATCGATGTCGATCAGTTCTACGGCATTGAGATTGGAGAATTCCCGGCCCGCATCGCGGAAACTGCGTTGTGGATGATGGATCACATCATGAACAACCAACTGAGCCTGGAGTTCGGCCAGACCTACACCCGGATCCCACTAGAGAAATCCCCGCATATCTTCCATGGAGATGCATTGGAGATTGAGTGGGCGGATCTGTTGCAACCCGAGCGTTGTTCTTTCATGTTCGGTAATCCTCCCTTCTCGGGTGCGAAATTGCAGACGACAGATCAACGTGCCCAAGTGCACAGGATCGCGGCGCTTGGCAAGAGTGGCGGCTCCCTCGACTACGTGGCTGCATGGTTGATCAAAGCAGGAGAATATCTTCGGAAAAGTCCTGCTCGAATCGGCTTCGTGGCCACCAACTCACTCACGCAAGGCGAACAGGTTGCGCAGCTGTGGCCGATCCTGTTCGACCGCCACAAACTGGAGATCGCGTTCGCGCATCGGACTTTTGCGTGGGGGTCGGACGCACGCGGCAAAGCGCACGTGCATGTAATCATCCTTGGTCTTGACCGGCAGGACACCGCACGACCGGAAAAACGTCTGTTCAGCTACCCCGACATCAACGGTGAGCCGGAGGAAAGCACCCACAGTCTGCTGTCACCCTACCTGTTCGATGCCAGTGGGCTTTCCGACCCGCGCCTGGTGGTGCGGGAAGAGAGCGCTCCGATCAATGGGATGCCCAGGCTGATCATCGGCTCCAAGCCCATCGACGGGGGCCATTACATTTTTGATGTGGAGGAACGTACCACGTTTCTGGACGCCGAGCCAAACGCCACACCCTTCCTTCGGCCGTTCGTCGGAGCGCGTGAATACCTGCAAGGCGGCCAACGCTGGATTCTAGCCCTGCACGATGCCCCGCCCGATGTGCTGGCGCGGTTGCCGCACGTGCGGGAACGGATTGCTGCTGTCCGTGCCTACCGAAAAGCCAGCAAGAGCGCTCCGACGCGGAAACTCGCCGAAACACCAACGCTCTACCATATCAATGTGCTGCCTGCGGCACCATTTCTGCTTATTCCACGAGTTAGCTCTGAACGACGAGACTATGCGCCAATTGGCTGGCTTGAACCACCAGTAATCCCAAGTGACTCGGCCTTACTGCTTCAAAACGCAACCCTCGCCGACTTCGCCCTGCTGACTTCCGCCATGCACATGGCCTGGCTACGTCATATCGGCGGACGGTTGAAAAGTGACTATCGATACTCCATCGGTCTTGTCTACAACACCTTCCCTCTACCGTCCAAGGATGCTGATCTGTCCAAATTGGAGCCCTTGGCTCAAGCCGTATTGGATGCCCGAGCCGAACATCCTGACGCGACATTGGCCAGCCTCTATGATCCGGACCTGATGCCGCCGACCCTGCGCCGGGCGCATCAAGCACTTGATTGCGCGGTGGACCGGCTATATCGCCGTGCCGAATTCTTGTCCGAGCGCGAGCGGATTGAGTATCTCTTTGGACTTTACGAGAAAATGTCCTTACCTCTTGCAACCGCAGCAACGAAGCGTCAACCTCGCAAGAAAAAGCGTGGCAAATGACTTCGCTCTCTCTGCACCCACACACACCATCATAATTGAAGCAAAATAAGGTTTATGGCATTCTGCCGCATACCCTGATTAAGCAGTCTTTTCAAAAAGCCAGTTCCCTCAACTCTTGGCTTTCGTAGTCCACAACGCTCTCCACCTGCCACCGCTCAACACCCGAAAACCAATCCAGAAACTGTTCGAGCGTGGCCCCGTCGCGGAGATTCTCGAACAGTGCCGCGGCGGGTACGCGCGTGCCTTGAAAAACCAAGGCTCCGCTCACTTTATCGGGATCCTGCTCGACAGCAGAACAGCGGGGCAATGTCTTCACCTGTTTGCCCCTCCGGATTGCAGTGCCTCCAGAATCGTCCTCGGAAACGATCTTATGATATTAGGGGACCGCACACTAGAGGCCCCCTAATATTCGCACACGACCGACAGTAGCAGGAACGATCCTGCAGGACAACATACCTGCACCGCGTGCAATCCGAAGGGCCTGAGCGGGATTTCCGACCCGTGTGGGTGGCCCGAGCGGCGTCTCTGAGATCTGCTCCGGCCCGGAGAAAACGCCCCTGTCCGAAGGGAACCCCAAAATCAAAACTTTTCCGCCGCATGGTCTGTTACAATCGAATGGACATTTCTGTCCCCATTAATCAAGGAGTATCCGACACATGAACCAGAAAGATCTAAGCCCCATCGCGCTGGCCTTGGGCATCACGGGCGCCTTGGCGTGCTCCAGCGCCGTCGCCGCCGACAATCCTTTCAGCCTGACCGAACTGTCCCCGGGCCACATGGTCGCCGACGCACATGGTGGCGAAGGCAACTGCGGCGAGGGCAAGTGCGGGGAAGGCCGGTGCGGAGAGGACGCCAAGGATGGAGCCGCTGAAGGCGAAGCCCCGGCCGAAGAAGGGGCTGAAGGGGAAGCTCCTGCCGAAGGCGAAGCCGAGAAAGAGGGTGAAGGCAAGTGCGGGGAAGGCAAATGCGGCGAGGGCAAGTGCGGCGGTGACGCCGAAGGCGCCTCCGAGGGCGAGGCGAGCGAGTAAAGCCCAAGCTGCCGGCACGCAAAGTGCCTGCAACCGGACTCCGGGGGGCGCGGACCGAATCCGGGTCCTCCGGGAACCATTCCCCGGACGGCACCGACCTGATGTCGCTCGACTGTAAACGAGGACTTGCACCATGAACCTTATCCGTTGTGCCTGTCGCGCTTACAACTCTCTCGAACGGCTGCAGCCGCTTGACTTCCTGCCGCCGCTGCTGCTGCGTCTGTACCTGGCCCCGATCTTCATCGAGGCGGGCTCCCGAAAACTGGACCTTCCGAGCCTGTTGCCGAACGCCGGCACCGTGCAGTGGTTCGAGTACGGCCTGGGGCTGCCGTTCCCGGCCCTGATGGCCGCCCTGGCCGGGTGGGCCGAACTGTTCGGCGGCCTCCTGCTGCTGGTCGGGCTCGCCACGCGCTGGATGAGCATCCCCCTGATGGTCACCATGCTGGTCGCCACCTTTGCCGTGCACTGGAAGAACGGCTGGCTCGCCATCGCCACCGGCAGCGGATTTTTCGCCACCGAGCGTACCGTCGAAGCCGTCGAACGGCTGCAGGTTGCCAAATCTATCCTGCGCGAGGACGGCGACTATGCCTGGCTGACCGAGCACGGCAGCCTGGTCATGCTGAACAACGGCATCGAATTCGCGGCCACTTACTTCATCATGCTGCTGACCCTGTTCTTCATCGGTTCGGGACGCTGCGTCAGCCTGGACTACTGGATCTCGAGATCCTGCCGAAATGCCTGTCCAACCGAGTGAAAGGCCGCGCCCGCGCAGTTCCGGCCTGGGCCTGCGCCGCGACATCCTGAACGAGTTCCTCCGCTTCGAGGACGGCGCAATCGATTTCTTCGAGGTCGCTCCCGAGAACTGGATTGGCCTCGGCGGTTCCCTGAAATCCAGTTTCGACGAGCTTGCCGAACGCTATCCCATCACGACGCATGGTCTGTCCCTGTCGCTTGGCGGCCCAGCTCCCCTGGATCGTGAGCTGCTTGAGGGCATCCGCGGCTTTCTGGACGATTACGGCATCGGCCTGTACAGCGAACACCTGAGTTATTGTTCGGATCACGCGCAACTCTACGACCTCGCGCCGATCCCGTTCACGGAAGAAGCCGTGCATTACGTTGCCGACCGAATCCGCAAGGTGCAGCAAACACTGAACCGCCAGATGCTGATCGAGAACGTCTCCTACTATGCCGCGCCGGGCAAGCAGATGGAGGAGATCGACTTCGTCCGAGACGTGCTCGAGGAAGCCGATTGCCTGATGCTGCTGGACGTCAACAACGTCTACGTCAATTCAGTGAACCACGGCTATTCCCCGCACGCCTACCTGGACGCGTTGCCTGCCGAACGGGTGGCGTACTTCCACATCGCCGGCCACTACAACGAGGCCAAGGACCTGATTATCGATACGCACGGCGCCGACGTGATCGAGCCGGTCTGGGATCTCCTGGATCACGCATACGAACGCTTCGGTCCGCTGCCGACCCTGCTTGAGCGCGACTTCAATTTCCCGCCGATCGATCAACTGCTTGGAGAAGTCCAGCGCATCCGCGACCATCAGGCCCAGGCCCCCCATTCCGCCTGACGCAATGGCCGCGCAACCCGACTTCCAGCGCGTCCAGGAAGAATTCTGCGCGCACCTGCGCGACCCGCGTCAGAACCCCCGCCCGAAGGATGTCGAGGAACGGCGCATGGCCGTCTACCGCGACCTCTTCTTTAAGAACATCCAAGGGTTCGTCGAGCGTTCGTTCCCCGTGACCGCCCAACTGCTTGGACCGGATGCGCTGCGTGAGCTGTCCTACGCCTTTTTCTCGCAGCACGGCTGCCACACCCCGTATTTTCACAAGATCGGGCAGGAATTCGTCGACTACCTCTCCCGGGAACACGTCTCCGAACCCGATATTCCCCCCTTTCTGGCGGAACTCGCCCACCACGAATGGATTGACGTCAAGATCCGACTTAGCGACGAGATCACCCCGCACGATCCGGAACGGATCGACCCTGACGGCGACCTGCTGGATTATCCCGTGATCCTGTCGTCAGCCTCGGAGCTCTGCGTCTACGCGTACCCGGTGCACCGTATCAACCAGGACTTCCAACCGCAACAGAAACCCGAGATCCCGACCTTCCTGTTTGTTTTCCGCAATCCCGCCGGAAAGGCCCGGTTCATGGAACTCAATCCAGTGGCCGCCCGGCTGATTGCCCTGCTGAAGGATCAGCCCGCCACGCCAGCTCGGTCTCACCTCGAAAGGATTGCCGCCGAGCTTGGACGGGACACCCCCGAGGCCGTGGTGGATGGCGGCTTGGAGATTTTGGAACGGTTGCGCAAACGTGGTGCTGTACTCGGCGTATTGAAGCCCGAATCCTGAACCGGCACTGAGCATTTCTCCGGCACGCCTGCAAGCCGCCGGAGTTCTCGCTTCCCATTCAGCCATTCCTGGATCAGAATCCAGATCTCCCGCAGCGAAACCTTCCGCTCAAGGCTTTCGTAAATCGCCAAGAAAAAGCCCGGCTGGCACAGCGGATCGACACCTTCGTCATAGCTCTGGTAACGGCGCACGAACTCCTCGTACAGAAGGTATTGCAGGTCTTCCGACAGGACCCGGGGGCGCCCACGGCACTGCCGGCCGTGCATCTCGCGTGCCGCCGCGTACAACTCGCAACTCATGCCGTAATAGCGCGTCATCAGGTCCCGAGGCGCACCTGCGCGGATCAGTTCCGCGCACTGGCCGATCCAGCGGGCAGAAGCAATCGCCGTATCGATCGACTGCTCCAAGAGCTTGTTGTCGATTTTTACGGTAGTGAAAAACCAGAGATACCGAGCCAACTTCTGAAGCTCCACCCAAGGGCGCAGACTGATGAATTCCGCCTGCTCCGGCTCGAGTCCGATCTCGGCCAACGCTTGCTGCTCGCTGCGGCGGTACAGGGTAATGATGTGATTGAACACATGCAAGCAGAGATCGACCTCCTTGGTCTTGGACCGGGAACCGCTAAGGGAAACGGGATCCTCTACAACCAGGCGATAACATTTCTCCAGGCTGCTGAACTGCAGCCTGAAGATAGTGAAACGCCCAGCAATGCCGCTGAGCGTGTTGCTTTCAAATGCAGAGAGCCTGCTGATTCGGCGCGCTTGCCCAGGGTCGATATTCAGGACATCCAGAGCCGCCCTGTCGCCATCGTGGTAACAGCGCGAAATGTAACTGATTAGAGCAAAACTTGAGGAGCTTTTTATTTTCATTATTCCGTCTCCGTTCCCAGGCTCCGCCCGCCACTCCATACCGCTCGGCATGACCGGAAAACTCCCGCCGGGTGATATCGAGAATCGGCAAATGCCGGGATGTTTGGGAAAGGATCAACCGGAGACGAGGGATTGCCCTCATGCCCGACCGGCCAGCACTGCTACTTTTTCGTCTTTCCGTGCCAGCCAATACCGCAAGCCACCAAAACACTTCCCTGTGTAAAGAAGAACGCATGGGTCTTAGTCCCGTCTTGACGATGGTGGGTCCGTCTCCGAAAAATATACACTATGGCAGACACTTGTCAAGATTATTGATTTATAATGAATTTATATGTTTTATCGGCTGTCACATTTGTTACAGCCAATATGCGGTCCCTGTCATCATCCGGGCGGCAGCAGCCATACCATGGCGCACGGGTTCTGGCACTCTCTCGGCACCGACTTCGGCCGCTTGCCGACGGTGGCTTTCCTCGTCTTCTCTCATCTGCTTGACCACCGCACGACTCCGCGTATCTTCCTCCGGCAGACGCACCAGGTGGGACTCCAGATGCGCGCCAACCTGACGTTCCGTCTCCTCCACGAAGCCTAAGCTCCGGCGATCCCCGGCCAAGCCGGCGGCAACTCCGATGGCCAAAGACCCCAAGCCCCAAACCGGGGTCAACCAACTGACTCTCGAATCCAGTTCACGCAGTCTCTGTTCGCACCAGCGCAGGTGATCCGTTTCCTCCCGGGCCGCCATCCGCATGTGCGTGCGGACCGCTTCACTGCGCGCTGTCAAGGCTTGCCCCAAGTACAAACCCTGCGCCGCGATTTCCCCCGCATGGTTGACCCGCATGAATGCGGCAGATTCCCGCTTCCGGGATTCGCTCAACTTGTCGTCGGGCAACGACTCCGCCGGATAAGCCCGCGCTGCTCCGGGTGGAGGGTGGAAATCGGAAAGCCAGCGGCCAGCCTCATTCAGCAAGTGATCCAGTGGGCTCATTCGGCGCATGTCTAATCTCGCAACTGCTCACGCAACAAGTTTACGGGATGTTTGACGGCAACATCCACGCCGGCCGCACGAAACGCCCCACGCAAATGCAGCGCACAGCCAATGTTGGACGTCACCAGGACTTCCGCCCCACTGCGTGAGAATTCCTCGACAAGGTCGTCTGCCAAGGCCTGGGCCATTTGCGGCGTACGAAACATGGTCACGCCGGCCGCGCCACAACACTGGACGCTCCTAGATTCGATCACGTTCAAATCCGGGATCTTTTGCAACAGGTGCGCGGTCAAAGTGGTTTCCCGCAACACATTGCGTGCACTGCAGGGATGATGCAGCATGACCGCCTTCCGTAAGGGCCGGAATGAAAGTTTTTCCTGACGGGACGCCAAATAGGCCATCACTTCGCAGTGCTTGCCCTCCCAAGCTGCGGCCTCTTCACCGCCTAGCATCTGCGGGTAGTCCATCAGTTCCGCCGCGCATCCGGTGGCGACCGAAACCAGACGGTCGAATGCTTGCAGGTCGATGCGCGCAGCGTTGCTCTGGACATGCGCGTCAGCATTCGCGACATTGCCTTGGTGTCGATCCAGTGCGCCACAGCAACCTGATCCTTCGATCCATGCGACTCGAGCACCGCAGCGTTCCAGTAAAGTTGCCGCATCGTTGAGCGTGGCCCGGTCCACAGCATCCGACACACATCCCGTAAACAGCCCGATCTCAAGGCTCCCGGTCTTTGACAGGCGCTTGCGCCGCAGCACGACGGCCTCTGGCAACAAAGCAAGCAACGGCTGGCCGATTCGAGCAAGTCCGCTAGCAGCCGCCAACCAGAATCCGAAACGCAGCAGGGACCGACCAACTGCGGAACAGAACAGGCGGCTCCACCAGACTCCACGGGCAGGCCAGCGCTCACGGGCCTGATCCATCAAGCGACCAAATGGAACCCGGGCAGGACAGACGCTTTCGCAGGCCCGGCACATCAGACAACCATCCAGCCGAGCCTGCAACGTCGGGCTGGATTCTACTTGTCCGCCAGCCAGCGCTGCAATCAACTCGACGCGACCGCGCGGAGAGTCTCCTTCGCGGCGATGAACCCGCCAAGTCGGGCAATGCGGTAAGCAAAGGCCGCATTTGACACAGAGGTCGGTTTCAGCCTGGATTCCGGATGCGGAGGCAGGAGTATTCATGCCGAAACCATACCAGAAAATCCCGAATTTGCCCCGCGCGGCGCGCCAAACCCCTCTTTCATAAATATAAATTATTGAAAACAGGATTGCTATACAAAACCAGAATAGTCATGAATTGTTCATACTTTTCCGGCCATACTCCTCGATAAACCAACCAGATAAGCGCTTTTCCCCGCCTGTTTTGATGTTTTCCACAGAATTTCAGAGATTTCTCCACTTAAATTCGAGGTCTATTCCACCGCTTATAGTGCTTGACACGTGTGATTAACCCTATATATTGTGGTAATCTCTTTCCACAGTCGAAAGGGACTTGTCCGGGAATCCAGTAGCCTCCCGGATGGGGTCTAAACCTAAAAGAGGGACATACAAAAATGACCACCGAAGCCACCCCCGAACAGCCTGCCATCGACAAGCCGAGCATTGCTGCCGGCGTGCCGCGTCCGAACGCTCCCACCGAGGCCAGCCTCCAAGCCACCGCCCCTGGAAAATATAGAGTTATTCGACGCAATCGGCAACTGACACCTTTCGACGAATCCAAGATCCAAGTCGCCATTACCAAGGCGTTTCTCGCCGTTGAGGGCGGTACCGCTGCCGCCTCCAGCCGCATTCATGAGATAGTCGCCGACCTCACCCGGCAGACCGTTCATGCTCTAACCCGCAGTCATCCGGAAAACGGCACGTTTCATATCGAGGATATCCAGGATCACGTGGAGTTGGCCCTGATGCGTGGAGGTCACCACAAGGTGGCCCGGAGATACGTGCTGTACCGGGAGGAACGCGCCCGCGAACGTGCCGAGAAAGAGGCAGAAGAGAAAAGCACTGAGGGGCGGCCTGCCACCCCCCTTCAAGTCAAGGCTGCCGATGGTTCCCTGCGCCCGCTGGACACGGAGCGCCTGCGCAAACTCGCCGAGGAAGCCTGCCGGGGCATTGATGACGTCGAGCCCGACCCCGTCGTGGAAGAGGCCTGCCGAAACCTGTATGACGGCGTCCCCGAAGCCGAGGTCGACCGCCAGTTGACGATCAGCACCCGCAGCTTGATCGAGAAGGAACCGAATTACACGTTTGTCGCGGCGCGCCTGCTGCTGCACAGCCTGCACCAGGAAGCAACGGGATTCGTCTATGACGCACCCGTGCAGACACAGAGCGTGGAAATGACGGTCGATTACGCCGACTACTTCCCCCGCTACATCCGCCGCGGCACCACACTCGAACTGCTCAGCCCGCATCTGGCCCAGGAATACGACCTGGAAAAACTCGCGGCCGCCATCGTGCCGGAGCGGGATATGCAATTCACCTACCTTGGCCTGCAGACATTGTATGACCGCTACTTCATACACTCGAACAGCACCCGTTTCGAAATGCCTCAGGCCTTTTTTATGCGCGTGGCCATGGGCCTTGCCGGTCCCGAAGTGGACCGGGAGGCCCGGACCATCGAGTTCTACAACCTGCTGTCGACCTTCGACTTCATGAGTTCAACCCCGACCTTGTTCAACTCCGGCACCCTGCGCCCGCAACTGTCCTCGTGCTATCTGACCACCGTGCCAGACGATCTGGACGGCATCTTTAGTTCCATCAAGGACGATGCCATGCTGTCCAAATTCGCCGGCGGCCTTGGCAACGACTGGACCCGGATTCGCGCCATGGGTTCGCACATCAAGGGCACCAACGGCCGCTCCCAGGGCGTGGTGCCATTCCTCAAGGTGGCCAATGACACGGCCGTCGCCGTCAACCAGGGCGGCAAGCGCAAGGGCGCCATGTGCGCTTATCTCGAAACCTGGCATCTGGACATCGAGGAATTTCTGGAGCTGCGCAAGAACACCGGCGACGACCGGCGACGCACGCACGACATGAACACGGCCAACTGGGTTCCCGACCTGTTCATGAAACGCGTCGCTGACGACGGAGACTGGACCCTCTTCAGCCCGAGTGACACAGCCGACCTGCATGACTTGATCGGCGAAGCGTTCGAAGCCCGCTACACCCAATATGAAGCGATGGCGGCAAACGGACAGGTCTCGAACTTCAAGACAGTCCGCGCCAAGGATCTGTGGCGCAAGATGCTGGGCATGCTCTACGAGACCGGTCATCCCTGGATTACCTTCAAGGATGTCTGCAATCTGCGCTCCCCGCAGCAGCACCATGGCGTCATCCATTCATCCAACCTGTGCACCGAAATCACGCTCAATACTTCCGACGACGAGATCGCCGTGTGCAACCTTGGTTCCATCAATCTCGCGGCTCACGTCGACGAAAACGGCCTGATGATGGAAAAACTCGAGCGCACCGTGCGGACCGCCATGCGCATGCTGGACAACGTGATCGACTACAACTACTACAGCGTCTCCAAGGCGCGCCGTTCCAACCTGCTCCACCGCCCGGTCGGCTTGGGCCTGATGGGTTTCCAGGACGCGCTGTATCAGTTGCGTATCCCCTACGCCAGCGACGAAGCGATCGATTTCGCCGACCGATCCATGGAGGCGGTCAGCTACTTCGCCATTGACGCATCTGCTGACTTGGCTCAGGAACGCGGCGCTTATCCGAGCTTCCAAGGCTCGCTATGGTCCCAAGGGATCCTGCCTATCGATTCAATGGAACGGGTCCGCCAGACGCGCGGCGACGAACGGTTCTATCAGGTCAACGCCGACACCACGATGGACTGGGACAACCTGCGCGAAAAAGTGCGCCTTGGCATCCGCAATTCCAACACGATGGCTATCGCACCGACCGCCACCATCTCCAATATCACCGGCGTGACGCAAAGCATCGAGCCCACTTACCAGAACCTGTTCGTGAAGTCCAACCTGTCCGGCGAATTCACGGTCATCAACCTGTATCTGGTACGCGACCTCAAGAAGGAAGACCTGTGGGACGATGTGATGATCAACGACCTCAAGCACTACAACGGCGGCATTCAGGACATCGCCCGCATCCCGGACGAGATCAAACAGCTGTACATCACAGCATTCGAACTGGATCCGCGCTGGCTGGTGGAAGCCGCTTCGCGCCGGCAGAAGTGGATCGACCAAGCGCAATCACTAAACCTCTACATGGCTACGCCTTCCGGACGCGATCTCGACAACCTGTACAAGTTGGCTTGGGTGCGCGGCCTGAAGACCACTTACTATCTGCGCTCGCTCGGCGCCACACACGTTGAGAAAAGTACCGGTGACGAGCGCAGCCAACTCAACGCGGTCGCCGCAAGTGCGACCACTCCGGACACCGGCGAAGACGCCGCCTCGTTCTGCTCCATGGACGAGGATTGCGAGGCTTGCCAGTAGTCCCCGAACCTACGAAGGAGGATCACTATGACATCCATGACTCCTACCGCTTGGGACGATCCGCTCTCTCCATCGAGCTCCCCACCGCCAGCCGCCGACCTCGCCCTAGAACCTCGTCTGCCCGAGGCTCCAGTCGCCACGGAAACACCCGACGCCGAAACTGGCGCCGGAGCCACTGGCTTGGAGACCCTAGAGATGGGCGCGGCCCGTATCCAAGTCGATGACAAGCAGATCATCAACTGTCGCGCTGACCTGAATCAGCTGGTTCCTTTCAAGTACACCTGGGCCTGGGAGAAATACCTGGCCGCCTGCAACAACCACTGGATGCCGCAGGAAATCAACATGACCGCGGACATCGAGTTGTGGAAGAACCCGGACGGCCTGACCGAGGACGAACGCATGATCGTCATGCGCAACCTCGGATTCTTCTCCACCGCCGATTCGCTGGTGGCCAACAACCTAGTGCTGGCCGTATACCGGCACATCACCAACCCGGAATGCCGGCAATACCTGCTTCGTCAAGCCTTCGAAGAGGCCATTCACACCCATGCCTACCAATACTGCGTCGAATCCCTGGGACTGGACCAAGGCGAAGTATTCAACATGTATCGCGAACTACCATCCGTGGCGCGCAAAGCGGAGTGGGCGCTTCCCTTCACCCAGAGCCTAGGCGATCCGAACTTCCAAACCGGAACTTTTGAGAACGACCAGCGCCTGTTGCGCGACCTGATCGCGTTCTATGTGGTTTTCGAGGGAATTTTCTTTTACGTGGGGTTCTCACAGATCTTGTCGATGGGTCGCCGAAACAAATTGACCGGCGTTGCCGAACAGTTTCAGTACATCCTGCGCGACGAGTCCATGCACATGAATTTCGGGATCGACGTCATCAACCAGATCAAGATCGAAAATCCGCAGCTGTGGTCCGGAGAATTCCAGCAACAGATGATCGACTTGATTATGGAAGGCGTGGAATTGGAAATTGCCTACGCCTACGACACCATGCCGCGCGGTATCTTGGGGATGAACGCTCCTGTATTCGAGGACTACGTCAAGTTCATTGCTAATCGCAGACTCGCCCAGATCGGCCTACCAGCGCAATTCCCCGGCGCGCAGAACCCGTTTCAATGGATGTCGGAAACCCTGGACCTGAAAAAGGAAAAGAATTTCTTCGAAACCCGGGTGACCGAATACCAGACCGGAGGGGCACTTAGTTGGGACTGACGATCGGTTGAGTGCCAACCTAGCGCACGCACACTTCTGCGTGCGCTTTTTATTCAGAGAGATAGCGCCTTATGTTCGCTCGCCCAACATGGCATGACGACGGGCCGGTCACCCTGCGCAACCGGGTCGGGCTATGGCTCGGACCGTTGGCGTTCGTCCTGATTCTCGCCTTCACAGATCTCGATCCCGGAAATCCGATGGTCACCCGCATGGTGGCCATCACCGCCTGGATGGCCATTTGGTGGATCAGCGAAGCCATCCCGATCGCCGCGACTGCCCTGATGCCGCTGGTACTGTTCCCGGCCATGGGCATCATGCGGGGCCGCTACACCGATGTTTCAAGGCAAGTCGATTTCGGAGACTCCGCGCTCAGCGGCGGGCTGGCTCCCGGCGACCTGAGCATCAGTCTCCACAACGTGGTCAGCCAGTACATGAGCTGGGTGACATTTCTCCTGCTGGGCGGGTTCCTAGTGGCGATCGCGGTGCAGAAGTGGGATCTACATAAACGCATTGCGCTGAACATTCTTCGGGTCATGGGCAATCGGCTTGATACCCTGATACTCGGATTCATGCTGGCGGCCGCCCTACTGTCGATGTGGCTATCCAATACCGCCACCACCATGATGCTGCTTCCGATCGCGCTCTCCGTCGTCCTGCTTCGCGAGGAATTCCACGCGGCTCATAGCGCGGCCGACACTTCTCCGCACCCCCGCGAGAGGAATTTTTCCTTTGCCCTGCTGTTGGGGCTTGCATATGCCGCTTCCATCGGCGGCATGGCCACGCTGACGGGAACACCGCCCAACGCCATTCTGGTCGCCCAGTTTGAGCAACTTTATCCCCATGCGCCTTCTATCTCGTTTGCTTCCTGGTCGATGATGGCCATGCCTTTCTCATTCTTGTTCTTGGGGTGCGCTTGGCTGCTGCTGACTCGTCTGGTCTTTCCCCTGCCTCCTACGGGTCAATTCAGCGGTGGCGATCTGATTGCACGGCAACACCGGGAACTTGGGCCGATGAGTCCCGAGGAAAAGAGAGTCTTGGCGGTATTCATTACCCTGGTCGTCCTGTGGTTTACCCGCAAGAAGCACCTATTTGGCAGCGATGTCGACATCTTCGGCTGGAGCCATTACCTGGACCTGTTCCTAGCCCGACTCGATATTTCTGCCGTCGGCTCAATGCTCGACGACGGCACAGTTGCCATTGCCATGGCACTCCTGCTGTTCGCGCTTCCCGCCAAATCGACTCACGGCCGGCTGTTGGATGCGGATGATGTGAACAAGGTCCCTTGGGGCGTATTGATTCTCTTCGGCGGCGGCCTAGCGCTGGCCAAGGGGTTCGGCGTTTCCGGTCTGTCTGCCTGGGCAGCTCAGCAATTTGAAATCCTGCTGCACGACAGCAGTTCGCTTGTGGTTGTCATGAGCACGGTCGGTTTCATCACCAGCCTGACCGAACTGACCTCCAATACGGCCACCACCTCCACGGCCATCCCGATTATGGCCAGTCTCGCGCTAGGCATCGAGGTGCACCCCTTGCTGCTGCTGATCCCGACGGCTCTGGCCGCCTCCTGCGCGTTCATGCTGCCTATCTCCACCCCACCCAATGCCATCGTCTACGGCTCACGGCGGGTCCCGATAATCAAGATGATCATCGCCGGAGTTTGGTTAGACATCCTGTCGGTCGTCATATTGACCACGCTGGTCTTTAGCCTTGGCCATTGGGTCTTCGGTCTGTTGGGCGAAATCCCCGGCTGGGCCATACAATGAATCCACCGCCAGACTCGACCCGTCCATGAGCATCTTCACCGACCGCGTCACTATTGTCACCGGGGCAGCCGGGGTGCTGGGTCAAGCCACAATTCGACGCTTCGAGGAATGCGGTGCGACTACCGTTGCCGTGGACTGCGATGCCAAACGGTTGGAAGACCTGCCAAGTTCGGCGGTCCATGCCTGCGACCTGACCAATGAGTCTTCCGTACACGAAACATTTAACGCCATTCACCAGCAGCAAGGCCGCATCGATATTCTTGCCAACATCGCCGGCGGGTTCGCGATGGGACCAACAGTCGAAGAAACGACCCTGGACGACTGGATTGACATGTTTCAGATTAACGCTGTCACTGCCTGGCTGGCTTGCAAGTACGCCCTACCAATCATGCGAGAGGCTGATTTCGGCCGCATCATCAACGTGGGGGCTCGCGCCGTGCGTAAACCGGGGGCGCGAATGGCCCCCTACTGTGTCTCGAAAGCAGCCGTGGTCACCCTGACGGAAGTGCTTGCCCTTGAATGCGCCGAAACCGGAATCACGGCCAACTGCATCTTGCCCGGCACCATTGATACCCCCCGGAATCGCTCCGACATGCCCAATGCCGACCATTCAAAGTGGGTGCCGCCCGAGGATCTCGCCGCTGCCATCATCCATCTCGCCAATCCATCCAGCAGATCTATTAACGGCGCCATCGTGCCGGTTTACGGACGCAGTTGACGAAAGGTGCCTTTGTCGCCTGTTCCGCGACAGCAAGACCAAGCAGGTTACTTGATCAAAATTCGCTTGACTGCGTATCTACCGTAAAAGTCTTGGCCGAGCAACGCCAACACTCCGTTCTTTCCATACAGATGCAAGGCACCGACGGCAATGAACGCATTGCCCTCGCGGAACGCTGCGCCCATGTAGTGCGTCATCACAATACTTCGAATATCAATGGCATGCTTGACATACATCTCATAATGCTTCCGTTTGTTCGGGTCCTTATCAATAAAGCCCGTCGACAGATCCATCATGGCCTGCAGATTTTCCTGCCCATAAGCCACAACGATATCTTCCATGGTGTGACGCATCTCCGGAAAGGCCCGCAACTTGTCTTTCAGTAATGAGATCTGCGAATCCATCGGCATTGCATAGAAGGCAGCCAACAATTCTTCCGGACTCTCGATTTGATACAACTCTTTATCCTGCAGCACCGCCAGATCCAGAAGCTTCTGATCCACAATCGGCCCTTGGTGCTCTGACTTAATAGCGAGGCTGTGGATCGCGGCCCACGGTTTTACGCGCCGTGCAAACTCATCGTCGACGTAATTGCTCTTGAGGATCGTATACACCTTCTGCGCCACTTCCTCACCAGCAACCTCCGCAAGGGTCTGCTTGCCCGGCAACATCATGCGGCCGCGAATATTCTGAAGCCCATGGTAGGGATTCCATAATTCACTTCCGGGAAATGCCTCGATGGCATAGGCCGACGATTGCGCGAACACGTCCATGACTCGTTTCGGGATCCGCGTGACGCGTTCATCGTTACTGTGGAGGGTGCCGAGAATATGCCCGACGACCATGCCGTCCTTGCTCACCTCCCAGAAGACACCTTCCGAAAATGGTGCCGGTCTTTGGGAGATATAGATGGATCCGATCAGCAGAACAAGCAACAATGCAATAAGTGCTACCGGAGTAAGACGCTCAGACATCTCGCTGAAAAACCGTCAGAAAACGCTGCGCGCAAGTCTATCACAGAGACTCGCTCTCACTGCAAATCGCGCAGGTGGGCAGAAACTCTTTCGATTCAGGTGTTGCCACCGTGTAAATCCCTTCCCATCAGGCGACTTGACGGCGAACTAGATCCTGAAAAACCCCTCCAACCTCCATCAATGTCTCGAAGGTCCCCACTTCGACCACTTTCCCGGCTTGCATGACATAAATGCGATCTGCCTGGCGCAACGTTGAAAGTCGGTGGGCAATGACAATCCGAGTTGAACGTAGACTCGCGAGATTGTCCATGACCCTGGCTTGATTATCGTTGTCGAGCCAATTCGTCGCCTCGTCAAGCAACATGACTCGGGGAGTCTCAATCAGCGCATGAGCAATCACGATACGCTGACTTTCTCCTCCTGACGTAAGGCCACCACCACCCACGCACGTCAGCATCCCCATCGGCATCCGCATGATGTCGCGGTCGACAGATGCGGCCTTGGCGGCTGTCCATGCGACATCACTGGTCACACCTTCCCGGTCTCCAACGATGTTGTCCCATACGTCCTCTGGATGCAATTGCAGGTCCTGAGGAACTGCGCCAATCTTCCGGCGCACTTGCTTGAGGTTGAGATGCTGAAGGTCGCGCCCGTCGTAGTACACCGCCCCGGAAGACGGATGGTCCAAGCCAAGCGCAATTCGGAAAATCGTACTCTTGCCCGCCCCCGACTCGCCGGCAATAGCGACAAACTCGCCGGGGTTGGCGCGAATTGTGACATCGTCGAGAATCAGGGGACCCTCAGGATCATATCGAAAAGTGATGTGGTCGAACACGACCTCGCCCCCCAAACTCTCGACAAGTTCTCCCTCAAAACTTGTCTCCGGGGTCTCGGATAGAAATGGGCGGATTTGATCGAATGCTAGCATGATGCCAACGACTGCACTGAACGATGCGCCCAACCGGGCCACCGCCGCCTGAAACGCTATAAATACGAGGTAAATGACAAGGAAGTCTCCGATCTCGAGTCCCTCCCGGCCCAGCGTCATCATCAGAAACAGCACCGCACCGGCTAGCAGTGGCAATGCGGCTCCAAATGCCTGTAGATGATCTTCCAAGGCGCCCAGTTTGGATTCCGCGCGTTTCTGCTCGCGGTAGCCACGCGCCAGAACCGCGAAAGCGGTCCCTTCCGCATCATCGATCCGTAGTTTAGAAATGCCGTTGATGAACTGAAACAGCTGGCCCGCCATGTGGTGAACGGTCTGCATCACTTGACCATAAGGCGAGATTTGCTGCAGGCCCAATACCACGATTACAACCAAGGACAAAAAACCAAAAGCAGCTGTAACAGTTCCCAGCACCTCATCGTAGTAGGAAATCAGGAGAAACGCGGGTAACAGGAAAATGATTGACAGCACTGCATTTGCGATCACGGCCCGCACGGCATCGCGGAGAGCCTGAAACGTCATACCTCGCATGGCGAGATTGCCCGCCGGGTAACGACGCAAGAAACTCAAAGGCAGCCGAAGCAGGCGATCCCAGAATGCAGCCTCAAGTCGAGACGCGCCACGTCCTTCGAGGCGCATGAGCGCCATGCCCTGAAGGATATGCAGTAATGCCCCAACCAAAGCGAATGCCGCCAGTGTTGCTGTCGCCAGATACAGCAGACTTATCTCACCAGTTGGAATGACTTTATCCACGACGAAACCGACCACTACGGCAGGCACCAGTATGACCAAGCCACCAAGCAGCCCGGCTGTCGCAAAGCGTAAAAAATCAGCAACTAGACCTTTGCGAACAAGGCGGTACAAGTCTCGCCATCCGACCTTGCCCGACGACAGCGGCTGGTAGAAAACCCAGGCATCAGGATCGAGCGCCTTCGCACGTTCGGGGGTCACTCGAGTGCCGCGTTGTCCGACTATCTCCGTTTCCTGATAATGCCCGAGCATACCCGGCAGCAATGCCACAGGCTGTCCATCGGCTTCCCGAAACGCCAACATCGCACCGCTGTCTCCAATCCACCACCGTTCTTCCCAAGTTAGCCGCACCTGCCGACCGCGCACTCCAGATGCATCCAAGACGTCGCCGAGGGTAGGAGCCGAATCAACAATGCCCGATTTTGCGGGCCATTTGAAATCAATACCTTCATGTTCCCCTATAACTTTCAACACCTCATGCAATGCTGTACCGTCCACATCGGCCTTTTCTTCATCCGGAAGATCGTAGAGATTGAACAGGCGGTGTCGGGCATGCTCTTCGTCGCTGCGGCGACTAGTCACGCGATCCCGCTCCAAATTCGCCTGATCAGCAACCGCCAGATTGCGGTTGAGCCGCTCATGAGAAAACGCTGTCACGTGGAAATTCGCTAAGGCAGACAGAAGAAGCCCCTCTTTGGCAAAATTTTCCGAGGATCGAATGGAAATCTTCGTTTTTTCCATCAAGGTCAGCCAAGTCGCAGGCGTGAGCGGTACGGTGCCACTGGCGGGCTCACCATACAAATCGCCCTCGACCGGATCGATTAGCCCCAGAAACAATCCCGCTCCTGAAGACAGTTGCGATACCCACACCACGCCCTGCCGGGACGAAAGTGTGCCGCCCACTTCTGGAAAAATCTTGCCGGGCTCGACAGGCGTGTCCGGCCGTGGCCGCTGTCCTGCATCCCGGGACAGTTCAGTAGAAACATCCGCGATCCATGCATCGACATGCTCTGCCAATTCCGCATTCGGAACCACACTCAAGTCTGCAATCGAAAGACGCCACAAAACCGTGTCCGGCAATCCTTTCGCAGCCAAGCCGAAAGTCGTGTCCCCTTCCTGCGGAACCACACCCGGCAGAAGACGTCCGGAGTGGGCACGAAACAGGTGTTGCGGGGATGCCTGATCCACTCCGCCCTGACGCTCGACTAGAAACAAATCAACCGCACCTTTCTCGATGAACCAGATGCTTTGCGGGTCGTCCAGGTCTATCGGTAGGTTTCCGGCGCAGGGCACCAAAGATCCTGATCGAACCGCCAAACTGGCAAGTGAGTGGGATTCCGGAGACGCCATGGGACTAACCAGCCTGGACAAGCCGGTAGTAGGTCCCGTCCTTGTCCGTTATCAACTCAGCGTGTGTGCCACGCTGTACTGCCTTCCCCTTTTCGAGCATAATAATCTGGTCGCAATCCCGAACCGTACTCAGCCGGTGCGCCACGATTAGGCAACTAATTCCCCGGCGGCGTAGTGCATCGTCGACCAAATCCTCGGTGGCCGCGTCAAGCGCGCTGGTTGCTTCATCAAGAATCAATACTGTCGGGTTGCCGACCAATGCGCGCGCGATTTCCAATCGCTGTCGCTGACCGCCGCTGAAATTATCTCCGTCTTCCTCGACCTGCGTCGCGTAGCCATGTGGCCGGCTGAGAATCTCATCGTGAATGCAGGCATCGCGGGCTGCCCTAGCCAGAATATCGTCTGGAATGGCAGGATTCCATAAAGTGATGTTCTCACGTACTGTCGCAGAAAAAAGAATAATATTCTGGTCAACCATCGATAAAGACCGGGATAGAACTTCGTCAGGAACTTCATCTCTGAGATAACCGTCGAACAGAATTTCACCGGACCATGGCTGGTAGAGGCCGGAAATCAAGCGGGCCAGTGTCGATTTTCCCGACCCGCTCGCCCCAACCACTGCGACTCTCTGCCCTGGTTTTATTGTCAAGTCAAAATTCTCGATTATGGGAGGGCGACTCTGGTTGTAGCCAAAGGTGATGTCGCGCAGCTCTACATGCCCAGCCAACTGCAACCGCCCATTCAGTGTGGCAATGGAATCCGACGAATCACGCCTCTGGGCTAACCCAGGATCTTTCGAGGCCTTCGTAATGTCTTCCAAGCGTTGCATATCCGTCTCAAGTATCTGAAGATCGTCTGAAAACGAAACGAAACGCCCGACGGGTTCCAAAAACATAGCCGCCACAACATAAAATCCCACCAACATGCCGAGTGTCATTTCACCAGCCATAACCTCTGTTGCGCCAATCGCCAATACAGCCACACTCCCCAAGATCAAGAACAGGCCCGGCAAAGCCGAATTAACATGGCTCCACTCGGAAAAGCACTGGCGCGCTTCTATCTCTCGAGCTTGATGGCCGCTCCAGCGGGAAAAGAAGCGATCATCCGCAGCAGTCACCCGCAATGTATCCGTGTGATGCAGCATCATCGTTCCGATGCCCAGTAACAGGCTTTGCTCTCTCTGCAGGGTATGGCTCGCATCGGCGCGAATACGTGAGATCAGGCGCATCAAAACGGCATTAAGTACGGCCAAGCCCAAGACGATTAGCGCTAACGTCGGCTCGTACGCCAGCATGGCGAACAAAAACACTATGCTCATTCCGAGTTCGATCAACAGGCTGATGAAGTGATTCGAAAGAGCCTTGGCAATCTTGTCGACAGACAGGACGCGGGCTGTCAGTTCTCCCGCTAACCGATGATGGAAGAAGTCGATTGGCAACTGCAGTAGCCGAGTCAGACATTGATCCCAAGCAACTATCGAGATGCGGGCAGCCAAACGCCGCAAACATCTCCGTTTCAACCAAGTCAACCCGTAGATGAGAACGGCCGCGCTTGCCATGGCACCGGCCACAATCCCTCCCCAAGGCTCACTTTTGCCCAATACTTGATCCACGAATATGATCAGTAATGCAGGTGTAGCGAGGGCCAGGACGGCCAGCAATAGCCCGCATCCAACCGCATAAGCCAATCCACCCCAAGTGCCTTGCAACCAGGGCAGGATACGTTCCAAGACGCTAGGACGAACGCCTCCGGGCTGGAATTCCGGTCCAGGTTCGAACTGCAGAGCCACTCCTGTAAAGCCGCTTTCAAATTCCTTCCTTGAGAGATTTCGGCGTCCGGTGGCTGGGTCGTTGAGATAGAACCAATCGCGGTCATAGCCTTCCAGGATCAGAAAGTGGTTGAATTCCCAGAATAAGATCATCGGGAGTGGCCGTTGCTTGATCTGGCTAATTTTTCCGAACCATCCGGAACATTCGAGGCCATAGTGTTGGGCCGCACGCTTGATGCCGGCAGCTGTAGAACCATCCCGACTGATCTCACATCTGTCGCGCAATTCGGCCAGTGGCACCCAGCGCCCGAAATAGGCAAGTACGCTACCCAAACATGCGGCAGAGCATTCGGTCATGTGCATCTGCAGCAGAAGCGGAGTAGTCACACGCCGCTTTTCGCGTTCTTTTATTTGCAACTTACCGGGTTTAGTCGGTTCTTTCGGGTTGGAAGAAGGCATTCAGGATAGCCATCAAATTTGCTCTAGGCTAAGCAGCGCGATAGGCGAATGCCGACCAAGCAAGATGCGTACGTGGCATGGCGTGCCGTCCGGCACAGCGAGTTTCGATTCAGAGTCAAGGGTAATGTCGACGCGATAGGCGTAATCCACGCTCTCCGACTGAAACGCCGCAAGCCAATTCGGAAACGGCCCAGAGGTTACAGCGACAATTTCTCCATCCACTTCACGCACTGCCCCGTCCGACATTACAACCTCGACCGATGTCTGCATGCCAGCACGGAGACGTTTTGCCATACGCGGAGCGACTAGCAGCACCGCTTGGAGTGGCTTGTCCTCCGGATCGCGAAGCTGGGCAACAACTGATCCAGCAGGCAAGTAGTCTCCCGGGGCAGCATCCAAAACCATGATTTCGCCATTCATGTGGCTGGCGATGACTTCTTTCGCAATACGCCGGGCTTCCATTTGCAGCAATGCTTCTTGGGCCGAGATTAGAAATGAGTTCGTGCCGTCACCACCAACCTGCCGCACCCCCGCCTCCAGAATCTCAATCTGGTCACGTAAAGCGGTAATCTCGCGCTCCAATTCCGGTACGGTCTGACGGGCAATCGCCCCCCCCTTTTCAATCTGGTCTCCAAGGGTCACCAAAAACTTCATCAAATGGCCCGGCTCGGTCGAGACAACCTCATGGCGGATTCCTGGCTTCAGCAGGACTCCGTCGACCGTAACGCTGCGTACAACACTGCCGAATAATATCCAAACGAGGAGCGCCAACAAAACCGCACCGATGCCAGCCAGGATGACGCGCTCGTGAGGAGCCGCTACCCTTAATAAATAGCCGAGTTGATGGCGTTTGTTCCTGCTGGCCGCAGCATCATCAAAAAACAGACTATTGAACATCAATGCTTGTCCATATAGGGTCATTCATTATAGCCACAACTGACACACCATTATCAAAAGTCATCGTCTGTCTGCTAGGGAAGAACGGCATGTTGTGAAAATTGTTATTGCTCTGCCATTTTGACGGGTATGGCACAAAGCTTTTTCAGAATACTTTACTTAGTGAAAAACCCTCGAAAGTCCGCTGAAAATCAGCGCGCAAGGTAAAGTCCTGAAAGCCTGCACATGCGCAACTGGGGCTTGACAAATCTCTGAAAAAGAATACATTATGAGTATTCAAATTACCCACCTAAGCGAGGAGGAATTATGGGAGAATTTGTCGAAACGGCCCAGCAACGGGCCGAGGAAATGCGTCAGCACCTGACGGATAAAGCGTGTGAAGACACTGGTTTTCGTCAACGGTTGCTAGCCGACCCTAAAGGCGTCATCGCGGAAGAATTCGGCGTTGAGGTTCCGGAAGGCTTTGAAATCGTAGTACATGAAAGCAGCATGACCACGCTCCATCTTGCCCTGCCGGCAGGTCCGGACCTGGATGAAGAGCAACTTGAGACAATTGCTGCGGGTCTTTGCTGCTGTACCTAACGAACCCTTGCCTCTCTTAACTGGCAAGTCGAGTTAGAAGCATTTCCAGAAACAAGATGACTTCTGGCGCAGAACACGCATAACACATTCTCGCCAGGAGTCAGTTGTTTCTCCTCCGTCATGTCTTGACGGAAAAATTCTAGGAAACTTCCTAGGGAGAGGGTTTGCGTAGATGACGAGCAAGCCTCCCCGCACTCCCAAATCTTTTGGAATGCGATTCGGGGAGTGGGTGATCGCGACCCGCTGGCCGATCATCATCATCTCTTTGGTCCTGGTCATGCTCGCCGCTAGCGGCAGCATGTTTCTTCAGACCTCTACAAGTTATCGTATGTTCTTCGATGAGGACAATCCTCAACTCTTGGCGTTTGAAGCACTAGAAAATACCTACGGGAAAAACGACAACGTCGTCTTCCTGGTGGTTCCGGAAAATCGTGATTTCGCATCAGAGCAATCTCTCGCGGCCATAGTCTGGCTTACCGACCGCGCCTGGCAAACACCGTATTCGACACGAGTCGATTCAATTGCAAACTTCCAGCATACCGCCGCCGACGGCGACGATTTGGTTGTGCGCAATCTCGTGAATCCGCTGCAGCTGGATAATGTCCAAGAACGATCCTGGATCCGCGAAACGGCATTGGCCGAACCCCGACTCGTTGGGAATCTCGTGGCCCGGGATGGAGGCGTGAGTGCGGTCAGCGTCACCATAAAACTTTCTGAAGAAGACGAATCGGCCGAGGTCTCCGAAGTTGCCAAATTCGCGCATGACCTTGCTGTCGAAGCGGAAGAAAATTTTCCCGGCATTGATCTCCGTCTGGTTGGCACAGTGATAATCAACGACACCCTCTCAAGGGCAACGATAGACGGCCAGAAAACTTTCCTGCCCGCGAGCCTGGCCATCATGGCATTGACGCTCGGCATCCTGATCCGGGGATTTACGGGAGTCGTGGCAACGGGCTTGATCATCATCTTTTCGGTTCTCGTGGCAATGGGGCTGGGGGGCTGGGTTGGCCTTCCGTTCACGCCACCGACCGCTCCGGCACCCACTATCGTGCTGATGATCGCTGTTGCCAGTTGCATACACCTGCTGGTCACTTTGTTGCAACGCTTGCGGGCTGGAGACTCGAAACACGTCGCGATTGTCGAATCCCTCAACATCAACCTGTATCCGGTCTTCCTCGCGAGCCTAACGACGGCACTTGGGTTCCTGAGCATGAATTTCTCTGAAGTCCCTCCATACCGTCACCTCGGAATGTTCGTCGCATTTGGGGTCGGCGCTTCGTTTGTGCTCACGGTGACGTTTCTGCCCGCCCTGCTTTCACTCCTTCCGGTCCGTGCGCCAAGAATCCGACAGGACGCCGATCCGGTTATGGCAGTCATTGCGGAATTTGTGGTGCGTCACCGGAAGCATTTGCTGTGGGGTTCGGTCGCAGTGGTCCTGATGCTGGTCGCAGCCATCCCCCGCAATGAGCTGAATGATGTTTTGGTGTATTTCTTCGATGAGAGCGTGGAGTTTCGTCGAGATATAGATTTTATGGATGAGCATCTCAGCGGAAACACCGTGCTTGAATATTCGGTGGTCTCATCTGGGCCGGGCGGGATCTCCGAACCTGCCTTTCTCGAAAATCTCGCAGCTTTCGCCGCCTGGTATCGCGTACAACCGGAAACACGTCACGTCACGGTACTTAGCGACACTTTCCAGCAACTCAACAAGAGCATGCACGGAGACGACCCTGCCGCCTATCGGCTACCCGCCAGCCGCGACCTCGCCTCGCAATACTTGCTCCTTTATGAACTCTCGCTCCCTCTTGGCCTCGACCTCAATAACCAGATTGATGTTTCCAGGTCAGCCACCCGCATGACGGTGACGACGAGAACGCTCTCTTCGCGGGAGGTCGTGGAACTGAACGAGCGTGCCGCGGCATGGCTGGACGACCATGCGCCCCACTTCACTCAAGCCGAAGGCGCAGGAGCCGCATTAATGTTCGCACACATCGGGCTACGCAACATCAAGGCCATGTTGCTCGGAACGACGCTCGCGCTTTTCGGCATTTCCATGCTCCTCATCGCCGCCCTTCGCTCACTACGGCTTGGTCTCGTAAGCCTCGTGCCAAATCTCGTTCCCGGCGCAATGGGATTTGGAATCTGGGGACTGGCAGTAGGAGAAGTCGGGCTTGTGCTGTCGGTCGTTATGGCGATGACCATCGGAATTGTGGTGGATGACTCGGTGCACTTTCTCAGCAAATACTGCCGGGCACGCCGTGAGTACAACTCTACGGCCGAGGATGCGGTGCGTTACGCTTTCCAGGCAGTCGGGCGGGCATTGTTCACGACGTCGACCGTGCTGGCGGCAGGTTTCCTAATCCTGGTCCTTTCTCCATTCATCCCGACTGTCCAGGTGGGATTGCTTACCGCGTTGATCATCGTGCTCGCGCTGATTGCCGATCTGCTGCTGCTGCCCTCCTTGCTGATAACTTTGGGCCAGCGCACCAAATCGCGCAAAACAATTCCGGCGTAAGTCCGTCTTTCTCCCATGCAGGGAAATTGCCCAAGGCGTTGAAGGAAAATCAACCGGTCAACGGCCATGCCAGTAAAAGAAGAAAAATATATGCTTTGACCTGCTCGACCCGGTCGTCGACCAGTGTAAATTTGATGTGGTGAATGCCGCGCACCAGCACAAACGAACCGGACTTGCCGGATAAGGGTTCCGACCCCGACGACCAAGCGACCAATTCCGACAGTTTCTCTGGAACAGCGAGTTGTTCCTCGCGGATGCTGTCAATCAATGGAGTCCAGTGTCGGACATCTTTAAGCCACTGCCCTTCCTTGGCGAAAAAACTCAGTCCGAGCGTCGGGCCTACACCGTTTTCCGCAACATCGTAGTGGATTCCAACATAGGCGAAAGCCTCGCGTTCTTCCAAGTGCGACACGGTGGAAGTCACAGCAGAATGCTGTCCAGGCCAGTTCGTGCGTTTCAGGAATTCCCCGACCTCATCCGCCTTCCTGAATCCCGTCGCCGTCAATCGAATTTCCCTTGCTCGCGACGGGAAAGCGCCAACGGCCCGAACACTCGTATTCGGGTTCATCGCCAAGAATACCTGGTCTATCTGTCGGTGCTCAGCTTCGTTCAACCTGCGGTTCGTCGCAGAAGCCACCGCGTCGGCCACGATCCTTAGTTCATGAAGGCGCTGATCGGAACCATCGCCAGCCAACACCTGATCGGCAGGATACAGAAAAATGCCGGGATCCGGAAATTCTCCAGACGGTATTTGATCGACATCATATTCGAGCAGCATCTTTCGGCCAGCGATGCGTCGGAGGGGGGCGCTCTCTGGTTCCGTTTCCTTTAGCAACCAAGCCACTCCAGCAGTAGCCGGGTCCGC
The DNA here is from genome assembly GCA_028819565.1 of Gammaproteobacteria bacterium. Lineage (GTDB taxonomy): Bacteria > Pseudomonadota > Gammaproteobacteria > Poriferisulfidales > Poriferisulfidaceae > Poriferisulfidus. Next base: position 66,988 of record JAPPLD010000020.1, on the reverse strand, counting down.
ATCTTTCGTTTTACTCCTTTTCTCAAAGAACGCCGCCGATTGGCTTCCCCCGACCAGCGACGCGCCGAAATCCGCCCCCGGCCGTGATTCGTGCATGAGCAATTCGAAGCCGAAAGGAAAAGCACCCATTGTGACAGGCAATCCGCGGGCACGTTCCAGTATCTTCCCCCACTCCTCGTCACCAATCAAACCGGAAGAGACACGATCCCTTAATTGCCCAAGCAGCCCACCCAGGGATTCCGTTTCATGAAGAAGGCGGTCTTCAGTCGCGACCCATTGTTCTTCGAGACTCACAGCGACGACTCAAGTGAAAGGATTAACTCCAGTGATGCACATGGCTTGCCCACGCTGTTGATGGCTGGATTCGAGGCGATGCCAATTTTTATTTTTACAGTGTAGCATCGAGCATGCCTAATTCCGGGGAAATTCACGAAACAAGTTGACCTGATCGACCCCCACCGGCAGGAATGGCAACATGGCGATGAGCAATCCACCGCATCCGGGAGAACGGTTTGGAACCGCTCGGTTTGAGCATGACCCGTGCCCGTCCCGGCCGTCGATGACGCTGGTGTCCACCCAGACCCGACTCCAACCGTAGGCATCGATTCTTGCCGGCTCCGGTTTCGTCAAGTTGTTGAAACCATTGGATCGTGGCGTCCGGGTTGGCGCAGGGTGAGAAAAATGCAATGGATGCACTCGGCAACGCGGCGTAACCCCCTGTGTGATTGAATACCCTTGAGACCCACTGTTGAAGTTGGGTCGCGGAGACTGCCGCAGCGAAGCCGCCTGCCCCGGGCTTGATCCGGGGTCCGGGCAATCGGGTTCTCCAGCCTATTGCGCCGGCAGTGCTGAACCCCGGCTCGGAATCCAAGGCGACGATGGGGGAGGCCGCTGTCGGTTCCGATCAACGACCGCTGGCATTACACCCGGCGGCGGGCAAATGACTGGCCTGTCGGCCACCGCTTAGCACGTGGTGCCTACTACGCCACTAACAAATGCTCCGATAGTAAAATGCCCGCAGCCTCTGCAGACAGCAGAGTATCGATTCGCCGTGTCGGCTTCGACGGCGAAGTGCGCCTTACCTCTGTGAGTACCCATGTGCCTGAATTGGACAGATATATTATGGGATTCGTTGCTCGGCGGTATCATAATTCCCGTCCCCGTGGACCCATAAGTTCTTGCGCCCGAAGCGAAAGACGCACCGCCTGAAATCGTCGCTCCTGCGGATGTGACACCTGGGCCTGGGCCTGGTGGCAATCCTACGCCCGTTGGGGTTGAGATGATGGTGACCATCTCAGTCGTGGGAAAATCCCAATTACTGGTTCTGATCCTGAAACCTGCCACCTAAAAGGGAAAGAAAGAAATGGCGACCCAAAACTATCCAAACTGCAATAGATGCCCTAAACTGCGCTACCATGACGAATCCGCAACAAATTCCGAAAAGCGACCAAGAACAAGAAACTTCTGTTCCTGCTCATTATGAAGCGTTGACAGACCCCATTGTGAAATACGGCGGAGGCGACCTCCTTACCTGCCATTTCGGGCTTTGGGGGTCGGACACGAAATCCCACTACGAATCCCTACTGCGCGCCAATCAGACGTTGACACAGGAATGCAATCTCAAGCCGGGGCAACGGATCCTCGACTCCGGCTGCGGCGTCGGGGGAATGGTGATCTGGTTGGCGGAAACGTACAAAGTCCAAGCCATCGGTTTGACTAATTGCGAATCCCATGTCGCGGTTGCGACAGAACTCGCGGAACAGCGCGGAGTCGGCGGCTTGGTTGAGTTCCACCATGGCGATTTCATGGATATGCCCTTTCCCGACGCTTGTTTCGATGCAGTGTTGAACCATGAATCATTCTGCTACGCACCCGACAAACATGCCTACTTACAGGGTGTCTACCGAATTCTGAGGCCAGGCGGTCGCTGGCAGGCTTTGGAAGGCTTGCTGAGCGGAGTTCCCCTGTCCGAAGCCCATGAGGCTGTTCACGCCAGTATGCAGTGGGGCTTTCGCATGCCCCCATTGGTGACGTGGTCCGACGCGCGCGTGGCCCTGGAAAAAGCGGGATTCCGCGAAGTGCAGGAAAAAAATCTGTCAGCAGAGGTGGCCCCATCTACAGAAATGACCCGAAAATTCTGGTCATGGTTCGGATTTCTGACCCCTCCTCCTCCGGGACCGGATCTGGCCTACCATGAATTCATGGGGGCCGCCCTCGACTTTGACAAAGGCCTGCAGGCAGGCGCGTTCACTTACCACTTCTTGTCCGGCACAAAGCCAGGCCAGAAGTCCGAAGAATAGAGAAACGAGCTGCGTGCGAGATCGAAAATACGGCTGCCGCAGAGCGGCACTTCAGGCGATGACCGGGATGGGATTGAGATCCGTTTCCTCAACAGGACTTTCGCGCCATTCCATTTCGACCGGCACGTCAAACAGGCGCCCAGGCGCGAAACGTTCCCAGAAATGGCGCAAGCCGGGCACGATGACCCTTGCAACCGGCATGCCGATGTCTGGCCGCGTCTGATCCAGAACCAAGAACTCCAAGCCTTTGGCTTCGACCAGTGCACGGCATCGCTCCACATCCTCTCTGACATCCGCAGTGTCAGGGATGGGGTAATCAGACTTGCCGCGTAACGAGACGTCAGACGCTGGCATCAAGTAGGGATGATCCCCGAGTTTCCCGTTCTTCCACCACCATCGGCACAATGGCTCGTCAACATCATGGCCGCACCCCCCCCGCTCCGACCCTTGGGCCCAGTTCAAAAACTGGTTCAGTTCGCACACCGCACGTAAGGCTGCAATGTGTGGGTCCAGGTGCGCCCCGGCCCCGTAGATAATGTCTTCCTCTCCCTCGTCAGTCCGGCGCGAGACGGCAACAAAAGTAGGTATGCCGAAATCATGGGTGACATCCAACACCCACATTTCACGATTGAAACCGCCGTAGTAATTCTGCGCGGATGCAAGATAATCGTCTCCAAAGCTTTCCAGGTCCACTCCAGGCAAGCGAAGTCGGTTGTACCACCAAACAGCGAAAGCATCACGTTCGATCAATTCCAAGAACCCTTGCAGGATGGCTTCCTCAAGCGTGTTGCCCGCAGCACAGCCATTCGAATCCGCCTTGAGACCTGAATTCCCTCGTTGTTCATCGAGCATTCCATAGAGCATAGATGTCGGCAGGTATCGATGCCGACCCTGCGTAAGCGACCACACAGGCGACCAATCCACCTCTGCATCTGGGTCGAACCGCGCCGGGACAAAATTGTAAGGATGACCGCGCGCATTGAGTTGCTCGGCATTATTCAATTGCTGGTCGCTGAACAGTTGAACGTCATTTGGATGGATCGCCTCGGATTCTCCGGCTTTGAGAAAATCCGCAAGACGTCTTCGACAACGAATCTCATCGCCATGAAAGGCCCCGGAGTAGCGTTCTATCGCCTCACAAAGCGCACTTGCTTCAGACTGCCGCGGCGTGCTTCCCTTGCCCGCGCTCTTGCTACGCAGGCTCCGCCGCAACGAATTCAGTTCGCTGCTTCTCAGTGCGAAATTGCTCCCCGCCCAATAGACATGCAGCCATGGGTCCGTCTCCTCCGTAGTACGCGCAACCCACGACACGACCCCGCTGACGGGGCTGATCAGGCGCTGATACTTGGCCAGAGTCTTTTCTGGAGGTACTGAGCGCACGCCACCACTGTTGCAGATGTCTTTCGGGCTTGGCTTCAGCCGCACCGGCTCCGGTGGCCGGTCAGCGCGGTACAGCCTCTCATCGCCACATGTGAAGCACTGCGGGCGACGCATAACCTGATGGTGTTCGCTTTTCAGGCGAATGGTATCGATCGAGATTGCCTGTGCATGAAGTGGCGCCATTTCTTCCAAAACCAGCCATTTCGCGATTTCAGTCGCGGCAAGGCCGTATATCGCATCCAGAACGGTGGGGTCAGCGGCACCAGGAAGAAACGCGGCATCTGCACCAGCGAAATTTCGCAGGAAATTGTGCACTTCCTGGTGGCCGCGAAGACGATAGGCGAGACAGGCCCAGCACGGCCCCTGCTCCGCCGGCCGGAAAATCGGCCCGAACAAAGGGTGGATGCCCTTCGGCCTGACCAGCATCCACGGCACGCCGGACTCAATGTGGCGCCGGTTTATGTCCTCATGCATCTGCTCAAGGTAGTCCTTGCACACCACCACGGAGAGGGTCGGGCCATCCGCATCTATGGTCACGCCCGCGGCATCAAGCCGACGGGCAATATTGCCCTCGTCACCGGTCATCGAAATTTTCGAGGCTGCCAAGCGTTTTTCGGCCCACCGGGGAGAAGCGCCCAACGAAGACCAGAACGCCGCCGATTCTCGCTCCAAGGCATAATCACCCGAGACGACATAGCCTCTTGAGGCAAGGGCTGCCAATGCCGTCCGAATATTGGATTCCGAATAAGTACCGGAAAGAGCGGCCACAATGTCATGGTGCGAACGCGAACCGTCGAGAAGAGGCAGAAGATCGGAATGGATTGACCCGCGAAGCAGCGTATTGAACAGTTCGGAGACCAGAAGCACCTGTCCATCACCAATCTCTCGAAACTCAAGATGCGGCGTCAATGCCGGCATTTCGATCACGCCGAGGTCGGCGGCATCCACCTTGCGCAGGATTCCGCGATTCAACTTTTGGTGCGACTCTGCGTCTTCCTGCGTGTTATGACTCATATCCGCTTTCAAAACCGGTACTCGTTCGCAACCATTCTACTGGTGCCTCCAGTATCACTTGGCCTGCAGGATGTCGTTTACGTCATTACTTCTTCAATATCAGCAGCGGCACGGGAAGCCGTTTCACGAATCGCGGCAGTCAACTCGTCAAAATCGTCCAGCCCGCAGGATCTGGCGATCATGTCCTTAGCCTCCGCGCTTGCCGCTTCGACTGGAAGATCGTCTTCCATAGCCAGCCGCAGTATGCCTCGCAAGTTCTGCCACATCTCCGTGGCCTCCACCAACCGCGCTGCAACCTCGGCCGAAATCAAGCCACCGGCACCTGCGGTTCGGAAGATGGAGACCGCATCGGGAACCAGAATGTCCGGAGTGTCATTCGCGTGGGTCAGTTGCAAGAATCGGGCGGCGCGTTCGACGTCTCGGCGACCTCCCCGCATATCGTCGATTGAGGACAGGCCAGGGTCGGCCGTGCCTTCGGTGATTCCGCGAAGTTCGGCGATCATGCGTTGCGAAGTCGGGTCGGAGGCCAGGATCTCGCGTCTTGCTTCAGCAAATCGCTCCCCGATATCTGGGTCGCCAGTTTCGAAAACACACCGTGCCCGAGCCAGGTCTAACAGTTCCCTGACCGAACCGGCAGCCTGATAGAGTTCCGTGAAATCGGTGAGGGAATGAACGGCATTATCGTCTCCCCCGCCCGGGGCTGATGTGAAAAGCAGGTGGTTGCGCGACAGCGAATGAAGCGCATCAAGGAAGCGGCGGCAAATCACTTCGTGATGGGCTCCGGGAGCACTGCCGCTGCCATGGGCAATCATAAGACGCAATTCGGTCCCAGGCACCACTTCCCTGCTGGCGAGGTCTCCCAAAGCCACCACTGCCACGCCATCCCCGGCCTGCCAAACGTGGCGGTTGGAAAGGACTTTCTGGACTGCCAGCAGCAAGGCAGAAACCGAGGCTTCGGCGATATTGGACAACGCTGTTCCTGCCTCGACCGGCGACAGGTTGCCGCGCATAATATGCATGCCAACCTGAAACGTCTTGTCATTTGACCAGTGCCGGGCGATCTCCACCGCCTCGCGAGTCCCTTGGAACGGGACTTCCGTAATCTGCTCTTCCATTTCGGAGACCCCAAACTCGCGCGTCCAGTAGAGGCGCACAAGACCGCTGCGGGCCACTCTCTCGGATTCCGGGTCCGGCCCAAAACCATCCGGCAGGTCAAGGTCAGTGAACTCCCTGTCCTGAAGATTCGTGAGCAGTTCTGGGGAGTGGTTAATCCACTCGGCGAGGAGAGGCGCAGCGCCAAGGATTTCACTGATTGCCTCGAATGCGCCCGGGTACGCGGCGTACGCCCGGCTTTCATAAGTGCGCCAGTCCTCGATCTGCGGATAGAATTTCGCGCGCCAGCGATCGACCAATGGGTCCATGGTTCGGAACCATTTGCGGGGAAACATGGCGAGGCCTGCCATCTTGAGGTAACTTCCCGGCAATTTCGGTGATTCGTCCTCGCCGTAATGCTGCAACAGCGGATAATGCCGGGTTGCCTCGAGGTGGTGGTCGGCATGGCGCTCCATGTTATAGAAAAGCCAGTTCGTGAACCTGCTGGAAGCAGTCCAAGAATGCCGCGGCCGAACTTTCTCGTGCCGACCGCTCGGCAAGAGAACCCGCTGCAGCCCATAGTGCTGGACATAATTGATGATCTTCATCGAAAGGATTGCGCTGAAGCAAAGAGCGATGAAGATCAACAATGCCCACGGCCCACCCATCCAATAAACCAGCGAATACCACACCGCGACTCCAATGGCGTATCGCCAGAACGGATTCGTGTAGTGCCAGACGGGCAGGCGCCGACGGGCTAACCGGTTGCGTGCGAAGCGCCAAGATTTGACCAAGCTGTCCTTCAAATCTCCCGGAAGGAGTTGCCAGAAGCTCACTCCCTTGGGGGCGGTCCCGGAATCCATGGGCGTGCAGGCGAGGGCGTGATGAACGTAGATGTGCTCAGTGGCGTAATGCGGGTAGGAAGAGGAGGCGAGCAGAAACTCACCAAACCAGCGTTCCCAGGCAGCCTGCCGATGAACCAGTTCATGGCCGATGATGAAGACCGCCTGGCCGACATTCACCAATACCGACGCCATCAGCACAATTTCCCAAACGGATAGATGCCCAACAACAAGAATCTGCCAGAGCGAGAACACCAGTGTCGCGGGCCAGAGAATCGCCCATAACCAGAGGCTCAATTCGTACCAGTGCAATTGGTTTGCGGACGTCCGGTCCGGATCCATGTTGCGCTCTTCCTCTCCAAAGGCGCCATCGAGACTTTCAACAAGGATAATGAAGAGGATCGGGCCCGCGATCCACCAACCACCGTACATGGCAGCGCAAACAATAAGGGGGAAAACCGCGAGAGACTGGAAATACAGCAAGGCATTCCCGAACGAGGGTTCCATCGCCTTTTCTGCCGCAATCTCCAAGCCCTCTGTCTCTGCCCTGCCTTCCGCCATAACACCCTCCTCGCTTGCCAGGATTAATCCGGCGACGACATAGCAGGAATTGTCCACGGCGCGACAGTCGTGTCAAGTGAGAGCCGAGGACCTACGGCGGACTCGAAAGCATCGGCAATAGAGGAACGGTCGGATTAGGCAGGCCCTCGAACCACAGGGGCCACCGGCACTTTTTCCGTCAAGACCGCGCCTCGGCCGGGTTGGCCAGGAATCTCAGGAATCTTAGCCACTTACGCAGGTTCTCATACTGCTTCATGGTCTCCTCGAATCGTTCTGCGTATGATCTAGCGTAGCCTTCCAAAGCAGCTTGTACGGATTTTTTCTGGCTCACATTTTTGCCGATAGCCGTTCCCAGCGAGTGCCCTGCCCAAATTCCGTAGTGGATTCCTTCTCCGGTGAATGGGTTGATCATCGCCGCCGCATCACCGATCAGCGCCAGTTGCCGCCTTGGAACGAGAGGCGGAGACATCGACGCTAGCGGCAATGAATGAGATTTGATGCCGCTCAAGTCTTGAATCGCCACATCCTGGCCGCTTAGATACCCCATGTACTCGTCCAGATAGGAGACCAGGCTCCTGCCACAACTTCTGTAATCACGCGCATCAAGGCTTACTCCTATATTGACTTTGCCTCCCCCCAGCGGGAACACCCATCCATATCCGGGAATCAGGCTCTTGGTGAAATCAACACGCATGATGTTCTCCGCCAGATCTTCGGTTCGCGCATATGCGCGAAGACCAACCGCTTTGTGCTGCTGTCCGTTGAGGCTCAACCCCGCAATCCGTCGAACTCGCGACCCTGCGCCGTCTGCACCGATTAAGACCCGGCTCCGGATCGCGGTCCTCGCTCCAGACCGTTCCTGCAAAATCAGATTCCAGAACTTCTGTGATTCATCAAATTTGGCATCTGTCAGCCTGCACCCCGTATAGTCTTTTGCCCCTTGAGTTATTGCCGCTTCATACAAATGGTGATCAAAGATTTTGCGTTCGACGATGTAATACCCGATTTCATCCATGGGATCAACTTCGCCGTCTGTCAAGGATATTTCCGGACATTTAAAGCCAGGGGGGCTTGTATGCTCCAACTGCCGGATTACCGGCTTCCCATCGAAGATGGTCCCTAGGCCAAGCTTTCTCAGTATGGACACGGCATCACACCGGACCCCATCGCCGCAGGACTTGTCGCGCGGGAAGGTTTCCCCGTCTACAAGCGCTACTTGTATTTTCGTGGACATGGCAAGCGCGCTATAGGCGCAGACACTTCCAGCTGGCCCAGCGCCGATGACTGCCATGTCCAAGGGCACCGTAGTCATTATTTATCTAAGACCGGTCCAGGCGAAGACGAAATGCACATGGCGCCGATTCGTAAATGGCCATAATCCTTTGTTCGGTTTCCATGCCATTCGTCAGACCTTATCAGATTATCAAGCTTCAATCCATCAACGATTTGCATGATGGAAACCCCGCATCTACAGCAAGCTGCGCTGTACAGATTCCTCCTCGTCGGCATGCGGAACCAGGTTCGAAACCGTCACCCCGAGCAGGCGTACCGCCCGGCCTGGTTGCGTGGCTCGGCGCAGCAGATCCGGCAGGATATCCGCCATCTGCCGGTACGAAGTCAGCGGCCGGTCGAACGAATGACTCCGGGTGACCTGCGTGAAATCGCTGAACTTGACTTTCACCGTGACGGTCTTCCCGGTCAACTGCTTTTCCTGCAGATCCAGCGCCACCTCGCGCGCCCGCAACTTGAGCGCATTCAGCATTTCTTCCAGGTCCTGGATGTCCTGCACGAATGTCGTCTCCGAGCCCAGCGACTTGCGGGGCCGGTCCGGCTCTACTTCGCGCAGATCCACGCCCCGTGCCGCCTGATAGTAGTACTCGGCGTGCTTCCCGAACAAAGGCTGGAGCCGTTCCAGCGGCCACTGCCTGAGATCGGCTCCGGTTTCGATCCCCAATTCCTTCATTCGTGCCGCCGTGACCGGTCCGATCCCGAAGAATTTTCGGATCGGCAGGCGGGCCGCCAGCTTCGGGCCGTCCTCCGGACGCACCACGGTCAAGCCATCCGGTTTGTTCATGTCCGAAGCGATCTTGGCGAGGAACTTGTTGTACGAGACGCCGGCCGAACCGGTCAACCGGGTTTTCTCCAAGATGCGACGCTTGATGTCACGCGCAATGTCAGTTGCAATTCCACCGAACAGGCGGCAGCCGGTCACGTCAAGGTATGCCTCATCCAGGGACAAAGGCTCGACCTTGGGAGTGTACTGGAGGAAGATTTCACGTATTTCGGCCGACACTGCGCGGTACAGATCGAACCGCGGGCGGATGAAGATTACTTCCGGGCATCGCTTCTTGGCAGTCCGGCTCGCCATTGCCGAGTGAATGCCGTAGGCTCGGGCCTCGTAGTTGCATGTCGCCACCGTGCCCCGCCGTTCCGGATCACCGCCAACGACCAGGGGGCGACCTCGTAGCGAAGGGTCCTCGCGCATCTCGACTGCCGCATAGAACGCATCCATGTCAATGTGGATGATGCGGCGTGCGTAAGGATCGTCAGCGGATGCCATGACCCCGTACCGGTTGGAATCAATCGGAGGAAAACCGGGCGCGCACCGCCTCCCGGTCAAACCACCAGTCCGGCGTGATCGTATCGAGAATGCATGCCATCCGTTCCAGCAATAGATCCACATCGTCCAAGTCATGCATCTGCACCCAGATCCCGATTGCTTCCTCGTCGGTGATGCCACGGTGGCGCTCAGCCACTTCCGCCACTTGCTGCCGGGCCAGGAAGATTAGGCGATCGCGTTCCGTACCGGTCGCTCGCTTGTCCATCAGGAAATAAGCCAGCATCGCAGCCACAGCCGCACCATCGGAATGAGCCGGAGTCTCTTCGACCAAATGGCGGAACAACTGCCAAGTCAGATCCGGATCCATGGGGCAAGCCAGCGCCAGCCAAAGGCCGTGTCCCAGAGCTGGCGTGGACTCCGGCTGCTCGCTCAGGTACATGACCTGGCAGGCCGAGGTCGCCTCTTCGTAGCGTTCCGCCCGAATACCCACATCCAGCACTTCCCGAGCTGTCGCGAAAGCGGTCTCGGACTCGCCGAGGTCAAGCAAAACTTGGGAAAGTTCCAATTGTGCGTCAAGACGTTCCGAATCCTTGAGATTCGGGCGGCGCAATTCCTTCTCCAGCGTCAATCGACGCTGCTGCCGTGCCGACTGCCCTGCGGCCGCGGCATCGTCGATCAACCGGTCTTCCAGCCGACGGGTTTGCCCGAATTCACTCATGACCCTTATTGTACGGAGGGCTTGCCTCAAAAAAGAAACGCCCCCTCGAAAGGGGGCGTTCTTTTATATGGTTAGGGTTTTCAGACCTCTTATGCGTAGCCTGCAACCTTGTTGATCGCCCGGGAGACTTCCAACTCGCCTTCAGAGGCTTCGTTGTCGTCCCACTTCTTCAACTCAATTTCCATGAGAGCATGGAATGCCGGTGGAACCAACGCCAGCGCGAACAGGGTGAAATACCCCATCCCCGTATTTGGCGCCCCGACCTCGTCGAGCTCCCAGAAGTGAGTTTCACCACGGTCGTGGTGGTCTGCCTGACGGCCGATCTCGATGAAGAACCAGCTGGTGAACGCCGTGCTGTTGTCCCAGCTATGGCGATAGTCGATGGGCTGGCCTTTCTCGCGAATCAGCCCATAGTGCTCCAGATAGTTGAGCGCTTCCAGCTCGAAGTTCGAGATCATCCAGATCAGCAGCATGGCGCAGATGCCGAGCCAGCCGCCTGCCATCCAGAACAGGAAAAGCGTCGGCAAGCTCATTGCATAGCCACGAATCCAGCGGTTCTGCCAAGACAGGAACGGCACGCCCAGACGCTCTAGGCGATGCTTCTCCATCGAATACAGGAATTTGCTTTGGCCGAAATAGGATTTCGGGAAATGAGCGTACAGACTGCGTCCGCGCGGCGAAGTTGCGGGATCATCCTCGCAACCCAGTTCCAGATGATGGTTGTACACATGCGCGTAGCAGAAATGGGATGAACCGGACAGCCCCATCATCCAGCGTGCAATCACGAAACTGAAGCCCTTGGTGTGCGCCAGCTCGTGCCCGTAGATGATGCCGATGCCGGCAAAGATGCCTGTCGAAACGACCGCCCCGACCAACTGCATCCCGGTAATCCCTTCCTGATAGGACAGGCCCAGGAAAGTGCCAGTCCCCATCGGGACACCATTTACATATTGGTAGATGCGCCAGCAGATCGCCAACTGCAATAGGACGAAAACGCCCAGCATGCTGTACATGACACCGTTCTGAAGAGCAGGGATGCCATAGGTGTTACCCTCTTCGTCAAACCCCGCACCCATGGTGCGTTGTGGCGTTGTGGTATCAACCAGAATGCCGATGCCCATCAGGGCGATTCCGGTCCAGACCCACGGGCCGCCTGCCAAAACCCCGAACAGTGCCGACAGGATCAGCAGCGGCGCGAGGAAATAGCGTAGATTAATAAACAGTTTTTTCACGGCTCCTCCTAAGTAATTCTGACAATCGTGGGGACACGACTCTTTTGAGGCTAATCTATCACAAATATTTCAGCCGACCAGTTGGCTGATGGAAAAACATCCAGTACAATGGCTGTACGAAATGCCAGATTCTCTGGTTTTTCCCTGAACAAAAGGTGAATGACCCGACATGGCCGAACATCCACTCCATCCGATCCAGGTCGCCGCGCGGAGATCGGGCCTGAGCGTGGAACTGATCCGCGCCTGGGAGCGCCGCTATCACGCAGTCGAACCGACGCGAACCCGGAACCAGCATCGATTGTACCGGGACGAGGATATCGAGCGCCTGCGCCTGCTGGCCCGTGCCACCCATGCCGGACGGCGCATCGGCGCCATCGCGCGGTCGTCCATTGCCGAACTCCAGACCATGGTGGAAGGAGACGAGCAAGCGGCTGTCCTGGTCCCCTCCCTAGGTTCCTCGCGACCCCGCACGGACGCGGTCATGGAATACTTCGACCGCTGCCTCGAGGCGATCGACAGGATGGATCCGGAACAACTGGCCGAAACCCTGAGCGACGCCGAGAAGAATTTGGTCGAGTTGTTCATGCAGGAAGACTTGGTCGCACCGCTGATCCAGCACATGCAGGACGAATGCCGCAACGGAACCCTGCGCATGGCTCAAAAGCACATGGCCGAAGGCGTAATCCGCAGTCATTTGCTGAACTATGCCACCCGCCCGGGAACCGGTTCCGCCTTCCGCGTGGTCGTGGCCGGCGGATTGTCCGGAACAGATGAACTTCCGCTGCTTCGCTTGGCCGTGGCGACCCGAGCCTACGGGTGGCGGCCAATCTTCCTTGGTGTCGGGCTGTCTGCTGACGAAGTCGCGTACACAGCGGAACGTAGCCGGGCCCTGTGCACCGCCATCGCCGCCTACCCGGTCGATGATCCTTTGCTTCCGAATGAGTTGCGCAAACTCCGCCGCGCCATCCCGGAAAATCACCCGGTCCTCCTGCACGGCTCTAACTTGAATCTTTTCGAAGCGGTGATCGACGATACCCGGATCATCCCGACACAGACGTTCGGTGAACTGCGTCTCGCCCTGGGACGGATGCGGCTCGATGCCCAAGCCGATGCCGAACCGGCCTGATTGCCCCCCACCCGCACTCTATAGAATAGCCTGCAGGTTTATTACTCGGTTTCCATCCCATGGGTTCACCTCAAAGTTTCTCCTACGAGGATCTCCTGCGTTGCGCGCGCGGTGAGATGTTCGGCGAAGGCAACGCCCAGTTGCCGAGTCCGAACATGCTGATGCTGGACCGCATCACGCATATCAGCGAGCAAGGCGGCTCCTACGGGAAAGGCGAACTGCAGGCGGAACTGGACATTCGCCCCGACCTCTGGTTCTTCCAATGCCATTTCCCCGGCGATCCGGTTATGCCAGGCTGCCTGGGGCTCGATGCCCTGTGGCAGTTGGTGGGATTCTTCCTGGGATGGCAGGGTCATCCGGGGCGAGGCCGAGCGCTGGGCGTCGGCCGGGTCAAGTTTTCCGGCCAAGTGACTCCGGAAAACCGCACCGTGCACTACCACATCCACCTCAAACGCCTGATCACCCGTTCACTGGTGATGGGGATTGCCGACGGCTTGGTCCAAGTGGACGGCCGCGACATCTACACTGCGAAGGATCTTCGGGTCGGCCTGTTCACTACCCTGGAACAGTTCTGACTATGGCGCCCCTTCTGGCCCATACCACGGCCTACCAATTCCTGGACTTCGACGAGGACGAGACGCTGCGCCGCCACCTGCTCGAGGCATGCGAACGTCTGCAACTGACCGGCAACATCACCCTGGCCCCCGAAGGCATCAACCTGAGCTTGTCGGGTTCGGAAAATGGCATCGGCCAGATCGAGCGACTTCTTTTGGACGAAAGTCCATTCAAACAACTCCAGTTCCGGCGCAGCCGCATCGCCACTTCACCTTTTTCCAAGCTAATCATCCGATTCCGCCCTTCCCTCCTGCCCATCCAGGTGGACACTCCGGTCGCCTACCGCCAGCCGGGCACTCACCTGCCACCGCAACAGCTATGCCAATGGCTGGACGAGGGTCGCCCACTGCGACTGCTGGATGTGCGCAATGTCTACGAGACGCATCTGGGGCAGTTTGCCACCGCCAAAACCCTGCCTTTGCATCAATTCCGTGATTTCCAGGAAGCGGCTCGCAACCTGGAACCGGACACAAGACCCATCGTGACCTACTGCACGGGCGGCATCCGCTGCGAGTTGGCCAGCGCCTGGCTGCGCGAGCAGGGACACCCGGAAGTCTGGCAGTTGTCCGGAGGCATCCTAAACTATTTCGAGCAATGCGGCGGCCGCCACTGGCAGGGAGAATGCTTTGTCTTTGACGACCGCCTAGCCGTGGACCCCGAACTGCACGCCACCTATCCCCAGCTATGCCGCACCTGCCAGAAACCCCTTTCGGAAATGAGGCTCGGTCGCTGCGCGGAATGCGGAGATCCCAGGCTTGATGCTCACTGACATCTGCTGCAACCTGACCCACGAGTCGTTCGCAAACGATCAGGAAGAGGTCCTGCATCGGGCCCGGGAAGCTGGCGTCACCCGGTTTCTGCTGGCTGGCGCGGATCTTGCCGAGAGCCGGGCGTGCATTTCGGCTGCACAGCGCCATCCCGACTGCTGGGCGGCAATCGGCGTGCATCCGCATCAGGCGCGTGAATGGGACTCCGACAGCGCCGAAATCCTCCGGGACCTTCAACATGATCCCAAAGTCATTGCTATCGGCGAGTGTGGGCTGGACTACTACCGGGACCTGTCGCCTCGCGAGACACAGGCCGCCGTTTTCTCGGAACAACTAGAACTGGCAGGTGAATTAGGTCTGCCCGTACTCATGCACAATCGCGATGCGAGCGAGGATTTCCTGCAGGTTTTCGATAACGTGGCCAGCCGCCCACCGCGCTCCGTCTTGCATTGCTTCACTGGAGGACGGTCTATGTTGCATGCCTGCCTTGAGCGCGGCATATACATCGGCGTCACCGGTTGGTTCTGCGACGAACGCCGGGGACAGTCGCTCAGGGACCTGATCAAAGAGATTCCACTGGATCGTCTGATGATTGAAACGGATGCGCCCTATCTATTGCCACGCACGCTGCGCCCACGCCCCCGAACTCGCCGCAATGAACCCATGTGGCTGCCCCATATCGCCGAGCAGATTGCCGAGGCTCGAGACCTGAGCCTGGATGAATTCGCCCGCCATACGCAGGCGTGCGCACAGGAATTCTTTTCTTTTTCGGGCTGACTGGGCTGTCCCGCAGGTCGCTTCACGCCGCAAGATGCGGGAATACTTGGTTTAAAATGGGATTTTTCCACTGCTCCTAGCCTCATGGAACACTACTCCGCTTTTGCGCCCAGTATTGGAGCCTGCGCCGAGCAGGCGACTGTCTACGCTCCTTGGGATCGCTCGCCCATCGCCACGGTTGATGTCGTCGACAGTAACCAAGCCGACCAGGTCTTGGAGACTGCCTTCGCGATCTACCAGGATAAGTCGCGCTGGCTGCCGCCCGCGAAACGCATCGAGGTGCTGGAGAAAACCGCACAGTTGATGGCTGCGCGCAGCGAAGAACTGGCCGTGGAAGCAGCCCGTGAAGGCGGCAAGCCCTTGCCAGATTCCAAGGTCGAAGTGGCCCGGGCAATCGACGGCATGCACAGTTGCGTGGAAATCATGCGCACCGAGGCAGGCCAGGAAATCCCGATGAACTTGAATGCCGCGTCGGCCCACCACATGGCGCTGACCCGCAAGTACCCGATCGGCGTGGTGCTGGCATTCTCCGCATTCAACCATCCACTCAATTTGATCGTGCACCAAGTCGGTCCCGCCCTCGCTTCCGGCTGTCCCGCCATCATCAAGCCGGCACTCGACACGCCCCTGTCGTGCATGCGCTTCGTTGAAATGCTGCATCAGGCCGGGCTTCCCGAAGGCTACGTGCAGGCAATCAACTTGGGCGATCACGAGGTTGCCGGGCAGATGGTCGGAGATCCCCGGGTAGCGTTTTTCAGCTTTATCGGAAGCGGTGAAGTTGGTTGGATGCTGCGGTCGAAACTGGCGCCCGGCGCACGCTGCGCGCTGGAGCACGGCGGCATCGCCCCAGTCATCGTGGCGGCGGATGCCGATATCGACGATGCCCTGCCCCTGATGGCCAAGGGCGGGTTCTACCATGCCGGACAGGTCTGCGTATCGGTCCAGCGAGTCTACGCCGACCAGAGCATCGCCCAGCGTATTGCCGAAGGACTGGCCGAACTGGGCAACGATATGAAAGTGGGCGATCCGACCGAAGCCGACACGGAGGTCGGCCCCCTGATCCGACCGGCTGAAGTGGACCGGGTCGAAGCCTGGGTCCAGGAAGCCGTGAACGCAGGAGCGCAGCTCGTCAGCGGAGGCCAGCGGCTGTCGGACACCGCCTACCAGCCGACCGTGCTGCTGAACCCTCCGGCCGATGCCAAGGTCAGCGCCCACGAGGTGTTTGGGCCGGTAATCTGCGTGTACGGCTTCGACGACATCGACGCCGCCATCGCGCAGGCCAATGCCGGACCGTATTCGTTCCAGTCCGCCGTGTTCAGCCAGAACATCAACACCGCCCTGCATTGCTACCACCAGTTGGAAGCCGCCGCGGTGATGATCAACAACCACACCGCGTTCCGGGTCGACTGGATGCCTTTTGCCGGTCTCAAGCAGTCCGGCCACGGCGTGGGCGGCATCCCCTACACCTACGAGGACATGCAGGTCGACAAGCTGATGGTCGTCCGCTCGCCGTCCCTCTGATTCTGGAACCGCCCGTTCCCCTATTCCGATGCGCCTGACCGCCGCTGAATTCCGCGCCCTCCCGCACAAGGCCGTCACCTTGCTCGGCATGTCCGGCGTGGGCAAGACCCGGCTTTCCGAGCGGCTGGACAAGACCCAGTGGTTCCACTACTCCGGGGACTACCGGATCGGAACCCGCTACCTCAGCGAGAACATCCTCGACAACCTCAAGTCGAAGATGATGGAGGTGCCGTTCCTGGCGGACCTGCTGCGCTCGGACTCCATCTACATCTCCAACAATCTCACCGTCGGCAACCTGGAGCCGGTCTCGACCTTTCTCGGCAAACCCGGAAATTCCGGGCTTGGCGGGCTGTCGCTGGAGGAATTCAAGAACCGCCTGCGGCTTCATCACGAAGCCGAAATCAAGGCCATGCAGGATGTCCCGGATTTCATCCGTAAAGGACAGGAGATCTACGGCTATCCGCATCTCGTGAACGATGCCGGCGGCAGCCTATGCGAATTGCAAAGGCCGGACGTATTCGACTTGCTGGCCGAACATACCCTGATCCTGTACATCCACGCCGACGACCAGCAGATCGAGGAGCTCTGCGATCGCCAGGCGAAAAGCCCCAAACCTCTCTACTACCCGGAGGCTTTCCTGGATCAAGCGATTGAGGATTTCATGGCCGAGCACGACTTGAGCGATTTCCAAGACATCAACCCTGACGATTTCACCCGCTGGGCTTTCCCGAGGCTGTCGCGGGACCGCTTGGAACGCTACCAAGGCATTGCTACCGAATACGGGTACACCGTCAGCATGGACGAAGTCAGCCGCGTACAGAACGCCGATGATTTTGTTGACCTGATCGCCCAAGCCATCGAACGCGCGGGCTAGCCCCCATGCCCCTGCTTCGCCTGCAGGACCTGCCCAGCCTGGACCGGATTGCTGAACAAGGCACCCGGGTTGCCGAGCAGACCCCGGAACATGCCATCCGTTTGAATGTCGGCCTGCTCAACATGATGCCGGACCGCGCGCTGGCCGCGACCGAGCGGCAGTTCCTGCGGCTTCTGGACAGCCACGAAGAACGCTACTGCGCCGTACATCTATTCACGATCGAAGGTGTCCCCCGTGGAGACGAAGGTCGCGAACATCTCCAGCAGTACTACCGGGACTGCGCGGAAATTGGCAGCACAGACCTGGACGCTTTGATTATTACCGGGGCCAACGTCACCAAACCCGACCTGACGAGCGAACCTTTTTGGGACGGTCTGGCCGGCGTGCTGAAGCAGGCTGACGACTGCCGCCTGCCGGTGCTCTGCTCCTGCTTGGCCGCACATGCTTCCGCCCTGATCTTCCATGGCGTCGCCCGTCGCCACCTGCCGCATAAGCGCTGGGGTATTTTCGATCACTCGGTCTGCGAACCCGACCACCCCCTGGTCGCCGATCTTCCGAGCCGTTTCGAGATGCCGCATTCGCGCTTCAATGACGCCCCGGAAGAGAGTCTCCGGGAATGCGGTGTGCAGGTTCTGATCACGGGACCCGTGGCCGGCGTGCAGATGGCCGTGGAGCCGGACGGCCGTCGGCTCTATTTCCAGGGGCATCCCGAATACGAGGCCGTCAGCCTGCTGAAGGAGTACAAACGCGAGGTCCTGCGCTACTTGAACCAAGAGCGTGAGGATTATCCGCCCCTGCCAGACAACACATTCAATGATTCGGCAACCGACCTTGCGGCGACCTTCCGCGAAAGTGCCTTGCCAAGAAACGGAGATGAAGAATTGATCGAGGAATTCCCGGAAGAAGCTCTCACGAAGGAAATGCGCCACTCATGGAAGGAAGTCTCCCGGCAGTTGTTCTTCAATTGGCTCCACGGACTCGTGTAGCCGGTCGAGGCCTGCGGCCTGTCGCGAATCAGACCGTGTCCCGAGAGACGAAAGAGGCGCATTCCCCGGCGGCGTCCACCCCGCTCAGCAGGGCGCCGTTGCATGAAGGCATCCGCATGTAGTCACCCGCAAGAAACAGGCCTTCCAGGTCAACTAGTTTCTGCTGGCGCATCTCGTAGATCTCCTTCAGCATCCCGCCGGGGGCTAGACACAACGCCTCGGGCCAGCGATAGACGCGAGCGAACAGGGGCTTTTCGGGCATGGTCGGCAGATACTTGCTGATTTCTTCGATTATCCGACCTGCGATCTCGTCGTCGCTCAAGGCGAAGAGTTCCCTGGCATGTTCGCCAATCACCAGCGCATACACCAGGGACTTGCCCTCCGGCGCCGCCTGAGGCGCCATCGAGGCCAAGTTGCTGACGTTGGTCAGAAAAGTTCCGGATTCCGGGGGAAACACAGCGGCATGAGAACCCTCGGGAAGGATATTCGCGTCAAGCCCGATGGCCATGTTGATGCAGGAAGAATACGTGACTCGGCTCAGGATGCGTCTGGCCTCGGGAGGAAGGTCGGGAATAATTTCAAGTGCCTTCGTGGCCGGAGCGGCACAAATGACCGCATCCGCCTCAACAAAGCCGTCGCCATTCCCCACGTTACCTGCCATGACACCCTTCACGCACCCTTCCTCAACCACGACACGCTGGACGGGTGTGCCGAGCCGGGTGTCTTCTGCACATGCACCTACAAGCGCGTCGGCAAATTCTCCGACACCTTTTCCGGGCAGGCATGAGCGTTCGGATTGGTTCAGGGTCCAAAGCCAAAGCATCGCCATCCCAAGGGCGGCACCGACCTCTTCAGAACAACCCGCCGTAAAGCAGTTAATGTCGACTTCTCCGGTCTGCTCCAGATATTCAACCAGGGAATTCGCTTTCATGAATTCGGCAAAGCTTTCGGGGGTGTCCAGGTCCAGCATTCTCGAGTGGTCCTGAAAGTCAATGTCGTTGCCCCGGGCTTTCAGCATTCCAAAGAATCGCATGGACTGCCACATTGCTTTCGGCGTTAACAACCGGAAAGAAAGGATGGTCTGGACGGTTGTCATCATCTGTTTCAGTGAACCGTTCGAATAGATGCCCCAAAGTTTCCCATCGCGGTAGATGTGCCCCCCTTTTTTGCGGGGACTCATCTTCAAGGGGACACCGAGGCTTTCGGCCAAGTCCTGAACCGTTTCAAACGATTCGTGGAAAACTGATGCACCGGTATGGATGGAGAAACCACCAATTTCTTCCCCTGCAATGCGACCTCCAGCGCGATCAGCTGCCTCCAGCACAACGACTTCCAACTTGCTTCCGTATTTGCTGCGTAAAGTGTATGCCGCAGCCAAACCAGAGGTTCCCCCTCCGACAATGACGATTTTCGGCTTGCGGGCCATCGCTATCAGCCTTCTCTTGACGTTTCCAGTGACATCTCGGATTATAAGTCCCCACTGGCTGGTCTGTTACAACCGAGTCCAAATTTTCCCAGCGCTCTCTTACAAAAAGTCAATATGCTGCGCGCCTATTCTTCAACTGGCTCACAGCATGAGATAAAGGGGCAAGTCCCACTTGGTATGCCTGACAAAGCGGAGATTTCAGTGCGGAACAGCGACAAGATGATCGGGATGCGCTTCAAGCCGCATCAAACTCCTGGCCACGCTTGGCAAGATCATCCAAGACTTTGTCTCTGCACCGGTTTGCCTCAACCGCAGCCGGCATAAGAAAGCCCGCAAGGTCTTCCACGACCGCTGAAAGATCAGGAGCCGTTACGGCAAGATCCTCGGTGAAAGATCGCCATTGATTGATCTTGATCGGTTCCAGACTGAAATTCTGTGTCAACGCAGCGGGCCGTTGGGTGGGAATCTCTGTTCCCCGGCGACAAAACGTGGCGGCGATCGCCTGCGCCAGACTGTCACGGTTGAAGTCGAAAATTCGCGACAGCATCCAAATATCGTAGAAGTCCTTCATTCGGCTGTTCACACGCCCGAGGGCCACCATCGCCTGGAATTTCTCGGCAACGACAGTCTCGGGTGCATAGGCCCGGATTTTCGCCACCGGGAAATCAAGCAAAGCAGGATACTCAATGTCTCTCAACCCCGGGGCGACGGCATCTCCAAACCCGATGTCCACGATCACCGGAATTCGTGCGTCAGATAGCGTCGCTATCGCACGCAGCCGGAGACCTCCATATTCCTGTTCTTCGCGGATACGCTCAACGCGGATGCTCTTCGTGTCAAACTCAACCCCATCCGGGCATTTGATGTCTACGACCTCATGGAAAATCTCGGCGACTTTCTCCGGCACACTGGATCCGAATCCTAACAAGTCAAGATCACGAGTCACACGGTGGAAATCGGGCAGCCATGTTGCCAGCAACATGGCTCCCTTGAGGACGAATTGGTCAGAGAAACGTGAACCCGAGAGACGAAACAGAAGTCGCTCAAGGACAAACATCGTGAGGACAACGTCGAATGCCTGACCTCGTTGGCGGGCGATGTTGAACAGTTTCGCCCGAACCGATGCGCCGATATTCTTGGGCATGTCAGACCAGTGCCTCAACATAGGGTCGCATCACGTTCCATGCTCGCCTTTCTTCGGCGGCCGCAGCAATTTCCGCAGGCGTTACCCTTCCTTGGCGCAGCGTCTCCCTAATTCCCTCAATGGCAACCTGATGCCCAACGCTGCGCCGATGGCGGAAGCAATCAGCCAGAGTTTTCGCCACGTCGTAGACCGGTACTCGAACCCCTTCAACAACGTGCTCGCTAATGCCAGCCGATAGGTAAGGTTCCGAGAAGCGCGCGATGCGGACCGGCGGATAGTCAATGACTGGTTTCCAGTCCTTCGTGCCAATTGCCATCCAGACACACCGGGGCATCTGATCGGTCAGGCCATGGAACGCTAGTGCGGAAACTAGGCAGACCACCCCCCGCGGCACGCGCATGGATGCCTCCGCAAGCGTGTGGTGGACATCGCCAATGGAATCTGGAAGCTGATACAGGCCGCGCGACAGTTGGAGAATCACTCCTTCGGCGACCAGTCGGGACAGGGTGGCCGCAGTAATCCCGGCCCGCTGGATTTCCGCGGACTTGGCCATGCCCTTCTCATGGAGAAATCGTAGAAGGCGTTCCCGCTGCGATACAGGCTCAGACATGGAAGTGATATATCTCCTAGTAAATAATTGTATTATATACTATGTTTTATATCATCGTTGCCCTTATTTCTCCAGCGCCTATGCAGTTTGCTCCCCACGCCAACCGCTCAACGCAGCCTGACCTAAAACGAATGCCTCAGGGACGACCAAGTAGAGGCTGGGCTGCATCCATGCTTCAAACGGTCAACCCCCATCGGCCGATCTGGTACAGCCCGCTCTGCAGAAAATACAGCCCGAACAGGGCCACCATGGGAGACAAATCCAAAATTCCCGTATCCGGCAGCATTCCGCGAATCCGCATGAGCATCGGGGTCGTCAGGCTGCGCACCAGGCTCAGGAACTGATCTGCGCCAGCCGACAGCTGCACCCAGCTGGCAATCACCACCGCGATCAGGGAAACCAGGTAGATGTTCAGCATCATCCCACCGATCTGGGTCAGCGCGAACAATACCAGGCCCAGGATCGAGGCTCCCAGCTGCATGGCCCCGCCGACGTAAAGGATGATTAATTTCAGAACCAATGCGATCGCAAGCAGGGCGAGGTCCCAGCCCCGAGCCGACGGCATGATGCGCCGAACCGGCTGGTACACCGGATCGGTCACCCGTGCCAGCACTTGCGAGATCGGGTTGTAGAAGTCTGCCTGGTGGAACGTGAGCAGCAACCGGACCAGAATCCCGTACAGGTACAGGGTCAGCAGGAACTGGATCAGGCTTTCCATATCAGGCCCGGCCGTTTTCGTCCCCCAGTTCCTCGGCACGCTGACGCGCCGCCTCAAGCGCATTGAGAATCAAGGTCTCAAAACCGGCCCCTTCCAGTACATCCAAAGCGGCTTCGGTCGTCCCGCCCTTGGACGTCACCTTTCGGCAAAGCTCCTGCAGGGAATCCTCCGAGGCGCTCGCCAGCTCCTGCGCGCCACGAGCCGTCTCCAGCACCAGCAGGCGCGCCTGCGCCTCGTCCAGTCCCATGCGGCATGCCCCCTCGATCATCGCCTGCATGAACAGGAAGAAATAGGCGGGCCCGCTGCCCGAAACCGCCGTCGCGGTATCCATCTGGGCCTCATCCCGTACCCAGAGAATCTTCCCGACGCTCTCCATAATCCTGCCCGCGAGCGCGCGCTGGGCATCGGAAACATCCTCCCGCGCATACAGGGCGCTCATTCCGGCACCGACCAGTGCCGGCGTGTTCGGCATGACGCGCACCACCGGGCAATGCCCTCCTGTCCAACGCGCCAGGTCGTCTGCGCGCACACCGGCCGCGATGGTTATCAGCAAAGGGTTGTCCGTGACCATCCAGGGCGCCAGTTCGGTCGCGGTCGTCGGCAACTTGTCGGGCTTGGTCGCGAACAACACGACCTCCGCGGAAGCCCGGGAGTAGGCCAGCGAATTCTCGTAGTACAGTTGCATCAGGCCGAAATTGGCGGCCAACTCCTGGTGAGACTGCGGGTTGGGGTCGGAGACCGTGATGTCGCCGGCTTCCCAGCCGGAACGGATCAGGCCACCCACCAGCGAGCGGCCCATGTTGCCGCCCCCGATCAGAAGGATTCGTGGATTCTCAGACATGTGCGGTTCCCGCTCGCAAAAGCGGCGAAGTCTCCAACTCGCATTATATTGGCTTATAGAGTGATAGAACCGATTCGAAGAGCCACAGAAAAAACAGGCGCCCCGAAGGGCGCCTGTTTGGTTTGGGGTGCTGCAGCAGACTGAATCAGTCAAACCAGTGCACGATGCCCACTGCGAACATCTCGATTTCGCCGCCACTACCACCTTGCACGCCGACACCGGCAAGTCCGGTACCGGAGATCCCCTGACCATAAGTACCATTGTCGTCATTGTCGACTTCGGAGTAGGTCAGACGCAGTTCCGTGCCAGCAGGCATGGTGTAGAACAGGCCCACGTTCCATGCGTCCGCTGCGGTCTCATCCCAGTCACCTCGGCAGGCTGAACCGCAGGAAACCTCAAGGTCATCCGCGTCCATGTATGAGAAGCGGAAGTCCACGGGACCGCCAAACTTGATCTTGCCGGACACCATCCAGGCATCACGCTCGATCTTGACGTTTTTGTCTTCTGTGGCTTGAGCGCGGTTGGTTGCTTTGTCATCTAAATTCGCTACGGTAGTTTCGTGCATTCCCATTGCAACCTCATGCTCTTCGTCAATAATTTTCATGCCCGCAGCTTTGAGTGCTTCATATTGAGCTTTGGCTACAGCATTACCTGAAACATCATTCTCATCATCGGCAACATAGCTCAACCCCTGTAGATAGAGCGCCAAATCACCGGTCATAGCCGCTTCGACTGCTGCGGCAGTTTCATCAGCAGTTGTAAGCGGGTCGTCCGTAACCGCTTGTCTTGCCAATGTGAACGTAGGAGCGGCGACATCAGTGTCTCCCCCAGAACCTACCTCCCAAGTTCTTGTTCCATCCGTCGCCTCAGTGTAGGAAAGGCTCACTGGGGGCGCACGACCCTCTGTCCCTACCATCAGCGTCTCGTTAAAAAGTTTCCCATTAATTTTCGACGCATAGTCGGTAGATTTCACTGGGGCACGGGGCGTTAGGTCTTTATCAATCATGCCATTTGAATCAAACAGATCGTATGAACCAGCAAACCCCCAGTACCCAAACGCAGACATGGCCGTATCAACATCGACCACGCCGTTGAACTCGTATTCCAGATTTTCCCACATGGCCGAGAGCTGCACGCTCATGCCATCACCCATGTCCATGATGTAGCGGCCAGCAATCCGGATGCTTTCTGCATCTGAACTTTCCATAACCGGGTTGTTGTCGTCATCGGAAATGGAAGCCGCAGTCCAGTCTTCATGATCCTGCCAGGTCACCGCCAGCCACAGCGGGCCATTGGTGTAGGCAAGGCTCGAGGAGCGAATTACTGGATCGATTTCGTGATCGTTCCGGGCTCTGCTTTCATCACGGATTCCAGCGGTCCATGCGAAGCGGAACACGAAACCGTTCCAATTCGGCGACCAGTACTGAATGATGTTCTCCTGACGACGGTTGAAGCCCGTGTCGTAGCCAAGTGCTGAATAGTTGAATTCAGGAAAGCCTTCGAAACTGTTGTGACCTCCGTTCCCATCATAGGCTTCTGCTGATCCGTCGAATCTGTTGGAGTGATGCGAATTCGAAGCTTGCATGTCGAAGTCGCCGGTGTTGTAGAAGATGGTGTTGGCACCGACCGAACCCATGATGCTGGTATGCGAGTCCGCGCCAGCGTCATAGAACGGGTCCACCCACTGCGCCACGCCCTCGTTGTAGGGGAGCAGCCAGGTGGCGAACATGATCTCGCCCATCTGCGGATGGGACAGACCGATCTTGGAGTTGCGGTTGCACCAGCCGGTGCCGCCCGCGAAGTGGTTGTAGTAGGTGAACTGCTCGCATTGCACGTTGACCGAGATGTCGTTGCCGGCGTCCATGCTGGCCGCGAAGCCGATGTTGCCCGCGTTGGACTGGATCCGGTCGAAGCTGCGTCCGCCGTCGATATCCACAAACTCCCAGGAATGATTCTGCCAACCATATATGTTCCATGTTTCGGCCTGGGCCGCGAACGGAATCGCTGCCAGGGCAAAAAAAATTAGAAATTATATTGGCTTACGTGAACATTCTGTTAATAAATCTCTACTTCAATCCACTCATGAGACCGGGCTAGAGCGCATAGGTTCCCTCCGGAAACACCGCCTGCGCATCGAACACCGGGCCGTCCACGCACACCCGCTTCATGGCCCAACCGTTTTCACCCAACACCGGGACCGTACAGCCCGCGCACCCGCCCACCGCACATGCCATGTATTCCTCCATGCAGACCTGGCATGGCACGTCGAACTCCCGTGCCAACCGGGCCACCGCCTCCAGCATCGGCACCGGCCCGCACGTGAACACGGCGACCCGCGCACGTTGCTCTGGAGTCTGGGTCTCAAGCCACATCCGGGCAGCCGCATCGACATAGCCGTCGTAGCAACCAGCGTAACCCTGGGTGGAACACAAGCGGGAAGCGACACCCCAGTCCTCGAGCAGGCTCATGCCTGCGATGACGCCGTCCGGCATTCCCGGGACCCGGATGGTCGAGGGGCGGCTTGTGAACGGAAAGGGAATCTCCGACCCCATCACCACCAGCGGTACGGTGTGCTCCTTGATTTCGCGGGCCAGGAACAGGATCGGCGGGATTCCGACCCCACCTCCGATCAACAGGGGACGATCCCGATCCGGTTCGGCCTGGAACCCCCGCCCGATCGGACCGAGCGCCGGCAGTATCTCGCCTTCCTGAACACGCGCCAACTCCTCCGTCCCTTTTCCGACTATCTTGTACAGCACCTCGATCGTCCCGCGCTCTGGGTCACTCCACAGGATGGAGAGCGGGCGACGCATCATGGATGGCTCGGCATGCACGCCCAGATGAACAAAACTGCCCGGCGTGGCGGATTCGGCGATCGCCGGGGCGTCGATCACCAGCGCATGCTGATCCGCTTCTAGGTGGCTCACTTGGACGACCCGGGCGTCAAGGCTGTGGATGACGTTACGGAATTCTTCCATTACACCTCTCCTTCCCGCTCGTAGACAATACGACCGGCGCAAATAGTCGCCTGCACCCGATCATGGAACTGCCAGCCATCGAACGGCGTGTTCCGCCCTGCGCTCAGCATTCCTTCCACGTCAAAAGTCCAAGGGTCGTCCAACCGCACCACGCAAAGATCCGCCGGCGCTCCGACAGCCAACGTCCCCGTGTTGCGCCCCAGGATCTCGGCCGGACCTGCCGTCAGCCGTTCCACCGCGGTCGCCCGCGTGAGGATATCCTCGGTCACCAGTTCCATGGTCAGCGGCAACAACGTCTCGATCCCCGAGATGCCAGGCCGAGCCTCGGGAAACGGCGCCATCTTCGAATCCGGGTCCAGCGGCTGGTGATCCGAGCAAATCGCTTGGATTACTCCATCCCGCACACCTTCGCGTAAACGTTGCCGGTCATGTTCGGTGCGCAGGGGTGGACTGACCAGCGCGTTGACCTCGAACCCTTCCACAGCCTCTTCCGTCAAAAACAACTGATGCACCGCCACATCCGCCGTCACCGGCAAGCCCGCTTGCCGCCCGATTTCCAGCATATCCACCGCCTGTGCACAGGAAAGCCGGCAGAAATGGACCCGTGCGCCGGTATCCTGTACCAAGGCCGTCATCTGCGCCAAGGCAGCGGTTTCCGCTGCCGGCAGGATTCCCGGTAGGCCCAGCCGGGCCGCGAAAGTGCCTTCATGCGCGCAGCCCTGACCTGCCAAGGCATGATCCAAGGGGTGGTAAAACAGGGTCAAGTCCTGACTGGCCGCATACTCCATGGCCCGACGCAGCACCAGCAGGTTGGCGTAGGGCCGCGTCCCGTTGCTGACCCCGACACAGCCCGCTTCGCGCAACGCACCAAGACTGGCCAGTTGCGTATCTCCCAACCCGTGCATGGCCGCGCCCAAGGTTTCCAGCCGAGCGAAACCGGCCTGTTGCGCCTGCTCCATCAGAAGCCTCACTGCTGCCGGCGAGTCAGGGATCGGCTGCGTCTCGGCCACCGAGCAGACCGTGGTCACGCCGCCCGCCACCGCGGCCCGGGTCTCGCTTTCCACGCTGGCGCGCTGCTCACCCATCGGGTTGAGGCAGACCGCTAAATCCACTGCGCCCGGCATCACCAGACAGCCTTGGGCATCCACGACCTGTTCCGCCTCGAACTCTTCCGTCGCCGTCCCCAACCCGACGATCTTCCCGCGGGCACAGAACACGTCGCGCACCGCATCCGTCCCGCCAGCCGGGTCGAGAACGTATCCTCCGCGTATCGCCAAGCGCATTACCAGGCATGCCTCCGCATCGCCATGGACAGGATCGCCATGCGCACCGCAATCCCGTTCCGGACCTGTTTTAGGATTACCGACCGAGGGCCATCCACCACGGCCGACTCGATTTCCACTCCGCGGTTGACGGGACCCGGATGCATCACGATCCCATCCTCCGCCAGTAATTCCACCCGTGCGCGAGTCAGGCCGTAGAGCCGGTAATATTCAGTCTCGCTCGGCACGAAACTGCCATGCATCCGCTCCTTCTGCAGGCGCAGCATGATTACCGCCTGCGCCCCGACCAAGCCTTCTTCCATGGACTTGAACGGAATCACTCCCAAGCTAGTTGCCTCGCGAGGCAGCAGAGTCCGCGGTGCAATCACCCGGATCTCGCCGACCCCCAGAGCGCGCAAGGCCTGAATCTCGGAGCGCGCCACCCGCGAATGCAGGATGTCGCCGACGATCACGACCGTGATTGCGCTGAAATCCGGGAAATGCTGACGCAAGGTAAACATGTCAAGCATGGCCTGGGTCGGGTGCGCATGCCGACCGTCGCCTGCATTGATGACGCTGATGTGCTCGGCGACGTGGCGGACGATGAAATGTGCCGCACCGCTCTGGTGATGGCGCACCACGAACATGTCGCAGTGCATCGCCTCGAGATTGCGCAGAGTGTCCAGCAGGCTCTCGCCCTTGGTTGTGGCGGCGGTGGCCATGTCCAGGTTGAGCACGTCGGCGGACAGGCGCTTGGCCGCGAGCTCGAACGTGGTGCGGGTGCGGGTGCTTGCCTCGAAGAACAGGTTGACGATGGTTTTACCGCGGAGCAACGGAACCTTCCGCGCCGCCTGGTCCGAAGCCGTATGAAACGACTGCGCGGTACTCAGGATCTCTTCCAGGAGCGCGGTCGGCAATCCCTCGATGGTCAGGAAGTGACGCAAGCGCCCTTCCTCGTCCAATTGATATTGCGCCGCAGGCGGCAACCGGAACAGTGTCGGCTGAGTCGAACTCACCGGGCGGGCTCTTCCAGCAACGAGTCGTTGGGCCGCGTGATCACCAGTTCCATGGGATCCGGACCCTGAAGTTTGACCCGGTCTTCCGGGCCCAGTTCCAAGCGCATTCCGGTCAGATCCGGTGCCACCGGAATCTCCCGCCCCGGCCGCTCCACCAGCACCACCAGCGAAACCGAGGCCGGCCGGCCGTATTCGAACAGTTCGTTGAGCGCCGCGCGGGTTGTCCGGCCGGTGAACAGCACGTCGTCGATCAACAGGACATGCCGGTCGTCCAGCGACGCCGGCATGCGGACCGGCTTCAGCGGCCGCACCCCAGTGCGTGCCACGTCATCGCGGTGGTAGCTGACGTCCAGCATGCCCAACGGCTCGGCGACCGCGCAGTGCGCGTGCAGCGCTTGCGCCACCCACACACCGCCGGTGTGGATGCCGACGAAAACCGGCAAATTGATTCCGCGGGTAGTCAGGAAGGATTTAACAGAATCGCCAAGATGGGCGAGTACGGCACCGACATCAACCCTCTCGTGCGATGACATGCTGCTCCGACAGCCAAGCATTCAGGATATAGGCGGCGGCCATCTTATCAGTTTCACCCCGCGCGAGCTTTTTCCGAGCCCCCTCCTGGCGCTGTGCGCGCAGTTCGGCACGGGCGCACTCGGAAGAATAATCCTCGTTGATCCGGGCCACCGGCAATTCGTAGCGGGACCCCAATTCAGTGCAAAACCGGCGCAATGCGCGAGGCAGGCGGTCGCCGGATCCGGTCTGCGCCTCCGGCTCGCCCACCACCAGCACGCTAGGGCGCCAAGTCTGGATCAAGCGGTCGATCTCCGGCCAATCGACGGCACCAGCGCGGTTAGCGACCACATCCAGCCCGCGTGCGGTCGCAACCTCCAGGGAGCCCACCGCCACGCCAATCCGGGCCAATCCAAAATCAAATCCCAAGGCCACCTTATACGCGTCAGGCATGCCCGCTTCCGAAATACAGGGATGACTCCTCCAAGCCCAACTGCTCGAGCGCCTTGCCCCAGCGGCGCTCCGGGGGCAGGTCGAACAACAACTCTGGCGACGGGGAGGTCAGCCACCACGAACCGGTATCCAGTTCTTGCTCCAGTTGCCCGGGAGACCAACCGGAATAGCCCATCGTCACCAGCAGGTTCTCCGGCCCCTTGCCGACTGCGCAGTGCTCCAGCAGGGAACGGGACGCCGTGACCCGGACCCGGTCGTCGATCTCCGCGCTGTCCGACATTTCGTAGGTTCCCGAGTACAGCCCGAAACCCAGGTTCGGCTGCACCGGGCCGCCGAGGAAGACCGGCCGGGCGAGGTTCTGTTCCACCTCCGGTGTAATCTTCATATCGACGAGCAGATCGTGCAGGGTCATTTCCGAGGGATGGTTCACGATGAAACCCATCGCGCCCTTCTCCTCTTCATGCTCGCAAACCAGAATCAGGGAACGCTGGAAAATCGAATCCTGCAGATCCGGGGCCGCCACCAGCATCCGGCCGCGCAAGGTCTTCATGGACGGAGCGACTCCGCGGCGTACAGCCCGGCCGACTCCCCGAACAACCAGCGACGGCTGATCTGCAACTGGTCGCGGTGCTGGCGAAGTTCCTCGGAAAACGGCGCGTGCGGCTGCGATTTCATCACGATCCTGCGGGCGGCATCGGCCAGAGGCTTCGGCCCCGGTTCGGCTTCGAACTGCCGAACCCCGCCCTGCGCATTCACCACCACATGCACGACTACTTCTCCATCGAGACCCTGCACCATGCCGTTACCCAAGTGTTCCGTGCGCTCCACCCACTGGCGCACATATTCCTGTTCCAGAGTATACGCCTCCGGCATCTTTCCATCCAGACCTCTCGCCAAAGTCGGGATGGGTATCGAGGAAGAAGGCCAAGGTGATCCCTCTCCA
The DNA here is from genome assembly GCA_028819565.1 of Gammaproteobacteria bacterium. Lineage (GTDB taxonomy): Bacteria > Pseudomonadota > Gammaproteobacteria > Poriferisulfidales > Poriferisulfidaceae > Poriferisulfidus. The sequence continues at coordinate 36,722 of JAPPLD010000020.1, read as the reverse complement.
GCCTCCGCCACGGAGGTCAATCGGCCCATGCCTCCGACCCAGAACACCTCGAAATTCAGTTTCGCTCCCGGCTGCGCAGACGAAAACGTCACGCCCAATATCACCATGCCGTGGAACGCCAGCGCAAGAAACAGGCAGAATGCCAAACGTTCGGAATCGGGAACCGCAGGCAATAGCGGTTGCATGGGGGTCAGGTCTCCAGCCAGTGGTCGGCCACGGCATCCCAGAAGCGCATCGCCACTGCCTGCCCGGTGTGCGCCTCTACCTCCCGGATGCAGGTCGGCGACGTGATGTTGATTTCGGTCAGCCATCCCCCGACGACATCCGCGCCGGCAAAGCAGACCCCGGCGTCCCGCAGGGGCGCCCCGAGGCGGTCGGCGATCTCGCGGTCGCGATCATTGGCGGGCTCGACCCGCAGGGTCCCGCCCTGGGCAAGGTTGGCGAGGAATTCACCGGCCTTGGGAATGCGCACGGCGACATCCGGGATCAATTCCCCGTCGATCAGCAGCAGGCGGCGATCCCCTTCCGTGACTTCGGGAATAAAACGCTGCGCCATCACCGGCACGGTCCCCTGGTGCGTGACGGACTCGATGATGGAAGCCAAGTCGGCATCATCAAGGCGCAAGCGGTACACCAAAGCTCCTCCCATACGGTCGAGTGGCTTGATGACGATCTCATTGTACTCCGCTAAGAACCCCTCCAGGTCGTCCCGGCGCGCGCTCACCAGCAACGGCGGCGCCAGGTCAGCGAACGGCACAATGGAGAGCTTTTCGTTCATGTTGCGCAGCGTCTTTGGGGCATTGAGCACACAGACGCCTGCGGCACGAACCTGATCCAGCAGCCAGGTGGTGGCGATGTACGCCATATCGACCGGCGGGTCCTTGCGCATCAGCACCACGTCGAACTCCGTCAGTGCCACCGAGCCCTCCTCCCGGACCTGCCACCAGTCGGTCTGGTCGGCAACCTGGACCCTGCGGACATGCGCATCCACGCCGGTCGGGCCGCCGCAAAGGTCGGAAGGGGTCGTGATGTAGATTTCGGCGCCCCGCGCCTGCGCCGCCAGCATCAGGGCGACGGTTGAATCCTTGGCGGGTTGGATCCGCTCCGGCGGATCCATGACAACGGCGACGCGGCGCAGCTCACCCACGAACCGGGCCCGACGCCTTACGTGTCATCAATAGCGGTAGTGTTCCGGCTTGTAGGGTCCGTCCACGCCAACGCCCAGGTACTCCGCCTGTTCCGGCGTCAGGGCGGTCAGCCGGACACCCAGCTTATCCAAGTGCAGGCGTGCCACCTCTTCGTCCTTCTCCTTCGGCAGGGTATGCACGCCGAGTTCGTAGTCGTCCGGGCGCTGCCACAATTCGATCTGGGCCAGTATCTGGTTGGCGAACGAGCACGACATCACGAAACTGGGATGCCCGGTGGCACAGCCCAGGTTGACCAGCCGCCCCTTGGCCAGCACGATCAGGCGCTTGCCGTCGGGGAAAGTCACGTGGTCGACCTGCGGCTTGATTTCTTCCCAGGCGTAATTGTCCAGCGAAGCGATATCGATCTCGTTATCGAAGTGTCCAATGTTGCAGACGATCGCCTCGTTCTTCATCTGCCACATATGCTCGAAGGTGATCACATGATGGCAGCCGGTCGCAGTGACGAAGATGTCGGCCTTCGGCGTAGCCTCCTCCATGGTTACCACCGGCAGGCCTTCCATCGCCGCCTGCAGCGCGCAGATCGGATCCACTTCCGTAATCCACACGATCGCGCCCTGCGCCCGCAGGGACTGGGCACAGCCCTTTCCGACCCCGCCGTATCCCGAGACCACGCAGATCTTGCCTGCAATCATCACGTCGGTCGCCCGCTTGAGGCCGTCGAGGAGGGACTCGCGGCAACCGTAGGTGTTGTCGAACTTGGACTTGGTGACCGAGTCGTTCACGTTGATCGCCGGCACCTTCAACTCCCCTTTCTCGTACATGGCGTACAGGCGGTTGACGCCGGTGGTCGTCTCTTCGGAGATGCCACGCACCTGATCGAGCAATTCCGGGTATTCGTCGTGCATCATGCGCGTCAGGTCGCCACCATCGTCCAGCAGCAGGTTCGGGATCCAGCCATCCGGGCCCTCGATGGTCCGGCGGATGCACTCCTCGTATTCTTCCTCGGTCTCCCCCTTCCAGGCAAACACCGGAATGCCCTGCTCGGCGGCCGCGGCCGCGGCATGATCCTGAGTCGAGTAGATGTTGCAGGACGACCAACGCACTTCGGCACCAAGCGCCACGAGGGTCTCGATCAGCACGGCAGTCTGGATCGTCATGTGCAGACAGCCTGCAATGCGGGCACCCGCCAGCGGTTGCTTGTCCTTGTATTTATCACGCAGCGCGACCAACCCGGGCATTTCGGTGCGGGCGATCGCGATCTCCTTGTGGCCCCAGGCGGCCAATCCCAAGTCGGCGACCTGGTGGTCCGGGCGGAGTTGAGTGGCGGGCTCAGTCATAACCTGTTAACTATACTCCCAGCGCTTTTTTCAATTCATCCAGCTGATCCAAGTTTTCCCATGGAAATACCCCGTCCGGGTAGCCGAAGTGCCCATGCTTGGCCGTGTCCTGGTAACGAAATCTGCGGGGTTCATCCAGAAGACCAAGCATTTTAACGATTCCTCCGGGCGACAGCTTGAAGACTTCGCCAGCCATCAGCACTTCGTTCAGGCGTTCTTCCGAAATCGTTCCGGTTCCGAACGTATCGACCCGGACCGACACCGGCTTGGGCCAGCCGATCGCATAGGCCAGTTGCACCTCGCAGCGCCGGGCGAAACCGCCGCCGACGATATGCCGGGCCACGTAGCGTGCCGCGTAAGCGGCCGAGCGGTCTACCTTGGACGGGTCCTTGCCGGAGAATGCCCCGCCGCCATGGCGGGCCATGCCGCCGTAGGTGTCGACGATGATCTTGCGTCCGGTGACGCCGCAGTCACCGACCGGGCCTCCGATTTCGAATTTTCCGGTCGGGTTGATGAGCATTTCTAAGTCTTTGGCTCGCAACTCCGGGAGGATAACAGGATGGATGATTTTCTCGCGCACGAATGCGTGCAGTTCCTTTTGCTTCTCCGGTGGCGAGTACCCCTTGCTGTGCTGGGTGGACAGCACGACCGTGTCAACTTCCGTCGGGCGCCCGTTCCCGTCGTAGCGGAACGTGACCTGGCTTTTTGCATCCGGGCGCAAGATGTCCTTCCCTTCTTCTTCCCGGACCTCCTCGTGCTTACGCATCAGTTCGTGCGCATAGTGGATCGGGGCCGGCATCCAGATGTCTTCGTCGTCCTCGCAGGCGTAACCGAAAATGATGCCCTGATCGCCCGCGCCCTGTTCCTCGGCGTCCACGCCCTGCCCGATATCCGGGGACTGTACCCCAATGTGTACTTTGATTTCGCAGTGGGTCGAGTCAAACCTGATGTCTTCGCCTTCGGTAATGTCTTCGGTATAGCCAATGTCTTCGATCACAGTACGGACGATCCGCTCGTAATCCGCTTTCTTGAATTGTTTGTCCTCGGCGAGCGAGAGTTCTCCCGCCAAAATCACCTGCTGATCCTTGACCAGGGTTTCCACGGCAACCCGTGCATTGATATCCCGTGCTAGCGCCTCGTCCAGCACCGCATCCGAGATCTGATCGCACACTTTGTCCGGGTGGCCCCGGGAAACGGCTTCGGAGGTAAATAGGCTATGTCGGCTCAACCGATTCGTCCCGCATGAATTTGCGCCTCATTCTACAATGCAGGCAAAAGCGGGTAGAATCTGTCCGCTAAATCCCCCGAAGGAGAATTTCATGACGACCGTCACCCTGCACGGCAACGAAGTCAACCTGGAAGGTACCCTGCCGGAGATCGGCAGTACCGCGCCGGACTTTGAGTTGGTTGACCGAGACCTCAACGTAGCCACCCTCGGCACCTTCGGCGATGCCCGAAAGCTGCTTTCAATCCTGCCCAGTATCGACACCCCAGTCTGCGCGAAATCTTCCGTCCAATTCAACCAAGAGGCCCAGAAAATCGACGACAAGTCGGTGGTTCTGGTGATCTCGTCCGACCTGCCTTTTGCCATGACTCGCTTCTGCGCCGATCAGGGCGCCGACCGCCTGGTCACCCTGTCAATGATGCGGAACCGGGACTTCGCGCGCGACTACGGCGTACTGATCGCCGAGGGGCCCCTGACCGGGATTACCGCCCGCGCCGTCGTGGTGCTGGACAGCAACAACCAAGTTCTGTACACCGAACTGGTGCCTGAAATCGGAGACGAGCCGAATTACGCGGAAGCGATGGCCGCATTGCAGGGATAAGCCGGCTGCCACGCACCTGATCTCCAAGCCATCAGCACAGGCCATCGCGAGGCCTTTTCCCTTGTTGCAAGACCTCCACAAGCGTGCAGGGAAAGCATGCCAAGTTTTTGCTATACTCAATGAAGGTCGAGAAGGAGCCGCTTAATTGTGGACTTAAACAAGCCTTCGGTCGAAGCCGCGCTCACCACGCTTGAGCAACAGGTCGACACGTTGACCACGCTATGCGAGCGTCTGGTCAATGCCAACCAAGTCTTGGTCAAACGTTGCGACCAGATGCAGGAACAACAGCGCGACTGGCGCCGCAAGAGCCGTCAGGCCCGCACCGCCGTCGAGCAGGTGCTGGCGCAACTCAAGCCGTACAGCAGACTCCAATGAGTGCAGAATCCGAACAGGTCGGCTTCCGTCTTCTCAAGAAGACCTACGAAGTCGGTTGTCCGCCCGACCAGCGCAAATCCCTCGACGAGGCCATCAAGTTTCTGAAGGCCCAGGTGCAGAAAGTCCACGACGCCGATGCCACCGCCGGCATAGATCGCGTTGCGGTCGTCACGGCACTGAACCTGAGCCATGAATACCTGCGCCTGTCGAAGGGAACGCCGGATCATCTGCTCGAACGCATCGATGCGCTGTCGGCACGAGTCCAGAAAGCACTGGACCGGGTCGAGGAGGCGAACCTGACGTGACGGCGAGAAACCCCACGAATCATTGGAAGTCGGTGCCTCCGCCTGTTCCACCAGGCACACCCGTGAACCTATTCCAACTGACCGGGACCCGACGCGTAAATGCTTTTGCGCATTACCGGCGTTTTCGTCCGGGAAGCCTACGGCATTTCCTAGGGACCCACCTGAACTTTCGGTTCAAGGTCACGTCCTGGTTCACGGCAGGCGGAGTGCACTGCCCTTCCTTCCGAACATTCTTCTCGGTGCGCAAGCACCGTTTCGCACAAAACGGCAGCTTGAGCCCAGATGCCGGTTTGTGTCACTAAACACGCTGGAGTGACGAATCAATGTTGTCTTCTATGACAGCTGGCTCTCCAGCGTTTATTTTGTGTCTGTCATAAACCAACCTGGAGGATCACGTGGCTGTCAAACGTTCAACGAAGAAAAAGCGCAGCACAGCGAAGAAAAAGGCCAGTGCGAAACGCGCCCCCAAACGGAAAGTAGCAAAGAAAAAAGCCCCGGCAAGAGCCGCCAAGCGGAAAGTGGCCAAAAAGAAAGTCACTAAACGCAAGACGGCAAAGAAAAAAGTTGCCAAGAAGAAAGCCGTAAAGCGGAAAACCGCGAAGAAGAAGGTCGCGAAGCGCAAGACCGCCAAGAAGAAAGCAGCACCGCGCAGGACGACGAAGAAGAAAGCCGTGAAACGTAAGGCCGCGAAAAAGAAGGTTGCCAAGAAGAAAGCCGTGAAGCGGAAGACCGCAAAGAAAAAGGTCGCGAAGCGCAAGACGGCCAAAAAGAAGGCTGCACCGCGCAAGGCGGCGAAAAAGAAAGTTGTAAAGCGGAAGACCGCGAAAAAGAAAGTCGCCAAACGCAAGACGGCCAAAAAGAAGGCCGCCAAGCGCAGGACAGCGAAGAAGAAAAGATAAGCAGGGTGAGCCGAACCGCTCCGGTGGTTCGGCCCTCGCCCCTACGGGCTTAATCCACCAATATCCCTATCGTTCGCCTTGTCAGGCGCCACGTCCCATCTGCCCTAGAAAAGTCCGGCAGGCGGCGTTCCCCGTCTCCTCGTAGTACTGGTACCCCAGTGTCTCGAGGAATGAACGCAATGCATCCATCTCGTCTTCCGGCACCTGCATGCCCACCAGCACCCGGCCGTAGGCGGAACCGTGGTTCCGGTAGTGGAACAGGCTGATGTTCCAGTTCTGCCCCATGCTGGACAAAAAGTCCAACAGCGCTCCAGGGCGTTCCGGAAACTCGAACCGGTACAGGATCTCGCGCTGGTCGCTGCTGGTGTGTCCGCCCACCAAGTAGCGCAGGTGCAACTTGGCCGTCTCGTTGTCGCTCAGGTCCTGCACGCTGTAGCCGCATTCCTGCAGGTACGCCACCCAGTCCGGTTTTTCGGCTTCCGCATCACGGAACTTGATTCCGACGAAGATCTGAGCGTCACGGGAATCCGCATAGCGGTAGTTGAATTCGCTGATGCTGTGGTCGCCCACGGCCTCGCAGAACCTGCGGAAACTGCCGGGCTGCTCTGGAATCGTGACCGCGAAGATACCCTCGTGGCCTTCGCCGAGTTCGGATCGCTCCGAAACATGTCGCAGGCGGTCGAAATTGATGTTGGCGCCACTGTTGATCGCGACCAGCGTCTGGTCCGCGGTTGCATGAGACTGCACGTAGCGCTTGATTCCGGCTACCGCCAGCGCACCCGCCGGCTCCACCAAGACCCGGGTTTCTTCGAAGATATCCTTGATTGCCGCGCAGATCTCGTCGATGCTCACCAGAATTACTTCGTCCACGCATTCGCGCGCCAGCCGGAACGTCTCCTCGCCGACCTGGCGCACGGCCGCACCGTCCGCAAACAGGCCGACCTGCTTCAGGCATACGCGTTCATCGGCTTCCAGCGCCCGCGCCATGGACGGCGCGTCCTCCGGTTCCACCCCGATCACGCGCGTGTCCGGTGCCGCATGGCGCAACCAAATTCCCATTCCGGCCAGCAAGCCGCCGCCGCCGACCGGGATGAACACCGCATCCGGCAGGGTCGCGCATTGCTCGCAGATTTCGACCGCAATCGTCCCCTGTCCCGCGATGACGTCCGGGTCATCGTACGGATGAACGAAGATCCGCTGTTCGGCTTCTGCCTTGTCCAAGGCATACCGGCTCGCCGCATCGTAATCGTCCCCTTCCAGTACGATGTTGCCTCCCAAGGCGCGCACGGCATTGACTTTGATCGGTGGCGTGGTCCGCGGCATCACGATCACGGCATCCAGGTTTAGCTTGGAAGCCGCCAACGCCACACCCTGGGCATGGTTGCCAGCCGAGACGGCGATCACGCCACGCGCGCGCTGCTGTTCGTCCAGCCCGGAAATCTTGTTGTAGGCGCCGCGCAGCTTGAATGAAAACGTGCGCTGCTGATCCTCGCGCTTGAGCCAAACTTCGCAGCCTAGCCGTTCCGACAACTGCGGTGCCCGCTGCAAGGGCGTACGCTCCGCGACATCGTAGACCCGGGCCTGTCGAATCCGTTCCAGATAGTCCATGACGCGCTTCTCCACCCCGGTGAAAAGTTATAATTACAGGGTTAAACGAGCAGATTATGCCAAATCCCTTTGTACAGGTCGCTACCGTATCGGAAATCCCGCCAGGACAAACCCTCCGCATCCAGCATGAACAGCACGACATCCTGCTGGCCAATGTCGGCGGAACCCTGTTCGCTTGCGACGACACCTGCACCCATGAAGATTCCTCTCTGTCGCTTGGCTGCCTGGACGGGGAACTGGTCAAGTGCACCCTGCACGGCAGTCGCTTCAATGTCCGCACCGGACAACCCGTCGAGGAGCCGGCTGAAGAACCTTTGCGCACCTACCCGGTACGGGTGGACGGGAACCGCGTGCTGATCTGCTGCTGATCCGGGAGCAGACATGGCAACCGAGTGGCTCGAAGGCACGGTCGTCGAGAACCAACACTGGACCGACCAGCTTTACTCCCTGCACATCAGGGCGCCGGAGGTCCGGTTCACAGCCGGACAGTTCGGTCGTCTTGCGCTCGACATCGGCGGGGAGCGGATTGCCCGCCCCTACTCTTTCGTCAACCCGCCGGATGCCGAAAATCTCGAGTTTTATTCCATCATCGTGCCAGAAGGCCCGCTGTCCGCGCAGCTGGAATCCCTGGCGGCCGGCGACCGGATCTGGGTTTCTTCGCAAGGCGTCGGCTTTTTTGTGCTGGACGAAGTGCCCCAGAGCGAATACCTGTGGCTACTGGCCACCGGGACCGGCCTTGGCCCCTACCTGTCCATCCTCGGCACGCCCGACCCCTGGGCCCGCCATCGCAAGATCGCACTGGTGCATGCGGTCCGCTACACCCGTGAACTCACCTACCAGAACACCATCCAGCAACACCTGGACCGGCACCCGGAGCAGCTCGTCTATGTGCCGTTCGTCAGCCGGGAAGACGACCCCAGCACCCTGCACGGACGCATCCCCGCCGCCATCGAGGACGGGCGACTGGCGGAACGCGCCGGCATGGACTTCGATCCAGCGCGCGCCCAGGTGATGCTGTGCGGCAACCCGGAGATGGTTCAGGACACCTCGGCCCTGCTGAAGACAATGGGAATGGCTCGGAACCGGCGCAGCGCGCCGGGGCAGATCACGACTGAAAGCTACTGGTAGTCGCTAGCGCCCCACCACCCGGTTGCGAATCGTCCCGATTCCTTCCACCTCGCATTCCACCACATCGCCCGGCTGCAGGTATTCCGGCGGCGTGCGCGCAAAACCGACACCGCTCGGTGTTCCGGTCGCCAGAATGTCCCCCGGCTCCAGCCACATGCCGCGCGACAAGGCCGCGATCTGCTGGGCGATGCTGAAGATCTGGTAGCGGGTATTGGAGTGCTGTTTTTCCACGCCGTTGACCCGGCACCACAATTCCAGATCGTGTGGATCTTCGATCTCGTCGGCCGTCACGATACACGGACCCATCGGGCAGAAACCGGTGAGACTCTTGCCGATGAAGAACTGCTTGTGGCGGCGCTGCAATTCGCGCGCCGAGACATCGTTGATCACGGTGTACCCGAATACGTGGTCGTAGGCTTCCGCTTCCGAGATGCCGCGGCCGGCACGGCCAATGATCACGCCCAGTTCAGTTTCCCAATCCAGTTTGTCTGACACCTGGGAGTCGTAGGGAATCTCTCCGAACGGCGCGTTGACGCTGTTCGCCGCCTTGGTAAACACAATCGGGTATTTCGGCAGGCTCTGGTCGCGGCCCAGCGAGGCGGCCGCCTCCTCGATGTGATCCGCATAGTTCAGCCCCATGCACATAATGTTCTGCCGCGGACGCGGAATCGGAGCCAGTAGTTCGGTCTGATCGGCCGGGACGAACGCGTCGGCCGGCCCGGATTCAAATGCCGCCCGCACGGATTGCAGCGCCGTGTCGCCGCCCTCGATCAAGTCCAGCATGGACGACGGCAGCGAGGCGTCGTGCAGGACCGGCAGGAAGACCAGGTCTTCCTGCTGCACGCCGAGCCAAGTCCGGCCTTCGTATTCGACGGTGACCAGTCTCATGCTATTTCCCTTTCGCTTTCTTGATCGCCTGGTATGCCTTGGTGAACTGCTTGGTCCGTTCCGTGGCAAATTCCATGAATTCCTTCGGCAGCCCCTTGGACGCCAACTTGTCCGGGTGGAAGTCTTTCATCTTACGGGCATAAGCACGCTGCACTTCTTCCATCGGCATGGATGGCTCAACCTCCAACACGTCGTAGGCCCAGTCCAGGTTCACGTCGGGCTCCGGCACGGAACCGGCGCGCCGGGCGTGCCCGAGATACTGGTCGATGATCGCCCGCACCCGGCTCTCCGGGTATCCCAGCGCCGTACAGCAGGTGTAGATGATCTGCTCTTCCGACGGAGAAAGCTCCCCATCTGCGCACGCCATTGCAACCTGGATCCCGATGAAGGTTGCAATCAGCGAAGGTTCGCTCCGGCAGGCCCCTATCAGTTCCTGCAGGCTGCCGCCCAGGTCGAAGCCCGGCCGGGTGCCGAGGTTGAAGTAATGCATGGCATGCCCGCGTTGCTCCGGGTTCAGGCCGAACTCTTCGATGAGCTCTTCGGCACACCGGATCTCCTGCTCCGTCACCCGGCCGTCCGCTTGGGCGATGTGCCCGCTGACCAGGAACACGATGCGCGAGAAGACTTGCCGTCTCTGAATCAATTGGTCGTTGTCATCCCAAACGCCGCCCTCGCCCGTGCTTCCAAACGTGCCCCACGAAGTCCTGCCCATCGTGAACACCGCGACCGCCGCGCCCAGGATGATTCCCCAGCCGCCAAACAGCCAGGCGCCAATCATCATGCAGAACGCTCCCCAGAACAGAGCGAACAGGCAACCGAAGAACTGCATGATCGCCTCTAGTCCAGATGCCGCACATAGCGGGGGTTGTCGTCCAGGTGCAAGCACATTCGCGAGCCTTCCAAGCGCAACGGCTCGTCCTGGCCTTCAAACCACAGGGACAAAACGATCTCTCCCGACACATCCAACGGGATGCGGATCATGTCGCGCTGGGTATACAGGCCGTCTTCCAGATCCAAATGCGCGATCCGAAATGGCGCGGCCGAGAGTTCGACCGAAAGTTTTGGATCCCACATCTCGATAGACCCCGCTTGCGTCCATAGGGTGCGCTGCTCGGCATTGTCCATGATTTTCTCGATGTTCGCTTCAAGGAAATGCAACGCCAACCGCTGCGCATCCTGATCGACCCGGTCGATCTGCAGGTTCCGCGGGTCCAGGATGCGATAACTCACGCCTGGGCCTCGTAAGCGGTCAGATAATCCTCGAAAGACAGGGGGGATTCCCGCTCTGCTTCCTCGATGGCCTTCTGCTGCTGCCGGGACTGTTCGGCAACCTGATCAAAGCGGGAGCGAAGTTCCGGGTCAGGCGGCCGGTCCCCAAAGAATTCCCGGTGTTCCTGAGAGCGTTTCAGCACCCATTCCACGTAAGCTTCCCCAGATTCGCCCATTTGCGACACCATGCGCCCCGAAGGCGTCTGTGCCGGGTCTCGCAACTTGGCTTCCTGTACCTCCCAAGCCTGCCGGAATGTCGTCTGTCCGCGGGCCTCGTCCAAAAGTTCGCAGACCGGTCGGATGTCCGCCAGTAGATCGCCCGCCCAGTCACGCAAGGAGACCTCCTCCCCGCGCCGCAGCATCACCTCCAGATCCCGCCCAAGGTGTGCGACCTGCTGCATGTTGTAGTCGGCGTCGGCCTGTTCGGACATGGACATTTTTGGACTGCCGTCCAGCAAACAATACACCACCAAGGCAGTGAGGAAACGCATCGTATCCGGTCCGATGCCGCAAGGCTCGAACGAATCAATGTCCAGCGACCGGAGTTCCAGGTATTCCACGCCCCTCTGCCGCAGGCCCCGGTTCGGCTTCTCATTGCCCTGCGGGACGCATTTGGGGCGGACCGGGCTGTAGTATTCGTTTTCGATCTGCAACTGGTTAGCGTTCAGCTGCAGGTATTCTCCATCATCGCGCCGGACGCCGATCTCCTGGTACTGAGGGCACGGCGTAGCCGTTGCCTCCCGCAGGCATTCGATGTAGCCGGCCCGGCTGTTGTAGTCGGCATGCACGCCGGTGCTGGCCTCCTGGCTGTTCTGGTAACCGATGCTGCCTTGGCGCAGTGAGGTCGCGTCAGGGCCGTAGTAGGTGCCGGGAGTGAACAGGTCGAGGCTTTCATGCTTCTGCAGGACGAAGGATCGGCAGATCGCGGGCGACGCGCCGAACAAGTATGCGACGAGCCAGCCGAACCGCAATAGGTTGCGCAAGGCATCGAAGTAGCGCTCGGAAATCTTGTCCGGATCAAGTTGTCCGTCAAATTCCTGACGCCAGAATTCCGCCGGCATCGAGCAGTTGAAGTGCACGCCCGAAATCACCTGCATCGAACGGGTGTACCGATAACCCAGTCCGCGCCGATAGATGGTTTTCATACGGCCCGGGTTGGATTCCCCGTAGTATGCCAGCGGGATGTCCGGATCCCCGGCAATCACGCAGGGCATGCTCCCGCACCACAGTCGCTCTTCCCCCAGATGTTCGTAAACGTAGCGATGCAGATTCTCCAGGAACGCATAGGATGCCTCCAGGGTGTCCGGTGGTGTGACCAGTTCGATCATCACCTCCGAGTAGTCCGTGGTGATGTGCGGGTGAGTCAGCGGCGACCCCAAGGCTGCGGGATGAGACGCGTGGCTTAAGCCCGCCTCCGCGTCCACGCGCAGGGCTTCCCGTTCGAGCCCAATCTGGATATCGCGGAAAATATGGCGGTCGGACGACCGACGCCATGCTTCTAGGCGTTGCTGAAAAAGGGAGGCATTTAAAGGCATGACAGCCCTAGGGTTTTCGCGGGACCCATATGGAAAGGACGCGTGACCACGTCCTTTCGTGGAGGCGGCTGAATCTCAGCCGGGTTACTTGATACGCATGGCGATCTGCATGATCACCACGGCAAGGACGGTGGCGCCGATCGCCATCCAAGCCCATCCACTCATAGCGTTCTCCTCTCTAATTGGTGCGTAGGTTGGAACACCGACATTGTACCGCAAGAGATGCCCGTGACTCCCCGGTCGTTCCGCATCCGGTATAGTGGCGAAAATGGGAAAACTGCAACGCAGCGAAGCCGAATGGCGGGCGGAATTAAGCGCCGAGCAGTTCGCCGTATGCCGCCGTAAAGGCACCGAACGTCCCTTCCAGGGAGACTACTGGAACTGCAAGGAAGACGGCATGTATCTCTGCGTCTGCTGCGGACAACCCCTGTTCGACTCGCAGGACAAGTTCGACTCCGGGACGGGCTGGCCAAGCTTCACCCGGCCTGTCGATGCGCAATGTCTGGATGAGCAGACGGACTCAAGCTACGGCATGGTCCGCACCGAAGTCCTGTGCGCGCATTGCGATGCACACCTGGGCCACGTCTTCCCGGACGGTCCGGCCCCCGGCGGCCTGCGCTACTGCATCAACTCCGTCTCGCTGCAGTTAAAGCCCAGAACCGGCTAACAAGGCCCGGAAACCTTCCCAGTCAAAATACGGCCCCGGGTCGGTCTTGCGCCCCGGCGACACGTCACTGTGCCCGACCACCCTATCCGGAGTCAGTTCAGGATACGCCTCGCATAAAGCCTGGATCACTTCGGCCAGTCTTTCGATCTGCACTCTCTCGTACGGCTGCTCGTCCGTGCCTTCCAGTTCGATGCCGATCGAAAAGTCGTTGCACTGCTCCCGCTCCTCGAAGCGGGATTCCCCCGCATGCCAGGCCCGTTCGTGGAACGGCACGAACTGCACCAGTTCCCCGTCGCGGCGGATCAGCAAGTGAGAAGATACGCGTAAGTCTTTAATTTCCATAAAAAATGGATGGGAATCTGGATCCAGCATGTTCGAAAACAGGCGCTCGATGTCGTCCGAGCCGAACTCCCCCGGCGGGAGGCTGATGCCGTGAATTACCACCAGGTCGATACCGCAGTCTTCCGGTCGGCTGTCGCAATTCGGCGATTCCACCTGCCGCGCCTCGTGCAGGCGCCCGCTCGCAGTATCGATGCGCATGCCGTCCCTCAGACCTCGAACGGGCACTTCAGAAGATGCGGGCCGAGTTCAGAGATCGAGCGGCATCCCAGTTGACCCAGCGTGCGGTCGATTTCCTCGGCCAAGATCGAAAGCGCGTAGCCGGCTCCGGCCTCCCCACCGGCCGCCAAGCCGAACAGCGTGGCGCGCCCGACCATGACCGTGTCCGCACCCAGCGCCAGCGCCTTCACGACGTCCGTGCCACGCCGGAAGCCGCTGTCCACGAGGATCGCCGCCTTCCCATTCACTTGCGCTGCAATACCGGGGAGCGCCTCGATGGACGAGATGCTACTGTCCAGTTGCCGCCCCCCGTGATTGCTGACGACGAGGCCATCGCAACCGGCCTCGACGGCCCGGACTGCATCTGCAGGAGACAAGATGCCCTTGACGATGAGTTTTCGTGGCCATTTTCTGCGCAACCACTCCACGTCCTTCCAAGTGATATCGGGTGCGAACAGCTTGGTCACGATCGCCACCCCTGCATCCGCGCTTTTCGCCTCCGGCGGCATGAAGTCCACAATGTTCTCGAAGCGAGGGATGCCATGCGGAACCAAGACGTCCCACACCCACCGAGGATGCCGCGCCACGTCCAGCATGTTGCGCAGGGTCAGTTTCGCCGGCGCACGGTAACTGCGGCGATCCCATTCCCGGTTCCCGAAGACGTTGGAATCCACGGTGAAGACCAGCGCCTCGTACCCGGCTTCCTCCGCACGATCCAGGATGTCCTGCGTGATCTCGCGCTGGGTCATGGCGTACAACTGCATCCATAACCGCCCATGGGCTTCCTGCGCGACCTGTTCCAGACGGGTCGTCGAAAGCGTCCCCAGGCAGAACGGGATGCCGTGTTCCTCCGCCGCTCGCGCCAAGGCCACGTCCGCATCGCGGCATAGCATGCCATTGAGACCGGTGGGGCAAATGGCGAGGGGAGAATCGGATTCTTTCCCGAACAGATTGACTCGCTGGTGTCGATCGCTGGTGTCGACCAGCACGTTCAGTACGAAATGGATATCGCGCAAGACTTCCCGGTTTCGCGTGAGGGATATTTCGTCTTCCGCGCCGCCCTCGACATACTCCATCGCGAAGTACGGCGTCCGTCGGTACGCAATCTCCCGCAGTTCCTCGACCGAACAGGCTCGCCTGTAATTCCTGCCGGAATAGAACCTGCGCTCAGGCATCATGATCGTTAACAAGTCACCAGAAAATCCACATCAAATCGGATTCGTAACATTTCCCTGCCCCCAAGCCGCCAACTCGGTTTCGGGAAGTGGGTCGAAGAACCGATCGTCGATAGAGATTCGCCCTTTCAAAGCGCCAAACTGGCGCTTACCAAAATGTCCGCAGCAAACAAGTTTCGCAATCGGCTTTCCATCCCGTGCAATGACGATCTCCTCCCCAGCTTCAACTCGCGTGAGCAGGCTTGACAACTGGGCTCGAGCCGCATGAATGTCGACGACCGGCATGATGATTCCTCCGATTTGTCCAATTATATGGCCACGGACCGGCACCACTCGCCCCCCTACTGCTAAAATGCCATCGCTCGGCAATATGAAAACTAATCCGTGACTACCGACGTCGTCTTCACGATCTTCTTGATTTTCACGGGCGCGGCCGTTCTGGCCACCCTCTCCCTGTTCGCACGGCAGACCATGCTGATCGCCTACATCCTGCTCGGCCTCATCGTCGGGCCGTTCGGCGCAGGGCTGGTGGCAGACACCCAGATGGTCGAGAACGTGTCGCACATCGGCATCATGTTCCTGCTGTTCCTGCTGGGCCTCAACCTGGAGCCGCAGAAGCTGCTGCACCTGTTCCGCAAGACCGCCGTCATCACCGGCATCACCTCCGGGTTCTTCGCGGCGGGCAGCGGCGCGATCTGCTACGCGCTTGGTTTCTCCCTGCTTGATTGCGTCTTCATCGGCGCCGGCATGATGTTCTCCAGCACCATCATCGGCCTGAAACTCCTGCCGACCACCGTCCTGCACCACCAGATCACGGGCGAACTGATGATCAGCATCCTGCTCCTGCAGGACCTGCTCGCCATCATCATCCTGATCCTGATCGAACTGATGTCCACCGGCGGCGGGGAAGCCGGCGCCGGTGCCTGGGAAATCCTCTCCGTGCTCCTGAGCCTGCCTCTGCTCGCCGTATTCGCACTGCTGTTCCAGCGTTATGTGCTCACCCCGCTCTTCGCCCGCTTCGACCAGATCCAGGAATACATCTTCCTGCTGGTCATCGGCTGGTGCCTGGGCGTGGCGGAACTCGCCGCCGTGCTCGGCCTGTCGGCGGAAACCGGAGCCTTTATCGCCGGCGTCGCAGTGGCCTCGAGCCCCATCGCGAAATTCGTGGCGGAAGTGCTCAAGCCCCTGCGCGACTTCTTCCTGGTAATCTTCTTCTTTGCCGTCGGTGCGGGATACAACTGGCAAGTCCTGTTGGACGTGCTGCTCCCGGCAGTGCTGCTGACCGCCTTCGTGATGACCAGCAAACCCTGGCTGTTCCGCACCCTGTTGTGCCGGGCCGGGGAAAAGGAGAAGCGTGCCCATGCGGTCGGCGTGCGCCTGGCGAACGCCAGCGAGTTCTCGCTGCTGATCGCGGTGCTGGCATTGGCTGGCGGCGTCATCAGCGAGAACGCCTCCTACGTCATCCAGACTACCGTCCTGTTCACGTTCATCATCTCGTCCTATTGGATCGTCATGTTCTACCCGTCGCCAATGGCCGTGTCGGACGAACTGCGCCAGTTGTAACGGCTCCGGCCCCGTCGTGAGCGCGCGTCGCAACGCCTTCTACGCCCAATCCGGCGGACCGACCTCGGTCATCAACGCCTCGGCCTGCGGCGTGATTGAGACGGCCCGGGCGAACCGCTCGCGCATCGGCCGGGTCTACGCCGGGCGCAACGGCATCCTCGGGGCACTGACTGAGGACCTGATCGACACTAGCCGCGAAACCGCCCGCACCATCGCCGCGTTGCGCCACACTCCCGGCGCCGCGTTCGGCTCCTGCCGCTACAAGCTCAAAGGACTGGAGGAGAACCAAGCCCAGTACAAACGCCTGATCGAGGTGTTCGACGCACATGACATCGGCTACTTCTTCTACAACGGTGGCGGCGACTCCCAGGACACCGCGTGGAAGGTCTCCCAGCTCGCCGACCAACTCGACTATCCCATCCGCTGCATCGGCATCCCGAAGACCGTCGACAACGACCTGCCGGTCACCGACAACTGCCCGGGCTTCGGATCGGTCGCGAAGTACGTGGCCACCTCGATCCGCGAAGCGGGACTGGACGTCGCCTGCATGGCAGCTACGTCGACCAAGGTGTTCATCCTAGAGGTGATGGGACGTCATGCGGGTTGGATCGCCGCGGCCGGCGGCCTGGCCTCGCGATCTCCCTCCGAGCCTCCGCACCTGATCCTGTTCCCGGAGATCCCATTCGACCCCAAAGTCTTCCTGGCCCGGGTCGACAATTGCGTCAAGCGTTTCGGGTATTGCACCATCGTCGCCTCCGAGGGCGTGCGCACCAAAGACGGGAAATTCCTGGCAGAGGCCAGCACCCGGGACGTGTTCGGCCATGCGCAGCTCGGCGGGAACGCCGTAATCCTCGCGCAGATGGTCAAGGAGAAACTGGGCTACAAGTACCACTGGGCTGTGGCCGACTACCTGCAGCGCTCGGCACGCCATATCGCATCGAAGACCGACCTGAGGCAAGCCTATGCGGTCGGCCGCGCCGCGGTCCGGTTCGCCCTGGCCGGACAAACCGCGATCATGCCCATCATCGTACGCACCTCCAACAGACCGTACCGCTGGAAGATCGGGCAGGTCGACCTGTCCCGGGTAGCCAACCGCGAGCGGAAGATGCCGCGCAGCTACATCAGCCGCAACGGCTTCCGCATCACCGGCCGATGCCGAACCTACCTGGCACCGCTGATCCGGGGCGAAAGCCCGCCCCCGTTCAGGGGTGGGCTGCCGGAATATGCAACCTTGAAAAACATCGCGGTACCCAAGAAACTGCCCGCTTTCTCTGTATGACACCAGAGGAGCCCGGGCCGGGATCCCCGGAACGCACTCCCGATGCACTTTACGCTGCGCCGCGCGATGCGGATCGATTCCGTTTCGATGCGGAAGTTGCCAAAGTCTTCCAAGACATGGTCGAACGTTCGGTCCCAGGCTACGCCAGCCTCGTCCACGGCACCGCCGTGCTGGGCGGGAGATACGCGCAGGCCGGCGCGACTTGCTACGACCTGGGTTGTTCCCTCGGCACCGTGACGCGTGCGCTGAGTGCGCGACTGGGTGAGACGCATCCGATATTGGCCATCGATTCATCGCCGGACATGATCGCGCGTTGTCCCCGCGTGCCCGGCTCACCCGTGCAGTACCGCTGTGCGGACATCCGTGAAGTCGAACTGGAATCGGCCGACGTGGTTGTCCTCAACCTAACCCTGCAGTTCCTGCCGCCGGAAGACCGACTGCCGCTGCTGAGCCGGATCGCCGAGGCTTTACGTCCGGGCGGGGCGTTGATCCTGACCGAAAAACTCCGCTTCGATGAACCGGAAGAAAGTCTCGTCCAGAAGCGGTACGAGAATTTCAAGCGCGCCCAAGGCTACAGCGATCTGGAAATCAGCCAGAAACGCACCGCCCTAGAGCAGGTGCTGGTGCGCGACTCGCTGCCTACCCACCGCGAACGCCTGATAACGGCCGGATTCGATCCCGTTACCGTATGGTTCCAATGCCTCCACTTCACCTCCATGCTGGCCACACGCCGGAACGCGACGCCGGACTGACCGAGCTCCTGCAGTCGTGCGATCTGGCCGAATGGCTGGATCTCTCCGCACAACGGTGGGCACATCCGGAACACGGGGATTTCCCACGCTGGCAGGCGACCGTCCGTGCCCTGCCCCAGCATCTGGCCCGGCATGTCGAATTGAACCTCGACCAGCCGGAGATCGGCGCGCCGGAGGAGATGAATGCCGAACAACAGGCTTGCCTTGCCTCCGGGCTTCGGGACCTCGTGCCTTGGCGCAAAGGCCCCCTCTCTGTGTTCGGCGTCTCCATCGATGCGGAATGGCAGAGTTTCATGAAATGGGACCGTGTCCTTCCCCATATTTCCGATCTGCAGGGGAGACGGATCCTGGACGTGGGGAGCGGAAACGGCTATTACCTGCTGCGCATGGTCGGCCTAGGCGCCCACCTCGCCCTGGGCGTGGATTCGAACTGGCTCGCGAACTGGCAGTTCGCCGCACTGACGCGTTTTCTGCCGCCCGAGTTCGCAGCCTCGATGATCCCGGCCCGGTTCGAGGACCTGCCCGAACACCAGTTCGACAGCGTCTTCTCGATGGGGGTGCTGCATCACCGGCGGGACCCCCGGGAGCACCTGCAACAACTTCGCCGGTATCTGGAACCGGGCGGCGAACTGGTGGTCGAGACACTGATCAGCGAGGAAACTTCCGCATCCGGCACGCTCCCGATCGACGGGCGTTACGCCAACATGCGCAATGTTTGGACCCTGCTGCATCCCGACCGTATCCTCCACCTGCTGGACGAAGCCGGCTTCCAGTCCCCCCATTGCGTGGACCGGACCGCCACCCCGCTGGAGGAGCAGCGCACCACCGACTGGATGCCATTCCACTCGCTCAAGGAAGCGCTGGACCCAGAAGACCCAACTCGCACCGTAGAAGGACTCCCGGTCCCGGTGAGAGCGATTTTCGTAGCTTTCGCATAGCCGTAGAGAACAATCGTTATAATTGCTGAATTCAGCACCCTTTGATTTCGATATCTAGTCTTCTGGGTGTTCGCGAGGACGGAAGCATGTATTCCACGCTGATCGAAACGGCGCAATTGGCGGACCTGCTGGGAACGCCGGAGCTTGTCGTGCTCGATTGCCGTTTCGACCTCAAGCGTCCGGAGGCTGGCCGCGAGGCGTGGCGGGAAAGTCACATCCCAGGCGCGCACTACGCGCATCTCGACGACGACATGGCCTCCGCACCCGACGAGGACAGTGGCCGGCACCCGTTGCCCGCCATCGATGCATTTGCAACCCAACTTGGGGCTTGGGGCATCCAAGCGGATACGCAGGTCGTGGTCTACGACGATGCGGGTGGGGCGATCGCCGGGCGGATGTGGTGGCTACTGCGCTGGTCCGGGCATTCGTCCGCCGCCCTGCTCAACGGCGGCTGGCCCAAGTGGACGCGCGAAGGCCGTCCGGTATCGGACGATATGCCGTCTGAGTCGGAAGTCCTTTATGCTGCCTCGCCGCAGGAAGACCTGTGGCTTACCACCGCGGCCGTGGCAAATGCCTTGGATCAGGATCAGGTCCAACTCATTGACGCGCGTGCGCCCGAACGTTTTTCCGGACAACATGAGCCACTTGACACCGTAGGCGGGCACATCCCCGGCTCCCGGAACCTGCCATTCCAGGAAAACCTCGACGAAAACGGATGCTTCAAGTCGCCGGAAGCCCTGCGCCAACGGTTTGAATCGCTGGCCGACGATCCGCGGCCCGTCTGTCACTCTTGCGGTTCCGGCGTCACCGCCTGTCACAACCTCCTGGCCATGGCGCACGCCGGGCTGGAACCAGGGCAGCTATATGTCGGCTCCTGGAGCGAATGGATTCGGGATCCTGCGCGTCCCATCGCCACTGGAAATACCTAACACGGGAGATCCTATGTACGCCAAACCTCTCTACTGCCCGCAGTGCGGCGCCGGCAGCCTCGAATACCGGATTCCGCCCGGCGACACCAAGCGCCGGAATCTGTGCGGCCGCTGCGGCTACATCATCTACCAGAACCCGTTGATGGTCGCCGGTGCCATCTTGGAGTGGGAAGGAAAAATCCTGTTGTGCAAGCGTGCCATCAAACCCAAGTTCGGGCTGTGGACGCTTCCTGCCGGCTTCATGGAGAACCATGAGACGGTTGAGGAATGCGCCCGCCGCGAGTGCATGGAAGAAGCCACCGCGGAAATCGAGGACATCCAGTTGTTCTCCCTGTACAGCCTCCCGCATATTTCGCAGATCTACACAATGTATTACGGGACGCTGGCCAGCGGCAAAGCGGAGCCCGGTCCGGAATCTTCCAGAACCGAACTAATTGCACCGGAAGACATCCCTTGGGATGCCATCGCCTTTGACGTCATCCGGGCGAATCTTGAACTCTACCTCGAACATGGCCCCGGTAATGGCCGGGTGCACACGGGGACCATTGCGCCCCATCCAGGAGCCGGAGCCCAGGCCGAGAACAGCGCATGAGCGCACATCGCCTGCTCGCCATCATTGAGCTAGGCGGCTATCCCGATTTCACACCGTTGTACCGGCAACTGGGTTTCTCGGTCGAGGTCTGCGCGTCCATGCGCAAGGCACTGGCCAGCATCAAGCGGCAACCTCCCGACGTTATCGTCTGCGAATTCAACTTCCAGTCCGACTTCCGCGACCGCACCAGCAGCCTTGAGTCAATGATCGCGCTGGTTCAAAGAACCCCTGGAATCCAGACCCTGGTCATCATGGAACCCGAGCACCGAAAACAATTCGGGCGGATCAAGGAACGTTACGACTTTCATGCAGCACTGGAATTGCCTGTAACCGAGGCTCAGATGGAGCAAGCACTCGGCACTGAAGCCCGCGCCTCATCCCAGAGTGAAAGCGTTCGATGATCAAGGTTCCCACTCTGACTTGCCTGGCAATTACGTTTTGGGTTCTCCCGGTAAGCATCGCGAGTGCTCAATCCATTGAAGCGGCACGTGCCGCTCTTGATGAAGGCCGGTTCATGGAAGCGGCCGAACTCGCCGAGTCTCTCGAAACCTCCGACGGTTATGCACTCGCGGCCCGATCCCTGGCGATCCACGGCTATCACTTCGCAAAGGATGATGAAAAGCAGGCCCTGTTCGAACGGGCAACGAAATTGGCAAGGGAAGCCGTTCGATTGGATCCACAGAATCCGGATGCCCACCTGCAGCTGGCACATGCTCTCGGAAGATACACACAAACTGTTGATCTTTCAGAAGCATTTAGCAAAGACTATCCGAAGCAAGTCCGTAATGAACTTGAGGAAGCGCTCCGCCTGAAACCGGATATGGCGGCCGCCCATTTCAGCCTGGGTTCTTGGCATGCGGAAGCCCGTCACGGCGGAGGGATCATGGCTGGCATCCTCTATGGTGCCAGCGCAAAGGAGGCGCTGGCACACTTTGAACGAGCACTTGAGCTTGCGCCTGACGACAAGCCCACGCTTTACCTATCCGCGCATGGGCTCCTGTTGCTGGATCGGAACTCAAACTACGAGCGGGCGCGCGACCTGCTTACTCGGGCAGTCCAGGCACCGTCAAAGAATGCCTACGACCGCATCAAGCATGAGTCGGCAGTCGCGCTGTTGGAAGATATTGAAGCTCATCCCCCAGAACCGCCACGGCATCCGGGGCGGCTCGGCCAGCCATGATCCGGTACGAACAGCGGGTTCCACCCGGAAAACTTGAAGTCTGGGCGGTGGAGGATTGGCCGGAGTGGAATGCCCCGGTCGGCCGAACCGCGAGAAAGGCGGTCACGTACGAGGAATATGTGCTGTTTGACGGTCGCCTTAAGATTCACGCCGAGGGGCAACCCTCCATCGAGTTGCGCGGCGGCGACTGGTTTGCCCTGGAACCTGGCGCAGTCTGCGAGATTGAGGTTCTGGAGTCGGTCAGCGGGTTCCGTCAGGTCGGCGACTTGGGCTGAACCTTCGAGCCTCCGCGACACGGCGGGCTGTCCGGCACGTCCGGCTTGGCCTGCCATTCCTCTTCGCTTAGGGTATGCAGGGCCAGCGCATGCACCGGCCCGGCCAGTTCCTCGGCCAGGATCCGGTTTACCCGCCGGTGCCGGTTCACCAGCGACTGCCCAGAGAACTCCGCCGCGACTACCGTCACCTTGAAATGCGATTGCGCCCCTGGCGGGACGTTGTGCATGTGGCTTTCATCCTCCACATTCAGGTACGCCGGCGCCAGTTGCGCCTGCAACTTGTCCGTGATGTTCTGCCGCATGTCCATGGATGGGATTGTCGCTTAAAAGAAAAAAGGAAGGAAGCCAAGTGCCCTTCCCAAGCGTAAAACGTCAGCAGTCGCTGCCAGGGCGGGACATTCCGGCCGGCTCGTCCTCAGACACCTTGATCAATTGCACATACGGGACTTTTCGCAGGGACCACTCTCCGGTATGCCGATCAAACTTCGAGTTGACGAAACATTTCCAGTTTTCGTCGTCGATGTCCATGTGGTCCGCCCGGTAGTAATAGCCTGGATAGCGGGTCTCCTCACGGAACTGGATGTGCTTCATGTGCGCGAACGCTGCGATCAGGCGGTGGTAGTTCTCCCAGGCCCGCAGAAGTTCGTGCAGATCCTTCGCCCGCATTTTCAGCGAGTCCTCGCGTAGCATTTCCAGCTTCTTCTCGGCCAGTTCCAGCATCATCTTGTTGGTCTGGTACAGGGTCGAGACGCCGGCCACGTACTCGTCCATGATTTTCTGCAGGCGGAACTGGAACATCTTCGGCGTGATGTAGTTCGGGTTGACGTCGATCGCCGTGGTGTAGTCCTTGTGTTCGAGGAAGTTGCGCACCGGACGGTAGAGTTCTTCCACGATGTCCTCCACCGGGCGTCCCAGTTCAGGCTTGAGATCCGGGTGGTCAAGCACGTACTGCACCATGGCCTTGGCCGCGATTCGCCCTTCGCTGTGCGAACCGCTGGAAAACTTGTGCCCGGAAGCGCCCACGCCATCCCCGGCAGTAAACAGGCCCGCCACGGTGGTCATCCGGTTGTAGCCCCAGTGGTAATGGTCGGGGGTTCCCGGGATATCCTCGGGGCCGGACACCCAGATGCCAGCACAGCCGGCATGCGAGCCCAGCAAATAGGGTTCGGTCGGCATGATCTCGGACATTTCCTTGTCCGGTTCAATGTTCTCGCCAGCCCAGACACCGCATTGGGCGATGGTCATGTCGAGGAAATCCTCCCAGGCCTCGGCCTCAAGATGTTTGATCTCCTCCGGCGTCATGTTCGCCGCCAACTGCGCCATCGCGGAAGGAGTATCAATGAAGATCGGGCCGCGGCCTTCCTTCAACTCCTTCATCATCATGTGATTGCGCAGGCAGGTCCCGATTTTGGGGCCCTTGGCGTAGGCGTCGTAGCCGTAAGTCTTGAGATCCTCGACATTCTTGGCCTGATAATTCTCGCCGAGCGCATTCATGGACTTGGCCTTGAACAACAGGAACCAAGCACCCACCGGACCGTAGCCGTCCTTGAAGCGGGCAGGCACGAAGCGGTTTTCCATCATGGTTAATTCCGCGCCACATTCGGCCGCGATCGAGTAGGTGGAGCCGGCGTTCCACACCGGGTACCAGGCCCGTCCAGTGCCCTCGCCCACGGAACGCGGGCGAAACACGTTGACGGCACCGCCGCAGGCCAGCAGACAGCACTTGAAGCGGTAGACGACGAGACGGTTGTCGCGAACACTGAAGCCTGCCGCGCCAGCTACCCGGTTCGGATCGTTCTTGTCGGTGATCAAGCGCACGATGAAAACGTGTTCCTCGATATTCTCGGTGCCCAGGGCCTTCTTGGCAGCCTCAGCCACGATCCACTTGTAGGACTCGCCGTTGATCATGATCTGCCAACGTCCGGTGCGGACCGGCTTGCCGCCGTCGACCAGCGACTTGCCTTCGTCCCCGCGCTGCTTCCAGATCGGAAGGCCCCATTTCTCAAAGTTGTACACCGAGTCGTCGACGTGCCGGCCGACGTCGTATACGAGATCCTCGCGCACGATGCCCATCAGGTCGCCACGAACGTAGCGGACATAGTCCGACGGATCGTTCTCGCCCATGTAGGTGTTGATTGCGGACAGGCCCTGTGCGACGGCGCCAGAGCGACTGATTGCCGCCTTGTCGACCAGTTTGACCTTGAGGTCAGTCCCTTCTTCGCGGGCCTTTTCCACCCAGCGCGATATCTCGAATGCTGCGCCACAGCAAGCCATGCCACCGCCGATGATGAGAATATCAACCTCTTCTTCTACGATTTCAGGGCTTCCAAACTCTCCCATGATCCTGCAATCCGATCAACTGGTTACGAACTGCGACATGTCGCAACTGTGCGTCCTTTTAGTGAACAGCGTGCTGTGGTCCTTGCCTTCCGATATCACCGCCTCGTTCTCGCCACCGTATGGGTCGGCCGAACCTTCCGGCGTCGTGCGGACCGGGAACTTGAAGCGCTTCGTGGTGCCATTACGGAACTTGATGGTCCACAGGATGGAATCGGTCCCGCGCAGTGGCTGCACCGAAGCACCCAGCGGAACGACATCCGCATAGTGGCGGCATTCGATCGCCTGTTGCGGACAGATCTTGACGCAGGCATAGCACTCCCAGCATTGTTCGGGCTCCTGGTTGTATGCCTTCATGGCATGGCCGGTCTTGGAACCGTTCTTGTCCAGATACATCAGATCGTGGGGGCAAATGTACATGCAGGCCGGCTTCTCCTGGCTCTGGCATCCATCGCATTTGTCGGTGCGTACGAAAGTCGGCATTAATTACCCCTTGGTTGTCTGTTCTATTGACGTCCTGTCAACTTGAAAAGGCTAATGAGTCAAATCAATCAAGGTTGTGTGATTACAGTTCTTTTCAACCCGCAAGAAATCTTTGCGCGGGCTACTTCAGCCTCTTTACAATCAGTTGAACATCTCGTCCAAGACATCGAACAAGCCTTCTTCTTCGGCCGCGCTTTCGCCTTCATTCGCAGGCTGGTCAGATCCGCCCTCTGATTCTCTCTCGGCTCCGCTTTCAAGCATCTCGCCCAAATCATCGAAGACGCCATCTTCTTCGGCTCCGCTCCGATGCCCAACCAATTGCTGGGCGCGCTCGGTCTCAAACCCCACCATGTCTCTCAGCGCGTTGCGCGCGAAATGAAAGTCCACGCCATCGCGCAGTGGGATCTTGGTCGAATTCCCTTTCTCCAACCTCTTACGCAAGACATTCCGCCAGTACTCGTCCGGAATATCGGCGAAGGCGCCCGGCATCTCCTGGCGTTTGATCTGCCCCGTGACCCGGACCATCTTCTGTCCAAACAGGAATCGTTTTTTATGTTCTTTCTCGTCAACCTTCAGCCCCGCCAACTTGATCCGGTAGCGGATGTTTGGACAGGACTTAAGGCCAAAAGCGCGGTCCTTTTCGACCCCCTCGCTGACGCACTGCGGACGGACATAGTACAAGTAGCCCCTTTCGAGCCGGATGTCCGTAGCTTCGATCGCGTTGCGCAGGGCCGCTTCGCGCTCCACTCGCATCCGGGCCTGGTACTCCTGATCGCTCCGGTCCACGTATTCGTCCGTGTACGCGCGGTACTTCTTTTTCTTTTCACCGGCCGGCTCCGAACACAGCGAGGTGACCTGTTCGGTCGTGAAGCCCTTGTCCAGATAGAACTGAATGTCGTCCCGGGAGCATTCCGCCCATGCCAAGGGGGTGGAAAACAGGAGCAGAAAAGCTACTGTACGGGCGATCATGGAAATTTTCGGCATGGGGCGTTCACCGCAAAATCCCTATTTTACAGGCTCAGCTTTGCCGAAGGGTCTCGCCGGCATACAACGCGTCCACTTCTCCCCGGCGGCGAACCAGATCATGCCGATCTCCATCGACCATCACCTCGGCAACCGGTGGACGGGCATTGTAGGAGCTGCCCATGGAGGCCGCGTAGGCCCCGCAAGAGAACACTGCGAGCAACTCGCCCTCCTCCACCGCAAGGTTTCTAGAGCGGCCCAAGTAGTCTGCCGTTTCGCACACTGGCCCCACGACATCGCAATTCAGGCGCTCACGCCCTTCAGCCTTGATGACTGGCATGATGGCATGCCAGGCCCCGTACAAGGCCGGGCGCATCAACTCGGTCATGGCCGCATCCACCACGACAAAGTGCCCGCCGGTAGTGTGCTTGATGTATTCCACGCAAGTCAGCAGGATTCCTGCGTTGCCCATCACGTATCGTCCCGGTTCGATGATCAGGGACAAGGGCCGATCTCCGATTGCCTCGCGCAAGCCCTCGGCATAGGGATCGAGAGACGGTGACTTTTCGTCTTGGTAGCAAATCCCAAGGCCTCCGCCAACATCCACGTATTCCAGTTCGATCCCTTCTTCGCGCAACTGGTCCGTCAGGCTCACCAACTGCCGCGCCGCCATGACGATCGGTTCGGCATCAATCAACTGGGAGCCGATGTGGCAGGCCACGCCGCGGATTTCCAGCCCATCCAGACGGTTCGCCATGCGGTAGGTCTCCAGTGCCTCCTCCCACGGGATACCGAACTTGCTGCCACGAAATCCAGTCGCGATATGCGGGTGCGTGTCCACCTCAATCGCCGGATTGACGCGCAGGGAAACCGGGGCCACCTTCCCCATTTCCTGGGCAATGCGGGAAATTCGTTCAAGTTCCCTTGGCGATTCCACGTGAAAGGCTCCGATGCCCGCATCCAAAGCTTGCCGGATCTCTTCCGCGGTCTTGCCGACACCTGAAAAGACAGAAGCAGATACATCGCCGCCTGCCGCCTTCACGCGCGCCAATTCACCCCCGGAAACGAGGTCGAACGCGCAACCCAACTGCGCCAAATGCTGCAATACCGCGAGATTCCCGTTGGCCTTGACCGCATAGCAGATGCGGCAGGAGTGTCCGGAGAAGGCGGCACGCAATTCTTCGATGCGCCGCCGCATTACGGCAGCCGAATACACGAAGCATGGCGTGCCATGCTCCTCGGCAATCAATTCCAGCGGAACCGACTCGGCGTGCAGCCGATCGTCCTGGTAAATGAAATCTTCCATCAACCGTCGGCCGCGGCCTCCGGCGGCGGCTCAAGCGGTCCCATCTGCCCGCACCCGGCCTGCGACCCGATCAACACGAAGCCCAAGAACAACCATCGCAGAACGCTCATGAATTTCTCTCCCGTCGATGCGCGCCTAATATACGGGAATTATGTAGCAAAATCCGCAAGGGATTCTTTGCCCATTTCTTGACGCTTCCCAGGCCGACTGTGGCAGGGTGCCCCGCCGGTGTCGCCGCCTCCACGTCCAGCAGCCCCATTCCCGAAGGCCAAGATATTCAATGCGGCGTTCACATCCGCATCGTCCGCGTGCCCGCAAGCGGTGCACTTGAAGTCCGTTCGTTTCCTGCTGTCCTTGTCGACATGCCCGCACTGGTGGCAGGTCTGGCTGCTGTACGCAGGATTGACATGGCGCACTTCCAACTTGTAGTTCAAGCACAGCTCCAGCGTGCCCCATGCGCTGGCCAGTATCTGACGGTTCAGGCCGGATTTCGATTTCACGTGCCTGCCGGGATTCTCTTTCGTGCCCCTAGCCGATTTCGTCATGCCCCGGATATTCAGCTTTTCCACGTAGGCGACATCGTATTCGGATGCGATGGCCTTGCTGACGTGGTGCCCCCAGTTCTTCCGTGCGAAACGTTCCGCCGCGCAAGCCCGTTGGTGCCTGATTTGGACCCGCAGATACCGGTTGGAGGGTTGATAGCGCGACTTGCCCTGGAGCTTCGGCCCGCAGAGATTCTTCTGATTCTTCGACCAGACCTCGCGCTTGCGCGCCATGGACCGCTCGTACCGTTTGCGTTTAGCCACTTTCTTCTCCAGATCCGGTCCACCATGCTTGGTCCCGTCCGACAGCACGGCCAGCCGACCCTCGGTGATGTTGCGATCGACGCCCACTTCCTTGATGGAATGGGGAAGGCTGACTTGCGCGTCCACTTCGTGCACCAGGTAGGCGTACCAGTTGCCGCATTCGCATTTGACCGTGCCGGACTTGAACTCACCGTCCGGGTGCGGGTTGGTGCCGACCAGCTTCATCCAGCCGACCTTCTGCACATACAGGCTTTCCCCTGCCATCTTTGCCGATTGATAGTCTACCGGGAACGAAAGCGTGGTCGTCCACTTGCCGTGGAACTTCGGAAGTTGACGGTTCAGTTTCCCGCCGGTCCCGCGGTCCTTGAAGAATTCCCTGTAAGCCGTCTCGATGGGCTGGAGAGAGAGTCTGACCACCTTGGACGGATAATCCTGCAACCATTTCGTGTTGCCATCATCTCTCCGCATGATGGTAAACACGTTGCACAGGGAATAATGCCGGAAATCCGGCTTGATTCCAAATTCGTACTCGTCCCTGAGCTTCCCAACCATGTGATTCCAGACGAATCGGCAGGCCCCGGCGGTGCCGTGCAGTTGCCGGTTCTTGCGTGCAGAACCCGGATGCAGGCGGTAGCGGACGGTGCGGTGGGCTTTCATTTCAGGATTATACCTTTGCAGATTTTGCTACATTCCCTAATATACTATGCGCCAAACCGAAATCCCGCCGAACACCCGTAATCGACCTCTTTCCCTTGAGCCCCGCCGACTCCCTGATCCAGGAACCCGCCGACGGTCCCGCGCGCTCTGCACTGGTCTGGCTGCATGGCCTGGGCGCGACGGCTGACGATTTTGCGGATCTGGGCCGCCAATTGCAGTGTCCGGGCCTGCGCGTGATTGCCCTGCAGGCTCGACCACGGCCGGTTACGATTTTCGGCGGGCAGGTCGCGCCATCCTGGTTCGACATTCTGCCGGAACCGGATGGACGTGTCACCAGCAACATAGACGAACTGGAGGAAAGCGCCCGGCACGTCCGTGCCGAATTCGAGCGCCAGCGCGAATCCGGAATCACTCAGCTCGCGGTTGGAGGTTTCTCCCAAGGCGGCGCACAGGCCCTGTTCACCACGCTGACCCATCCCGAACCCTTGGCCGCTGCTGTCTGCCTATCCGGCTACCTGCCGCAGGACAAATACCTGATGCGACAGGTCGGTCGCCTGACATTGCAGACCCCCGTGTTCATGGCGCATGGCTCACAGGATGATGTTGTCCTGCACGAGTACGGGGAAGTTAGTTGCAACTGGTTGCGCGGACACGGAGCCTCGGTCGATTGGTACAGCGAGGCGTTCGCCCACACGATCATTCCAGAGGAAATCGCCGCATTGGGCGAGTTCCTGCGCAGCAACCTGGACTGAAATAGTCTGTTTTTCAGCTAGTTAAGGCTGTTCTGGCATTGCCAGCGGCCCCACCGAAAGTTCTTCCTGCGCCTGTGTCACCCGGGCACTTACCGCATCGGGAGCCGTGCCACCATGCAGCCCGCGCGCCGCGACCGACCGTTCCGGCGTCAGCGACTCAAGTAGTTCAACATCAATGGCTGGACTGAATTGCTGGACTTCTTCGAGATTCAGCGCATCCAGCGTCAGGCCACGTTCGACTGCATGAGCCACGACCTGCCCGGTGATGTGATGTGCGTCCCGGAACGCGACTCCACGCGCCACCAGCGCATCCGCCAAATCCGTTGCGGTTGAATAGCCTTCCGCCGCTGCTGCCTTCAACCTCTCCCGGTCGAATTCCATTGCCTGCACCACCGCCCGCATAATCGACAGGCAAGCCAACGCAGTATCCACGCTGTCAAACAACGGTTCCTTGTCTTCCTGATTGTCCCGATTGTATGCCATGGGCTGCGCCTTCATAAGCATCAGCAACGCCTGCAGGTGCCCGCAGACGCGTGCACTCTTCCCGCGGATCAACTCCAAGGCATCCGGGTTCTTCTTCTGCGGCATGAGCGAGGAACCTGTGCAGTATTCGTCGGGCAGGTCAACCCATCCGAAGGCCGGGCTGGCCCACAGGACGATCTCCTCCGCCATCCGGGACAGGTGCACCATCAGAAGGCTAAGAACCGCGCAGGTCTCGACCGCGAAATCCCGGTCGCTGACCGCATCCAGAGAGTTGTCGCACAGCGAATCGAAGCCCAAGAGCTCCGCCACGTACTGCCGGTCCACCGGATAGCCAGACCCAGCCAGGGCCGCTGCTCCCAGCGGCAGCGTATTGGTCCGGCGGAATGCTTCCGCCAACCTCTGCCGATCGCGCTTCAGCATCTCGTACCAAGCCAGAAGATGATGGCCGAGCGTGACCGGCTGCGCCGTCTGCAAGTGGGTGAAGCCTGCCATCAGGGTTTCCGTCTCCGCCTCTGCCCGCTCAACTAGAACCGACTGCAGGGCATGCGCCTCGGCATCCAGCTGAGCCTGTGCGGCCCGGGCGTACAGCCGCAGGTCGGTGGCCACCTGGTCGTTCCGGGAACGCCCGGTATGAAGCTTCTTGCCAACTTCGCCGACCTCGGCGACCAACATCGCCTCGATATTCATGTGCACGTCTTCGAGGGCCGGATCCCATTCAGCCTCGCCCGCATCAATGCGCGCGCGCACCTGCGCCAGGCCCTCGACGAGGGTCTTGCATTCCTCTTCGGTCAGAACGCCCGCCCGCTGCAACCCGCGGGCATGCGCCTGCGACCCTTGGATGTCATAGGGGTACAGGCAGCCGTCGAAATGGACGGACGCCGTAAACGCCTCCACCTCGCTGTCGGTCGCCCGAGCGAACCGTCCAGCCCAGGGTTTCGCTGTAGAATCAGGCATGTGGCCCTCACGAATTTTGCGGTATTTTACGGTACAGAGCCCCTTTATGCCGCCTTGAGCATCACCTTGGGGAAATGCAAAAAGGGTTTCCCGCCAGAATTACGGCTTTCTGCCAGAAAGACTGCTTATTGATCCGGCAAATCCTGCACCGTAACAGCAAGCGGATGGTTGCTTAATTCCCGGTCAGCGGTAAGCAACCTAAGACCTTCTTCCTGAGCCTGAACTAAAAGGAGTTCGTCAAACGGGTCTCGATGGCTGATTGGAGTTTCAAGCTCCCGTGCAGCATGGGTCCCCGTCATCGGTAGAAAAATCACGCCCTGTTCTTCAAGCATTGCCACGACATTGTGTGGGTCAAAAGGGCTCTTCCGTTTGCCCGATGGGGTACGGGCATGATATTTAAGCCGCATCTCCCAGATTGACACCGCACTGACGTAGAGCCGAACGCTCTGGTCAGACAAAAAATCCTGCTCTGCTGAAGAAAGCTTCCCAGGAGCCTCCATCAACCCATACAGATAGGAAGTGTCAAGAAGGATGCGCGCCGGCACCGGTCCCCCTAGTCGTCGTCTTCAAGTCCCAGCACTTGACGGCTGAATTTCGGATCGTCGAATGCTTGGAGCCATTCTTCCCTGTTTCCTGAGATTCCAAGACGTTTTCGGGCCGCTTCTAGTTTTTCGAAGTCAATGCCGCCACGTCCTTGGCAACGAACCAGTTCAACAACCGGCTCGCCATATTTCATGATGACGACACGCTCCCCGCTCTGGGCGGCACTGACAAGTTCGGAAAGGCGCGCTTTTGCTTCGCGGATTGCAAGTTCCATGTCTCGAATTCTTTCCAGATTTAACCATACGGGCATCTGACGAACCTATTATGTACTATTATTTTCCAATATTCAAGACTACAACGAGACCACAACATTGGAGGGTCATGTCCAACCTATAGCCGGGAAACTTAATTTTTCATATACGCGCCGTATAGTTGAATCATATATAATGGCTTTTAACTTGCGGATTGGAGCCGGAGATAGCGGTCCCCGGCCTCATACATGCCCGATGTCAAAAACATCGATGAAAAATATCAAACACGTAAAATTTAGCCTGTACCTGCCGAATGGAAAATTCGTGGGTTACTTCGTACGGGAGTCAAGAACAGTAACGGAGCCCATTGCACATGAGCACGAAAAGTTGGTGAAACGCAATATGAAACTGAAGTACCAGAATCCTTATGCGTGGCATGGCGCAACAGGAAGAGAGCATGAGTTGGAAAACTGAATTTCACTGCTGTGTTGATTCTTCCGTACAGTTTCTAATGGTTTCGTGACGGCAATCATTTTTGCGAATTTTGCATGCAGGTAACAAACTATGAAAAATACTGAAATCAAGGCGCTTCGGGAGCGTTTGCACATGACTCAGAAGGCACTCGCCCAAGCTGTCGGGGTTGAACCTAATACGGTTGCCCGATGGGAAAGAGGCGAAATAAAAATTTCTTCGGCAATGGTTGATCGTGTAAAGAAGGTTGCCGAAGAGTTTCCTTCAGGGGATCCGATTAAAAGAACTTCTAGTTTGATACTTGATTCGCATCACCGGGCAATTCTAGAAGGATTAAATGAAAAACTAGATCCAGAAATCTTTGAGGCATGTGCGACAGACTTGTTAAAAGTCATGTGGCCAAGGCTGGTACCCGTTCGTGGCGGGGGAGATGATGGCTTTGACGGAGCCGTTGCCGATAGAACTTCAGAAGAACCTTTCCCTCTGATCATAACGACTAGCCAAAACCTAACGCAGAATTTCAATAAAAATCTGAATCGGGCCTGCAAACAGGAATGGAAGTCTCGACGTCTACTATTTGCAACATCACGGCGTATTACACCCGCCACTCGAAAAAAACTATACGAGGCAGCGCGCCAAAGAAACGTAACGCTCATGCAAACCTACGATCAAGATTGGTTCGCACTCCAACTCTACCGCGAACCAGACTGGTGTAAGCGTTTACTTGGAGTGACTGGGAAACCACATGCTTTAAGTGTGTTTCCCCTTACAAGAAGACCTATTTTCGAGACTAGGGTGTTTGGCAGAAAACATGACATGCAATGGCTCTTAGACGATAGCCGGGGTGATTGTGTGCTCGCAGGAGAACCAGGGTCTGGAAAAACCTTCCTTCTACGAGCACTAACCCTTCAAGGCAAAGCTCGATTCATGGTCGATCTGGACCGAGCACAAATAGCCAAAGATCTTTACAGCTTCAACCCTCCAGCAATTATCGTGGACGATGCGCATGTTCGTAGTGAATGGATTGAGAATCTTGTTCAACTTCGAGATGAGGTACGGGCTGAATTTCGAATCATTGCGACGTGCTGGCCGGGAGAAACTTCTGCTGTCTGTGCTGCGCTACGGATTAGCAGTAAAGACCCGCGGAAACTCGACCGAATTGACGCGGACACCATGATTGAAATTATTAAGTCCACAGGGGTTTTGGGACCAGATAGATTGCTCCGGCTTATTCGGAAACAGGCAGTTGGCTTGCCAGGTCTAGCGGTAACACTCGCTCACTTATGCCTCGTCGGAGATGTCAAAAGCGTAGTACATGGCCAAGGATTAATGGACCAACTTGCGCCGAGCCTCAATAAAGTGCTTGGTGATGACTCTACACTCCGGTTGGCCCCTTTCGCATTAGGTGGAAATGCAGGCGTAAAGCCGAGTGATGTTGCAGAAATCTTAAATGAATCAGTCATGACTGTTACGCGTGAATTGGCAAAATTAGCAGCTTCAGGGATTATCTTTGAAAGACCAGAAAATTCTTCACCGGAATCCGGTTGCCCACTATCTGTTGAACCACCAGAAATACGGGGGCCATTAGTGCGGCGCGGTTTTTATAACGGAGCTGGTTCTTTACCTATTAAGGATTTCTTGCCTATTGTTTGCAATCCGAAGGATGCCCTTGAAATACTGATCGATGCACGCTCAGGTGACGCATCTATTCTCGACATTGAGCACTTGCTGGAGAAATTCGGTACTCCTCGCCTTTGGGAGAAATATGCATTCCAAGGGCAATCAGAAGTGAATTACGTGCTTGATCGGCATCCGGAACTGCTTGTAGAAATTTGTCGGCCTGCTCTCTTGCATGCCCCGGATAGGGTAATCCCCAAGTTGCTGGAAGAGGCTGTAAACAGACAAGGTCAGCCAAGTTTCTACTGGGGACAAAATGAAAACCCTATCTTGGACAAGTTAAAACCCTGGATAGAAGAAGACTTTTCTAACATGGAAAGATCTCTACAAAGACGTGTAGCCTTGCTCCAACATGCACAAAAATGGTGGGAAAGATCACAAAATTCGCACGTTGCCATCTCGGCCATGTGCATTGCGCTCAACCCCGCCTACCACACCCAAAGGTTTGACCCTGGTAATGAGCTACAGATGATACTGACAGATAAAGTCCTACCTCCAAAGATCATCGACAAATTGACTGCATCTTGGCCTTTGGTCGCAGGTGTCATAAGACGGTCTGAAGAAATACCATGGGATGAATTGTTTCAACTCTTAAGAAGCATCTCTAACCCGAGGTGGGCTGCCCATGATGACCTTAAGGCTGCAACCGACCGATTTGCACAATACGCAGTAAACGATCTGGCAGATATTTCGTGCAAACTTCCAGGGGTCCAGCGCAAACTTAAAGAGTTGGCAAATTGGATTGATTTTGAATTGTCTGTACATCAGGACCCAATTTTTGAGTGTCTTTATCCGGATCAACGCCATTTTGAGGGCTTTGATTCTGATCAAGCCTCATACAATCATGCCCTTAATGACCTTGCTGAAAATTGGAAAGGCTTATCTGCAGGAAAGATTGCGAATCTCATGACTGACGTTGAAGCCAAAGCACGAGCAGCAGAAATCAATTATCCCCGCGAATCCCCAAAATTTTGCGAAATACTCGCCGAAAGATGCTCTAGCCCTATTGCTGTAGCAAAAGCTTTTATGGGACACGAACTTCCCTTTGATTTAGTAAAACCGTTCGTAAGTAAAGCAGTGTCGAGCGAACCACGTTCATGGTCAATTGTTAACGACTGCTTGGATAACGAATTATATGTATCAGTTGGCATCTCTGTTGCAATTACCCATCTTCATACACCCCCAGAAATTCTCACTGCTTCGATTGCCAAAGCTGAAGGCATGGGGCAACTCATTGAAACTCACTGTCTCCGCGAAGAAGTTCCAGAAAGTACACTATTTGAGATGTTCTCGGCAGAACACGCGCATGTGGCAGTTGCAGCTGCCACAGGCCATTGGATGTCTACCGAAAAATGTGTAGATGGTCCTTTGAAAGAGATGTGGAGTATTGCAATTCTTCGGTCCGCTGATGCCCAGACTGAGTTTTCCCAACACGACGATTATTGGATTGGGGAAATTTTGAAGCACGAAAGCGAATTGGCTACTGCGTGGATGACTCGGCTAGTTCAGAATGAAAAACCTTTCTACGGATGCGACAGGGAAGAAGCAGCAAAGAAAGTAGCGAAAACCCTCAATGAAGAACAGCGACGAAAAGTGCTAAGGACGATTTCTACTGACATAGAATCTCATAGCATCCAAGAAATTCTCGGCGCTTTAGTTGGGAACTCACTTGATCTTTATCGTGAACTCCTAGCGTCTACAGAACTTGCAAATCTACATCTAACTCCCCTTGCTGGGAAGCCAAATGACGAGTGGGCAAAAAAAGCTATGCTGGCACTTGACGCCGGCTATACAATCGACCAAGTTGCAGAAGCGACTCAGAGCCTGGGCTGGGTTTGGGCGGGTAACGATAGTGATATGTGGGCGGAATGGCGCCATGCTTTTGAAACGTTACTCAATGATATTGACCCACGTATCGTCTCCATAGGCAAACGAGGGGCACAAATCATGCTAAAGCGAGAGCAAAAAGCGAAAAAACGGGAGCAACAGGAAGCAGTTGATGGATACCTTTGATTGTCCGAATTCACACTGTCAATAGTAGTTATGAATTCTATGCGTGCGCGTCTTTCTTCCTTTCCCAAAATCCCAATATGCGGCACATAAAACATACCGGAATTCAATTAATCTAGGCGTACCCTACAATTACTCCATGCATTTAAATTGTCCATCCGCATAAGGGTTTGAAACTTTTCGCTTAACACAACAAATTTGCCAAAGACTTTGCAATACCTCAATGGATATTCAGAACTTTATCTCAGAAGTACAAAACATTCACAAAACAGGAGTGGCAACGGAGCATTCCTATAGGGCGATTCTGCAAGATCTTTTTTCTTCGATTGATACAGATGTTACGGCTCTAAACGAACCAAAACGTGTAGCGTGCGGTGCGCCAGATTTTCTAGTTAACCGTGGTGAAGTGATTGTCGGCCATGTTGAGGCTAAAGATATTGACAAAGATCTAAGTAAGCTTAGGGGTGAAGAAGCGGAACAAAAAGAACGCTATTTAAAAGCATTGCCAAATTTAATCTACACCAACTGTCTGGATTTTGAATTCTATCGTGA
This sequence comes from Gammaproteobacteria bacterium, assembly GCA_028819565.1. Classification (GTDB taxonomy): domain Bacteria; phylum Pseudomonadota; class Gammaproteobacteria; order Poriferisulfidales; family Poriferisulfidaceae; genus Poriferisulfidus. The sequence goes on along the minus strand of JAPPLD010000020.1, from coordinate 251 downwards.
TGGAGTGCTTATTAACAAAGTCTGTATTGGAGAGTTTTCGAGGAAATCGAAGATTCAATCAAAGCCCGACCAATACAGTGCACTTGAGCATCAGCTTAAAGAATTCGCTTCGCAACGTCTACAAACGATTACTTCTTCTGAGAGACTAGCAGAAATCATGGCGGGTAAAACGGTTCTAATCAAAGATGTTCTCTTTGGCGCTTCGAGATTTTGTGTAATGGGATGGTCCGCCCCTCTCTAATCCGGCTTCA
>JAPPLD010000022.1 GCA_028819565.1 Gammaproteobacteria bacterium | reverse complement strand
CCCGGGAGAGAACAATCTCCCATTCAGAGGCCGGATATATGTGTGCAACCGATCGACCCCCATGTCAACTTCGGACTTGCAGGGAGGGGACGAACCATATAAGATACTGGATCAAATGGCTCACGACATTGGCGTCACACTGGTTCCCCTGCACGCTGAATTAACCACGCAGCGGGCGGCCGATCTTCTCTGTATCCCGCAATCCCGATTGGAGAAGCTCCTCGAGAAGAGCAGATGCCTTGCCGCATGACTGGAACGCACCGGTGTGTGCGGACCAAGGATGTTCTAGCCTATCGGTGCAAAACAGAATCCCTCCGTCGAAAGGCGCTCGGCAGGATGACAGTTTACGATCAAGAACTCGACCTGCAATAGCCGATGGCCCAACTAACGGTACTGTTTGACGCCAATGTCCTTTATACGGCTGGTTTGCGTGACATTCGGTAGGCTCGTAGGGAAGAACTCAGCGATGAAAGCCTGCGCATAGCGGTTGAAGAAGTACAACTTGTCCGGATTGATGCCGACCTTGGCGGACACGTGCTCAAGAAACGAGTCCCTTTGCCCGGTCGGAGAAAAGCGGCAGTCTGCGGGTAATGCTTGTAATCAAATGGGGTAAGGATGTGTTCTTTATTTTCGGTTTTGCGAAGAAAACACGTGCAACCGTCTCTGCATCTGTACTCAGGGCACTGCGCCGGCTGGCGAAAGAGTTGTGGGGCTATGACGAAACGCAAATCGACAAGGCACTAAAAGCAAAAGAACTGATGGAGGTTAGGACCGATGACAAGTAAATCGCTTATGGGGGGCCGTTCACGAAACGGCGGAAGGTCTGCATAAGGCGGGCATGATGGATGTGACCACGATGCGCGAGTTCGATGCGCGCTGTGCTTGCCACCTGTCAAGCATTACAGCGCCAGCCAGATCAAAAGACTGCGACTGCTCCACAGGGCTAGCCAAGCAGTATTCGCCGCCTACCTGAATGCCAGCGCATCCACCGTGCAAAAATGGGAGCAGGGCAAAAAACAGCCCAATGGGCCTTCCTTAAAATTGCTCAACATCGTTGATCGGAAAGGACTAGATGCGCTCGGCTGACGGGATCCGATGAACCATGGATCACCTGCAGATACTCCATGGCCGCTCCAGCATATCGACAATGAATATCTTCGGCTCGCGGATGCCCCCGCTTCGAGCTGATGGATGCTGCCCCACGTAAAAGCGCGTTTTGCTTTCTTCAGGCCGACCACCTTCTGCTCGAAACCCACCCCCCGAAAGACCACGACATCCGGACGGAACACTTCCGGTTCCATATCAAAGAACCTTCATTCCATTTCGTGGGCCAAGTAGGATTGGTCTGCCGGGATTCTCGAGCCAGCCATGTCCCACCCTCTCCCAAATCCTTGCAAATCTCAATTCTAACTTGTAAAATACAAGAATGAGAGATCGGAGTCTCCACAGGGAAATCCGGGAAGCCCTTGGCCGGCAGGCGGCCGTGGCGCTCCTTGGGCCGCGCCAAGCCGGGAAAACTACCCTGGCGCTGGAGATTGCGCGGGAATTCGACGCGCTCTACCTTGATCTCGAATCCACCACCGATCTCGAAAAGCTTGCCTCGCCCGAACTGTTCCTCGCACAATATCAGGACCGTCTTGTGGTTCTGGACGAAATCCACCGGATCCCCAGCCTGTTTCCCAGCCTTCGCGGACTGATCGATCAAGGTCGTCGCGAGGGTCACCGGACCGCCCGCTTCCTAATCCTTGGCTCAGCATCGCTCAACCTTCTCCGGCAATCCGGGGAGAGTCTGGCGGGGCGGATCGAGTATGTGGAACTGACCCCGTTTCATGCCTTGGAAGTCAATCCGAAAGAACTTCTCTGCCTCTGGGTGCGCGGAGGGTTTCCCGAGAGTTTTTTGGCACCTTGCGACGGGGATAGCCTCAGGCTTCGCCAAAACCTCATCAAGACGTATCTGGAGCGGGATATCCCGCAATTCGGGCCTCGGGTTCCGGCGCAAACCATGCAGCGTCTCTGGACCATGCTGGCGCACTCCCAGGGAACCCTGTTGAACGCATCCAAACTCTCCGCTTCACTGACCGTCAGCGGGACCACGGTCACCCACTACATCGACCTCCTGACGGACCTGATGCTGGTCCGGCGCCTCCCTGCGCATCACGCCAACGTGAAGAAGCGCTTGGTCAAGTCGCCGCGAACCTACCTGAGAGACAGCGGCTTCGTGCATGCCCTGCTGCAGTTGCCCGATTACGAAAGTCTGACTGGGCATCCGATCGTCGGCGCGAGTTGGGAAGGATTCGTCATCGAAAATCTCCTAGCGGTTTCTCCACCTTGGACATTTCCCAGTTTCTACCGGACCGCGGCAGGTGCGGAAATCGACCTGGTTCTGGAACATTCCAGCCGTCAGGAATTGTGGGCGATCGAAATCAAACTGGGCATGGCCCCGAAAGTGTCCAAGGGATTCCGCCATGCACTGGAAGACTTGAAGCCTGCCCGCGCCTTTGTCGTCTATTCCGGAACGGACCGGTACCCACTCGCCGCCGACGTAGAAGCGATCGGCCTTCGGGAGATGGCTTGCCTCCTGCGCGATCTGCGGGCTGACCACCGGGGCAGCGAAACCGCCTCGAATGGTGTGCGCGGTGGACACCGTCAATGATCCGTCAACGATGCAGTGAAATTATCGGGACAGACCCGAATTCCGCACTTAATCGCGAAGCGCCATAATATTCCGTAAGGCCGAGATCAACGGCTTAAGCTTAGTGGTGAACCGTCATAATCCCGATGGCGTCCGCGGCCTTGCGCAAGCGACGGTCCAGGGTGACTAGAGGCAGGCTGCGTCGGAAAGCTACCTCCAAATACGCAGCATCGTAGACAGTCAATTCAAATCGGCGAGCGAAATCAAGCAGTTGGGATTCATCATGATTGTTGTCAATTTCAATGTTCAACACAAGACTGTCTGCCAAAGTGTCTGAGGTTTTTTGTGCAGAAATTCGACCGCGCCGCTCATTCGTCAGTAAAGCATTGCGGAACTCGTGCCACCATATGTGGGGCACAACCCCGCCCTCTTCGGTAACACGCCGCATCACGTCTGTTGCTACCGTGTTATCTTCGTCGCCCATACATTGGGCGACGAAGATAGAGTTGTCTATGACGATCAATAGCGGTGTCCTTCGTGAGTCATGGCCATCAACTCTGCCAGCGGGGCCAACTTGATATCCCGTCGACGCTCAATAATACGCTCAAGCGCTTCCTTTGCCTGTTCTTGGGCCGTTTTCACAGGAACCAATTTCGCCACGGGCTTGCCATGCCTCGTGATTACCAGATTCTCGCCACGGGCCACACGGTCAAGCAATTTGGGCAGATGCGTTTTGGCCTCATAGGCTCCGATCATTTCCATCTTCATCTCCTAGGCGGGCAATTCAGACTAGATTATACGACCAGTCTGATTAGGTTGCAAATCGGTGCGCAGGTTCACTACATATCGGAACACGCCTCGCTTGGCGAATGTGTTTTGACGTATTCTAGCGGGGTCATCAGATCGAGGCTTTCGTGGGGCCGGATCCGGTTGTAGACGGTCTCCCATTTCGCCCACTGCCGACGGGCCTGCTGCAGGTCTTCCTCCATCCGGACGCACTCGTAAAGCTCCCGGCGGCAGGTGCCATGCACGTACTCCACCCGCGTATTCATCCGGGGCGAGTACGGTGGCAGCACGATCAGGGGCAGGCCCAGTTCGGCACAGGCCGCCTCGAACTCGGCACAGAACTCGCTGCCGCCATCCACCTGGATACTCTCCACCGGGAACGGCATCTTCTTCAGCACCGCCGACAGGAACGTCCTGGCGTTCTTCGCCGTGGCACGGCGGAACAAGGCCCCGACCAGGTAGCGGCTGGCCACGTCCACCGCGGTGAACTGCTTCACCGACACGCCCGGGCACAGGCCGACGCTCATCGTGTCCAGTTGCAGGACCCGACCGACCCCGCTGCGCAACCCGGCCCAGCCGCGCGTCGCCCAGGTGCGCGTGCGGGGCTTCCGCCTGCGCTTGACCCGTCGCGGGCTGCGCTCGATCCGGCCGCGGCGCAGCAGGTCGCTGAGGATCCGCCCGACCGTGCTCTCGGACACCGCCCAGCCCTCGCGGCGCAGCAGCACCGTCAGCTTCCGCTTGCCCCAGCCCGGATACTGCCGACGCAACTCGACCAGACGCTTGCGCAGCGACGGGTCCCACTGCCGGCGCCGCACCCGCCGCGGGCGTCGGCTGCGTGGCAACAGGCCGGCCAGGCCCCGCCTGCGGTAACGCCGACGCCAGTCGTACAGGGTCGACCGGGGCACCCCGACCAGCCGCGCCGCGTCCCGCACCGGGACTCCGTGCTCCCGGTTCAGCTCCTCGAACTTCTCCAGCGCCGCCAGGCGGAACGCCACCTGCGGGTCGTCATGCAACTGCTGGCGCACGCCGAGCCGCGCCACTCGATATAATGCGCCTTGAAAGCCTTTGACTTTCATCTACTTTCACCTCGGCGGATTGGATCTTTACCCGAGGCCGCCTTTCCAAAAACCGTGATGCGCCAGACAATATAGTTCTTCGGTGAGAACAGACTCTCACTAATAATAGCCCGCATCATCGCACTCGGATTCGTCCGCAGTGTTTTGTTTATGCAATCCCTGACTTCAAGGAGGAATAACAAATGAAAAAAGAAACTTCCGAAGGGCCCGAGAGTATTTCTGCCGGTGACTCGGCCCGGATCAAACCCTATGCGGGCTATGTGGGACTGGATGTCCATAAGGACAGCATCGCTGTTGCCGTCGCCTATGCGGGTCGAGAGGCTCCGGAGTCTTGGGGCACCATTCCGAATACAAAAAAAGCGGTCGCCAAACTCGTGGACCGTCTTTATTTGGAGAAAAAAACCTTCCTGCTCTGCTACGAAGCCGGGCCCTGCGGGTATGCCCCATATCAAAACCTGAGCGCCATGGGCATGGACTGCCGGGTGGTAGCTCCTCCGCGCAACGAGAAAATCAAGACGGACCGCCGGGATGCGTTGCGCCTAGCAAGACTCTTGCGTGCCGGGGAACTGGTCGAGGTCTGGGTTCCGGACCAGGAACAGGAAGCAGTTCGCGATTTGTGCCGTTGCCGGGCCGACTTCAAGGCGCAGCAACAGAAATTGCGCCAGCAGCTCAATGCGTTTGTGTTGCGCCACGGGCACCACTGGCCGACCAAACGGAAACGCTGGACGCAGAAACATATGGAATGGCTAGAAACGCTTGATTTTCCATACGATTATCAGTCCGAAGTTCGAGATGAATACATCGCGGCCGTGCGCTTGTCATCTTCGCGGATGACCGATTTGGATCAAAAGATCAAACAGGCCCTGCGGAACTGGTCCTGGGCACCACTGGCGAACAGCCTTGTGGCATTGCGCGGGTTCGACCAATTGTCTGCAGTTACGCTGTTGTCTGAATTGGGCGACGTCAGCCGGTTCGGATCCCCCAATCAATTGATGGGATATCTAGGCTTGGTGCCTTGTGTCTACAGTTCCGGGGCACATCGCCGTACCGGCGGTGTCACGCAGGCAGGAAACCGTCATGCCCGCCAAGTCTTGGTCGAATCAGCCTGGTGTTATCGTTTCCCGGCCCGTCAGACTGCCTACATGAACCGGAAGGCAGAAGGCGCTTCCGCCTATGCCCAAGCCACTGCCTGGAAGGCGCAAAAACGGTTATGCGGGCGGTACCGAAAATTGATCGCGGCGGGCAAGAATCAAAAAGTGGTTTGCGTTGCGATTGCGCGAGAGTTGACAGGATTCGTATGGGACATCGTCTGTCATGAGAAGACTCGAATCAGCCGTGTTGCACATGGCACTTAAACTATGATTAAAAGGTCGGCCGCAGAGACCAGGATGCTCCAGTCTGTCGGGGAATCCTTGGCATTTCTACATCGGCACGGAGCCGTTCATGCCGACACCGGTACGTTCGGCGTCGTGATCCATGCAATTAGACAAAGGATCAGCTCCGCGACTCCCACAGGCTACATCGGTAACCAGCCCGAGATTTTTGGATGGTCTGTTGTTGCAAAGGGTTGGGGTATCCTGATCTCTGCGGTCGGCACTGTGCCGGTCATCCCATGCTGGCGAGCCAATGCTCCTCGGAAATAATCCGGATCGGGAATCCGCCGGCGCGCATCGCCACAGCCTTCTCGATCTTGCGCCCGTAAGCGGACTGTATCCAAGCTCCTTCCGCGTAGGATCCGATAACCAGGTAGTCCGTCGATTTCGTAGGAGATGGTTGACAGGTTCCTTGACGGGTCCTAACTTCGTCCTCGCACCGGGCGCGTGTGCCATAACAGAATTTTCCCGTCAGGCAGAATTTCCGGTCTTCGAAGACAACTTCCGGTGGCGGATCATCCAACCACAACGTTGTCGCACGAAGGCATTCTCCGACTTCTGTTTCTCCGCCAACCAGCCCATTGAGTAGCTGCAACAATTGCACACTACTGTCCAGACCTTCCACTCTCCCTTCAATAAAAGGCTTCAGTTCCTCTTGAAATGCCGCCATCACGGGATTATCGATAGTCCCTTCGTGAGCCATTAGCCAAACATGAAGCGTGTCTGCTTCATCCTGATCAACTTTCCCGTCGGCGATCAGGCCCCGACATAACCCCAACAGAGCAGAAATCTGGTAATCGTCCAGTTTGTTGGTGGCCACACCATCGCGATTCAGGGGGACTTCCATTTTCACGTGGTTATCGATTAGGCCCCGCACCAACCACATTAATTTCGTGCTTTCATCCACATTCAGCACTCCGTCTTCAAGCATTCGCCCGACTTGCATCCGAGTGGTTTCCACAAGAGGGCAACTTATTTCTTCTTGACCTATCAGCCAGGCATGAAGCGACTCCGCCTCGCTCTGGACGATCTTCCCATCGGCGATCAAACCGCGGCACAGTCCCACTAATTCGGAAATCTGACGCCCGCTCAGTCGAGCGCGACTGAACTTTAAAAGATACGTGGAGTCAGACATAGAGCGACAGCAGACCATCCCGGCTGTAGCCACAGTTTACGGGATAATCCAAGCCTTGCCGCAGGCTTTTCAGGGCTGCAAAAAGTAAAAAAACCATTTCTAATCGCTTTGGCCCTGGCGGCGGCTCCGTTCGCGGCCCAGGCCGAGACGTGGAACATCTATGGTTGGCAGAATCATTCTTGGGAGTTTGTGGACGAGGATCACAGCGGCAGAAGCTATGACCGTATTCAATCGAATGCCGGCAACATTGGCTTCGCGGCCAGCATGGACGCCGGCAACGGCATCTCGGTCAACGTGCAGTGCGAGCAGTTCACCTACTACAACCACTTCGCGGGCGGCACCGGCTGGTGCAACCGCAACTCCAAGATCGGTCTGTCCCATCCGCAGATGGGCGAGATCATGTTCGCCACCTGGCTGCTCCCCTACAACGAGGGCGTGGCGCAGTGGGTGGACCCGTTCTATGACGCTGGCGCGGACTCGCATACCAGCATCATGGGTTCGGTCGGTGCCAACACCATCTTCTACAACACCGGTGACTTCGACTTCCAGGCTTCTGCTTCTGGACCGGGCACCGGCCTCAGCGGTGCTGAGTTCAACTACGCGGTGGCTGGCTACGACACCGGCTTCAACCGTCGTCAGGAGAACATCATCCAGTACTGGTCGCCGAACTGGAACGGTTTCGTGTTCCGCTTCGCGTGGACCGCTGGAATTCGTGACGAAACGGCGGCTCCCGCAGGGACTGGCGACATTGACCCGGTGATCCGTTCCTCAAGTCTCGCTTACACCAACGGCCCGTTCTGGGGTGCGGTGACCTGGCAGGACCATGAGGACTGGACCGCAGCCTCCGTTGGCGAGATGAACAGTTCGGATGCGGAAAGCTTCCGTGTTGCCGGCCGCTACATCCACGACCTGGGCGACGGCGTGAGCATCCAGATCTCGGCCATGTGGGAAGACCTGGAGTACGAGTTCAACAACGTGACCAGCGTCGATGCGGCCATGGCAGCGTTCGGCTACTCCAACTTCGGCAGCAGCTACAGCCTGCTCAACAACGCGGGCAATGCCATCGGCGCGACGGCGGCCATGCAGAACCCGGTCGACGATGACGACATCAAGGCGCAGAAGACCCTGGCGCTTGTGCGCGATCTGTTCTTCACGAAAGCCAGCGACTCTAATGCGTATACGGCGGACAGTAATCTCGCGGGTACTTGGACCGATGTCGCCGCCCTTTTTGAAAATGCAGACACTGCCGTGATGGACAATCCCCTGACGGGTGTGGACGAAAGTGAGGGGGGTTGTGCGGCTACCGACGCTTGTACTGACCTCACGCAGAATGTCGTGGACAACACGGCCCTTATGGCGGCCGTGATGTCATTGGACGCTGCACGTGGCACCAAGAACGATGATGGCACCTTGGATGAGCCTGCAGATGCCTCTGAATCAAACGCCAGAGCACAGTACGACCTGCTGGTCTCTAGGGCGAGAGCCGCTGCCGAGGAGGCAGCCGGGAGCACTCCGGCGGCCAGCGCGGCCGCCAACCGGGCTGCAATGACGGCAGGCCAGAACGTCAAGATCGAGCGTGACGCCTGGATGGTGTCCGGCAAGATCAAGTTCGGCGGTCCGATCGACTTCCGCTTCTCCTACATGGACGCGGATGATCTCGAAGTCTCCTGCGCATCCTGCTCGGGCGACTGGGACGAAACCGCGGCCGACGCATGGAACGTGGGCGTCTTCTACACCATGCCGGGCGGCACCGAACTGCGTCTGACCTACTCCGAAGTCGACAACGACGACAACGGAACCTATGGCCAGGGCATCTCCGGCACCGGACTGGGTTCGCCTGGTGCGGAAATCGAGATGTTCGCAGTCGGCATCGTGCACTGGTTCGACTGATTCAGTCCGACCAAGCGCAACCAACAAGCAGGCGCCC
>JAPPLD010000005.1 GCA_028819565.1 Gammaproteobacteria bacterium | reverse complement strand
CCCCCCCCCCCCCCCCCCCCCCCCCCCCCCCCCCCCCCCCCCCCCCCCCCTTCATATATCGCAATAGATTTCATATAGTTATACTATCTAACTTTGATTTAACCATAGTGTTAACTTTCATTTAAGCAACATACCGCATAAAATTATTATATTTCAATTACTTATATGTGGTAATTTTGATTCTACCGGCAGTGTGGTATAAATCCGCCAAGGAATTGTCGGCAGAAACCTTCCTGAATAATGACCGGACATTTGTTCCCGCGTTACGTTACGGCCAGGTTGATCCATATGCTGGCCAGTTATCCCGTGGTGCTCATTCACGGCCCCCGGCAATGTGGCAAAACGACGCTTGCGAAAATCGTCGCGGAGTCCGAGGGCCATGAGTATATTGATTTCGACGAGAAGGAAATTCGCGATTTCGCGAGGGCCGAGCCTGACCGTTTCATCAAGTCCTTGCCCGAGCGCATCGTCATGGATGAGGTCCAGAGAGTGCCGGAGATGTTCGGTTCGCTCAAGGCGGAGGTCGACAGAAACCGCATTCCCGGTCGCTTCATACTGACCGGGTCCAGCAACATCTTATTGATGCCACGTCTCTCGGAATCGTTGACGGGGCGGATGGGGGTGATACGGCTGCATCCACTTGCACAGGGAGAGTTGGTGGAGGGGACGCGACAGTTCCAGTCATCCAATTTTCTGGACCGGCTGTTCGCAAGAGATTTCCAGCCCTCGGCGTATTCCGAGGCATCCCCGTCTCTTGCACGGCGCGTCACGGTCGGCGGCTATCCGGCTTCCATCGCTTGTACAACGGATGCTGAGCGAAAGGACTGGTACAGGACCTACATTGATACGCTTATTCAACGTAACGTGCGGGATCTGGCCCGGATACGCTCTCTGGCAACCTTTTCAAAACTGGTCGGGCTGACCTGTGCCTACACGGCACAACTGCACAACGCGAACAATCTGGCTGCGCATCTCTCGGTGACCCAGCCGACCGTCCAGCATCACGCCCTGCTGCTGGAGCAGATGTTTCTTTTGGAGACGCTTGAGGCATGGAACCGCAACGACATCAAGAGACTGGTCAAAAAACCCAAGGCGCATATTGGCGATACGGGAATCGCATGTGCCTTGCTTAACAAGAATGCCATGACGTTGCAGATTAAGGACAGGGAGTTGTTCGGGCATTTGGTGGAGACTTTCGTGTTTCAGGAATTGCGTCGATGCGCGGACGGTTTCGGCACCATGGATCGGTTTTTCCATTTCCGCACTTCCGTCTTTGAGGTGGATATCGTGATTGAGCGCGATGGGATGTTTGCTGGCATTGAGGTTAAGGCCGGCACCAATTTGTCCCGTCGCGACTTCAGCGGACTGCAAAAAATGCGAGAAAGCCTGAAAGAGGATTTCGTGGTCGGGGTTGTGCTCTATGGCGGCCGGTACGTCCGGAAGCATGGTGACGACATATATGCGCTGCCCATTCAGAAACTTTGGGCATGAGATTTGACGCTAGCCTGCAAGTGAAATCATGGCTCTTCGGGAAGTGTGGAACGAGACTGGTCGGGGATGCGGCTTGGGTTTTCAATCCGTCTGTATGCTTCCGACCAGAAACCGCGGTGCCGTGACTGTGGCTGGATGGTGCAGTTTGGCTCGGTTTACAATGATCAGGATTGGCCGTTGAAGATGCGAATGTCCTGCTTTCCCGGCAGCTATTGCAGAGTTCCGACCGGACGCATACGAAAGGGGTGGATAAATCCAGTGAGGACCATCCCAGCACCGAGGATTGGCGCATGAAGATGGAAACCTTGGCCGTGCACGGCGGCTACGAACCGGAAGCCACCACCAAGGCGGTGGCCGTGCCGGTCTACCAGACCACGTCGTACGCTTTCGACGACACGCAGCACGGGGCGGACCTGTTCGACCTCAAGGTCGAGGGCAATATCTACACCCGCATCATGAACCCGACCACGGCGGTGCTGGAGAAGCGTGTCGCCGAAATGGAAGGCGGCGTCGGGGCGCTGGGGCTGTCTTCCGGAATGGCGGCCATCACCGACGCAATCTTCACCATCGCGGGCAGTGGCGACAACATCGTTTCCACGCATACCTTGTATGGCGGCACCTACAACCTGTTCGCACATGCTTTGCCGCGGTTGGGAATCGAAGTTCGCTTCGTTGATCCGGATGATCTGGAAGCCATGAAGGCAAGCATTGACGACCACACGCGGCTGGTTTTTTGCGAGACCATCGGAAATCCGCTTGGCAATGTCGCGGACCTGACGGCGCTGGCTGATTTGTCGCATGCGCACGGGTTGCCGCTGGTGGTGGACAACACTGTCCCGACTCCGGTGCTGTGCCGGCCTATCGAGTTCGGGGCCGATATCGTGATTCATTCCCTGACCAAGTACATGGGTGGACATGGCACGTCGATCGGTGGCGTCGTGGTGGATTCCGGGAAATTCCCGTGGCTCGACCACGCGGACCGTTTCCCCATGATGAGCGAGCCGGATGCTTCCTACCATGGCGTCGTCTACACCGATTTGGGTGCGGCAGCCTATATCACGCGAGTCCGGCTGATTCCGCTACGCAACATGGGTGCGGCGTTGTCGCCGTTCAATAGTTTTCTGGTTCTACAGGGAATCGAGAGCTTGCCGTTGCGCATGGAGCGGCATTGTGAGAACGCGCAAAAGGTCGCGGAGTTCCTGCAGGGGCACGACCAGGTGACCTGGGTGCAGTTCGCGGGACTTGAGGATCATCCGCATCACGACCGGGTGCAACGCTACATGGGCGGGCGGGCTTCGTCCATCCTGAGTTTCGGGATCAAGGGCGGTGCGGAAGCGGGCGGACGATTCATCGACGCTTTGAACCTGATCGTCCGGCTGGTCAACATCGGGGATGCCAAGTCGCTGGCCTGCCATCCGGCGACCACCACGCACCGTCAGTTGGACGAGGCTTCCATGAAGGCGGCCGGGGTCAGCCCGGACATGGTGCGTTTGTCGATCGGCATCGAGCACATCGACGACATTCTCGAAGATCTCGACCAAGCCTTGCTGGCAGCAAAAGCCTGATCGTCGCCCGCGTGCGGGGTTTTAGGAACCCCATGAGAGTGCGGCGGCTGGATGCCGCATTTTAAGGATAGAGGGCTGGCTTTCTGGGGCTTCGGGGCTTTGCGGGATGGATGCCTCGGGTTGCGGGGCCGAAGGTTTCAGGCCGGAAGCCTCATGCGACGGCAGCCGGACAAGCCCAGAACATCCGGAACAGCCAAGCATGATACACTTGCATTCGCACAACATAATAAACTTGTAACTATACGGCGCAATCTACTTGCGGATGCAGGAGGGACAGGATGGCGTCACCGCAAGAAAAACTGGCTGCGTCGCTTGAACGGCTTGAGGCGTTCCAGGATAAAGGGCAGCGTGTCCTGCGCTTCGACGAACTGAAAAGAGCGGACCGCGAACGCTTGGTTCGCTCTGGTTTTCTCCGTGAGATCGTCAAAGGCTGGCTACATGTGTCCAGCCCTGACGCTTCGCCGGGGGATACGACCTTTTGGTTTGCCTCTTTCTGGGAATTCTGCGCACGCTATTGCTCCACGCGGTTTGGCGACGAATGGCATGTGTCTCCGGAGCAATCGCTTTTGCTGTTTGCGGAAAATACAGCCATACCGAAGCAGATCGTAATCTACACTCCAAGAGGGATGAACAACTCGCTTGATTTGCCATTCAGTACTTCGCTGTACGATCTCAAGCAAAAGGAAATGCCTGCCGAATCCAATCTGTCCGAGTGGGACGGGCTACGTCTTTTTTCGAAAAATGCGGCCTTGCTCAGGGTTTCCGCAGCTTTTTTCGCCAGCCATCCGGTGGAGGGACGGGTGCTGCTTTCCGGCATTCGCGATGCATCCGAGATGCTGGTCCGTCTCCTTGACGGCGGACATTCGGTCTCTGCGGGTCGGCTTGCGGGCGCATTTCGACGCATCGGGCGGATGGATCTGGCCGATGACATTCTTCGGGCAATGAAGGCGGCCGGCCACGATGTGCGAGAAACCGACCCATTTTGCCCGGAACAGGCATTCGAGCCCATAAGCCGTACCGAAACGCCCATGGTGGGACGCCTGAAAGCCATGTGGCAGGCCGGCCGGGAGCCTGTGCTGGCAAGGTTTCCCAGCCCTCCCGGCCTGCCTCGCGACAAGAAGGCGTATCTGGAGTCGGTGGACGGCATCTACCAAAGTGACGCATATCACTCATTGTCGATCGAAGGCTACCGCGTCACGCCCGATCTTATCCGTCGCGTCCGCTCCGGCGGTTGGAACCCGGACGCTCATGCCGAAGACCGGAGGAACCGCGACGCGCTTGCCACGCGCGGCTACTGGCAGGCGTTCCGCTTGGTCCGTCAGACGGTCGAAGAGATTGTCAAGGGCGGCAATCCGGGAGGATTGGTGCGCGCAGCACATCGGGAATGGTACGTGGAACTGTTCCAGCCTTGCGCGGTCGCGGGCCTGATCGCGGCATCGGATTTGGCTGGCTACCGGAACGATGCCGTCTACTTGCGCGGTTCCAGGCACGTGCCGCCTCGTCGGGAGGTCCTTGGCGAAGCAATGTCTGCCTTGTTCGACTTGCTGGAGGAGGAAACCGAACCTTCGGTGCGCGCCACGCTTGGACACTGGCTATTCGGATACATCCACCCTTATCCTGACGGGAACGGGCGCATGGCCAGGTTCATCATGAACGCCATGCTGGCATCCGGCGGTTATCCTTGGACAGTCATCCGTGTCGAGGACCGAGGGAGTTATCTCGCAGCGCTTGAGGCGTCCAGCGTGGGGCAGGACATTGATCCATTCGCTCGTTTCATTGCGGCGCAGGTCGGGCGGTCGCTTGAAGACGTTTCATGGTGATGCGATGAGGCGGGAGGGCACGGGCGTGAGCGGGCGCGCGCATTGATTCCAAGGCATATTGCCTGTACCTCGCGCTCGCCGAAGGCCACAAGACGCGGCTGGTTGCCGCAGACATCGTTTTGCCGATCGGGTTCGAGTTCACCTTGGAAAGACCGAATCGGAGTCCTGCACGGGAGTTGATGGTGCGGTGCAATAACCAGCGCACCGTTATTGCCGCGATTTCCGTTCTTCGAAGGTCTTCCTGATGCTTCCAGGCATCGTGGCGGATTCCAGGAAATTCCCGTGGCTCGATCATGCGGGCCGTCAGGGGCGGATCGGCTGGATCTGCGGCCAGATCGGAGAGGCTGGTTGACCTGCCTGCCACTGGTAGATCGCAGCGTATTCCAGCACGATGCGGACGTATTTCCGGGTCTCCTCGAACGGGATAGTGTCGATCCAGATATCCGCATCCGTCTCGAAATCGGGACGCCAGCGATCGACGGCTCCGGGACCGGCGTTGTAGGCGGCTAGGGCCATGGCGGGGTTGCCGTTGTAGCGTTTGAGCATGTCGGCAATGTAGCGGCTGCCTAGGCGGATATTCAGGGAAGGCTTTTTGAGGGACTGGGTTCGGGGGCGTTTGAGTTTGAGGGATCGGGCGACCTGTCGTGCAGTTCCCGGCATCAGTTGCATCAGGCCGACGGCTCCGGCTCGGGAGCGCGTGTCAGTCGCGAAGGCACTCTCGCGTCGAGAGATGGCGAACAGCAGTGAAGAGTCGACTTTGTTGCGGCGGGCCTCTTTTTCGAACAGGTCGGCGTGAGCCCGCGGGAAGCGGCGTTTCAGGTCATCGAAGTAGCGACTTTTCCCGAAAGCACGGATTGTGCCTTCATGCCAACCCCAGTTGCTGGCGGCGATCGCTGCGCGATTGAGTTGCTCTGCGCTACCTTGATTCATCAGGTCATACCATTCTTCACGCGCATTCATGATGCTCCCTTGGTGGAGGAATTCGCGGGCACGCTTCAGAGCGGGCAGTTCTTCCCTGGAAACTTTGTCCGAAGGAGTGGGGGCATTGTTCAAGGAGTGCGGCCGGTTGAGCCGTTCAGCCGCGAGGAACCCGTAGTAACTGCGGTGATTGGCGACTTCCTCGAAGAGTTTGACGCTTTCGGCGGTGCGGTCGAGTTGCTTCAGCGCGCGGGCCTGCCAGTACGAGCCCATCTGGTTGTACGGATAGGCGTCCGGCAATTCCTGGGCAGCCTCAAGAATCTTCTGCCAATCCCTTTCATGCAGGGCCAGGCGCAGGCGCATGTGCCGGAACGTATCGTCACGCAAATAATTGGGAGTGGCTTCCATCAATGAATGGGCCAGTGGCAACCCGTCGCTGGCGGCTTCCAAAGCGATGCGGTAGCGCAGGTCTTGGATCTGTTTGAGGCTGAGCACCTTGGCCTTGCGGAATCCTTCGTACCATTCGTAGGCGGCCTCAGGGTCTTTGCGTGCGCGGCGCGTGATGCCGTGTGCGACAATCCGGCGTGCGTGGGGGCTAGCGGATTTTAGGTGGCGATCTCTCAGGTAGCGTTTAGGATTTCGATGAACCTGAATCCAGAGGTCGACCCAAGCGCGCTCTTTTTGCGGCAGGAAGCGCTTGAGGTAGCGGGCCAGCCGGGTGTTGCGCTTCTCCATAGTCAATTGGATGCGCTGCCAAACTAGATCGTTGGTCAGTCCGTTGTTACGGAACCACGTGAGTAGGGGGTCGCAGATCTTGGGCCGGGACTTGCCGTGAAGCCAGATGGAGTGAATCAGCGGTTCAAGTTCTTGGGTGAGTCTTTTGAGGCGGATATGGGAGCGGACGTATAGGCACTGGAGGCTGACGTCGCCATACTCTTGGTAAGAGTTGATCAGTTTGGTGTAATGGCGACGCTTGAACAGGGAGCGCAACCAGGCATTGTGCAGTCGACGGCTTAGGTGGGAGTCCTTGTGCTCGACGATGAATTTCGCAATCTGCTTGTCGTGTGATCCGCCGCGGCGTACGACTAGGTAGCGGTAGTCGAGATAGGAGACCAGTGGATAGTCGCCGAGTTGCTTGCGCAGGCGGTGGAAGCGTTTGGTTTGACCTTTCTTCAGGGCTTTCAGGGCTTGGCTGTAGACCGCGCGCTGGGCCGTCAGATCACTGTCGCTGGATTTGGCTGCCGTGGCAAGAGTGGGTGAGGCCGCGAGAAGGCTGAATGCCAGTAGCCAGCACGTATACTGTCGGCGCGAGTGGGGCGTATGGAGCCGCCGAATGTTTGATTGGGACTGGATCATCAATCTACCGCACTATCGTTACGGCATAACGCTGTTTGGCGTGCTGGCGATTCTTCCGGCGCTGGTCAGCGGGAACATGCTGATCCACGAGGTTGGTCGATTCCGGCAGGGGAAGAAGGACGCAGACGGGAAGGCAGTGTTGTTCAATGCAGTAGCCCTGATTGTCAGTGTGGCGTTCATCGCGGGAGCAATTTACCAGTGGCTCTAGGACTTGCTCAGAACCATGAAGGCATTTTGGTGTGATTCGGTTTGCTGGGCGATTTCTTCTTCGATTCGTTCGGAATAGTGGTAGATCGGGATGTTGGAATGAAGGCGTTGCGCAACTATATCCGAATAGTATTCCGGTTCGTTGAATCCTGGACCCAGTTCCGGGTTTGATGCCGCGCATTCCGGTGTCAGGATGAGTGTGCCGCCTTTGGAAAGTTGGCGGGCAGCCGCATCCGGATCCAGAGCCGCAGAGTCAGTGACACACAACACGTCGCGCAGATTTTCAACTTCAGAGGACTCGGAACATTCCAGTGGGCCGTGTTCTTGAGTTGAGCAGGCTTGATCCAGAGCCTGCAAGGCATCGGGAGATTCCGTGGGGTTGTAGACATTGGCTCGGGTGACACGAGTGTAGGGGCTGTAAAGACATTCAAGCGCGATTAGGCCCGCATCTTCACCGATAGCGGCTAGGCGCACGGGCCGACGCGGGCCGTACTGGTTGCGGATGATTTGTTCAATGACGGCGTGATAGCGGCCGAGACGCCAGAAACGCTGGACTTCGGACTGCCAGAATTTCTGGATCGCTTCGGTGTTGTCTTCCAGCCCTAGAGCCACTGCACGCCGCGGGGTCTGTTCGAACAGCCAACGAGCCGCACTTGGGATGATGGGTGGCCAGCGTCGGCCGACCCGCATCGACATGACGCCGTCGTTCTCTGCCCAGATATTGCTGATGCCGATGTAGCGTGAGCGGCTGCGGAAGATGTTTTCAAGAGAACTACGGCACCACAGGCCTTGGTCGCGTGCCTGGATTTCCGGGTAGACCGGGAGAATTACGGCCCCTTTGGGCTTTATCAACCCCAGTAGGTGACGCAGGAACGCCGCGCCCCAATTGTTGGAGAACAGAGGGAAACTGATGCCGATAAAGATTCGGTCCAGCGAGAACGATGCGAAAGGATGGAAAACGTTCCCGACTCCGTCTTTGCCGGGGTCTTCCGTGAAGTTTGCAGCATCCGTGGTGAAACTCCGGATATCGTCTGATGGGCGAATCTGGTCATGCTTGTCGCGCTGTTCGCTGAAGTAGTATTCCAAGTCTTCCTCGATATCGGAGGCTGAACGATGCAGGGCAATATCCATGGATCAGAAATTCAAAGCACTAGGATGTCGGGGCGTTCGTAGTTCTTCTGGATGTAGTCGTTCAGGTCGCTCACCCAGTTTGGATCTGGAGTTTCCGGTTGCAGTTCACTGACATTGGCGCGGGCGCGGGACAGTTCGGACTGGGGATCTTCCAGAAGTTCATCACACTGCGTGAGGACAGCGGTCGCTTCACGACGGTAGATTTCCTCGAAAACAGTGGCGATCACGCGCTGGATGTGGATTGACCGGGTGACCTGGAAGTGAGCACAGACGCGTTCGGTCAGACCGATCAAGGCGCCGTTGACGCGGGGGTCCTGCTGCATTGAGGTCGGAACGTTTCCAAGGTCATCCTGAACAGGTGTAAGGCAGGGTAGAAGCAGGGCAAGAGTTTTCTGTCGAGCCTTGAGAGTGCGGGGTTTTAGGAACTCCATGGGGGTGCGGTGGCTGGATGCCGCATTTTAGCAAGGACAAAGGATTCGGAGGATGTACTCAAAAATTTAAATTTTAGTTGCTATACGCGATCAGAAACTTTCCTCGGACTGTATTCATTTTTGCAACGGTTAAAATTGCGGCATTCGCAACTTTTAACAAGTTCAAATAAATATTAGTTTGGAGGAGATAATGCACAGAGTGTTTATTAGCTATCACCATGATAACGATCAACCTTATAAAGAAAAGTTGGTAGAAATTGCAGAACGAAACTCGATATTTGTTGACATGTCTGTAGATACCGGAGACATTACAGAGGATCTTGACGACGAACATATCCGGAAGATTATTCGGGACAATTACCTGAGGGATTCCACTGTCACTATCGTTCTAGTTGGAACCGATACGAAACATAGGAAACATGTAGATTGGGAAATCCATTCGAGCATGTACGATGGAGTTGTGAACAAAAGATCGGGAATCCTAGTTATCAATTTGCCGACCATACCCGATAGTTCTTGTCAAGCTGCGTACGGCGAAGAAGAAAAGAAACTCATTCATCCTGAAATCACAACTTGGACTTCTGTGGATGCAAGGGAGGAATACGAGCGCCTATATCCGCACATGCCTGACCGGATCATAGATAATCTGATTAAACCGAAAGTTACAATTTCGGTTGTGCCGTGGTACAAGATTAACGCATCTACACTTAGATTCCTTATTGACATGACTTTTCAAAATCGCTCAAATTGTAAATATGATTTGAGTCGAAAAATGAAGAGAGCAAACCGGTAACTTGTATATTTTGGAACTTATACGGTGGCTGAAATAATTGTGGAGTTCTTAAGCAAAGATAAGCGATTGTAGTTAATGTACATGTTTGGCAAATTTTCTACTCAATCCGAGACAAATTAATGCTGCAATCTCACTTGGTCTGTGCGTAGTGGCTAATTTCCGATTTTCAACATCAGAAAGCCCATTTCTTAAATCCACCCCTTTGGAACTTTTCTTTATTTTTTCAAGTTTGCCAATCCCTTTGATTACCCGCTGGCAAGAAGTTTGTTTACTTGTTCCCTGTGGGAACCATGAACCACTATCTATTTCCAGTGCACGGATGATGTCCAGCGTTACTCCTCCAAACCCCCCAGCCAGATAAATCGAGCGGCTAGTTTTTAGAGTGATTATTGCTTCCTCTATAAGACCTGGCATATCACCATGATATCCTTCGCGTTTGCCGCCGATGAATATTTGTGCGTCCACATGTTCAGCCATGTAGCGTCGTAAGGCAGTAAGGCTTTTCGCGCGCACTTCGCTATCAGTTTCAGGAATCGGACGCTCAGACCTCCCCTTGGTCGGGTCAATTGGAGCCCCATCAACATCTAGGCATGTAATCGTGCCTAGCATACCTAACGATTTATTTTGTTTCTGGAATTCACTAATAGAAAGTTTTCGATGTTCCTGCCATGCCAGACAGATGTGTAACGAAGGATTTTGTTCTTCTCCGTAGCGCTTGAGTTCATGCATCAAAAATGCCGTGTAACCCCTAGGATCAAGGTGCCCGCCATAGACAATTTCTCCTCCTGAAAGTAAGACACATCGCGCAATCTCGCCGAGAGCGATTCGAAAATGAATTTCCAATAGACCCAGACGGGCAAGATCTGCGCTATCAGACACTGAAAGACCAAGCCGAATCCCTCTAAGTGCGCTTGGAGGAAGAAGTCCCTTGTGTTTGGCCAAGCTGTTCATCGTCCTTACCCGTCGCGAGTTGCAAGAGAGCGAGGTGTCACGATATCAAGAGTGCATCCTGTACAACTAATAGACAGCATCTGTTTAAGGACAGATACCTCTTCGAGGCCAAGCGGAGGGTCAGGATGCACGATACGCACAATGGAATTACCCCTAGGTTGATTACCACTCTCTTTCTCGTTCACCAACCATTGAGCAAAAGTCACGGGTTCAGGAGCATGTGGCGCCCACCATGAGATATTGAAATCTGGCCTGCTTTGTGACAATTGTTTTTGATGATTCCAAAGTGCTCGTTTGAGGCATTCATCAACGAGAAGATTAAGCGCTTTAAAAATATCCTCTTTATGCCATGACCCTCCTTGTTGCCTGAGCGGCACACGTGGCATATGATCCATAAGAAATGAGCCTCGTTCCTCATTAGAGGATAAAGCATCTATGATGACTATAGGCATGCCTTTTCGTTTGGAAATCGCCATTTCTTTCTGGCACCAGTCACGACTCGAATATAGGTCGGTACGTAGTGCTAACAATGCGCTTGTAGTTGCTCTGTTTTGTAATTCAGTTGCCCAATAACTACCTGGCTGCAAGTCATAAACGGAGAAAAACTCCTTCAGATGCGTGTTCAAAATAATTTGGCGTACTATTTCAACAAGTTCCGCCACTTTTTCTTCTGTGCCTGGCATTCCACGATTTGTATGGCTAATAAAAACTGTTAGTGGGGTATTTCCGTCCTGAAAAAGGATCTGAAAAATACCCTGCGTAAGATCGCGGCATCTAAGGGTCGCATCTGTTTCCCCGTCCGCCTGAAGTGGAGAAGTGGCTATACGTTGATAGGGCTCCAATATCCGTCCTAGTTTGGTGTTGGTGATTGTGCTGTCACCCAATAAATAAGGGAAAACGCCCACCGTGCCCGGGTCGTTCTCTTGCATTTTCCGGATGCTTTGTAGATATTTTTCCCATACGCTTGATTCGACTTGGACCGCACGTGCCATCTCGACTCCCATGAGAGGCACGACCGCTGTGCGCATCGCTTTTGGGATGTTGTTTGGTAAAGGAGATTCTGAACTAGGAATTGAGCGCGGGGCACCGTCTACAGAATTCCATCCCTCGCTCCGGATAAACACTTCGACTGCACCACCAATCAGACCTGTGTATACATTACCGTGAAAATGTTCGACAAATTCTTCCGCAATTTCGGCACCCTCCAAATCTTTCGGATGCCATACTACATAGGCTCTTCACGGTTTTGTGTAATGGGATGGTCCGCCCCTCTCTAATCCGGCTTCAATGAGCCAGAAT
>JAPPLD010000017.1 GCA_028819565.1 Gammaproteobacteria bacterium | reverse complement strand
CCCCGCTTACGGGGGTTTTTATGGCGGCCTTGGGGTTATTTTCCGGGGTAAAATTTATTATTAAATACCACTTTAATTTTTTTCCAAACCCCCCCCCCCCCCCTCAAACCCCCCCCCCCCCCCATAAATTGCCGTTTGGCAAACCGTGTTCAATTGTTATAATAGCGGCCTATACCATTTTGGGAGCCGACCATTTCCGACCACCAGTTTGAGCTACAGACTGAAGAACTCGATGGAGCACTTGTAATCAGCGTGGCGGGCCGCATTGACGGCGTAAACGCACAAGAGTTCCAAGAAAACTTGGATCAAAAGGCCGAGAGTTCTAGCGACAGTCAGGCCATTGTTTTAGATCTTGAGAACCTGTCCTACATCAGTAGTGCCGGGTTACGCTCGATTTTGCTCATCGCCAAGACGCTCAAGAGCAAACAAATAAAGTTTGCCATGTGTGCGTTGCCCGATCCCATTATGGAGATCATCCAAATTACCGGCTTCGACAAGATTATCGACATACACGAGTCTCGCTCCGTGGCGGTCACGGCGACGACCGGTTGAATAATCCCAGAAATCTTGTTTGCCGACTGGCCGCTAGGGTTGGACGGGGGCTTCAGGTATGCTTGTGAAACCACTCTGCACTGAAACATGACAGATTCAGAGTCTCAATTCGATTTGCAGACCGAAGAGTTTGAGCACACGCTCGTGATCAATGTGGCGGGTCATGTGGATGGCATGAATACGCGTGAGTTTCAAAGCGGCTTGGAGCAAACAACGCGAAGCTACGACGGTCCTGCCATCGTCTTGGATTTTGAGGGCCTGTCCTACATCAGTAGCGCAGGGCTGCGCGCGATTCTGCTGATTGCCGAGGCGATGAATCGTCGGAACAAAAAGTTGGCACTCTGCTCTTTACCAAGAGCCATTCTGGAAATCATCCAGACGACGGGTTTTGACAATATTATCGATGTCTACATGTCCCGTTCCTCGGCTATTGAGGCGGTGACACAGTGGTCGTCGTGCCGCAAATTCTCACTCCACACTTAGCTGGCAACCTCTTCCATATCCGTGGTTGCCCTGTGCTATGATGCGGAACAAGTCATTTTAGGGAGAAGGATCATTTCTGATCATCAGTTCGGATTTCAGGTTCGCGAGACTGAAAGCGCACTCATGGTAGACGTGGCGGGTCATATCGACGGCCTGAATGCAGAAGAGTTCCAAGCCGGGCTTAATGAGAAGGTCAGGGCTTACGAGGGCAGTGCCGTCATCCTGGATTTAGCAACCTTAACTTATATCAGCAGCGCTGGATTGCGTGCAATTCTGGTGACTGCGAAGATCCTCCACGCCAAGGGCAAGAAATTCGCGATATGTTCTTTATCGGAAACCGTTGGCTCTATGGTCAAGACTGCGGGCTTCGACAAAGTCATTGATGTCTACGGATCCTCTTCAGAGGCAGTCTCCGCAGTGACCTGCTGAGACACCTTCCTAAGCAGTTTCTCCATCCTGAGTGTCCGCCGAGTCTTCCGGCGCGTCCGGTGCCGGCGCGTCCGGTGCCGGTGCGTCCGGGGCGCCTTCCCCTTCGTCTGTCTTCGGAGCAGCGGTCATCAACTCTTCCGGGGTTTTGAGTGGCAGGGAGACGATCATGTCGGTGTATTCGCCCTCTTTCGTATCTACGCGGAATTCGCCGCCGTGTTCTCGGACAATGTCGCTGGACAGTGACAATCCCAGACCCGTACCCTTGTCGGGTGGTTTCGTCGTGAAAAATGGGTTGAAAATCTGTTTCAAAGCGGATTCGGGAATGCCGTTCCCATTGTCGCGGACATGCACTTCAAGGAATTCCCCCACCAACTGTGTGCTTAAGTTGAGTGTCGGCTGATACGTTGTCGCGCCATTGCCGCTCTCTGCCATCAAGGCTTTCCGTTTTTCGTCCGTTGCGTAGCACGCATTGGTTACTAGGTTTAGGAATACCCGGCCAAGATCCTGGGGTTTCACCGTGATCTTGTCGACATCCGGTACGTAATCCTCCTGAATGTCGAGCTGGAAGTCAGGGTCAGTGGCACGGGCACTGTGGAACGCGAGCATGGCATGCTGGTTCAGCAGTACGCCCATATCGGCCGGTTGCCAGTCTCCAGAGTCGTGCCGGCCCATCTTGAGCATGTCCATCACGATTCGATTAGCGCGAGTGCCGTGCTCGTGGATGCGCTCCAGATTCCCGGTCAGGTCTTCAGCGATTTCATCGACCAGCTCCGGATCGTATTCTTCTTCGACTTCTGCGCCCGGCTTGGTTTTGGCCACTTCTTCCAACATTTCTTCCAGCAAGTTTTTCGAGACCTGGGCGAAATTCATGATGAAATTCATGGGGTTCTTGATCTCGTGTGCGACTCCCGCGGTCAGCTGGCCGAGAGCGGCGAGTTTTTCCTGCATCACGATCTGATCTTGCGCACTCTTCAGTTTTTCGTTCGCTTTCTCTAAATCCTGGTACATTTCTTTCAGTTCGTCGGCAAGTTGCTCGACGAGGCTGAGGCGCTGCACTTCCAGTGCATTTTGCCGGAACACCTCAAGCGCCTTGGCCAGCTCTCCAATCTCATCATTACCGGACACTTCGATGGGAATTTCCAGGTTGCCGCCGGCGATGCGCTGTATTTGCTGGGAAACAATACCCAGGCGCCGGATCAGGCGCCGTTCCACGAAGAGCCATCCAATCAGAACCGCGCCGGTGATGCTGATAATGTTGATGATGAGCAACAGCGTTGAGCTCGTCTTGGTGACCTCGGTGGCTTCCGCTGTCATCTGCAGCGCAGCCAGACTGTATTGACCAACAATCTCCTCCACCAACACCACAATCTCCGCTCCTAGGGTTTGGCTGTGTTGGAGCCGGAAGGACAGTTCCGCATCGACGGCGAGTTCTTGACCATGCAGATCGAAACCGTTATCTTGCCGGTGGCCAAGTGAAAAAAGATTTGAGAAGGCCCGGGACAAATCCTCATGTATCGGACGGCCTTCGAGATACTCGAGGGATCGGTTGGCAAGTCCGGTCGTCGCTTCGAATTCTTCTCGTAACGGTTGCAGCAGCGCAGCATCGCTGACCGTAAATGCGGTTGCGAGTAATTGGGTGGTTACTGTTGCGGCTTCGCGAAGTTCGACCAGGCGACGGTAAGTCACGAATTCTTCTTCGGAGAAATGATCCGGGCGTGGCGATTGCGCACTGTCAAGGGACCAGTAGCCCGTGATCGTGTAGAACATTTGGTTGTCGATTTCACTGATCAAAACCGTCATCAACGCGTCATGAACCGCACGAAGTTCCTCCTTGAGAAGACCGCTGCGCTGGCGGAGATCGAACCGCTCCTGAACAAGCACTTTGATACGTTCGATATCCTGAATGATTCCCTTCCCGTCTTCTCGGATCCGTTGTGTATGCTCACTGTCTTGCTGCCGCCTCAACATGGCCGTCAATTCGGCCTCGAAAGTTTTCGCTTGCATGCCCACCGATACAACAATATCCTCAAATTGTTCTAATGTCGTTGCAGTCGCGAGTTGCGGGGCGGCCGCGATGAGCGTGGACGTTTGTTGTGCGACGGAGAATGCGGCCTGCATGTCCGGCATGCTTTGCTCGCTGATGCTGTACTGGATGGTCTTGATATGGTCAAGTACAAATATGGTGAGAAGGCTGATGGCGACAATCAGCACCACGGCACCTCCAAAACTAGTGTGGAGCTGTGTCGAGATCTGGTTCCAGACTTTGGGAAATTTGCCGAACACAGGTAATTTCTCTCTATTGCCGAGAGGGCAAAGTGGTGAGCGGCATGTATTGGCCGTCAGGGCCGATCGCCGTCAGGAACACGCGGTCCGAACCCTGGTTATCGTACTTGCCGAACCGCAGGAGGAATCCGTCCAGATCAATGTCGCTGCCGCTTCGCAGCGCGGAATGAATACAGTCCCGATCTACTTTTTCACCGCATTGTTGCAGGGCATAAATAGCAAGGCGTCCTCCCAGGTAGCCCTCGAACGAGATAAATCCGGGGGCGATCGAGGGGTCGTAGGCTTTCAGTGCGGCGCGGTACAACGCGGAAACCGGCACTGTGTCGCCTGTCGGGAAAGGAACGACTTGCGTGACGAGGACTCCGTCCCCTTCGGCGCCTAACTCCTTCGCCAAGGCGTTGCTGCCAACAAAGGAAAGCGTCATAAAGACGGCAGATTCCATGCCGAGGCGGTGCGCCCATTTGATGAACGTCGCAGTCGGTTGGTACGGGCCAATAATGATGACGGCTTCTGGCTCGACCGCCTTCAAATCCAGAAGCGCTGTTTTGATTGCAACGGTGTTTCGGGAAAACACTCCCGTACCGATAGCAAAAAGTTTGCGTTTCTCAAGGGCGCGAAGGACTCCCCGTAAGCCGGCGCGGCCAAATGAATCGTCTTGGTACAGAATGGCAATGCGCTTGATTTTCCGGTCGACCGTCAATCGCTTGACCATTTCCTCGGTTTCTTGGTAGTACGAGGCCCGAAGGTTGATGACGGTATGGTGCGCGTTGTCCCGCAAGAATTCTGCGCCGGTCATCGGAGCCAGGTAGGGAATGGGATTCTCTTTGGTGATGGGCACCACAGCTTTGGAAGTCGGGGTGCCGACTGCGCCTATCAATGCAAAAACGCCTTCCTCGATCAACTGCCGGGTGTTGGCAATGGCCTTGTCCGGTTCATAGGAATCATTCAGGGATCTCAGTTCGAGGCGACGTCCATGGACGCCCCCTTGGTCATTGATTTCCTTGAATGCAGCCAGAATGCCGGCCTGCATACTCCGGCCGAGTTCCTGGGCCGGGCCTTCGAAGGCAGCAGACTGCCCGAACAGGATGAGATCTTCGAACACTCCGGGAGCGGCGGACGATCCTTGGCGGTCTTGGCCGAGAGCCGTACCGGCCATTGTCGCCGCCACAAAAGCCGCGAATATGTTTTTTGGAATCTGCTTCCGCAATGTCCGCACGTCGCTAGAGATCCTTCACCATGATCAGGTGATTTCGGCCGTCGTCCCGGTGATAGCGCAAGTCAGTCATCATGGTTTTCGTCAGTGCGATTCCCGCGCCGCCAACCCGGCGCTCTTCGAGCGCGCTTTCTGAATCCATTTCCGGCGCGTCCTGCAACGGATCGAAGGGGCGGCCGTCATCTGCGATCTCGATGGTTATGGCTTCCCCGTTTTTGGAAAGCACGATCTCGATGTCGTGTTCCGTATCGTCGTCGTACCCGTAGCTGACAACATTGGTGAAAATCTCTTCTAGTGAAAGCTGGATCTGAAACACTGCGTCGGGCGGGAAGTCATGCTGTTCAGAGAATTCGGTCAGAAACCTCTCGATCGTCCGGATTTCCTCGATGCGATTGGAAACAATCAAAGTGCGCGAGGATTCCATTTTCTCGACCGTGTCAGTTATTCCGGGATCTTCAGAACCAAGCAGGTGATGTCGTCGGATTGCGGGCTGTTGCCAACGAAATCATGAACGGCATCGAATACCGCGTCCGTGGCTTGCTGGGCGCTCTCGTAGGAATTGTCTTTAAAAATCTGGCCGAATCGCTCCATCTCGAACATTTCGCCATCTTCCCTTTCCGCCTCCGATACCCCATCGGTATACAGCACGATCATGGAGCCCGGCTCAAGAGTCGTGGTTTCTTCCTGGAACGGGAATTCTCCCTCGATACCGAGGGCAATGCCGCCAGTCGATTCCAGCAGTTCCACCGTGGGTCCCGGGCGGACGACGATGGGGAAGTTGTGACCGGCATTCGAGTAGGTGAAACTCCTTGTTTCGGGGTCGTAAATGCCGTACAGCAGGGTCACGAAGGTCATGGCGTCGTTGTTCTCGGACAACATCTCATTCACCTGTCCCAGAACCTGGGAGGGAGAAACGGAGCAAAACGCACAGGCTTTCAGAAGCGTTCGGCTGGCCATCATGAACATGGCTGCCGGCACACCCTTGTCCGACACGTCGGCGATGACGACACCGAGTTTGCCATTGCCAAGGTCGTAGACGTCGTAGAAATCGCCGCCGACGGAGCGGGCCGCGACCATGTGGGCGTAGACGTCGTAGTTTTCAGTTGTCGGAAAAGTCTGGGGAAGGATGTTCTGCTGCATCGACTGCGCCACGCCCAGTTCGTGCTGAACTGCAACGAGCTTGTCGCGCGAACTTAACGCTTCGCGCCACAGCATCAGGTTTTCAACCGTGCGCTCCACCGTCACCTTGAGGTCCCCGAAGTCGATCGGCTTGGTTACAAAGTCGAACGCTCCGCGATTCATTGCGGTACGGATGTTTTCCATGTCGCCGTAGGCGGAAACCATCACGGCGCGAATGTTTGGGTTGACGTCCGGGATCTGCTCCAGCATCGTCAACCCGTCCATCACGGGCATGTTGATATCGGACAGCACGATGTCGAAATCGGGCTCCTCGCGCAAGCGCTCCAAAGCTTCCGCGCCGTTGTGCGCGAATTCAAAAGAGTAATGCCCGTGCCGGATCTCTCTGCGCATCTGTTGCAACATAAGTTGCTCCAGATCCACCTCGTCGTCAACGACCAGGATCTTGACTTTAGCGTTTTTGATCGCGTCGTCGTCCATTCAGCACCTCATCTTCCAGATGCTCCGTATGCAAGGAAGGAATCTCGGGTTTCGCCCGTGTCGGGATCGGCTGGTTTTGGAAGTTGACTAGTATAACCTCCCTGAGCCCCGAAAGACGGCGGCAATGGCCTCTTAGTCATTGATATTCAGCATCTCGATTTTCGCAGACCCAAGGCCCCGGGGATCTGATGCGGCATCCAGCCGGGCTTCGTGGGTGTCCCACACCACTACCTGCATGTTGCCCCATGGTTCTGCAACCTCGAAAACATGTCCTTTTGCTTCGAGCCGCTCTCGATCCACCACTGCATCCGGTTCAATGAAGATCTTGTCTGGCAGGGCTTGGTGATGCAGTCGCGGACTGGAGACGAGGGATGTGGCGTCGGCACCTTGCAGGAACTGCAGGATCCCCTGCATCACCATCGTGGTAATCCGGCTGCCGCCGGGGGTTCCGAGCAGAGCCAGCGTGTTGGCGTGGTGTACGGCAGTCGGCGCCATCGAAGACAGCATGCGTTTTCCGGGCGCGATAGCGTTGGCCTCGCTGCCGATCAGGCCGTACAGGTTCGGGTTGCCGGGCTTGGCGGAGAAATCGTCCATCTCGTTGTTCAGCAGGACTCCGGTGCCGGGCGCGGTGAACCCGGAGCCAAACAGGCCGTTGATGGACAGGGTGGCGCTAACCCAGTTGCCGTCCCGATCCAGGATGCTGAAGTGCGTGGTGTTCCCGGCTTCCGGTTCGGCCGTGTAGAGGCTCTGAGAAGAAGTGGCACGCTCGGGATCGAAATCCGCCATCAGTTCCCGGGCGTACTCCGCGCTGGTCAGTTGCTCGACCGGAACGTCTACGTGGTCGGGGTCGCCCAAGTGTTTGGCGCGCTCCAGGTAGGCCCGGCGCAAAGTTTCGATCAGGCGATGAACGCGAACGTCGTTCCTGTTTTCGTCGAGCCAGTCCTCGCCCAACATGTTGAAGACCTGCGTCAGTATGACGCCGGTCGCGGAGGGCAGTGCTGCCGTTACGATTTCGGCGTCGCGCCAGTGGATCGTAATCGGTTCACGCTCCACCACTCGGTATTGTTCGAGATCTTCAAGCGACCAGATGCCACCAGCGTCCCGGACCTCCGCAACCAGGGTTTCCGCGAGCGGGCCGTTATAAAAGGCCTGTGCTCCTTTTTCGGCCAGCAGGATCATAGTTGATGCCAGATCGTTTTGGATGATCCGCATGTCAGGTGGCGGATTGGGAGAATCTAGTACGAAGACCGAGGAACCTGGGTAGCGCAGAAAGGTTTCTGTTCGCGCGGCGATGGCCTGTTGCAATTTGGGGTTGAGCGGCACGCCGTCCCGGGCGTGATGGACGGCGGATTCAAGCGAACGGGCGAGCGGCAACTGCGCATAGTGCTCCGCCAGGTGCCCCCAGGCGGCGGCGGTTCCGGGAATGCCGGCGGCCAGGGGACCGTTCAACGCTCGATCGCGGTCCACGTTTCCGTCTGCATCCAAGTACAAGTCGCGGTGGGCAGCCAGCGGGGCGCGCTCGCGGGCATCCAGCATCGTGGTGTGGTTTCGGGCACTGTCGTGCAAGAGGAAGAATCCGCCGCCCCCGATTCCCGAACTGTAGGGTTCCACAACGCCCAGAACCGCTGAAACCGCAATTGCCGCATCGAAGGCATTGCCGCCGGCATTGAGGATCTCGAGGCCAGCTTCGGTCGCGGCCGGATGCGCAGTCGCCAAGGCATGCCCGGGTGGATTGGCCGAGGCCATCGACAGGCCACCGGACAGGAGGAACAGGCAGAGCAGCAGGGCCGGCCGTTTCACCAAGGACATCCTTCAGGAATTAGGTTCTTTTCAGGAAAGACTACGCTTAGCGAAGCTTCGAAGTCAGCATCTGCTCGACTTCCTTGGGCACGAAATGCGAAACATCGCCGCCCAGCATGGCCACTTCCTTGACCAGCGACGATGAAACGAAAGCATATTCCTTGCCGGGCGTCAGGAAGATGGATTCCAGATCCGGAGCCAATTCTCGGTTCATGCTGGCGAGTTGAAACTCGTACTCGAAATCCGATACCGCCCGCAGGCCTCGAATGATGGCTTGAGCCCCCATGTCCCGCGCAAAATCGACGAGCAGGCCGTCGAAGGAAGAAATTTCTATCTTGTCGCCCTCGTTGGCGAAGGCCAGTCGTGCCATTTCGACGCGCTCCTCCGCAGTAAAAGTGGGCTGTTTGTGGGTATCGGTTGCGATGGCGATGATCAGCCGGTCGAACAGGCGCAATGCGCGTTGAGCCAGGTCGATGTGGCCGAACGTGAGGGGGTCGAAAGTCCCCGGGTAGATTGCGCAACGATTCATGGTTCTTCGCACATTGTAACTATGAGGAGGGTGTCGTCGGGTCGAATGGAACGTAGGGGCGAGCCGCGAACAAGTGGTAGCCGACCTGCCCGGCCTGCTTGGATTTCAGCGAAGTCCAGCGGGAAGGAATCCGTACGGCCCAATCAGCGGGGGATTCGACGTAGACGAGGCTGGATTCTTTCAGGGCCCGGGATGCGGCGAGGTGCGTACAGGTTTTTTCGAGCAGTTCGGTGCCCAGCGCGAATGGCGGATCGATGAACAAGATGTCAAGCGGTTCGCGCAGGCAGTCGATATAGGCCAGCGCTCGGGCATGCACGACTTCGATTTGCGTGGCGGAGAATTTTTGCGTTTCCTGCCGCAGGCATTGCACCACGGTGCGGTTGCGATCGACCAGCGTGACCCGCCGTGCTCCGCGCGAAGCAGCTTCGAACCCCAATGCTCCACTGCCCGCGTACAGATCGGCGCATTCGGCATTTTCGACGTTTCCGGCCAGCCAGTTGAACACGGTCTCGCGCACTCGCGCGGGAGTTGGCCGTACCGAGGGGACGGAGGGAACCTGAAGATAACGGCCGCGCCAGAGGCCGGCGATGATGCGGACTCGTTGCGGCGGTTGGTTTTTAGGGCTGGTTTTGGCCACCGACGATCACCGTGATCATTCGATCGGGGTCCAGCCGGTCTTGGAACGCCGTGACGATCTGCGCATGGCTGATGGCGCTGATTCGTGTCGTCCAGGTGTCCAAGTAGTCCAGAGGCAGGCGGTAGTAGCCGATCATCGAGAGATAGTCGATCATGCTGGCGTTGTCCGCGATCCGCAGCGGGAATCCCAGCACTATGCTGTTACGGCTGTGCTCCAGCTCCTCTTCGGTCGGCCCGTCGGCCACAAAACGCCGCACTTCCGCATAGGCCGTGTCCAGAGCTTGATCGACTTGATCCTTTCGTGTCTGGAATCCCAGCCGGAAAGGTCCGCGATGCCTCAAGGGAAAGAAATAGCTGTACACGGAATAGGCGAGGCCTTGATTGTTTCGGATTTCCTGCATCAGGCGCGAAGAAAACCCACCGCCACCCAAGGTGTAGTTGCCGAGATACAGCGGGAAGTGAAATGCTTCTCCGCGGGCAACGCCCTGCTGGCCGATCAGGACGTGCGCCTGCTTGGACGGGTGCGGGATGGTCACGGTTTTCGCTTCGCTCACCGCGGAGGGGGGCGGCAGCGGCTCTGGTGCCGATCCTTGCGGGAGTGCCTGGGTGATGCGATTTGCGATTGTTTCGGCTTCAGCCCGGTCTATGGCGCCTACCATTGTGACGACGGCACCGGCGGCGGAAAAGAAAGTCTGGTAGAACGCCTCGACATCGCCTCGGGTGATGGCGGCGAGGGAATCACGGGTCCCCGCGGTAGGCGAAGAGTAAGGGTGATCTGGATAGACGGCTTGGTAGAAGGCCCGTTTCGCGATAGAGCCGGGATCCTCCTCGATCTTCTTGAGCGCAACCTGCATTTGTTTCCGGCGGCGCTCCAGTTCCGACTCCGGAAATCCGGGCTGGCCGATCACCGTCACGAAAGTCTGCAAAGCCTGTTCCCGCCATTCGGAATCCACCAGGGTGCGCAGAGAAAGCATGGAGCGGTCCAGCCAGACTTCGGCGTTGTAGGCGGCGCCGACATCCTCGAATTGCTGGGCGATGGCATCCGCATCCAGGTCTCCCGCGCCGGTGTTGAGCAGGGCATGGGTGATTTGCGACAATCCCGGATGCGTGCCGTCGCGGCTGTTGCCAGCATCCAGAACGATCTGGATATCCAGCATAGGAATCTGTGGGGCGGCAATGAAGTACACCGGAGTACCGCTGTCGCTGGTCCAATGCTCGATACGTGGACCGGCTTGCGCCTGTGCGCTTATGGCGAGTGCCAGGAGACTGGCAGTTAGGATCCGGGTCATAGTCAGGGAGCCGGGATTGCGGTTACGTCGATGGGGTGGATCGTGACCGTGGTGCGGGCGTGGTCGGTTAAATAGCGTTGAGCGACCTCCTGTAACTGTGCGGCGGTAACCGCTTGGTAGCCAGCGACCAGTTGCTGCTCGATTTCCCAGCCGAGCCCGTTTGTTTCAAGCATTCCGATCATGTAGGCACGATGGCGCAGGGAATCCTGAGCGTAGACCATGTGCGCGATCACCTGCGCACGGGCGCGCTGCAGTTCGGCTTCGCTGACCGGGTTGGCCTGAAGATCGGCAATTTCTGCGAGGAGGGCCTGTTCCATCTCTTCCACGGTGTGCCCCGGGTTGGGCGTGGCATCCAGGACGAGCAGGCTGTTGAGGGCACTGTACAGGGAATAGGAAGCGCTGGCGCTGGCGGCGATTTTCCGGTCTCGGACCAACCGTTTGGCCAGCCGCGAGGCATTGCCTCCGTCCAGGATTGAGGTCAGCATGGATAGTGCATAGGCTTCCCAGCGTTGCTTCTTGGGCAACTGTGCCATGACCGGAGTCTTGTAGCCGATAAGCAGGTATTCAGTCTGGGCCGGAATGTGCAAGGAGACGTTGCGTGCGCCTCGCTGCACCGGTTCCTGACGCCTTGGTACGGGTGTGATTTCATGGTTCGGGATCGCCCCGAAGTGCTCTTCGGCCATCTCGAAGATCTGCTCCGGATCCACATCGCCGACAACCACTAGGCGCGCGTTGCTAGGGGTGTACCAGCGCCGTTGCCAGTCGCGCAGTTGCTTTTGGTCCAATTGCCCGATGTCGCTCATCCATCCGATCACCGGCTGGCCGTACGGATGGTTCTGGAACGCGGTCGCCTGCAGTTGTTCGAATGCCAAGGACTCGGGCCGGTCTTCGGTCCGTAGCCGGCGTTCCTCCTTCACGACTTCCAGTTCCTTTTCAAGGTCTGCCTCAGCCAGAAGCAGGTTCTGCATGCGGTCGGCCTCCATCTCCATTGCGATCGCAAGCTGGTCGCTGCTGAGAATCTGGTAGTAGGCCGTGTAGTCGCGACCGGTGAAGGCGTTGTCGCGGCCGCCGCGAGAGGCGATGGTGTGGCTGAACGACTCTCCGGGATAGCGTTCGGTGCCCCGGAACATCATGTGTTCCAGCACGTGGCTGATGCCGGTCTGGCCCGGAGATTCATGGGCGGCGCCGACGCCGTACCAAAGCTGTTGGACGGCTACCGGAGCCCGCGTATCGGGTTGCACCAGCACTTTCAGGCCGTTGTCCAGGGTTCGGGTGAACACCGGAGGCGGTTCCGCCAACGCTGTGTAAGGCAGCGCGAGTGTCAGCAGAAGGAGGAAATGGGGGAGTAGGCGGTCAATCATGTGGCGCATTATAGGTAATAGCGCAAACCGCGATGTGGCTGAAAATAGCGTGCTAGAGCCGTGAATCGAGGGAATTTTCAGTAAAATAAGCAGTCAAATCAACTGCCTCGACTCAACGGCGGCAGAAGGTATAGGACTTGAAATAACTCTATTCTCATCCTAAGATGATGGGATGGTTCGTCCCACTTCCCAGAGGCGCC
>JAPPLD010000019.1 GCA_028819565.1 Gammaproteobacteria bacterium | reverse complement strand
AGACGATGCGGACGTGAACGCCGCATTGAACGTTTTGGCCTTCGGGAATGGGGCGACTGGACGTGGAGGTGGCGACACCGGCGGGGCACCCTGCCACAGTCGGCCTGTGAAGCGTCAAAAAATGGGTAATGAATCCCTTGTGGATTTTGCTACATAATTCCCTGATAGGATGGGAGCCGGGAGGTTGCGAGAATGGTGAAGAGACGATTTCGCATCCAGATGGCGCCAACATTATGCCTAATTGCCGCCGTCTTCTGGACAGGCGGCACAGCCTTGGCGCTGGACGGCGGGGGTGGAGCCGGAAAAGGCTATATAGCGGGAGCTTTCTGGGGGACGGACCTGGATCGCAACGAGTTCATTTCCGAGGAAGAAGCGAAGGCGCCCACGGCAAAGGGGTTGCATAAAGTCTTTCACCAGGTCGATCAGAATGGTGACGGAAGGGTCGGGCATTACGAATTTGCTCATTTCCTTCGGAACCACCCGCACTACATGAAACTCGCTGGAAAAAGCGGGGAGTGAGCGGATCTAGAACACCTCTGGGCGCAATACAGCCAGGATGACGACAGCGATCAGGATAACGACAGGGGCTTCGTTGAACCACCGGTACCAGACATGCCCGTGGCGGTTGTCCCCGCGCGCGAACCGGCGTTGCAGAACGATGCACCATGCGTGATAGCCGACTAGGACGCCGATCAAGGCCAGTTTGAGTTGCATCCAGCCGACGAAGAGTAGGTCGGGCCGGTAGACCAGAAGCCAGAACCCGAACAAGAGGGTCAATACGCCGCCCGGGGTGGCGATGCTCCACAGCAGTTTTTGCTCCATGACGCAAAAACGCTGGAGGCTGACCTCGTCGTCGCTCATCGCGTGATAGACGAACAGGCGGGGCAGATAGAACAGACCGGCGAACCAGGTCACCATGAAAATCAGGTGCAGGGCCTTGAGCCAGAGCATGCTTCCAGTATAGAACAGCACGTCAATCAGATAAGATGGGCGCTCGCATCGCAGAGGCGTACAAATGATTCAGGCAGGCATCGTAGGGGCAACCGGTTATACCGGCGTGGAATTACTGCGTTTGCTCAGCAGCCACCCCGAAATCGAGGTGGTCGCGGTCAGTTCGGATTCCGAGGCCGGCCGGCCTGTGGCCGACGTGCACCCGCATCTGCGGGCCGGGGTGGATCTTGCCTACATTCCCCACCAGCAACTGTACGAAACCGAATGTGCGGTGGTGTTCTTTGCGGCGCCGAACGGTACCGCGATGCAGCAGGTTCCGGCGCTCTTGGAGCAGGGTCGGCGGGTGATTGATCTTGCAGCAGATTTTCGGCTTCGGGATCCTCAGGTCTGGGAGTCGTACTATCAGATGCCGCATGCATGCCCGGAACTGCTGGAGGAAGCGGTTTACGGGTTGCCGGAACTGAATCGGGCGCAAGTGAGTCAAGCGCGGCTGGTGGCGAACCCGGGTTGTTACCCGACAGCGGTGATCCTGGGGCTCCTGCCTCTGCTGGAATCGGCCGCCGTCGACTTAGATCATCTGGTTGCAGATGCCAAGTCCGGCATCAGCGGAGCCGGGCGCCAAGCCAGCACGCCTCTGCTGATGAGCGAGGCGATGGAAAACTTCCGAGCTTACGGCGTCCATCAGCATCGGCATGGACCGGAGATTGCCCAGGCCTTGGGCCAAGCGGCCGGGGAAACGGTGCAGTTGACGTTTACGCCGCACGTGGCACCAATGATTCGGGGAATCCTGGCGACCCTGTACGCTTGGACCGAACTGTCAGGGGAGGCGATTCAAGAACTATATGAACAATGCTATGACGCCGAGCCCTTCGTGGACGTGATGCCTCCGGAAAGTCTGCCGCAGACCAAAAACGTACGCGGCTCGAATGTTTGCCGGATTGCCCTGCATCCCG
Organism: Gammaproteobacteria bacterium; assembly: GCA_028819565.1. Lineage (GTDB taxonomy): Bacteria > Pseudomonadota > Gammaproteobacteria > Poriferisulfidales > Poriferisulfidaceae > Poriferisulfidus. The sequence goes on along the minus strand of JAPPLD010000019.1, from coordinate 11,476 downwards.
GCGAGGGAGAGCCGTTGATCGTTCTTTCTGCTATTGACAACCTGATCAAGGGGGCAGCAGGGCAGGCGATTCAGAACATGAATCTGATGTTCGGTTTGCCGGAGCAAGCTGGCCTGCCGCAGATCGCGCTACCGGCATGAAGTTTTTTCGTTTGCCGCCGACAGACGCTTGGCCGCTGATCGTTCTCTTGATGGCGGCGTTCGGTGCCTTGACCTATTTCGTTGGCGTCTATGCCTTGGGGACATCCGCGCAAGAACTGGAAATCGTGAATGCACGACAAGAAACAGAGATCAAGGAATTAATGCGGCGCAATGAGGCGTTGATGGTAGATCGGACCATGGCAGAGCGGCGCCTGAAAGTCAGCAACCAGACGCTGGACTATCTTCGGGACATGCTGCAGACCAGCGAGGCCGAATTAAGGAAGACGGGTGAAGAGCTTGAGTTATTCCGCAAGATCACGGGGCCGAATCGGGAGGAAAAACTCTCCATTCATACGCTCAAGATGTTTGTTGTCGGTGAAAACGGGCGCTGGGGCTATCGGTTGGTCCTTTACCAAGGTGATTTTTCCAAAATCGCGGAAGGCCGGTACGACCTTGTCCTGCATGGCAACGTGGAGGGAAGCCCGGGACAGTACCGACTCTCGGATCTCGGTGAAAATGGGGAACCGCGGTCTTTCTCGTTTCGCCACTTCGTAGCCTTGAACGGAGAATTCCAACTGCCCGAGAGGTTTGAAGTCGAACGGGTTGAGGTCACGGTGTCCCCGAACGACAAAAAACTGGGCGCAATCAACAAAAGCTTTAGCTGGCGCGGGGCAATGTCGGATCCCGGCTGAAAAATACGGAAAATTCCTAGAAAAGACAATTGGTTATGTTGATTTGGGCTGGGTTGAATCCGAGTTTTGTGCTATGATTAAAGGCTGACAACGGATTTCGAGGACAGTCGCATGAGCGAAGCAATGCCTGCCACCGAGATGGACTCGGCTGCGCCCTTGATTTTTACCGATTCAGCTGCGCATAAAGTGAAGCAGTTGATCGAGGAAGAGAAAAACGAAGCGCTGAAGCTGCGTGTCTTCGTTAGTGGAGGCGGTTGTTCCGGGTTTCAGTATGGATTCACGTTCGATGAGGAAATCCAGGAAGGCGACACCCAGGTCGAGAATGCCGGCGTCACTCTTCTGATTGATCCGATGAGCTTCCAGTACCTGGTCGGGTCCGAGATCGACTATACCGAGGGTCTGGAAGGCGCGCAGTTCGTGATCCGGAACCCCAACGCCACGACCACCTGTGGTTGCGGTTCCTCGTTCTCTCCGTAAAACAGATTCCTAGGCCGGCCAGGCCGCACCCAGCACGGCAGCTTTTCGACTACCCGTAATTGCCGTCAAGTCGACGGCCTCCTTGCGGTCGTGCAGGCAAGCGAGCAGCGCGAACAGAAAACATTCCACCCATTCAGCTTCCAGGCCGTATTCATCGGTGAGTTCGACGGGCACGGGCAATAGGGCCGTGAGGCGTTCCCTGAGATAGGTGTTCCGCGCACCGCCACCGCATAGCAGGACTCTCTGCGCCGCTGGCGAGTTGGCTTGCAGCGCCATGGCAATACTGCGGGCGGTGAGTTCAGTCAGAGTGGCTTGGACATCTTCGGGGTTGGCCGGATGGTCCGTTATCAGACCCTCAAGCCAAGAACGGCAGAAATACTCGCGGCTCGTACTCTTGGGTGGAGGTTGCGCGAAGAAAGGGTCGCGCAACATTGTCTCCAGTAGTTCTTCCTGTACCGTCCCGGTTCTTCCCCACTGGCCGTCCTGGTCGTAGTCTTCGTTCAGGTGTAGCTGGCTCCATTCATCCATCAGACCGCCTCCCGGTCCGCTGTCATGGCCCTGCGCCGTTCCATCGGTGGGCAGCCAAGTGATGTTGGCAATGCCACCAATATTGACGACAACCCGGTTTTCAGTTGCGGAATGAAACAGGCGATGATGGGCGAGTGGCGCAAGTGGGGCACCTTCTCCGCCTTCAGCCTGGTCACGCCGGCGAAAGTCGCTGATGACCGGGATTCCGCACTGTGCGCTGATCTGGTTTGGGTTGAGGAGTTGCAGGGTCAGCGGAGGTTCGTCACCGGGCTGGTGGAGAAGGGTCTGGCCATGGATGCCGGCTGCCGCGATTTGGTCTGGCGTGACGTTGCTGCTTTCGAGCAGGGCCTGAATACATTGGGCGAAACTCTGGCTGAGCGCATATTCGGCCAACGCGTACTCTTGAAGGGAGTGCGGGTTGAGGATCAGGTGTTGCAGTTTTTCCCGAAGGATGTCGGGAAAAGGTGCGGCGTGACGGGCGAGAGGTTTTGGCTGTTCGGAGGCGAAGTCAAAGAGTGCGGCGTCGATGGAATTCATGCTGGTGCCCGATAAGACACCCAGATACAGCGTACTCATCGGGCATTGATATCGGCCGTCTGGAGATCGTCAGGCATCCTCAGGGCGACCAGCATGGGCCATGTCTGTTGACGAAAGTCGGCCTGTTCAACGTACCGCAAGGGTCTGAGAGGAGGGAGTTTGACCTTGATGGGGTTCCGGTGAATACCGTCGACTCGGAATTCGTAATGCAGGTGAGGGCCGGTGGCCATGCCGGATCTTCCTACCCGGCCGATGATCTGTCCTTGGGTGACCTTGCTGCCGACCCGGAGATCGCGGGCATACCTTGAGAGGTGCGCATAGACGGTGGTATAACGGGTGCCGTGCCGAATGAAGATTGCTCGGCCGTAGCCGCCTTTCCAGCCGCGGTGTATGACCGTTCCGTCGCCAGCCGCATAAACGGGAGTCCCTGTGGGTGCAGCGTAGTCCACGCCACGGTGCGGTCGGACTCGTTTGAGTACCGGATGCAATCGGCGCGGGTTGAAATGGGAGCTGATGCGGGTGAAGTCCACGGGAGTACGCAAAAACTGCTTGCGCAGGTATTCGCCGTCCGGCGTGTAGTAATCGGCGCGACCGTCCTTTCCGACGTAGCGCAATGCCTGATACGTTCGGCCTTGGTTGATGAATTCAGCGGCAAGAATCGGGCCGTCTTTAGCATGTTGGCCTTCGATCCAGTGCTCGTCCCAGATTAACTTGAACCGGTCGCCTTTTCGAATTTCCAGGGCGAAATCGATGTCCCAGCCGAAAATGTATGCGAGTTTCAGGATCATGGCGTGGCTGAGTCCCGCATCGTTTCCAGCCTCGAACAGGGTGCGGTCGATCATGCCGCTGACTGTTCGGCGCTTGAGTTTTATCGGCAGGCTGGTCTGACCCACGGTATAGGTGCCGCCCGGCATACGCCAATAGTGAGTCTCTTTGCCGAGAGTTGGCTGGTACATCAGATGGCGCAGCCCTTGGTTGTCCTGGTTGATATGCAGGGTCTGGCCAGGGCGCAGCCGATGCAGTGATTTTCCAGCGTCGCCAAGCTGCAGCAGGGCAGGAACAGAACGGCTTAGGCCCAATCGCCTGAAGATTTTGCTCAGTGTGTCACCGGAACGAACCGTGATTTCCGCATCCCACTTGCGCGAGGCAGGGAGAGGGTCTGTAATATTTGTATCTTGTTGCAGGAGAGTGGAGGAGAGGGCGGTTTGTTTGGCAGGTGAGGCGGGTTGGGCAACCACGTGAGGCGGCGGTTGCTGCGGCGCAGTCGTGACAGAGGCTTGGGTTGCGTTGGGTTTCGGAACGAAAGATAGAACAACCGCCAGCAGGCCCAGAGAAATGAAGATCGTCCACGCGTGCAGCCAACTCGGCCTCGGCGAAAGACTGGCCCAGAAAAATGACAGAGAAAACATGCCGAAACAGGCAAGTATTGGGAAGGTTAGCAGGAACTCTACTGAATTAATTGTAATTCGTCAACCTTACGAAATCTGAAATTTCGTGTTCGAGCCTGACCTGGAGGCGTTGACATGAAGGCATGGGCATATCGGGATGGACATTTATAATGGTGTAAAGTTCGTCTGCTGCACGCAAAGCTTTATTTCGGAAGGTTTTGGAGGCGGCATTCAGGCTAGGCCAGCCGTTCCATTTCACAAATTATCTACCTGTTTTCTCCACTTTTGAACACTGAACTCACCGCACTTCTCCGTGGAACTGAACAGGTTTTCCACAAGGAGGATTTGGCCGAACGCCTGGAAGGCGGACGACCGCTCCGAGTCAAGGTTGGGTTTGACCCCACCACACCGGACCTGCATTTGGGCCACACGGTGCTGATGCATAAAATGCGGCAATTTCAAGACCTTGAACACCAAGTAATTTTCTTGGTTGGGGACTTCACGGGGCGCATCGGGGATCCGTCCGGCCGCAATGCCACTCGCCCGATTCTGACTGCGCAGGAGTTGCAGGACAATCAGAAGACCTATCTGGAACAGGCGTTCAAGGTGCTGGATCGCGAGAAGACCGAAGTGCGTTTCAATTCGGAGTGGATGGATCAAATGACGCCGGACGACCTGATCCGTCTGGCTTCCGAGCAGACGGTGGCGCGCATGTTGGAGCGGGACGATTTCTCCAAGCGCTACGGCGAGAACCAGCCGATTTCGATCCACGAGTTCCTCTATCCCCTGATCCAGGGCTACGACTCGGTCATGTTGGAAGCGGATGTGGAGCTAGGCGGTACAGACCAGACGTTCAACCTGCTGGTCGGGAGAGAATTACAGAAACGGCGCGGCCAACCGCCGCAGATCGTGATGACTCTGCCGCTCCTGGAAGGGACCGATGGGGTCAAGAAAATGTCCAAGACCTACGACAATGCCATCGGGATTCAGGAAGAACCCGAACAGATGTTTGGCAAGTTGATGTCGCTGTCGGATCCGATGATGTGGCGATATTTCGATCTGCTGAGTTTGCGGCCGGATTCGGAGCTCGAAGACTTGCGGCAACAGGTCAAGGATGGCGCGAATCCGCGCGATGCAAAACTGGAACTAGCACGGGAACTCGTTGCCCGATTCCATGACGAGGCGGCGGCCGAACGAGCGCAGGAGGATTTTTCAGCGCGCTTCCGCGACCACCAGTTGCCGGAGGACATGGAAGAGATTGAGTTGACGGCGGAAGAGGCATTGCCACTGCCGAACGCTCTTCAACAGGCAGGGTTGTGTCCGTCGACTTCGGATGCGCGGCGAATGATGGAGGCGGGTGCCGTCCGGATGGATGGAGAGAAAATCAACGATCCCAAATGTGAATTGTCTTTCGACAACCCGGTCGTATTGCAGGTCGGGCGCCGCCGTGTGGCGAAGGTACGTCTGACTAAGTGCTAGTTCTGGGTTGGTTTTGATGTTCGCGCGATCGGCTCTTGCAAGAAGCCACTTATCCACCCGATCTGAATCCAGTCGAATAACGTCTGAACTGTCGCTTGCGAATCACCGGCAGGCAAGGCTTCCAAGCACTGACCTTCGCCCAGCGCTTCCAGTAACTCTTGCTCGCTGTTGGACAGTCGAGTGACGGCCACATCGAATGATTTTTGCCTGTGTATACAACAGGTGACCGGGGATTGAGGGGGGAGAACTAAGTCGTTTTCTTGGTGGGAATGCCAGAGCGCGTCGACGGGCTGGGAAAACCACATCAGATGCAGCGCGTGGCTCAGAGTGAACTGAACCCGCATCTGCTGGTCCGATTCTAGGGCTTGAAAAGCGACCCAGTCAAAATCTGGATCCGGTGCCTTGAACCGTGCCAAGTGGACTTGCCATTCGAGTTGCGCGAGTTCACTGAGATAACCGAAATCAGCCAACTCCTTGCGGCTTTCCTGTACCCGGCTGAGCAGTTCAGGTAGGAAATCGCCGTATTCATGCAGATCGGGAGATTGGGACCCGAATGCCGGAATTTCCTGTGCAAGAAGTTGTCGCCAATACCGGAGCCCTAGGACTTCCCGGGTGACCGGATAGGCGGCATCAAGCGCTTCCAGATGCGCTCCTCTGATGTTGCTCCTGTATGCGTCCAGCCGCATTTCCGAACGGATGCCGCGAGCCGGAGGGATCAGAGAGTCGAGCCCGGGGTCTGCGCTTCCCGTTTGGGTCACCGCTTCCAACATCTTGGTCTGGAGTTCTGCAAGATTCATGCGCACGCGGCCTGATAGGCCTTGTCGAGCCGCTGGGTTTCCTGCCAGACGACGGGCCATGGAGGCAGTGAAGTGTCCCACTCGAACAGGATCGGAACCTCCGGGATATGTGGCACTACGTCCAGAAAAAGGTTCAGAACCTCATCGCAGACGCATCCCCCATGCGTATCGATCAAAAGCCCATCACGTTCCTCGTGACCCGCCAGATGAACCTCACGCACATGTGCCCAGGGCATGGCGTCCAACAGGTCATGCGGATCGTGGCTGTGGTTGACCGAGTTGACGTAGATGTTGTTGATGTCCAGGAGAAGTTTGCAACCGGTTCGCGTACAGAGTTCCCGCAGGAAATCGCCTTCGCTCAGAGTGGAATGTTTGTACTCCAGATAAGTGGAAATATTCTCGACTAGGATGTTCTGGCCGAGAAAATCCTGGACCTCGGAGATCCGGTCTGCTACGTGTTGCAGAGCCTCCTCGGTCCACGGCAATGGGAGGAGGTCATGGCTGTGGATGCCGTTGCAGGCCGTGAAAGCAAGATGTTCCGAGACATGGCGGGCTCCGGTGTTTTCGGCGAGGGCCCGAACCCGGCCAAGGTATTCGCGATCCAGTGGATCAATGCCGCCGAGAGAAAGGCTGACACCGTGCAGGGCTACCGGATATTGTTCGGCAATGGCTTCGGCCTGAAACCTGAGGGCACCTCCGGCACACAAATGGTTGTCGGTCAGAAGCTCAAACCAGGGAACTGCAGGGCTCTGCTGCAGGATGTCCGGGACGTGGGGGCCGCGTAAACCGACCCCCATTCCCGTAAGTGGAGTCGCCGTATCTACGGCAGGCATCAAAGGGTTATTTTGCAGGCTTGATTGCGTGCACGGTCCCGCCCACGATCTTCTCGCAGGTGCCTTCCGGAACATAAATCCATTCGGTTTCCATGCCGTCTTCCGGGGCTGCGCCGGCACATCGGTGTGCGCCATCCGTCGCACCACAGTCATTCATCCCAGCCTTGGAGACACCCGTGCATTTTTCCCAGTTCTTGGGGGCATCGGGAACCGCCAGCGCGGAAGTAGAAGCCAGGCCGGAGCCGAGAGCCAGCACGATCAGGCTGGATGCCAGAGAGTGTGATTTTTTCATGTTTGCCTTAGGTTGATTAATAGAGGGGGGGATAGATCCCTTGGACTATTGACAGCATTGTCACCCTTTTGTTCCCTCGTGTCCAGAATCATCACTGGTTCTAGGTGCTGGCGACACAGGTTGCAATCGTTTAAGTACCATTGCGTATAATTTCCCCGCAACATATGCGGATCTGGTGTCGAATTTCACGGGAGGAAATCGCAGACGGTGACCGATAGAAGTCACGTGTGAAGCGGGTAAAGTCATGCCAAAAAAAATTGCGATTATCGGCGGGGGAGTTTCGGGGTTGGGAGCAGCCTGGGCTCTGCATCGGCATCCTGATCGATTCGATTTTCGATTGTTTGAAGCGCAGTCTCAACTTGGCGGCAACGCCGTTACGGTCGAGATGCCGCAAGATGACGGAACCTCGATTCCATTCGATATTTCCGTTACCGCGTGCATTCCCACGGTCTACCACCATATTCTCCTGATCCTGCAGCAGTACGGGATCGAACTGGTGGACACCCGGTTCAGTTACAGCGTGAAATACCGTGGCGGCGTCTACGCTCATGATTTCGATTCCGACATCAGGAGGCAGCTGCAGCCGGAAATCGAGAAATTCCAGAGAATCCTGAAACGCCTCAAATGGTTCGGTCAACTCAGCCGGTCCAGATCCAAGCTGCTCAACGCTCTCAACCCGTTCAACTACGTCAGCATGGGCACGGTTCTCAATCTGGGCGGGTTGTCCGGGGATTTCCGGTACAAGATCCTGAAACCCATGTTCGTCAACTTCCTGATGGCCACGAACGTGTTCGACATGCCGGCGGCCTTGTTTGCCCGGTACCTGGAGTTCTTCGACATTGAAACCGCCACGCCGATGCAGACTTGGGATCAGGGCACTCAGCGGATCTACCGGGAGTTGTCGGCCGACTTTCGGGACAAGATTTACCTCGGTCGGCCGGTTCGAAAAGTGTATCGGGGCGACTCCGATGTGGTCGTCGAGGATGAAAACGGACAAACGGAGACATTCGACGAAGTGATTTTCGCGTGCAATGCGAATCAGACGCTGATGATGCTGGACAAACCGACCTTCCTCGAGCGATGGCTTCTCTCGTCGATCCGCTACGAGAGCGAACTGCACAACCATACGATCATTCATTCGGACGCTTCGATTCTTCCGGACACCGACGTCAAGGAGCTCGACACCCGGAGTAACCACATCGAACAGTACGGGGCCAGGCCCGACAACTACGAAATCACCTACATCATGCACAATCAGCAGCCTTGGGCGAAGCGATCGGACAAGCCCTGCCTGGTGACCTACAATCCGATCAGCCGCATTGACGAAGGCAAGATCATCAAGAAGTGGTGGTTCCAGCACATCGTGCACGACGTGCGTCACGTGACCCTTCTGGTTCCCATGTTCCGCTTCGTTCAGGGTAAGAGGCGAACCTGGCACTGTGGCGCCCATACCCTGATCAACAGCCAGGAGACCTGCTTCGTGACCGGCCTCGTTACGGCAAGGCAACTCGGGGCGGACTATCCGTTCCAGGATCCCGAAGCGAGGAAATGGTTCAACTTTTACGGGCGGGTGATGTACGGCTGGCGCCTAAGAAAGGCGTAAACCAGAAAGCCGGTTTTCATGCGTCTCGAACCTGCGCAGGAGACCGTGCTGGGGCATCCATCTGATAAACTTCGCACGGCGGGGCATGGCGCAGTCTGGTAGCGCACCTGCTTTGGGAGCAGGGGGTCGTGGGTTCAAATCCCGCTGCCCCGACCAGCAGACAGTGTCCGGAGTCTCGACTCAAGGATGAATCGCGCCCGTAGCTCAGTGGATTAGAGCATCGGTCTTCTAAACCGAGGGTCGCAGGTTCGAGTCCTGCCGGGCGCGCCAGTTGATCGGCGGTGGGCGTAGCTCAGTTGGTAGAGCACAGGATTGTGGCTCCTGAGGTCGCGGGTTCAAATCCCGTCGCTCACCCCATCCCAGGATGGGCCATTAGCTCAATTGGTAGAGCAACTGACTCTTAATCAGCAGGTTCGGGGTTCGAGTCCCTGATGGCCCACCACCGCCCGACCGAAAAGCAGGGGATCAACAATATCGCGTGAGCACTGCGGGCGCAGCATGCCTGCGGCGCTATGACAGTAGTGAAGTGTTTCAGGTGGTTGTAGTAGGCGGGGACGGAGGGTACCGATTTAGGGAGGATAAAACTCGGACACGCAACCGCCCCCGCGAAAACAATTAGCCTACCTGCTCACAATAGCACAAAACAGATTCGCCTCTACTATATAACATTTGTTATAATATAAATTGGAGGTTTGATTATGCTATCTTTCAAAGTAACCACGGTGGGTTCTTCCGCCGGCATCATCTTGACCAAAGAGGCGATGGCGCGTCTCGGAGTTGAGAAAGGGGACACGCTATACATGACCGAGGCGCCGGATGGCAGCTATCGGTTGACTCCGTACGATCCCGAGTTCGAACGTCAGATGGCTCATGCGGATAAAGTCATGCACGATGACCGAGAGGTATTGCGGGCTCTGGCGAAGTGAGTGCGGAGAGTTCCAGTCCATGGCGTTGGGTAGCCCTGCGCGTCGTTCTTGCGATTCATGACCGTCAAGTTGCGGAACATGGCGGGGCACCTGGCGTTCGTGATTCGGGCGTGATCGAATCCGCATTGGCGCGTCCGATGAATCTTGCTGCCTACGATGCTGCTGAACTGGCCGCGGCTTATGCTTTTGCCCTGACTCGGAATCATGGTTTTGTCGATGGAAACAAGCGTACGGCTTGGGTTGCGGCACGCGTGTTTTTAGCTGACAACGGCCAAAATCTCGAATTTGATCCTTTCGATGCCGTCAGGATTATGGAAGAGGTTGCGGGAGGCAAGATTAGTGAAAGCGGATTGGCTGACTGGTTTCGGTCGCGTCTTGGAGCCGGGGGTTAATAATTCTAATGTTTGAAGCAATTTTAAGATTCGATGACAGTAACGAGTGGCTACCAGTATCACAACTATCACTATTTTCGTTCCAAATTGTTCTCACAAAATGGCAATAAATAGAATCAACTATGCACTTCACGAAATTCCCATGATATAGAATTGCGTTTTCTCCTGTTTGCTATTTTGGAGATTTTTTTATGCATACCACCTCATTTCGAATAGCCCTACATAGTTCGATTCTTAGCCTTCTGATAGTGAGTTGTGCCACCCAGCCGGAAGATCTTTCATCTTCGTATGTTTCCCCCTTGGAATATTTAGAATATGATTGTAGTCAACTCGGGCAAGAGATGCGTCGTATTGGTCGTCGAGTTGCTGAGGTTACGGGAGTACAGGGATCTACAGCTACAGGGGATGCTGTTGCAGTGGGTGTAGGACTTGTTATTTTTTGGCCAGCGCTATTTTTCATTAGTAGTAGTGATAGAGAAGAGGAACTGATGCGCTTGAAAGGAGAAGCTGAAGCTGTAGAGCAGGCCATAATCCAGAAGGACTGTCAGGCTCTGATGAAGCAAATGGAAAAGGAACGCAATGCAGCAATGCGTGCTGCCGAGGAGAGCAAGGAGTCCGAATAAAGGTATGAGGTTCCGTATGTGTGGGTCGATTTGTACCATGGAATTAATGGCGATATTGTGACCACGGGCAACTTCTTCCAAATCCCCCGAATCATGGGGATTCTCAACGTAACGCCAGACAGTTTCTCCGATGGCGGGGCCTATCCTTCCACTGACCGGGCCTTGGCCCGGGCACTGGAGATGGTGGAAGAAGGCGCGACGCTGATTGATATCGGCGGCGAGTCTACGCGACCGGGTGCGGACCGAGTGGACGCAGCGGAACAGAAGCGACGCATTCTGGATGTCGTGGAACAAGTGAGCAGGACGGTTTCTGGGGAAGTGCTCGTCAGCGTGGATACCACGCTGAGTGAAGTCGCCTGTGCAGCGCTTGATGCGGGGGCCGGCATGGTCAACGATACCTCCGCTGGACGCGACGACCCGGAAATACTTTCGCTGGTGGCCGAGCGGGGCGTGCCGTGTTGCCTGATGCACATGCAGGGGACGCCCAAGACGATGCAGGATGATCCCCAGTACTCCGATGTCGTCGAGGAAGTGCGGGAGTTTTTGGCGGAACGAGCAGAGGTAGCGCAACAGGCGGGCGTGGAACCCGGAAATATCATCGTCGACCCAGGCATCGGGTTCGGGAAGCAAACGGCGCACAACCTGCAGCTGATCGCGCAACTGAACAGAATTGTCGAATTGGGTTACCCGGTGCTGCTTGGGACTTCACGCAAGCGGTTCATGGGCGAGATTTCCGATGCTTCCGATCCGGGTCAGAGGATGCCGGCGA
>JAPPLD010000013.1 GCA_028819565.1 Gammaproteobacteria bacterium | reverse complement strand
TCAAAACACATTCGCCAAGCGAGGCGTGTTCCGATATGTAGTGAACCTGCGCACCTAGTTGAATTATTACACCAAAATCTGTACAATCAGCCCGACGGTGCTCAATGCTTGGTAATCTTACTAGCAATGTGCGCCGCAAAAAGTGCACTAAAAAAACAAAACAACACAACTCTGGAGTTGACATGGATAAAAAAGCAAAGGCATTGGCCCTAGGGGTCATCTTGAGTGGTGCCTTCCTCACTGGATGCGGCGTTCCTCAGGCGGTCATGGATCACCTTGCAACGTTGGATTCCCAAGTTGCTGCGGCTCAGTCGACCGCGGATGAAGCATTGCGCATGGCCAAAGCGGCAGATCACATTGCGTTCCAGGCTAATGAGAAAGCTAATACAGCTGACGAGTTGGCACGGATGGCAATTTCCTGCTGCGATGCGAATTCTCATCGCCTCAACACGATGATGCATGACATGCAGAAGAAGTAATCTTCAGCGTTTGATTGCATCAAGAAAAAGGGCCTGTTTTCAGGCTCTTTTTCTTTAACTGGAGTCAGCCGGCTTATCCAGGCTCCATAACAGTTCCGGCCTGCCCTCCGGCACGGCGACCTGCACCGAACGGTCCCAGCCGACTGCGATCGGGATTCCGAGCCGCTGCCGTGCAATCTCCATTACCTGCTCCCAATAGATTACGTAATCTCCTGCTGGGAGTTGCTCTTCAAGAGCAAGAATAGGTTGCAGGACATCCGTTTCTTCAAATACAGGGTTTTTTTCCGGCATCGGAAACTCTTCCAGCGGTTTGGGGTGAGCCTCCACGTAGACAATCCCGTTTAGTAGTCCGGCCTTGATTGGCATCGACGTGATCTCAACGGGAGCGTCGATAGGTACTCGATGAACCAACTCGGCGATGTCCTTGGATCTCAGTCGGATGCAGCCGTGAGTAACTCTCATCCCGATACCTTGCTCTCGGTTTGTGCCATGGATAAAGTAACCATCTGCGTCCAGCATCAGGGCATACCGGCCGAGCGGGTTGTCTTCGCCCGGTGGAACCACTTTCGGCAGTTCTTCTCCCCTCGCCTCGTGCTCGAGGATGACAGATTTTGGTGGATACCAGTTCGGGTTTTCCAGGCGATCCAAGACCCGGGTCATCCCGATCGGGGTTACCCAATCGACCCGCCCTGCGCTGATCGGGTACGTCCGGACCTGGGATTTGCCGTCCGGATCGGTGTCATAGTAGTAGAGCCGAAGCTCCGCGAGGTTCAGCACCAGGCCTGTGCGTACCTTTCCCGGTAGAATGTATTGTCGGGGTATGTGCATACGGATGCCTTCTCCCGGCATCCAGGTATGTACATTTGGATTGGCCGACAGCAGTTCATGGTATCCAATCTGATGCATCTGGGCCAACATCGGCGTCGTTTCACCATAGTGAGTCGTGATGTTGTAGGAGATTCCCAACACAGAATCCCCGTTTTTGGGCAGATTCAGGAGTTCGGCATTCGCCATCGACAGGTTCAGAGCAAATACCACCCCACCCCAGAAGATTTTATCCACGATGCTCATAATGAAAGCTTGCCAGTACATTGAATTATAACAGAATTATCCATGTCTTATAGTGAATTATTTGAATTAAATCCAAGCCTGGTTCACCTGAACCATGCGGGAATTTCACCTTGGCCGAGAGCGACTGTCAAGGCTGTAACCCAGTTCGCTTATGAAAATGCGAGCTGGAGTTCCCGCCGTTATGAGATGTGGCTGCAGGAAGAATGGGAACTGCGAGAACTTGGTCGTTGGCTCTTGGATGCTGAATCGAAAGACGAGATTGCCTTCTTGAAGAACACTTCCGAGGGGATTTCTGCCGTGGCATTTGGGCTGGACTGGAAGGCTGGCGACAACATCGTGCTGGCACGGGAAGAGTTCCCATCAAACCGGATTCCTTGGGAAGCCGTGGCCACACAGCATTCGGTTGAAATCCGCTGGGTGGATGTTAATGCCACAGACACTCCCGAACAGGCACTCCTTGAGCAAGTCGATTCTCGTACCCGTCTCTTGACGACTAGTTCAGTGCACTATGCTTCCGGTCTCAAGATTGATCTTTCCCTGCTGGGGCATGCCTTGCACGACACCCCTGCCCTGTTTTGCGTGGATGCGATCCAGAGCCTGGGCGCGCATTCCCTTAGTGTGCGCGAAAGCAAGATTGACTTCTTGGCGGCCGATGCCCACAAGTGGATGTTGGGGCCGGAAGGTATCGCATTGTTCTGGGCGCGTCCCGAGTTGTACGAGCAGCTCGGTCTGTCGCAGTATGGCTGGCATATGGTCGCTCGAGCTGGTCATTACGAGGAAACTGCTTGGGAAGTTGCTCCAGATGCCAGACGGTTTGAATGCGGGAGTCTGAACACGCTTGGTATCTATGCCCTGCGTGCCAGCCTGAACTTACTGCACGAAGTCGGCATGATCGAGATTGAGGAGCGTATCGCAGATCGAGTCCAGCAACTCGATCAATCCCTCCGCGCCTTGGAGTGCCAAATACTGACACCTTCGGAACCGAATCGGCGAGCCGGGATACTGACTTTTTCGCCTCCTCGCCGAGAGAGCGAAGAAGTGTATAAGCGGTTACTGAAACGTGGGATTCTCTGTGCCGCACGCGGAGGTGGAATTCGTTTCTCTCCTCACTTTTATACGCCGGCAAACGCTTTGCAGTTTGCGCTCGAAACCCTGCAGGAAATTCTCGACAGCGATTCCTAGTCTGCCGGGGGCTGGGCGGCGCCCGTTAGAGCTAGACAGGCCGCCTCCAGGTTTAACTGGGGCGCCGGAATAATCGCTTCTCGCGCCCGGATGTCCAGCAATTCCCGATAGGCTTGGAGAGTCGCTCGAATACTCAAAACAGAATCTTTCCCGGCCACCTTGCTTCGAATGTCTTCCACGACCCGATCCATCATCCAGACCAGGCGCAAATCCATGGAAATATCCTCTTGAACTTCTTCACTGTCTGTTTTCTTTCCGCGCGCCCTCCCCCGAGCGGGGGTCACATTCCATGCACTGGCAAAGGCCGTCTCTGATTGTCTGCCTTCCAAAACATCGGTCAAGCCCTGTTCGAATTCGTTTCGGAAATCTACTTGGTCGTCCTGTTGCATTTGCAGGGCTCGCATCGGCATCCCGCCCCCGGCTTGTAGAGCACTTTTGGCTTGCTCGGAAGGCATAAATTCGGATAGCCACGTCTGACTCTGTTCCGCATCCGGTTCCGGCAAAGCATATCTCTGGCATCGGCTACGGATCGTTGCCAGCAGGCGCCCTGGTTGATGACTGATCAAAAAAAGCATCGTGTCGGGAGGTGGCTCTTCAAGGCTCTTCAACAGCGCATTTGAGGCCGCTCGTGTCATCCGTTCGGCCGGCTCGATCACCAAAAGCCTCATGTGCCCGTAGTTGGCTTTCAGGGTCAATCTTTGAATGATTTGATCTCGGATATCCCCGATTCCGATAGAGTAGCGTCCGATGGTCAACCAGTCGATGTCAGGATGGGATTTCCTTTCGAGGTGGTGGTAGGACACGTATTGCTTGCATGAGGGGCACTGATCGCAAGGTAACCCCTGCTCGGTTGGCGCACGGCATTGAATGCCGCGGACAAACATTTCAACCAGCCAGCGCTTGCCGATCCCAGATGGTCCAGTAACCAGTACCGCGTGTGGCAGTCGGCCTTCCCGGTAGGCTATCCTCCACTGTTTCCAGATCGGTTCCAGCCAGGCTGGTATCTGTTTCTCAAGCATCAGATCAGGCCACGCAGGATTTCAAGAAGTTCCGTATGGACTTCATCGACCGGACGCTCTGCGTCGACCACCCGATAACGGTCAGGTTGAGAGTTCGCTTGGTCCAGGTAGTACTGTCGCGCACGAGTGAAAAATTCCAAATCGTTTTCTTCATAGCGATCTTTTTTCTGCCCACGTCTCTGGACACGTTCCAATGCCGTTTCTACTGACGTGTCCAAGACAATAACCAGATCTGGGCGCAGGTCCGGGAGAAGCCACTGCGCCAACTGCTCAACCCGATCGACACCAAGTCCCTGCCCTGCCCCTTGGTAGGCGAAACTGGCATCGAGAAAGCGGTCTGTCAGCACCCATGAACCAGCTTCCAAGGCCGGTTTGATACGAGTATGGACGTGTTCTGCCCGTGCCGCGAAAATCAGAAGTAGTTCCGCTTCCACGCTTGCAGGAGCCTGGGTCTTAGACAACAAGACTTCCCGCACGCGCTCTCCAAGTTCCGTCCCTCCGGGCTCCCGCGTCGCCAGGCAAGGGATCTTATGGGACTCGAGCAGGTCCACGAGGGCTGGCATGTGAGTCGATTTCCCGGCTCCTTCGATGCCTTCAAGACTGATAAACATACCCTTCCGTGGCATCACTTCCCGCCCAGTTGATATTTTCGAACGGCTTCCATGTGCTCCTCGTAGGTTTCCGAGAAATAATGGCTTCCATCTCCGACCGCAACATAGTACAGGTTTTCGGTTTCCAGGTCCGGTTGGAGCGCAGCCTCCAGGGATCGCCTGCCCGGATTGCAGATGGGTCCGGGAGGGAGTCCATGGATTCGGTAGGTATTGTATGGATTGATTTCGGGGTCCGCCCGCAGGTGCTTCCGAGTCAGGTTGTTGTCGAAATCTGCCCCTAGGCCATAGATGACCGTCGGGTCTGCCTGGAGGCGCATATTCTTGCGAAGGCGAGAGATCATGACGCCGGCGACTTCAGGGCGTTCCTCATCCAGAGTGGTTTCTGCCTCGACAATGGATGCCAGAATCAGGGCGTCCCTCGGTTCGTCATACGGCAGCCCCGAGGCACGCGTGGCCCAGAGTTCTTCCAATGCTTCGCGCATAGCCATGATGCACAGTCCTAGGATCTTGTAATCCGGATCACCCCGATAATGCTTGTAAGTGTCCGGAAGACACGCCCCTTCCGCCTCGTCTGCTGTGGAATACCCGAATCTCAACAAGGGATTTGTCGTCTTTTTCACCGTAGGATTCTTTTTCAATGCTTCCAGTATCTCGCGCATCGTCCAGCCTTCGAAAAAAGTTTGTCGATGCAGGACACCGCCACCGTCAATCAATTCCTTGAAAACTCTCAATGTCGCCATTGGGCCGACCAGGACATATTCCCCGGCCTTAATCCGTGTTTCGGCTGCCAAATATTTTGCTGCAATCCAAGCGTACAGATGTCCAGCTACGGCATCGTGTTCGAGCAACTTGTCGGTGATCTGTTTGAAGCTATCACCTTTTTCAATCGTGATGGCCACGACATGGTCTGCAGGAATGGTGTTTTGGCTCAAGACACTCCAAACATGTACGCCCAATGCCATGACGGAAACAAACACCAGCATGGCAGCGAGGCGCAGGTATCGAGGTTTCATGAGAGTTCCAGTCCGTCGATTGTGCGTAAAGTTGGGAGCAGATCCGAGAGCGGGTAGTTGCGGCCGTCAAAGAAGCGAACCGGCCATAGGCCGATCAGCGTATTGCACAAGAACAAGGCCTGCGCGTCGTGCAGTTGCTTCAGCGTAATCTCGGTTATTTCCACCGGGATGCCCAGTTCGGGGGAACGGTCGATGATCCGCTGCCGAGTGACGCCGGCTACACCGCAGCGACTCACGTCGGGGGTCACCAGCGTATCATTGAAGACTAGGAACACATTGCTCATGGTTCCCTCGATGACATTCCCGTCCATATCCAGCATTAGGCCTTCTTCCGCCTCATCCTGCCACTCCTGCCGAGCCAGTACTTGCTCCAGTCGATTGCAATGCTTGAGACCCGCCAGCGCGGGATTATGCCCCAGTCGGGTTTGACACAACCAGACGCGGACACCTTCTCGCGCGTGTTGCGGGGGATAGTCCGGCCAGTCGTTTGCAGTGAGAATCCTGCGGGTGGTGCCCTCTTCTGGAATTCGGTACCCGCGCGGCCCGGAACCACGGGTCAACAGGATTTTGACGACTTTTCGGGGAGCGCCTTCGCTCAGTTCGGAAACCTCGCGCTCGAGCAAGGCTTGTTCCGGACAATGTAGACCCAGCTGTTGACACCCCTCGCTGAGTCGCTTCCAATGGTCTTCCCAGCAACGAATCTTGCCTTCGAAAACTGCTAGGGTTTCAAATAGTCCGTCCCCGTAATGCAGGCCCCGGTCCGTTGCGTCGACCTGAGATTGTGCGACGCCGTCGACCAGAATCATGAGGGAGATTTAACTCGGAGCCTTGCCCCGCTCAAACACGCTTGAAGACCAAACTGCCATTGGTCCCGCCGAAGCCGAATGAGTTGGAGAGAACCACTTCCACCGGCGCTTCGCGAGCCGTATTGGGAACATAGTCGAGATCGCAATCGGGATCCGGGGTCTGATAGTTGATGGTCGGAGGAATGACTTGATGGTATAGGGTCAATACACTGAATACGGCTTCCACGCCTCCGGCGGCACCGAGCAGGTGCCCGATCATGGATTTGTTGGAACTGATTGCGACTTTTCTAGCATGATCCTGGAATACCGTCTTGATGGCATCGGTTTCCGCTTTGTCGCCGGCTGGCGTCGAAGTGCCGTGCGCATTAATGTAATCCACTGCCTCCGGGGCGATCTGGGCATCCTTCAGCGTTTGGCGCATGCAGCGAGCCGCTCCTTCTCCACCTGGGCTTGGCTGGGTCATGTGGTGGGCGTCCCCATTCATTCCAAATCCTATAACCTCGCCATAAATCCGAGCTCCTCGAGCTTTCGCAGATTCGTATTCTTCAAGCACCACCACGCCGGCCCCTTCTCCCAGGACAAACCCGTCGCGATCGGCGTCCCAGGGACGTGAGGCAGTTTCCGGATCGTCGTTATGCGAGGAGCACAAGGCCCGGGCCGAGGCGAAACCGCCGACTCCAAGCGGGCTGGTTGCCATCTCGGCTCCCCCTGCCACCATCACCTCGGCATCACCGTGAGCGATCGACCGCGCTGCCAGCCCGATGTTATGCGTGCCTGTGGCACAGGCGGAGACAACCGCGATGTTGGGGCCTTTGAGGTTGAACATGACAGACAGGTCGCCTGAAACCATGTTAATGATGCTGCTAGGCACGAAGAACGGAGAAATTTTGCGTGGTCCGGAAGCCTCGTAGAAGCCGTGATTGTTTTCGATGCACGGCAAGCCTCCGATCCCGGAGCCGATAGCGACCCCGATATCCGACGCGTTCTCGTCGGTTACGTCCAATCCCGAATCCCGAATCGCATCGGCCGCGGCCGCGATGCCGTAATGGATGAAGACATCCATTTTCCTCTGCTCCTTGGGAGAGATGTAGTCGTCGGCATTGAAGTCGACGACCGAACCGCAGATGCGTACGGAGAAATCGGTTGAATCGAAACGCGTGATGGGGCGGATTCCGCTACGTCCGGCCGTCAGGTTCTCCCAGGCTTTTGAGACTGTCGAGCCAATCGGCGAAACCACTCCAAGGCCGGTGACTACGACTCTACGCCGAGACATGTTGGGGTCCGGATCGGGTCATGGGAAACGGGATTGCCGAGCACTGATGACCGTAGGATCCACCAGAAATTCTTTGTTCGGGCAATTTAGGCTAATTGGTATCTAGAGGGAGATGGCTTATTCGCTGGAACCGTCCTTGATGAAATCCACCGCCTGTTGGACGGTTGTGATCTTCTCGGCCATCTCGTCCGGGATCGTTAAGTCGAATTCCTCTTCCAAGGCCATGACCAACTCCACCGTGTCCAAAGAGTCGGCGTCCAGATCAGCAACAAACGCCGAGGATAGTGAGACTTCGCCCGGGTCTACGCCCAGTTGCTCCGAAACGACTTTCATGACACGTTCTTCGATGTTGTCGCTCATTATGATTATTTCCTCAAGTTGATAAGTGAATTGCGGAAGATTGAAAGCGGTGATGCAGCAATGACGCTTTCATTCCACATTCTGCATCAATTATAGCAAGACCAGCAACGTGGATTCCGGGGCGGCAGGTCGGCAGAT
Source organism: Gammaproteobacteria bacterium (assembly GCA_028819565.1). Classification (GTDB taxonomy): domain Bacteria; phylum Pseudomonadota; class Gammaproteobacteria; order Poriferisulfidales; family Poriferisulfidaceae; genus Poriferisulfidus. The sequence continues at coordinate 80,940 of JAPPLD010000013.1, read as the reverse complement.
GGTGGTTTCCCACGGTCAGCCCATGAACATGCCCCCGTTGATATGGAGGGTTTCTCCCGTGATATATCCTCCCCCATCTCCAGCCAGATAGAGCGCCGCTGCCGCAATGTCATCAGCCGTTCCCAAGCGCTGCAGCGGAATCCGCTGTCGCAGCCCGTCCTGCTGTTCGTCCGAAAGTTCCCGGGTCATGTCCGTCTCGATAAATCCGGGCGCAATGCAGTTGACCGTGATGCCGCGCGCGCCGACTTCCTGGGCCAGCGCCCGGGTGAATCCGACCAGCCCGGCCTTGGTGGACGCATAGTTGGCTTGCCCCGGGTTGCCGGTGAAGGCGACCACGGAGGACAGGTTGATGATGCGCCCGTGCCGGGCCTTGAGCATGCTGCGCAGGCAGCCACGGGTTAGTTGAAACACTCCCCGGAGATTGGTTGCCAGTACATCATCCCACTCCTCGTCCTTCATACGGAGGAGGAGATTGTCCCGGGTAATGCCGGCGTTGTTGACCAGGATGGTCGGCATGCGGTCCTGTTCCCCCAACCGCGTGAGCAGCGCATCGATTGAAGCCGGATCCTGCAGTTGGAGAATTTCGCCGGATCCCTCCGATCCGGACTCGCTCAAAAGAGTGCCGACTTGCTGCGCTCCCTCTTGCGTCGTGGCGGTGCCGGTGACGTAGGCGCCGTTTTCCGCTAGCGCCAAAGCAACGGCCCGACCGATTCCCCGGCTGGCACCGGTGACCAAAGCATTTTCACCCTGCATTCCCAATCTCCTCGAGCGCTTGCTCCAAGCTGTCCGGAGATTCCAAACACAAGCCGCGCACCGATTTGCTGATGCGTCTGCTCAGCCCTGTCAGAATTTTTCCCGGTCCCATTTCGATCTGTACGTCCACGCCGTGCTCCGCCATCCACAGTATACTTTCCGTCCAGCGCACTGGCGAGTAAAGTTGGCGCTTCAATGCGTCTCGGATCCGTGCCGGGGCAGTCTCCATACTGACATCGACATTGTTGACGACTGGAACTTCCGGATGCGTGAATTCTACTGCTTCAAGGGCTTCCGCGTAGCGGTCGACTGCCGGGTGCATCAGACTGGAGTGGGCAGGCACACTGACATCCAATAACATGGCGCGGCGTGCGCCGGCCTCCCGACAAGCCTCTGTTGCCTTCTCCACGGCCGAGCGATGCCCGGACAGCACCACCTGTCCGGGTGCGTTGAAGTTCGCGGTCTCGACGACTGCGTCTGGTGACGATATCTGTGCGCAAACGTTGCGCACCTCGGCATCCTCAAGTCCAAGCACTGCGGCCATGCTGCCGACCCCTGTCTCCACCGCCTGCTGCATCAAATCACCCCGGAGACGTACCAGCGGTGCCGCACTGGAGAACTCTAGTGCCCCGGCCGCGACCAGGGCCGAGTATTCCCCGAAGCTATGCCCTGCGAGATAAGCGGGCAACGGGCCCCCATGCTTCTGCCACACTCTCCAGATTGAAATTTCCGCGGCCAGCAATACCGGCTGGGAATTTCGGGTCTGGTTCAGTTGTTCAGCTGATCCTTCGCTGACGAGTTCCCATAAATCCTCATCCAGTGCCTCGGAGGCTTCCGCAAAGGTTTCTTCGATTTCGGGGTGGGTCTCGGCAAGGCTGGCCATCATTCCAACCTTCTGAGCGCCCTGCCCTGGGAATACGCAGGCAAACGTCATGGCGTGCTTTCTCCTAACTTGTACTTCGATACGACATGACTGATAATGAGCCGGCCACAATCCAGTGACAAAGCATGCCAAAGGAAGAACATATCGAGATGGAGGGGGTCGTCATCGAGACCCTGCCCAACACTATGTTCCGGGTTGAATTGACGAATGGGCATGTGGTCACGGCCCACATTTCCGGTCGGATGCGAAAACATTACATCCGGATCCTGACCGGCGACAAGGTCACCGTCGCACTGACCCCGTACGATCTCAGCAAAGGCCGCATCGTTTACCGCACTCGATGAATATCGGCTAGTGCACAGTTTCCGGCAAGCTTTCGTCTGCCGGTTCCACAGTCATCCGCAGTCCTGTCTTGTTCGCTGTCAGGCGAACCGTCCCTCCCTCGTTTAGGGCTCCGCACAGAATTTTATCTGCCAGCGGAACCCGGATCTGATCCCGTATGACCCGCTGCATGCAACGGGCCCCCATCACGGGATCGAATCCTTCGCGGGCAAGCCAGCGGCGAGCCCGGAGATCCGCTTTCAGCCAGATATTCTGTTCGCGCAAGGATTCCTGGAGTTCCCCCAGGAGTTTGCCGACCACTGCCAGGATATTTTCCTCGTCGAGCGGAGCAAACTGGACGGTGGCATCCAGGCGATTCCGGAATTCGGGGGCGAAAACCCGTTCGATCTCACGTTGAATATCGCTGGCGTGATCCTGCGGCGTGAAGCCCATGCTGGCGCGACTGGCCTGCCCTGCCCCGACATTGCAGGTCATCATGAGCAGCAGGTTCCGAAAATCCACAGCCCGCCCATTGCTGTCGGTCAGCTTGCCGTAGTCCATGACCTGCAGCAACACGTTCATCACGTCCGGATGAGCCTTCTCCACCTCGTCCAGCAACAGCACCGCATACGGGTGCCGCATGACCGACTCGGTCAGCAGCCCCCCTTCGTCGTAGCCGACATAGCCTGGCGGGGCCCCGATCAGGCGTGCCACTGACTGGCGCTCCATGTACTCCGACATGTCGAAGCGCAGCAACTCCACGCCCATCACTTCCGCCATTTGGCGGCAGACTTCTGTTTTGCCGACCCCAGTCGGGCCGCTGAACAAAAAGGCGCCCATCGGGCGTTGCTCCGGTTTCAATCGGGCTCGCGAGATCTTAATTGCCTGAGCCAACTGATCGATGGCCTCGTCCTGTCCGAAGACCAGGGCCTTCAGTTTTTTATCCAAGTCCAACAACGCTTTTGCTGAAGAAGTGTTGACGCTGCGTTCCGGGATTCGCGCCATCGTTGCGACCGTGCGTTCGACATCATGCACGTGTATGGCATAGGGTGCCGGGTTCTCCAGTTCCAGGCGGCAGCCGGATCCAGTTTCGTCCATCAGGTCGACGGCCTTGTCCGGAAGTTGCCGGTCATGCAGGTATTTGGCGGACAAGTCCACAATCGCCCGGATGACATCCTCGCTGTAGGTGACCTGGTGGTGTTCCTCGTAGCTTTTCTTCAAGCCTTCGAGGATCTGGTAGGTTTCCGCGATAGAAGGTTCCTGCACCTCGATCCGGCGGAATCGGCGCGCCAAGGCAGAGTCCTGTTCGAAGATCTGCCGGAATTCGCGGTGAGTGGTAGCCCCGATACAGCGGAACCCCTCTGTCGTCAGCAGGGGTTTGAGTTGGTCGGCAGCATCCATTGCCATGCCGGAGGCCGAGCCCGCTCCGACCAGCATGTGGATCTCATCGATGAACAGGATTGTGTCGGGGCGTTTCTTCAGGTTGTTCAGGAAATTCTTCATGCGTTCTTCGAAATCCCCACGGAACCTAGTCCCGGCGACGAGATTGCCCACGTTCAGGGAGAGCACCGTCGACGAGGCCAAACTCTTCGGGACATCGCCTTGGGCGATCCGCCAAGCAAGCCCCTCGGCCAACGCAGTTTTGCCAACCCCTGCCTCACCAACCAGCACCACGTTATTTTTCCGCCTCCGCCCCAAGGTGCGGATAATCTGGCTCATCTCATCCTGTCTGCCGATAAGCGCGTCAATCGTTCCCTCCCGTACACGCTCGTTCAGGTCGGTTGCGCAATGTTCCATGGCAAGCTTGTTGCGCGCCAAAACCTCCATCGGGTCGCTGCCGCGCCGGGCTGGCTTCCGGCTTTCCGTATCCTGTGCGCCGAACCGAACACGATCCATGCGGACCCGGAATTGCGAGACCTGATCGCGGTCGAGCCCGTGTTTCCGAAGCAGTTGCACCGCGTGCGACTGTGGCTCTTCAAAAAGCATCTCCAACACATGCACGCCGGTGGGAACCTCGAAAATCATCTGGGCGCGTGCCTGCACCCGGCTGACGCTACGTGTCTCCTCAACCTTCTGCGAGGTGTTGTTGTTCCGGGGCGTGTGGCGATCGATGAATTCGAGCAATTCGTCTTGGAAGACGGACAGGGCGATTTCATGCTCACGGAAGAGCCCCTGCGCGGTCGGTTCATTCAGAATAGCGAGGACGACATGCTCTAGGGTCACGTAGCCGTGCCCGCGGTTTCGGGCGAGCTGCCAGATTTCCGACAATGCGCGTTCGAATTCGTCGCTGAATGCACCGCTCACGACACCCTCCCCTGCGGTCCGCAGGATCTTTTCGGCACGCTAGCCATTTCGCCTGTCCAGTGCGTCGGCATCAGGATATGTGCCCAGAAGTTCACCATTTATCAAAATCACTCTATCATATTCGCGACGCGGATCAGCTTTGATTTTTCACCATGGATTGGACGCCTCACCTGACTGTTGCCGCGATTGCCGAGCGGGATGGCCGATTCCTGCTGGTTGAGGAACGGGTCGACGGGGAAACGGTTATAAACCAGCCGGCCGGGCACCTGGATGCTAATGAAACCCTGATGCAAGGCTGTGCACGGGAGATACTCGAAGAAGCGGCTTGGGAGTTCAACCCGGAGGCTTTGGTCGGCATCTACCAGTACCTTTTGCCTGACTCGCCTCACATGTACTTGCGATTTGCGTTCTGTGGTCGGCTGATTCAGGAATATCCGGATCGGGAACTGGACGACACGATCATCCGGACCGTGTGGATGACGCGGGACGAGATCGCTGCCCTGGCAGAGCATCGGCGGCGCAGCCCGATGGTGCTGCAGTGTGTCGACGACTACCTGGCTGGGATTCGGCACCCGCTTTCGCTCATTTCCTCCTAGCCGGATTCCACCATGCCGGCACAGATATTGATCGGATTGTCCGGAGGGGTTGATTCGGCTGTTGCAGCCTGGAAACTGCGTGAACGCGGCATCGAGGTCGAAGCCGTATTCATGAAGAACTGGGAAGAGGATGATACCGAGGAATATTGTGCGGCGGCAGTGGATCTCGCTGATGCTCAGGCGGTTTGCGACAAGCTCGACCTCCAGTTGCACACCATCAATTTCTCCGCAGAGTACTGGGACCGCGTGTTCCAGGTCTTCTTGGCCGAGTATTCGGCCGGACGCACACCGAACCCGGACATCCTGTGCAACCGAGAAATCAAGTTTCGGGCTTTCCTGGACTATGCCCGGACGCTTGGCGTGGATCGTATTGCCACGGGTCACTATGCGGGCGTCCGGTTTCATGGACTCGCTCCCGAACTCATCCAGTCCGAGGACTTGGGCAAGGATCAAACCTATTTCCTCCATCGCCTGGATCAGGAGCAATTGGCCTCCGCCCACTTCCCCCTGCAGGCCATGACCAAGAAAGAAACCCGGGAGCAGGCGCGCCGGATCGGGCTCCCGGTGCATGATAAGAAAGACAGCACGGGCATCTGTTTCATCGGTGAGCGGCGGTTTCAGGATTTTTTGGCAAATTACATCCCGGCCCAGCCCGGCCCGATTGTCGATTCTTCCGGGCGCAAGCTCGGAGAACACCAAGGACTGGCATTCCAGACGATCGGCCAGCGAGCCGGCCTTGGTATTGGTGGAGTTTCCGGAAGCGACGGAGGCCCTTGGTATGTTGTCGACAAGAACCTCGAAAACGGTCAGTTGACCGTGACCCAGGATCGCGACCATCCAGCCTTGAACATCCATGTGCTGGAAATCGAATCACCGCACTGGATTGCTGGCAATCCGCCCGGGGAGCAATCTCTCAAGGCGCGGATTCGTCACCGCCAGCCCTTGCAGGATTGTCGACTGGAACAGAACGGAAAAGACTGCCGGGTACACTTCGCATTGCCCCAATGGGCTCCAGCCCCAGGTCAATCGGTGGTGTTTTACCTTGGAGAAGTTTGCTTGGGCGGGGGCGTTATCTTGAAAGCGTTGGATGCACCCCGATCTCCGAGCTAACGGGATTTTTCTGTTTTTCCATGGCCAAGAGTCCGCCTGAGGCGGATTCCAGGGTAAATTCTGGCGAACCAGCAGACCGACTCGCCGCGAAAGAAAGTTTTCCGGCTGTTTGAAGCGTGATTTTCGTGCCAGCGCGCAGGGCTTCGCCGGCCGCGATGCCTTGGGCGGCCCGGATTCCTGGGTCGGCATGGGGGTGGGTCTCGCTACGGCGGGGCGGGCGCCAGCATCCGGGTCATTCGCCCCAGTGCCTGATGCACCTGGGACACCCGCGATGGCTGGAACAACAGCCGCTGCACCCGCGCATGCCGGGTCACCCGGGCGATCAGGTGCACCCAGTGGCGCCGCACCTGCTTCATCCGCGCCCACAGCCAGTCCCGGCCAAAGGCGCAGTGCCGCAACAGCGCGTTGAGGTTTGCCGACAGCACCGCCAGATGCCACCACGCCGCATTCGGCCCGAACTTGCCCGACGGCAGCATGCCGCCGGCCAGGTCCAGCTTGAGCACCGCATGAACCTCCTCGCCATGCCCGCAGCGTTCATGCGCATAGCGCACCACCTCCGCCGTTGCCATCGGAAGCCCCGCCCCCTCGTGCGGCGCGAGCGGATACGCCAGGTTGGTCAGGTAGATCTGATGCCGATAGGCCGGGGCGCGGTCCGTCGCCGGACTCTCATCCGGCCCCAGCCCGAACTCGCCCGGCCGCGCCTGCCGGGTCGCCACGTAGCGAAGCAGCTGTCCGGCCTGCGGTGGCTTGGCATCCCAGGTCGAGGCATGATCCAGATCTGCGCATTCCAGCTCCGAACCCGGCATCGGCACCCACCAGTTCTCCGCGGTCTGCGCCAGCGACTCGCGCATCTCATCGTCCAAGTCCGCCGACACCACGAAGCCGATCACCCCGAAGCGACGCAAAGCCTCTGGGCGCGAGGCCGGTTCATTGCAGAACCGCACCAGGCCATGCTGGAAGCCCGCGCCGTCGGTGCGGAACCAGACCCGCCGGATCGCCGGCGGCACCTCGCCCAGCACCTGCTCCAGCAACTCCAGGTTGCGCGTCTTGGCCGGCACGTTGCCGTCCCGGAACTCCGAGGCCAGCACCCTCCCCAGCTCCGGGCAGAACACCGCCAGCGGCTGGTAGCCCCGCTCGCCGGGAACCTTGCCGGTCGCGCTGCGGTACGTGTAAAGCGCGTCTCGCTTGCCGGAGGCCAGCACCGTCGCGTCCATGTCCAGGGTCAACTCGTCCAGCCCCAAGACCTGAATCAGGCGATGCGCCAGGCGGCGCGTCACCTCCTGCACCACCTGCAACTCCGCCGCCGGCTCCAGCACCACCGCCTGACCCTTCTCCCGCGCCTTCCCGGCCTCCTGGTCCTGGAAGCGCAGCAGCCAGTCGTGCACCGAACTCGCCGACGGGAAGGTGCGGCCGCGCCCACCCCGGAAGCGGTGCGCCAGGGCCGCCGCCGGCAGGCCGAAAAGCTCCGGCTCATACTCCCGCACCAGGCGGCACAGGCTGGCGTCTTCCTCCAGCGCGTCCACGTCCGAGACGTGCTCGTAGCCGACGATATTCAGCAGGCTTATCGCCAGCATCATCTGGCCGTCGGTCCAGCCCTGGGCGCCGCACACCTGCACCGGCAGGCGATGGAAGGCGCCCATCAGGCGCAGCCCCTCCAGCCACAACAGGACGCCACCGTGCGCGCTGGTCTGGTTCAGGCCCGGGTCGCCGCCGACGGCGAACCGGCAGGATGATTTGATCATATAATGGGGCTCCCGGTTGGTTGTTGTTGATTCACCCGATGGGTGAATGGTTGTCACCACTGATTTTAACTGCTACACGCAGTTAATGCACCGCCAGCCGGGCCTCTCTTCTTGTCTTGACTCGATTAGCTCGGAGATCGGGGATGCAGATTCCGTCGCCTCGTAGACGGTTTCGTGCGAAAATAGGCGTTTGTCGCCGTCCGCCAATCCCGGCGGAGTGTTAAATTTAATTCTTTCTGAACGAAAACTTACGAAATTACAAAACTATGGGAAACAGTTTTAATACAAAATCAACGCTTAAGGTGGGCGAGGAAACTTATCAGATATACCGTCTAACCGACCTGGAAGGTGCCAATCACCTACCATTTTCACTGAAAATCCTTCTAGAGAACCTGTTGCGCCACGAGGATGGCCGCACGGTCACCTCGGAGGACATTCAAGCTTTGCTGAACTGGGATCCATCCGCCGAAGCCAGCCAAGAGATCGCGTTTCGCCCTGCCCGCGTGCTGATGCAGGACTTCACCGGGGTTCCCGCCGTGGTTGATTTGGCTGCCATGCGCGACGCCATGGGCGTGCTGGGCGGCAATCCGGAACGCATCAATCCCCTGCAACCGGCCGAACTGGTCATCGATCACTCGGTCCAGGTCGACCGATTCGCCAGTGATCAGGCGTTTGATCTCAATGCAAAACTGGAATTCGATCGGAATCGGGAACGCTACCAGTTCCTCAAATGGGGCCAAAACGCTTTTAGTAACTTCAAAGTCGTACCGCCGGATACCGGCATCGTGCATCAAGTCAACCTTGAATATTTGGCGCGCGTGGTGTTCGCGCAGGAACGCGATGGCATGCTGGAAGCCTATCCCGATACTTTGGTTGGCACCGATTCCCACACGACAATGATTAACGGTATCGGCGTTCTAGGCTGGGGCGTAGGCGGCATCGAGGCGGAAGCCTCCATGCTTGGTCAACCAATTTCCATGCTGATCCCCCGTGTCGTCGGTTTCCGGCTGACCGGCAGCCTGCCGGAAGGTGCCACCGGCACGGACCTGGTGCTGACGATCGTCCAGATGCTGCGGGAACACGGTGTGGTTGGTAAGTTTGTCGAATTTCACGGCGATGGGCTGGATCAGCTTTCTATCGGAGATCGAGCCACTATCGCCAACATGGCACCGGAATACGGGGCAACCTGCGGGCTGTTTCCGATCGATGCCGAAACGGTCAATTATTTGCGCCTGACCGGTCGGGACGAACATCTGGCCGATCGGGTCGAGGCCTATGCGAAAGAACAGGGAATGTGGCGTGAAGCAGGCGACAAGCCGGTCGAGTACAGCGAATCCCTCGAATTGGATCTCGGCTCGGTCGAGCCTAGCCTAGCCGGTCCCAAGCGACCTCAGGATCGGGTGCCGCTACGCGAGGCGGCATCGCAGTTCCAAGCCCGACTGGAAGAAATCAACCAAGCGCGCAACAAGTCGCAGCAATCCAGTTTGGAAGTTGAAATCGATGGCCAGGCTTGCACTGTGGGCGACGGGCTGGTCGCCATTGCCGCGATTACTTCTTGCACGAACACGTCCAATCCGTCAGTCATGGTGGCCGCCGGGCTGGTCGCGAAGAAGGCAATGGAACTGGGACTGAAAGCTCGTCCCTGGGTCAAGACTTCCCTGGCTCCCGGCTCGCGCGTGGTGACAGACTACCTGGAACGGGCTGGTTTGATGGAAGCCTTGAAGCAGTTGGGCTTTCACTTGGTTGGCTATGGCTGCACCACCTGCATCGGCAATTCCGGACCCCTGCCGGAACAGGTCTCGAAAATCATCCAAGACAATGACTTGACTGCTGTATCCGTGCTATCCGGCAACCGGAATTTTGAGGGGCGGATCCATGCCCAGGTCCTGATGAACTATCTGGCCTCACCGCCCTTGGTGGTCGCGTATGCTATTGCTGGGCGAATGGACGTGGATTTGTACCAAGAGCCGATTGCCACGACACCGGAAGGCCAGCCAGTCTACTTAAAGGAACTCTGGCCGACTCAGCATGAGATTGCCGAAGTCATGGGAGGTGCGTTGGATGCCGGCCAATTCCGGGCAAGTTACCAGAATGTATTCCAAGGCGACGATCATTGGGCAGGTCTTGAGAGCGTGTCGAGCGGGCTCTACGAGTGGCCTGACTCGACTTACGTGTCGCATCCACCCTACTTCGAAGATCTTTCCATGGAAGTGGCGGACCCTGTCGATATTCAGAGCGCAAGAGTACTGGCATTTCTTGGCGATTCAGTCACGACCGACCACATTTCTCCAGCTGGCTCCATCGCTGAAGATAGCCCGGCTGGGTGCTATCTGATCGCCCGCGGTGTGCAGCCAGCCGACTTCAATTCCTACGGTTCGCGCCGAGGCAACCATGAAGTGATGATGCGTGGGACCTTTGCCAACATCCGGCTGCGGAACCGCTTGGCCAACGGTGTCGAGGGAGGCGTAACCCGGCACTTGCCGGATGGCGAATTGATGTCGATCTTCGATGCGGCCATGAAATACCGCGAGGAAGGAATCCCGTTGATTGTGCTGGCCGGCAAAGAATATGGTTGCGGTTCATCTCGCGACTGGGCCGCCAAAGGCCCGCGACTGCAAGGCGTGCGCGCCGTCATTGCGGAAAGTTACGAGCGAATTCACCGATCGAATCTGATCGGCATGGGAATCCTGCCGCTACAGTTCCAGCCTGGAGAAAGCGCAGAATCGCTGGGGCTGACCGGTGAAGAAGTCTTCGATATTCTCGGTCTCGATGCTGCCAGCAAGCCGGGCGGACGGCTGAAGGTGACTGCAACTGCGGCCGATAACGGGGGTGCGACGAGGACATTCGAGGTAGCGGTGCGTATCGATACCCCGCAGGAATCGGAATACTACCGGCATGGGGGAATCCTGCACTACGTGCTGCGCCAGTTGGCCGCTTAGGCGGCTTGCTTTCCGGGATTCTAAGGCACCGGTTGCCGGTTACTTCTGAATTCCTCCGCGGGTCAACGCGTCCGGATCCAGGAGACGTTTCAATTCCTCTTCGGACAGGTCGGTCTGTTCCCGCGCCACATCGATGACCGGGCGTCCCTCCGCATAGGCCTGCTTGGCGATAGCCGCTCCTTTTTCATAGCCGATTACGGTGTTCAACGCCGTAACCAGAATCGGATTCCGCCCAAGCGACTCTTGCAATACCGCTTCATTGACGGTGAAACCAGAAATCGCCTGGTCGGCCAGAAGGCGCGAAGAATTGGAAAGCAGCTCAATGCTTTGCAACAGGTTATAGGCAATCACCGGCAACATGACGTTCAGCTGGAAGCTGCCAGACTGCCCCGCTACTGCAATCGTCGCGTCGTTTCCCATCACTTGGGCGGCCACCATCGCCGTTGCTTCAGGAATTACCGGATTGACCTTGCCCGGCATAATGCTGCTGCCTGGCTGCAGGGCTGGCAACGCGATCTCTCCAAGACCCGCCAAGGGTCCGGAATTCATCCAGCGCAAGTCGTTGGCAATTTTCATCAGGCTTACGGCCACCGTGCGCAGTTGCCCGCTGAGCTCTACAGCCGTATCTTGGGCCGCCAGTCCCTCAAATTTATCCGGCTTGGATTGAAAGTCGAGCGAAGTGCTGTTTCGAATCGATTCGATAAAGGCATCTTCAAACCCCTCCGGGGCATTGATGCCGCTGCCCACAGCCGTACCGCCCTGCGCCAGTTCCAGCAATCGGGGTAATGCCGCCTCGATCCGTTCTATTCCGTAGCGGATCTGGCTGGCCCAAGCTCCAACTTCCTGTGACATTCGCACCGGCATCGCATCCATCAGGTGAGTGCGCCCGGTCTTGACCTGCCGATCCAGGTCGGTCGCCTTGGCCTCCACCGTCTGATGCAAATGTCGCAAGGCCGGCAATAACCGCTCATGAAGCGCCAATGCGGCGCTGACATGCAGGACAGTTGGGATCACGTCGTTCGAACTCTGACTCATGTTGACGTGATCGTTGGGATGCACGCCTTTCCCCGCCAGATGGGCAATCACCTCATTGGCGTTCATGTTCGTGCTGGTCCCGGAACCGGTCTGAAACACGTCCACCGGAAATTCCACATCGTGCTGGCCATTCGCGACCTGCTGGGCGGCCGCGATGATGGCATCGGCTTTTTCCTGCTCCAGCAAGCCCAGGCTCGCGTTGGCTTCCGTGCAGGCCGCCTTGACCAGGCCGAGCCCGTACAGGAAAGCACGCGGCATGGTCAGGCCGCTGACCGGAAAGTTTTCAACTGCACGCTGTGTTTGTGCACCATAAAGGGCATCTTCGGGAACCTGGATTTCTCCCATGCTGTCTTTTTCTGTGCGATATGAAGCCATTTGATAAAAAAGCGATGATTTGCAAGGAGCAGTATAATTAATCTAGAAATTTGTTATTGAGAGTCGTACGCTTGGAACTTTCGCCATTGACTGCCCTGTCGCCGGTTGATGGGCGTTACCACAAGACTACAAACACGCGACTGCGTCAGTTATTCTCCGAATTTGGCCTGATTCACCACCGCCTTGAGGTGGAGGTTGCATGGCTTGTGGCCTTGTCGGATCACTCGGGGATCTCGGAGATTCCATCTTTGTCCGATGCAGCCAAAGAGCGCCTTCAGTCGCTGGTTGCGGGATTCTCTCCCGAGCAGGCCCAGCAGGTCAAGGATATCGAAAAAGAAACCAACCACGACGTCAAAGCCCTGGAGTATTTCTTGCGCGAGAAACTCAAGGAAGATCCGGACCTGGGCGCACTGGAGGGATTCATTCACTTTGCCTGCACCTCGTGGGACGTCAACCATCCAGCCTATGCCCTGATGCTCGACCGCGCCCGCACGGAAGTCGTGCTGCCGGCCCTAGAGCGCCTTGAGCAGAACATTCAGAGCATGGCCCACGAATATGCGGACATCCCGATGTTGTCGCGCACGCACGGTCAGCCTGCCTCGCCGACCACCGTCGGCAAGGAACTCGCGGTAACGGTTGCTCGGCTTCGACGCCAGCTGGAATTTCTTCGGAGCATGCGTTTTCTGGGCAAGATGAACGGAGCCGTCGGCAACTACAACGCACACCTCGCCGCCTATCCGGAAGTCGACTGGGCCGGGCTTTCCGAAAAAGTTCTGGATTCGCTCGGGCTGGATTCGAATCCCTACACCACGCAAATCGAACCCTACGATCAGTTCACGGAGTTCTTCCACTGCCTGATCCGTATCAACAACCTGCTGACCGATTTCGCCCGGGACGTCTGGCAGTACATTTCTCTAGGTTACTTCCGACAGAAGGCCAAGGCCGGTGAAGTCGGGTCTTCCACCATGCCGCACAAGGTCAATCCGATCGACTTCGAGAATGCAGAGGGCAACTTGGGGCTGGCTTGCGCCGAACTGGACTACTATGCGAACAAACTGCCGATTTCACGCTTGCAGCGCGACCTTAGCGATTCCACTGTATTGCGGAACATGGGTGCGACCTTGGCATGCAGCACCAATGCATACGCCGCGCTTGAGCGTGGCCTGGGCAAGTTGGATGTGGACACGGACCGGTTGGATGACGATCTGGAAGCCTGTCCTGAGGTTTTGGCGGAAGCCGTTCAAACCGTAATGAAGCGTTATGGCCTGCCGGATCCCTACGAACAACTCAAAGAATTTACCCGGGGGCAGCGCATCACCCAAGAGAACTTGGCCGAGTTCATTTCGGGGCTGGATTTGCCTGACGAAGCCAAGCAGCGACTGTCGGCGATGACGCCACGCGACTACATCGGTGCCGCAGCCGAGTTGGCACGCCGGGTCTGATTAAACTTCGGGGCAGATTCGGCAATGGATCTTTCGCTCCTCAATTTCATCAACCATCCTATGGTGGGCACGCCATATGGATCTGTACTTGATCTCGCTATTGTTCTGGCGATTACGTGCTGGCTGCTATCGGTCATCACGCGCGAATATTCGTGGGTAGATCGGGTCTGGTCGGTCGCCCCGGCCATTTTCTGCCTGATCGTCGCGGCAAGCGCCGATTTCGAGTCGTCTCGTCTGAACCTGATGACGCTTCTGATCTGTCTCTGGGCTGTCCGCCTGACATTTAATTACGCACGAAAAGGAGGCTACCAACCCGGCGGAGAGGATTATCGGTGGGTCTATATGCGCGAGAAAGCCGGACCTTTCTGGTTTCAGGTCTTCAATATCGCGTTTGTTGCCCCTGGGCAATTGTTCATTATCTGGCTGTTTACCTCGCCCATACATCACGCCTGGATCGCCATGGAATCTCCGCTGAACTGGCTGGACGGATTAGCCACCGCCTTGTTCGCTCTATTCTGGATCGGGGAAGCGGTCGCGGATCAGCAGATGTGGCGCTTCCAGCAACAGAAGAAAGTACGCCAAGAGCAAGGCCTTCCGATCGAGGCTCCGTTCATCACAACGGGACTGTTCCAATATTGTCGACATCCGAATTTCTTCTGTGAACTCGGGATGTGGTGGGTGTTCTACCTGTTTGCCATCGCCGCGACCGGAGAAATTTTCAACTGGAGCGGTTTTGGTCTTATTGCATTGACCGGTGTGTTCTTCGGCTCGAGCAGAATGACTGAAACCATATCCGCGTCGCACTACCCTTCCTACAGCGACTACCAGGCGGCAACGCCTCGCTTGATCCCCTTCACCCGGCTGGGCTGCATCAAATCTACGTCTTGATCTGGGCCGATCCGTCTCTCGTACGAGGACGAGCGGAATTCAGATTCCCAGCTTATTCCCGATTACGTCCTTGATGTCCGCCAAGGTAGGCTCGACGCTTTCCAGTTTCACGTCCTCGACCACACTGGGGTCTTTCAATCCGTGCCCCGTCAGTGTGCAAACCACGGTACTGCCATTTTCGATCTTGCCCGAACGGATATCTCGCATGACGCCCGCCACCGACACTGCCGAAGCTGGTTCGCAGAAAACACCTTCGTTACTGGCCAACTGCCTTTGCATTTCCAGGATTTCTTCGTCCGTGCATTCATCGAACCATCCGCCCGACTCGCGGTGTACGATCCAGGCGTAATCCCAACTCTGCGGGTGGCCGATGCGGATGGCGGTCGCCCGGGTCTCCGGCTTCTCCACCCATTCGCCTCGCATGAACGGGGCGCTGCCCGAGGCCTGGTAACCCACCATGACTGGCCGCTTATCGACCTGCTTCGGCACTTCGATATTGTGTGAGTCCAACGAAGACTCGCAGGTTTCAGTCACTTCGGAACGGCAGCCAGCCAATTCACTGTACCCGATCCAGTGCGCGCTGATGTTGCCAGCATTCCCGACTGGAAGGCAATGGTAATCCGGAGGAGTTCCCAATGCCCCGACGACTTCGTAAGCGATGGTTTTTTGCCCTTGGAGCCGGTAGGGATTGATCGAATTGACAATGGATACGGGCATTTCCTTACCCACTTCTCGGACGAGACGCATGCCATCGTCGAAATTTCCTTTGATCTGGAGGATGGTCGCGCCATGCATAATCGCCTGAGCGAGTTTTCCCAGTGCAACATTCCCTTCTGGAATCAGCACGAAACATTCCATGTTGGCCCGAGTGGCATAAGCCGCAGCGGAAGCCGAAGTGTTGCCTGTAGACGCGCAGATGATCGCCCGGCTGCCCTCTTCCGCGGCCCGGGTCACCGCCACGGTCATGCCTCGATCCTTAAATGAGCCAGTCGGGTTGAGCCCTTCGAACTTGGCCAACACCCGGCAGTCCGTCCCCCATTCGCGAGGCAGTCGCTTCAACTCAATAAGCGGGGTATCGCCCTCGCACAGGGTAACCGCTGGCGTGTCCTGCGCAAGTGGCAGGAATTCCCGATAACGGTCAATCAACCCGGTGTAGCGTCGCGTCTCCATATTCCATCTGACCCCCCTCTTATTTCAAAAGTTCGATCCGAATCCTTTGAACCGGAGCAACGATATCATCCAATTCCTCGATGCGTGAAAGCGCCTGATCCATGTGATCCTCTGGAACTTCGTGGGTCAGCAGAATCACCGGAACGCTGCCGTCCGCGCCTTCGATATCAGGTTCACGCTGCCGGATTGCCTCGATGCTGATTCCCAGGCTGCCCAAAATGTCAGTTACCGCGGCCAGCACGCCGGGGCGATCGATTACTTGCAATCTCAGATAGCAGGCAGTCGTAACCTGCCCGATTGGCAGGATCGGAATATCGCTCAGCGCATGGGGCTGGTAGGCCAGGTGCGGCACTCGGTTCTCCGCGTCAGTGGTCAGCGTCCGCACCACATCCACAAGGTCCGCGATCACTGCCGAAGCTGTCGGGTCTCCACCGGCGCCGGCGCCGTAGTACAGATGCGCACCCGCCGCATCGGACTTCACAACCACGGCATTCATGACGCCGGCAACATTGGCTACCAGGCGTGAACGCGGGATCAGGGTGGGATGGACTCGCAATTCGATCCCTTCGTCGGTTCTCTTGGCGATGCCCAGATGCTTGATCCGGTAGCCCAGGGAACGGGCGTCCGCAATGTTTTCCGAGGTGATGTCCGAGATCCCTTCAACATGCACATGATCGTAAGACAAAGGAATGCCGAAGGCGATGGAGGCCAGAATCGTCAGCTTGTGTGCAGCATCGGTGCCGTCGACATCAAAAGTCGGGTCCGCCTCCGCATAACCAAGCCGCTGCGCTTCAGCAAGTATCTCCGAAAACGGGCGGCCTTCCTCTTCCATTGCCGTGAGGATGTAGTTGCCCGTGCCGTTGATGATTCCGGCAATCCATTCGATTCGGTTCCCGCTCAGGCTTTCTCGGATGTTCTTGATGATGGGAATACTGCCCGCAACGGCCGCTTCGAATGCAATGTTGACGCCCTTCTGCTCTGCACGCGCAAATATCTCGCTCCCGTGCAGGGCGATCAGGTGCTTGTTCGCAGTAATCACCGGCCGGCTCTGGTCGATTGCGCGCAGGATCAGTTCGCGTGCGGGATCAATACCGCCCATCAGTTCGATCACTACGTCCACTTCCGGATGATCCACGACTTGTTGCGGGTCCTGCGTCAGTTGGATTCCGTCAAGATCGCAATCCCGTTCCTTGTCTAGGTCTCTGGCACAGGCGGTGACGATATTCAGGCGCCGACCGGCCCGGCGTTCGATTTCTTCCTGATTGCGTGACAACGCGCGAATGACGCCGCAACCCACGCAACCGAGCCCCAGCAATCCGATTCTCATCTCGTTCCCGTTCATTCCGCGTCCCTCATCATCGATTTGATATTGCGCAGCGCCTGGCGGGTCCGCTGTGTGTTTTCGATCAGGCTGAAACGGACATGCCCGTTGCCATGCTGCCCGAACCCGATCCCCGGCGAAACTGCGACCTTAGCCCGTTTCAAGAGCATCTTGCTGAATTCAAGCGACCCCAGGTCCGCGTAGGCTTCCGGAAGCGGCACCCACACAAACATGGTCGCAGACGGCTTCGTCACGGGCCATTCCATCGCGTTCAGTCCGTCGCACAGCACATCCCGGCGCTCTTGGTACATCTGGCAGATTTCGCGGACACAGTCCTGGGGCCCTTCCAATGCCGCGATGGCGGCCACTTGAATCGGGGTGAACAACCCGTAATCCACGTAGGACTTGATTCGCGAAAGCGCACTGACCAAGCGTGCATTCCCGCACATAAAACCGACCCTCCAGCCTGGCATGTTGTAGGACTTCGACAAAGTATAAAACTCCACCGCCACGTCCTTTGCGCCTTTGACCTGCAGGATGGACGGCACCACGTAGTCATCAAAAGCTAATTCGGCGTAAGCGATGTCCTGGACCACCCACAGTTTGTATTCTTGCGCAATGTCCACCACCTTGGCATAGAAATCCAATCCCACGCAATGCCCTGTCGGGTTGCAGGGAAAATTCAGCAGCAGCATTTTCGGGCGCGGCCAGCAGTTCTCGATAGTCTGCTGCAGGGAGTTCAGGAACTCTTCTTCGTCGTCTATAGGCACGTAGTTGAGCTCGGCCCCGGCGATAACGCAACTGTACGGGTGGATTGGATAGGCCGGATTTGGCACGACCACCATGTCTCCCGGAGACAGTACGGCCAAGGCCAGATGAGCCAAGCCTTCTTTTGAGCCGATCGTCACGATGGCTTCCGTCTCCGGATCAATTTCCACGTCGAATTTTTGCTGGTACCAGCCGGCGATCGCCTGGCGCAGGCGTGGAATGCCGCGCGAGGTCGAATACCGATGCGTGTCGCCCCGGGCCACGGTTTCGCAGAGTTTGTCCACGATATGCTGCGGCGTGGGCTGATCCGGGTTGCCCATCCCAAAATCGATAATATCTTCGCCGCGCCGACGCGCCTTGGACCTCAGGTCGCTGACGATGCTGAATACATATGGGGGAAGGCGCGAGACGCGCTGAAACTCTTCGGTCACGGGGAAACGGCCGCCAGTCGGTTTTCTATAATCGGGAACAACGGCTAACGCCCTGCATTTACGCCATTATAGTATTACCCATGGAGTTTGCGGAAGATCACGCGGCAGCGGAATTCATCATCCACTCGTGTAGCGCGGAGGGGGTCCGCGTCAATGGGCAGGATTTGACGGAAAGCTTCATGCTGTTGCCTGGCCAACCGGTGCAGGCATGGCCCATCATCGCCAGCGAACCATTGAAACCACAGCACTTCTCGACGGTGATCGAGTATCAGCCCGAATTGGTGGTTCTCGGCACGGGTGCGGATCTCCAGTTGCCGGATCCGGAGGTTTATGGGGCACTTCTGAGTCGGGAGATTGGACTGGAAGCAATGACCACGATCGCGGCCTGCCGAACCTATAACCTGCTTGCCCAAGACGGGCGGAATGTCGCGGCTTGTCTGATCCTGCCGGTCTAAGGCAGGTATTTCAGCGGATCGACAGCATTCCCCTTATAACGGATCTCGAAATGAAGCCGCGGCGACTTTGCCGCTGTCTTTCCCATATGCGCAATCGTCTGCCCTCTCTTGACCGATTGCCCCTCCTTGACCAACAGGCGGTTGTTATGCGCATAGGCGGTCAGGAATTCTTTCTTGTGTTGCACGATAATCAGTTTCCCGTAACCGACCAACCCTTCCCCGCTGTAGACCACCTTGCCCGGAGCCGCAGATACGATCTTCTGCCCCATCTTGCCGGAGATCGAGATTCCCTGCTTCCCCGACCCTTTGGATGAGAACTTCCGGATGATCTTGCCTTGGGCCGGCCAGGTCCAGTTGATGCCACTCTTGGCACGGGTCGGCGGCCGTGAAGACGTGGCAGTGCTTTTGCTCTTTTTTCCGCTGCTGGCCGCGACCTTGCCTGACCGCGCCGGAATGATCAGTTTCTGACCGATTTTGATTCGGTTGGGGTCCCTGATTTTGTTCCGTTTGGCGATGTAGTACCAACGCGTCTTAAAGCATTCTGCAATTTCACCCAGCGTGTCGCCTTTGCGTACGGTATAGGTAATCTCCCTGTCCCTGACCGGATAGCAGGCTTTCGCCTGTTTTTTGGGGGTGGTTGATTTTTTCTTCGATGAAACCGATGGCTCGAAAGGCTCGACCAGCAGGTCCGTAAGAGTCGCGCAGGAGATGCTCCCTGTGCAGAACACTCCAAGGATTAAAGCCTGCCAGATACCCTTCTTCAGAACCATTCGCGGTATACGAAGAACAGAACCAAAACAGCCACGATCAGCCAGCCAACAGATTCTACGTGACGGCGCAGCCAAGGCTCGTACCGAGCACCTACCCAGTGCACAAGGCCAGCAACGAGGAAGAATCGTGCTGCCCGACCCACTGCCGAGGCGATAACGAAAGGTACCAACGCCAACGCCATGAAGCCGGCACTGATCGTAAATACTTTGTAGGGGACAGGTGTGAAGGCTGCAATGAAAACAAACCAGACCCCCCACTCCTGGAACAGTCGCTGTGCCTCGGCAAATACCTGATTTCCATCATTGGCCAAAAGCCAAGCGGAGGCCCAGTCGAATGCCCAAGCTCCCAGCAGGTAGCCAAAAACACCACCGAGTACTGAGAAAACCGTCGCAAGAGCCGCATAATGCAGCCATTTCAACGGTTGCGCCAGCACCATGGGTGCCAGCATCACGTCCGTCGGAACGGGGAAAATGACGGATTCCGCAAAACTCAGGACACTCAAGGCCCAAGGTGCCCGGGAGTGGCGGGCCCAACGCAAGGTCTGGTCGTATAGAGGGGCAAACAAGCGCATATTCAACCTGCCTGGGGTACCAGTGGCACAAACAACACGTCCAGGAGCTCTTCCCGAGTGATGCCTCCCACTGTCCTGGCGTAGCGTACCAGCGTCTGGGCTTCATGGGGCGCACCCTCCGGGATTAGCAATCGACCCCCTTCGGACAGTTGTTCCAGAAGCGCCTCGGGCGGGGCCGGACTGGCCGCCGTAAGCATGATCGCCTCGTAAGGCGCACGTTCGGGCCACCCCTGGCTGCCATCGCCTAGGCGGGTGGAAACGTTGTGAATGCCCAGCTCGCGAAGTCGCTGACTTGACTGTCGATGCAGCTGGGGAATGCGTTCGATGCTGTAGACCCGTTTCACCAGTTTGGCCAGAACTGCGGATTGATAGCCGGACCCGGTCCCGATTTCAAGCACGATCCGGGGAGATCCCGCCTCCAGCAGAGCCTGCGTCATGAAGGCCACCACGTACGGTTGGGAAATGGTTTGATCGTAGCCAATGGGCAAGGCGTCGTCGCGATAGGCGTGACGGGCGACCGCGTCGCTCACGAAGCGGTGCCGAGGCGTTTCTAGGATGGCTTGCAGGACCGCCTCGTTTCCAATCCCCTTCTCGCGCAAACGCTCGATCAGGGCCGCTTGGTGCCGAGCGGCAGTCATGCCGGTTCCTTCGTTTGTATGCGCTTTCACAAAGCAATCTGCTGCAGCCATTTCGACAGGTTGTCGAAATCACGGTGCCGAGTCAAGTCCACCTGCATCGGCGTGACGGAAGCAAACCCTTCGCGCACCGCATGAAAGTCAGTGCCTTCCCCGCCGTCCTTGTCCGGCCCCGGCGGTCCGACGCGCCAGACCGAACGATCATCTTCATCTTCTTGCCGAATTGCAGGTTCCGCGCGATGTCGATGGCCCAACCGGGTCATGCGCAAGCCGCGCAAGTCTTCCAGTGGCAGATCTGGAACGTTGATGTTGAGAATGATCTCTGGAGGAAGCTCCCGCTCTGACAGGCGGTGAACCAAGGAACGGGCAATGTGCGCAGCCGTTTCATAGTGTTTCGGAGTACGGGATGTTATCGAGACCGCGATCGCCGGAAACCCCAGCGTCCGCCCTTCCATGGCGGCGGCGACCGTGCCCGAATAAAGTACATCATCTCCCAAATTGGCTCCATTATTAATGCCGGACACGACCATGTCCGGCTCCGGCTTCATCAACCCGGTGATGCCAAGATGTACGCAATCGGTTGGAGTGCCCTCTTCCACGTAGTGGAATCCGTTAGGGGCAGTGCACACATGCAGGTCGCGGTCAAGTGTCAGGGAGTTGCTTGCGCCGCTACGGTCGCGAGAGGGCGCAATCACCGTCAATTCGGCCAACGTGCCCAAGTGCTCGGCCAGACACTCAAGACCGGGAGCTTGGTACCCGTCATCGTTGCTCAGCAGTAGGCGCATGGTATGTGCAGAATCGCCGGAGCCCGGAGGCCGGCCTGTTCAGTCTATTTTAACTTTGCACCATAAACTTGGGAAGAATGGATTTGCTCTTGCCTTCCCCACAGAATGGCCTCGTGTGAAAATGGGTCGGATATACTTGGAAATCAGCCATTTTCCTTCCCCCAGCCATGGACAAAGCACGCAACGAGGATCTTGAGGCGTTTGAGCAGGCCATGATGGGCGTTGCCCCTCTCGGGCGCCGCTCTCGCTCTGATCGCGCACTCTCGGTGCCCGAACCCCGACCTCCTGCGACACGGCAGACGGCACGAGAACGTCCGATCGAAGTTCCCGAGGCAAAACCTATGGATGGGCGAGAGATCTTGAATTGGCGCCGTCCTGGATTGCTGGACAAGGAATACCAGAATTTGTGCAGAGGCCGGTTATCGCCTTCTCCCGAGGAAATAGACTTGCATGGCCAGGACGCACGAGAAGCCTGCACTACCATTGTGGCTGCCATCGCTCGCGCACAACAGGCGAATCGCCGTTCCGTATGCCTGATCCACGGGAAAGGACATCGCTCTGAGAACCGGGGTTCACGCTTGAAAGGATTGGTCAATGCCGCATTGCGCCAGCATCCGGAGGTTCTCGGTTTTCACAGTGTTCCCGGCAACACCGGGGCCGTCAACGTCCTTCTGAGGAGGGCGCGTCGATGAATGCTAAAACCTCTTTCAGCTGCATGGATGATTTTGATCCGGAGTCGATCACGCCAGATCAGGCCACTGAGCACATTCAGTCTGTCGTCCAGCCCACAACGGAAACGGAAGCGGTTCCGACCATGGAGGCGCTGGATCGTGTGCTGGCCGTCGAAGTATGCTCGGAAATCGACGTGCCCGGTCACACGAACTCGGCGATGGACGGCTATGCCGTGCGGAGACAGGATTTGCCGATCCAAGAACCCAAGACTTTCACTTTGATCGGGTCGTCGTTCGCGGGCCATCCCCACGACGGTTCAGTAGATTCCGGAGAATGTGTTCGCATCATGACCGGGGGGGTCATGCCGGAGGCAGCAGACACCGTTGTCATCCAGGAGCGGATTCGGGCGGTTAGCGACACGGAAATCGAAATCCTTCCCGGAGAGAAACCTGGACAGAATGTCCGGGCCGCGGGCGAAGACATTGCCGCAGGAAGCGTGATATTGGAACCCGGACATCTGCTCGGGCCTGCGGACCTGGGCCTGCTCGCCTCAGTCGGCATTACCGAGGTTCCCGTACGACGCCGCATTCGGGTCGCTTTCTTCTCTACCGGGGACGAGCTTCGGGAAGTTGGCGAACCCCTGGAAGACGGCCAAATCTACAACAGCAATCGCTACACCCTGTCGGCCATGCTGCGGCATCTTCATGTGGATGCCTTGGACTTGGGTGTGGTACGTGACGATCGTGCCGCGGTTGCCCAAGCGTTCCATGACGCTTCTGAGCAGGCTGATATGGTCATCACATCTGGCGGAGTCTCGGTCGGAGAGGCCGACTACGTGAAAGAAGTGCTGAGCGAGCTGGGCGACGTGAATTTCTGGAAAGTCGCCATCAAGCCCGGGCGCCCCTTGGCATTTGGCCGGATCGGGGAAGCGAAATTCTTCGGCTTGCCTGGAAATCCAGTTTCAGTGATGGTGACCTTTTATCAGTTCGTGCGACCTGCCCTGCTCCGCATGGCAGGTGCCACTGAGCAACCGCCATTGGCTTTGCGCGTTCCGGTTACGTCTTCGCTACGCAAGCGGCAAGGGCGCGTGGAATACCAGCGGGGTATTCTCCAACAGGCGGAGGATGGCAGCCACACAGTCTCTTGCACCGGGGCACAGGGCTCCGGCATCCTGACTTCAATGAGTCAGGCAAACTGCTTTATCGTGTTGCCATTGGAGCAAGGTCGAGTTGAGGAAGGCGCCATCGTGGAAGTGATTCCGTTCAGCGGAATCACCTGAGTGGGCTCAGCCCGGAGTGTTTTCCTCCACCCAGCGCCGCTCGCCCCCTGCGAGGGTCTCTTCCTTCCAGAAAGGCGCAGTGGACTTCAAGTCCTCCATGAGAAACCGGTTGCCTTCGTACGCGGCCTTCCGGTGTTCCGCCCAGACTGCGACCAAAACGATGTCGTCACCCGGATGAATTTCCCCGACACGGTGGCGCAGAAGGACGGCTGAAAGCCCAAACTTGTCCCGCGCCTGACGTGCGATTTCTTCCAGATGGGCCTGGGTCATTTCCGGGTAGTGTTCAAGGTGCATGGACTGTACAGTCTCCCCTTCGTTCTGTGACCGCATCGTGCCCACGAACACCACCATTGCGCCACACTTCCCGCGCAATTCCGCATGAGCCGACAAGAACTCTTGGATCTCTTTCCAAGGCTCCAACGGCTCGGCAATCACGCGTGCGTCCATTTCTATGCTCCCTGAGTGCCAGCGAGGCCTTTCCTCAAGGTTTTCCCGGAGAAGACATTGTAACTGCGGCATAAAAAAAGGAGACTTATACACAATAATCCGCAAGCAGACCTTGTATATCTATAAACAGATCATCGGGGTCACTTGAAAGAACCGCACCCGGAGGTCCGGCTCTGACAGAGGCGAACGCCCCTCCCTGTCCAGCCGCGCCAGTCCCCAACGCCAGTATATTGAACGCGGCATTAATGTCCGCGTTCCCCGCGTATCCGCAGGATACGCATTTGAATCTCTCCTCCCGACGATTCTCCTCCGCCACGTGCCCACATTGGTGGCAACGCTGGCTCGTGTACGCTGGATCGACCTTCTCTACCCGGTGCGCCTTGTAGTCCAGCATCCAGCGCAACCGACCCCAGCCACTTTCCGCAATTCCCCGGTTCAAGGATGATTTGGCCTTGACATTCTTGCCCGGCTTCTCCATCGTGCCCTTGGCCGACTTCATCATGTTCCTGATCTTCAGGTCTTCCACGCAGACCGTCCCGAACCGGCTCGCCAAGTCGCAACTGACATGGTGCTTCCAATTGTCCCGGATGTGGGCGACCTTCCGGTACAGTTTCGCCACGATCCTCCGTTCCTTCTCGCGGCGGCGCGAATTCACCGTGATGGCTTTGCCTTGCCGGGTTCGCCTTGGCTCCCCGTCTGCATCCAACAAGGGCACGCGTTTTCGCCGGTGCATCTTTCGCTGGTGCCGCTTCAGCCGAGTTTCAAGACGGGAGACGTCCGGCATGAAGATCCGCTGCGGTTCGGTAGTCGCCACGTTCCACTTGCCCATGTCCAGTCCCACCGCTTCCCCGTTGTCCTTCAGTTCTGCATCCGGGACTTCCCAAAACAACGACACATGCCACTTCCCGCTGGGAGGCTTGACCACCACAGCCTGTTTCACTTTCCCGTGCGCCCACGGGTCGCCGCCCTGGCGACTGATCGGCACCCAGCCCACCTTGGTGACGTACAGCCTGTTATTCTCAATCCGCACGTTCTGCGGAATGGTGAACGAGTCACCGTCTTCCTTGTGCTTGAACTTCGGAAATCCGCGCCGGCCTTTCCTGGCCTCTCTCATCGCATCCGCATACCGCTTCAGGACATACCGCACTTCCGCATACGGCAACGCCTTCAGCCATTCGTGGTCTTCGCTGTTGCGCAGTCTCGTGAATTCCAGCCCCAGAGTGAAGAAAGTCGGCGACGGCTTTTCGCCCTTACCTTCTTCATAGGCTTTCATCGCGTCGCGGTTCTGTCCGATCGCCCAGTTCCAGACGTAGCGGTTGGCTCCGGCGACGCCGGACAGCAACTGCGCCCGGCGCAGGGTGCCCGGATACAGGCGATAGACGGAGGAGCGAATCATCAACGGATTATGCCACGCCGGAAACCGACTCGCCAAAAACTTTATAAGATATTGAATATGAATGAATTATCAAGGGCCTTGCAGATCATTGTATATAAGCCCAAAAAAAAGCGCCGCATAAAGCGGCGCTTTTTTCGAGCACGATGCTTGATTAGAAGCCTTGGAACGGATGGTCCGTGCTGTCCTTCTGGGAAAGCATGTCGTCCACAGTGGGAACTCCGCTCACGGCGTTGGCGATAGCCTGTTTAGTAGCCTTATAGTTGTTTTCGTAGATCGCCGCATCGCTGTCGGCCTCCCAGTGGATGAATACGCCAACACAGACATACAGGTTGCCGCTTTCATCTTTCGGAAGAACCCCGGCCTCAACTGAATCCGCAACAGCCATGGCGACAGCCTTCTGGGCGGGTCCGAACATCTGGACAGCCTGTTTGGCGCCCTTGATCGTGACCTTGTTGTACATCATGGTGTCCGGCTTACACGGCAGGTTCGGTGCCACTACAGCGAGCAGTGTCGTGAACCCGTCCTTGTTGTTGACCAGACCGTTGCAGAAAGCCGTTTCCACGGCAGAGCCGCGCGGGCCAATGAGAAGATCGATGTGAGCGATTTCTGCCATTGTCCCGGAAGGGTCATTGTCATTGACCAAGGCCTCTCCAACGAGAACTTTATCGATTGCCATTGTTGATTTACTCCAGTTTTTGTTTTTGTTTGCAAACAACGGATCCGTCAAATCACGCAGACGCACCCGATGGGTTTCGGGAATCATCTCCCTGTGACAGGACATCCGTGTCCCTGTCGTCGCTCCACCCGTCGAGCCGGGCGGCCAGGACCCCCGCTAGGGTCAAGTCCGCCG
Organism: Gammaproteobacteria bacterium; assembly: GCA_028819565.1. GTDB lineage: Bacteria > Pseudomonadota > Gammaproteobacteria > Poriferisulfidales > Poriferisulfidaceae > Poriferisulfidus. The sequence continues at coordinate 55,001 of JAPPLD010000013.1, read as the reverse complement.
TGGTTCCCGGGCTAAAACCGGCGCTCTTCCAAGAAGCATCCAGTTCCAGGAGCTTAGGCCGAAGAATATCTGGGGCATCAGCCCCGCAAAATTCATCGGCTAACCTTTTAATCTTACCACTAACTGACTTTGCTGCCTCTTCACCGTGTACGCGGGCAATGTGAGAGTCCGGATAGCGTCCGAGAAGAGTCAGGAATACACCGGTCATCGCCCACCGCGCATCACCCCACTGGAGGCAAAGCGATTCCCATTGCGGTCGGGCTTCGGCAAAGACGATCGGAAATCCGTCTCGGTACTGTGTCGCGATTTGGTCTCGTTCGGCAGCCAGCGCCATGGCCTCCCGCAAAGTGATTTTTGGTCGCTCGCGAATATCGGCTTGCGATGACCGCCCCAAGCCCGCTGGCTGCATCAGTTGAATAGCCTGGTATACATCTCGCGCGTCATTGACCGTGGTTTCCGCCAGGACCGCCTCCACGCGCTGCTCCAGGCCCGGAGGATCCTCCCGGTAATAGGCGGAAACTAGTGGTGCTGTCAGCAGTAGGACCCCGAGATTTGTATTGCAGCCTGCCACGCCCCAGCTAGCCTGGGCCGCTTCGCGTATTTGCCGACCCAAACTCCAGTCCGGTCGAGTAATCAATTCAACTGCCGCCTGAGCACTCCGCCGGAAGTCCTGGCATGTTTTACCGTGGCCTTCCCCATGCAGTCCGACGTTGCCCGGTTTCAGTGCCTGCAGATCCAGCAGGCAGGCATACAGGAACTGCCGCGAGGTGAAACGCCAAGGGGGGTCGTAGTAGGCGCGCAAGTACTTGGCCATCGGAATGCCTGTTCAGGACGGCGGGGATCCTCCGTGGCAGTGCTTCAGGAACCCTTCGACCAGAAGATCTGAAATATTTTCCGGATGGACCTGCTGAAGTCCCCGCCATGCCGGGATGCTGTTGACTTCGGTGACCCAGGCGACTCCCTGCCGGTCGCGCATCAGGTCCACTCCCGCATACAGCATCCCCACTGCCGTCACTGCACGTTCCGCCAATCGGGCCAATTCCGGCTCCAACGAAGCCGGGTGGCCCTGTCCTCCATTCGCAATATTGCTGATCCAGCCTTCACCTTCTCGGCGCATGGCCGCGGTGGCCTGGCCATCAATAACCAAAATTCGCCAGTCACAACTGCGAGCTGAGACCGGCTCGATATATTCCTGCAAATAGTAGATTCCATGGGACAGGTCGTAGTCAGGGTGCGGGTCGTCTCGTGACAGACGCTTCAGTCCCTTGCCCTGCGAGCCGAAGATGGGTTTCGCCACCACGTGCTGATGGGTTTCAAACCAATTGCCCAGGAACTCGCGCATCTGCCGAACGTCCCGCACCGCAAAAGTTCGAGGTGTTGGGACGTTGTGAAGTGCGAACAGGAAACTGGCGCGAACCTTATCCACACTGCGTTCGATCGCGCCGGCGTCATTGTAGACCTTGATGCCCGAAGCTTCCAAGGCATGCAGGATGTCCAGATAGAAGATGACCTCTTCCAGGCTTCCCCCTGGTACCTCACGGATAAATACCCCCGACGGCAACTGGTCTTCAAAACCGGGGATTCCGATTTTCGGGGTGCCGTTTTGTACTTCCAGGCAGCATTCCTGCAAACGAACAAAATCACTTTCCAGGCCCTTCGCCTCCAAAGCCTGACGGAGCTGGCGGCCGTGCCAGCCAGGTTGATCGGTCACGATGGCGTAGCGCCCGTGTTCGATCATTCCCTAAAGGATTGCTCCAGCAATTCGTGGTTGACTGCGCCAGCGGCAAAGGAGTGGCCAGTCCGGATGTTATTGACTAAAACCCGAGCCGGGCTGAACAGCATCGGATCGACTTGGAAGAAATCGTACTCGTGATCCTTGAACACTTCGGCGAAGGGTTTGCCGTAATCACGGGACGTGCTGCTCGGCAGTTCGATCGCGAGTCTTTCCGCTTCCTCGTCGGTGGATTGGACGAACAGTTTAATCTGCCCGCCGAACAGGATCGCATCGTTCGTACGCCCCATCATTTTCACCATGTCGGAACTATCGAGTGGCGGAACCGGGGCGCTGCCAATGCCATCCACCACGCAGCTCAGATCAAACCCCAGTTCGTGCGCTTTGTGTAGCCCAACCTCAAGGACCCGGCCGACCACCTGCACCGTCCCAGCGAGGCTTGTGGTTGGCGTCAGGATCAAAGTCAGGTTGAAAGGTTCGACTCCGCAATCCTGGCAGATCTTATCGCGCACCGCGCGTGGCGGAATCTTGTCGACTTCCAGCACCAGCGCCGTGTAGATATAGGAGTCCTTGTAGTCAATCTTCTCGAACAGTTCTTCCTTCTGCGCCATGCTGCGGGCCGGACCGGACCCCAAGGCGTGAAAGCCGCTTTCCTTGTCGCTCAGCGACCATCCCGCGTATTGGCTCGCCAGACAGGCCAAAACCGGGTGTTGCGTGTGAACGTGTATGGTTAGCGGCCAATCCCCCAACCCGCCATAAGTCAGTGTGGCCTGCCCCAGACCCCCCATGCAAATCTCCGCGATCTGGCGTCCCGCCTCGATCCCGCCGATCGCATTGATGCCAGCATCCACCACCCAGATTCCTTCTTCCGTTGGAGATTCCACGATGCGCAGACTCCATGCCTGATCGGAAAGGGAGCGAACCAGGGGTTCAACCTGACGGTTGAGGCTAATGGGCAACTTCATGTGCAGGGCTTCCAGGGGAAAACGGGTGAAGGGTATCGAGTTGCAGGTATGCCAAAACTTGATGGCTGAGATCCTGTAGGCTGGCACGAGCCTCGTCCATGTCGCGGTAATGCCCTCGTACGGTACACAAAGGCTGTCCGGCATCGATATTGGTTCCGGAATTCGGCAGGTCGGCTGCCCCATCCGGCCACTTCCAATTTGTCATGCCAGCAATTGGGCGTGGAGCATAAACGACCTGTACTCCTCGCACGCCCTCTCCTCGTTCTGAGGCAGGAACCAAGTGTCCGTCCGGGTCTCCGGTGAGGCAGGTTTCAATATGCGCGCTCATGTAATCGGAGACAAAACGATCCGCGTAAAGCTCGCAAGTAGCCACTAATCTTGGATTCAAATCCACGAGTTGCACTTCCTTTTTAGGATCAACTATGAAATCGATGCCGCAGAGGCCAAGAAGATCAAGATCGCTCGCCAAGACTCGTGATGCCCATTGTACTTGCTCGAAAACCTCCGGTAAAACTCGAATCGGGCCGATCGCGCCACTCCAAGCGTAGGGCGCATCTGCTCTTTCCGAAGGCAATAACTGACTAATTCCGATGACATGGGCTACTCCTCCGGCTGCGAGAAAAAGCGCGGAATGAGGTTTGCCTGTGCATTGGCGCTGCCAGTAGAAAGAATTCGAAGTGCCTTGGCATTGCGAAGCTGGCTGCACATGGCATCCTCCCGTCCGGCCTTTTTGCTTGACGAGCCAGCCTTCTAGATCTCTTGGCCGTTGAGCTCTGGTTTCCGGTCCAGAGATTCCAAGTTTTTCCAAACGGTTCGATAACTGCACAGGATCGGCGCACAGACGTACGGTGCTAGGTGAATTGCCTAGAACCCGAACGCAGGATTGCAAACGATCCAAGAACTCTGGATGCGATTCAAAACCGGAGCCGTAGGCCAACAGGTCGTCTGGCTGGCTTCGTTGGCACACAATTTCCAGTATTTCCAAGGAGAACTGGTCTTCTTCCAGATTCGCCCGGATCATTTCATCGGCATTCAGGTCCGCATCGAGAAACCCGTCGATCGCCACGACTGGCCGCTGGCAACGCATAGCCGCTTGGGCATGTGCCCGCACCGAAGCGGACAGCAGGAACAGTCTCCTGCTATTCCGAAGCACACTGGCGCGCCACTTCGAAAGCGTGTTCGAAATGGAAATAGACCGGCTCTTCCATCTCGCGCATCTGCTGGAGCAGCCGATGCTGGGTCTGGTACTTCACATTTCCGATGGCAAGCGCGCCGATGCCGACCGCCCCGCTCTGGGAATCCTCGATCGGGCTCCCGTCGTCCATTACCCCGAGGCCATGGATGCCGGATGGGGGGACGGCATTGACATCGGCCGCCACTTTTAGCCTGGGCGCATTGGCCATTTGTTCTTTGGATACTAACTGGATTCCCGCTGCTGCCGAGGCGAATACGACATCAGTCTCACCAAGGAGCTGGTCAAGTTGGTCATTGGCCTCTCCGTCAACGGCCGAGCCTGCGCCGTATTTCTGGTTGCACAGTTCGGCTGCACGGTCGCTTTTCTCTTTCTGACGTCCCAGAATGGTGACTCTGGCTCCCGCGTTTGCGGCGATGACCGCCGCTGCCGACCCGACTGGGCCAGTTCCGCCAAGTGCCACAATGCGCTGGCCCGAAAGTCCCTCTCCATGCCCGTCGCGCAACGCTTTCTCGACTTTTGCCACCATTGCGGCTGCCGTTGTGAATGCTCCGCTGGGATCGGCAAATGCCGAGACCACAAATGGCGGCACCATGGATTTCTGGCATGTCTCCAGCATTTCCATTGCCTGATGCATGTCGCGTCCGCCAATAAACAAGCCGGTACGCTTGACGCCACTCGGCCCCCGCGAAAATATCGCATCTTCGACAAGGCCTTTAACTTCGTCGCTTTCCACTTGGATGTATGGAATGCAGGCGTCCCAGCCCGCATCGTATGCCATGTTGGCATCAAACGGACTTAGGTTTTTCGCTGAGGTCAGCATGTGTAAAAGGTATTTCTTTTCCATGATTTTCCTTTTTTCAAGTTCTTGTAGTGGTTTTCTTTTTCTGGCGATTCGATTCTTCTCCCGCTCCAGCGCCAACAGTTAGTTGGTGCCCGTGGTTAGAAGCTTCGATGATCCGGAGATCCAGATCCGGATCAATAGGCTGGAGCTTCTTCGCCAGTGCATGAGCTTGGGTTTCGCTGTCAGTCAGGACAAATCCGGTCGGCCCCCAGGAACTTTGCCCAACGCCCTGAAAACCAAGCTGTTTGGCCTGCTTCAGGAGGCGAGTGATTTTTACGTGGAAAAAACGTCCGCCTTGAGCTGGCGCAAAATAGTCTCCAATCTTGTCCTGCAACTCGCCAATTCCCTTGGCAAACCTTTCCAGATTGGATTCAAGCAGGGAGGGCAAGATGTGCATCAAGGTCAAACGACACAAATGTGCCGCATCTGAAGCGGGGAATTCGGGCAGATCGCCGAAGGCTCGGCGTTCCGCTTCACCTGAAAGACCTTCTTGGCTGCTGCGCGCCATCAGTAGCAAGATCCGCCAATGTTCGGGAAATGGGTGCCGTGCAATTATCGGGGCAAGCGAACCATCGCTTCCCCGCCCGCCGTCGACTAGAAAACCTCCCTGTTCGAATGCGCCAATGCCGATCCCGGAACGTCCGCCTCGGGCAAGTTTCTCTGCAATTTCATAAGGATCTAGATTCAACTTATACAAATGGCTAACAGCAGTGCCAACGGCCAAAGCCAACTGCGTGCCGGAGCCTAGTCCCGCATGTGGCGGAATCGCTTGATGGACTTCAATGTTGACCGCGCCTTCTTGCCCCATCATGCCCAACAGATGCTGGGCGTATTTGAGCGCACGTTCCGAATCGGGTCCCTTGGCGGAGAATTCCGTACTGCGGGAGCAATGAAGACGAGTGCTGATTTCCTTCAGGCTAACGCCGATTCCGCCGAAACGCCGACCAAGACCGCCATGAAGGTCCAGAAAACCGAGATGCAGACGCGCAGGCGCCTCGACTTGGATTACTTGATCCACTTACCCTGCCTGAGAGTGGTTTGGCGAAAAAGTATACAAGAAATCAGCCTTTTTAGGCCACCCAAGCCCGCGCATTCTGAAAAAGACGCAGCCAGGGGGCATCTTCTCCCCATTCCGAGGGGTGCCATGAATGCTGCAGGGTGCGGAATACCCGTTCCGGGTGCGGCATCATGATGGTGAAGCGTCCGTCCGCGTTAGTCAGAGCAGTTATGCCCTCTTCCGAACCGTTTGGATTGGTGGGGTAATCCTCCGCGGCGGCTTTTCCATTCGCATTGATGTAACGCAGGCAGGCCATCTCTTCTAGGTCCGCTATGTTGTATTGTGGATCGATGCGCCCTTCCCCATGCGCGACAACGATCGGGAGGCGGCTGCCGGCCATGCCTTGAAGCAGGACAGAGGGCGATTCCAAAATCTCTACTTCGCACAGTCTGGCTTCGAACTGTTCGCTGAGATTGGGCACAAAACGCGGCCAATGCCCCGCACCCGGGATCAGATCTTTCATTTGGGAAAGCAACTGGCAGCCATTGCAGACACCCAGCGCAAAAACTTCTGGACGCTTGAAGAATTTCTCGAATATCTCCCTTAGGTCTTTGTGATACAAGACATTTTTTGCCCAACCCCCACCGGCTCCGAGAACGTCGCCGTACGAGAATCCGCCACAGGCAGCCAAGCCCGAGACATCGTCCAGAAGATGCGGGTTCTGCTGGAGGTCGCTCATGTGCAGATCCCTGCAGACGAAACCAGCTCGGGAGAACGCGGCCGCCATTTCGAACTGTCCGTTGACGCCCTGCTCCCTGAGAATCGCGACGGTGGGTGCTGTACTGGCTTGGATATAGGGTGCAGCGGGGTTCTCCTCGATTTCATAAGACAATTTGGAGAAAAGTGGCGGAGTACCCCATTTCTTCCTATTTTCATGCTCGTTGCGAGCACATCCCTCATGATCCCGGCGGCGGGCAATCTCGTAGCTGGTTCGGCTCCACAACTGCTCAAGCTCGGGTAATGGCCAGGCTCCGATTTCCTCACCCTGGCAACGCAATCGAAGCATCGACTCGGTATCCGGGGTTCCGATCAATTCGCATGTAAGCCCGGCTTCCTTGAGCCGGTCCATGATTTCCTGCACCTGTGCATCCCGAACCTGCAATACTGCGCCAATCTCCTCGTTAAACAGGTAATCCAACACTTCACCCGCTTCGACTGGAAAGTCTATTTTCAGCCCCATGCGGCCAGCAAAGGCGCATTCACAAAGGCAAGCCAGCAGCCCTCCGTCTGAGCGATCGTGGTAGGCCAGAATCGCATCTTCGCCCAGTAGCGCCTGAATCTGATCAAAAAAAGCGGCTAGAAGCGATGGATTGTCCACGTCCGGAGTCTCCGAGCCGGTCTGACCGTACACTTGCGCCAACGCCGAACCGCCGAGACGTCGTTTGGAACTCAGGGATACCAGCAACAAGCATGAATCGGCCATATCCTGCAATTGCGGCGTAACATGTCGTCGCACATCTTCCACCGGGGCAAACGCCGAAACAACCAGCGAGACCGGAGAAGTCACCTGCTTGCCTTCCCAGGTTGCCTGCATGGACAAGGAATCCTTGCCAACCGGGATTGCGATGCCGAGCTTTGGGCACAAGTCCATGCCGACTGCCTCGACCGCTTCATATAGTCCGTAGAGTGCCTCTGCTTCGGAGCCCGCAGCCATCCAATTCGCAGACAGACGAATCCGGGTCCGGTCAAGCACTTTCACACTGGCTAGATTAGTGAGGGCTTCTGCCACCGCCATGCGCGCGGAAGCCGCTGGGCGATGGACAGCCAAGGCCGGCCTCTCCCCCATCGCCATGGCTTCTCCCTCGATTCCCTCGAAATCACAGGCCGTTACTGCCGCATCCGCAACCGGAACCTGCCAAGGCCCAACCATCTGATCCCGGACCGTCAAGCCCCCTACCGAGCGATCCCCGATCGTGATCAGGAAAGACTTGGAGCCCACGCAGGGCAGTGTCAGTACACACTCTATCGCCTCCGAGATCTCAACGTCCTTCAGGTCCAGCGACACATCCGGCCAATCTATCGAAGGCACGGCTATATCCATCTTGGAGGATTCCCCGAACAAAAGCGTCAAGGGCACGTCTGCCGCAATCTCTCCGAAATGCGGATCTTTCAAGCACAATTGGCCGTCAGCGACCGCCTGCCCAACTATCGAGAACGGGCATCGTTCCCTACGGCACAGTTCGGAAAAACTCTCAAGCGCTTCCGCCCGGATCGTGAGCACATAACGCTCCTGTGACTCATTGCACCAAATTTCCCGTGGTGACATTCCGCTGTCTGCACATGGGATCTCACGCAAATCCAACTCTGCACCACCCGGCTCCCCATCAATCAGTTCCGGAATGGCATTGGAAAGCCCGCCAGCACCCACATCGTGCAAAGCCAGAATTGGATTATCTGTTCCCCATGCCGTGCACTGTTCAATGACTTCTTGGGCGCGACGTTGCATTTCAGGATTGCTGCGCTGTACCGAAGCGTAATCCAGGTCCTCGTCTCCCGCTCCCGTATGCTGCGACGATGCGGCTCCACCCCCTAAACCGATCAGCATGGCCGGGCCTCCCAGAACCACGATCAAGGCCCCTTCGGGAATTGACTGTTTCTGCACATGGTCCTTGCGGATGCTGCCGACGCCTCCCGCAATCATGATCGGTTTGTGGTAGCCGAATGTCTTACGCCCCGTAGGTGTAGGTGCCTCGCTTTCTAAAGTACGGAAGTACCCGGTCAGGCATGGCCGGCCAAATTCGTTATTGAAAGAAGCCGCCCCGATCGGCCCTTCGATCATGATGTCCAGCGGTCGAGCCATGCGAGGCGGGTGCTCCCGGGACAGATCCTCCCAAGGCCGTGGCCATGTGTCGAGGTTGAGATCCGACACCGTGAATCCGCATAGGCCCGCCTTCGGGCGCCCACCCCGGCCACAGGCGGTTTCATCGCGAATCTCTCCCCCGCTACCCGTCGCAGCACCTGGAAATGGAGAAATGCCCGTCGGGTGGTTGTGAGTTTCCACTTTGATGACCATTCCGTAGTCGTCGTCAATGGCCTCCCATGCGCGGGTCTTGGGATTAACCGCAAAACGGCGGCTACGGCCGAGATCAAGCACTGCAGCATTGTCGCGGTAGGCCGACAGAGTCCCATCCGGAGACACGGCATGCGTATGCCGGATCATCTCGAACAGGCTCTTCGGCATCGGTTTCCCATTGATCGTCCAACGTGCATTGAAGATCTTGTGCCGACAGTGCTCAGAATTAACTTGGCCGAACATCATCAACTCGGCATCCGTAGGGTCACGCCTAAGTTTGTGATAGGCCTGGATCAGGTATTCGATGTCGGTTTCGGAAAGCGCTAGACCGTAGGCTTGGTTAGCCTCACGCAAGGCTTGGGTTGGGTTAGAAGCCAAGGAAATCCTTTCAAGCGGTGCAGGTTCCGGGTGTGCGAAAAGTTCGTTGCACTGCTCTGCATCAGACAAGATTGACTCGGTCATCCGGTCGTGCAGAAGAGCAATCTGCTCCGGAGGAATGTCCTCTGTTCCCTGTAAGCGGTATTCGACTCCCCGCTCCACTCGCAGAACGGCAGTCAGCCCGCAATTCCGGATAATTTCAGTGGCTTTGCTGGACCATGGCGAGATTGTGCCAAGTCGCGGGACAACCAAGACCGAGGGGTCTGGAGTCGGTTCGTCTGCGGCCGGCGCGTAGTCTAGGAGCCCTGCGAGGATTTCCTCCTCAGTTGGTTCGAGGTCCCGCTCACAGTCCACAAAATGCAGGAAACGCGCGCTGGAAACCTGCCCGCGACCATGCGCTTGCAGGCGAACATTGAGCCTGTGCCGGGAATGATCGGTCAGCGCCTTGCCGCCGGAATAAGAGCAAACGGGCATGAAAATGACGGTCGGAGGATCGGTTCGTACGGACAGAAAAGCGAACTCCATGCCTATTATCTCGTATAATGGGTTCAGATGACTTGGGGGTGACCTGGCTTCGACGGCGGTTACTAAATCCAAGGCGCATGCCGAGGCGGCAACGACCTCGTAAAAAACGGTTGCGAAAAAATTAGTTGCCAACGACGACAACTACGCACTAGCCGCCTAATCTCGGCTAGTCATCCTTTCGGGAGATGCTTGTGGATCCCGATATGGATGTCGACTACACAAGATCGCCGTTCGGTCTGTCTGGAGCTGAAAGGTTAAATTAAAAATGCAGGCTGGTGGTCATCGGGCCCTGTCCGTCGGGTGTTGACCGCAAGACAAAAGACGGTGCTAAGCATGTAGGGCCGAAGAGGAAGAACTGCCGGACGCGGGTTCGATTCCCGCCACCTCCACCACTGAGATGTCCTGTAGGGTCCGAACGGCGAGTTCAAAAGGACCCGGCCATCCTTAAATCCAAAAGGCTTGCAATTTTGAGCGGCCGGGCGTGTCCTCTCAGGCACGGTCGTGGATGCGGTCGAGGAAGGCAAGGACGTCCACGTTGAAGCGTTCGGCATGCTCGATGTTCGGGCAGTGGCCACATTCCTTGTAGATGTGATGCTCGTTGTCCGGAATGCGCCGGGCCAGCTCCTCCGAATAGCCGGGTGCGCGCAGAGGATCGTTGGCGCCGGCGATGATGAGAACCGGGACCTCGATACGCTCGTAGGCGGTGTTGTCCGGCGCCCCAAACCTTTGCTCGGTCCGCCTGCCGCCCTCGGGCTCCTTCTCCGAACGTTTCAGGCGCGGCGCCGAGGCGCACTCGAACGCACCCGGCATCAGCGCGAGTTCCTGGCGCCTGGCGACGTAGGCGTCGTCGTTGCCCCAGCGCGGATCATGCAGCATGGCGTGAAGCAGCGCACGCATCGCATCGGTCGAGCAGTCATAGGCGAGAAGAACCTTTCTTGCCTCGGTTAGCGGCGTGAAGCCACCGCCCGAACACAGCACAGCGGACCGCACCGGCAGGATCGGTGGCGGATCGGCAATGATTCGCGCAAGATTAGATCCCCCCATCGAATTGCCGATGAAGTCGGCCTCACCGATGCCGAGAACCTCGAAGAACCGCTGCATGTGGCCGTAGACCCGTCCGCGCGCGTCGGCGAAGTCGTAGATTTTGTCGGTCCTGCCGAAGCCGAGCCAGTCGGGGGCGATCACGCGGTAGTGCGGCGCCAGCGCCGGGATCGTGAACTCCCAGCTGATTTCTGCGGCGGCGCCGAACTCGCCGGAATGCAGCAACGCGACGGTCGGCGCGCCGGGATCCCCCGCTTCGAGATAGTGCGTGGAAACACCGTCCACCTCGACGTGCCTGGAATGGATATCGACCATTTTCCTCTCTTGGGAAACTTTTCCGGTCCGGCGGTCAGCGGACGAACTCGATTCCGAAATTGCCGAGGTCGGCGCTCTCCTTGTTGGCCATCGCACGGCTGCGTTCGGCGACTTCCGCTGGGTCCGACCTTTCAGTGAGCTCACGCAGCCGCGGATAGACCTCGTCGGTATAGAGTCGCATCGACTTGAGCGCGTCGGCGTCGGACAGGAAGCCCGCCTGGCCCATGATCATCATGTGGCCGAAGCCGCCTGAATACTCCCAGAACGCCTTGATCTGCTCATAGACCTGGTCCGGTGTTCCGGCAAACACGTTGCCGTGCGCCATCTGCTGATCGAGGGTCGGATTGACCGGAATGCCAGGACTGGCCACGCCGCGCATCACGGCGGCGGCGATGGGAGGTGAATGGTAGCCAGGTGGGTTCTGCCACTGCTCGGCGACTTTGTTGGCCTGCATGTACCACATCAGGTGGTTGGCGCCGTCCTCTGCCTCGCGCTCGTTCTCGCCGACATAGCACAGGGCGAGGTAGGCCAGGCGATCGAACGGCGCAGGCTTGCCATGGGCGGCGAGATAGGCATCGCGGTAGCCGCGAAAGATGCTCCGGATCCTCGGATAACCAGCGAGGAAGGCGGCGCCGACATAGTCGTGCTCGGCCACTGGTACCGCGGTACCGGCGCTGCCCATGGTGACCCAGACTGGCGGGTGGGGTTGCTGCCACGGACGCGGCCAGATGTTGACCTGTCGGTGGTGGTACCAGCGGCCTTCGAAGTTAAACGGACCGTCATGGGTCGTCCACGCCTTGAGGATCAGGTCGTGAGCTTCCCACAACCGTTCGGTGCCCTTGTAGGGCAGGATGTTCGCCGCCGCCGCTTCGTAGGGCACGCTGCGCACAAAGCCGCATTCGAGACGTCCCTTCGAGATAACATCGATCATCGCCATCTCCTCGGCGACGCGGACCGGCTGGTTGCGGTTAGGAAGCGGGTTTCCGAGGATCAGGAGCCGCGCCCGCTCGGTCTGGCGCGCGAGGATGCCGATCATGATGGGGGCGGCCGGAACCATGCAGGTCGCGGTCTGGTGATGCTCGTTGACCATGATCTCAAGGCCCAGTTCGTCCGCGGCGCACCACAAGTCGAGATAGCGGTTGTAGAGCTCGCTCGCCTTCTGCGGATCGCAGTGAATGTTCGGCAGCTCGACGCGGATCGATCGGTAGCTGTTCTCGTCCGGGAGGTATGGGTAGCAGTCCTCGGTAAACCACCAACTCTTCATCGTCAGGTTCTCCTGTCAGTTGGCAAACGCCAGCAGGGCCTCGACGAACCGGTCCGGCTGTTCCATATGAGGGACGTGGCCGGCTTTCTCGATTACAGTCATCGTCGCGCCTGGGATCATCGCGCAAAAGCCGCGACCATAATCCACCGACACCACACCGTCGCTGGCGCCCCATATGAAATGGACTGGGATGGTGACCCGATGGAGCCGCCCCGGGAGTTTGGGGTTGTGCATGTAGGGATCCCACGTGTAGACGCCCAGCGCCATGCGGTTGGCGGTAACGGTTTCAAGCTGCTCCTCGGACATGTCCGCGAAATCGGGCATCATCGACGGGTCGTGGAACATGATCTCGGCAAGCCGTTCGCCGGGTACGGCTAACACGTCGGCGATGTCGCGGTCGTCCCGGCCACCGACCTTGACGCCGACGGAGTTGACCAGGGCCAGCCGCGACAGCCGCTCGGTCGTCATGGTCGCCATTTCGGCCGCCACCCAGCCGCCCATCGAGAAGCCGACAAGCAGGGTCTCCCTGAGGTCGAGCTTGTCGAGGAGGTCAAGATAGAGATAGACGAGGTCGTTGATGCAGTCGAAATGGTCGGGAATCCTTGTCCTTGCGAAGCCCGGGTGCACCGGCGCGATAATCTCGAATTTCTCGGCAAGGCGGGTGGCGAAGGGCATGCCGGCGACCGGACCGTCACCGCCATGGAGCATCAGTAGTGGCGGGCCCGAGCCCATGCGCGCCACGTCCAGATCGATTCCCTGCAACTTCATGCCGGCATCCCGTGTTGTTCGCATATAGGTGGTCGGTGCCCGAAACGCTTCGAATGCCGAGTTGATAGATTTCTAGTGGACTATACACAAGATTGAAAGCCCAGCAAAATAGGAGATCGCTAAGAGTCTGCCTAATCCAAATCCCTGATGAGTCAGGACGATGACCCGAATCAAGACAGGACACAGGATAGTCCTGTCAACCCCAGATTCTTTGCAAGGCCGCACTCGGTAATCCGATATACTGTGCGCCACGCTGATCCTCTTGTACAGCCTTTCTGCTCATGACGTTCGTCGTCCTTGAAGACTGCATCAAATGTAAATACACCGACTGTGTGGAAGTCTGCCCGGTTGAATGTTTCCATGAGGGTCCGAATTTTCTGGTAATCGACCCCGAAGAGTGCATCGATTGCGCTTTGTGTGTGCCGGAATGCCCGATTGATGCCATCGTGCCAGAAAAAGACATCCCTGAGGATCAGATGGAGTTCCTCCAGATTAATGCAGATCTGGCGAGCGAATGGCCGGAAATTAGCCGCCAGAAACCTCCCCCGCCCGATGCAGACGAGTGGCGCGGCAAGCCTGGGAAAAGAGCGCTGCTCGAACTCTGAATGAGGCGGATCGCCTGCCCCCTGCATATGCCGCTCGGGGAGTATTGCGCCAAAACTATTCTGGAACACCATGCGGCAACCCTGCCGGACCTGACCAGCCTTGCAATCCTGGTGCCGAATGCCACAACAGGTCGAGCCCTACGGTCGGCATTGCTTGATCACGCCGAATCTGATCACCAAGGACTGCTTCTACCTCCCATCCTGACTTTCCCGGCATGGGCGCGACAACACGGCCGCTTCAACGGCATGGAAAACCATTTGTCCGAACTGCTGGACTTGGTGGCCGCCCTGCAAAAAAGCGAAACTTTACGGTCTCTAGAGCAAGCGGATTCTTGGTCGCTCGCCCGCGAGATGATGGAATTGTTCGATCAACTTTGGCTCAACGAAATCTCATTGCCATCGGATCAGGAAGAATTGTCTTCACGACTTCAGGATTCCTACCATATTGCCGATGAACCTCCTGAACAATTAAGTAACGAGGCTCGTATCATCCACCTGCTGTGGACCGCTTGGAGCAAAGGTTCAGGGAACTTCCTCAGTTCAGGGAAATACTACCGCGAGGCTTTGCGGCACTTGGCTCCTCCTCCAGAGACGCAAGCCATCTACGTCTGTGGTCACGATCGGCTTGCGGCAGCGGAAATCGAAGCACTCGAGCGGCTCAACCAGGAGATTCCGGTTTCCATCCTCACCCGACCCAAATCTCTCATTACCCTAGACGCAGAGCCACCTGCTGCGAGTACTTCACCCTCCCCTTATGCCATTGTCCTCCAAGAAGCTTTTGCACAAGAGGAATCCACCATGGTGGAACGTGCGCGAGCCTGCCCGGCAGATTGCCCGGAAGATCCTCTGAAGGGTCGGCTTGCCACTTTTGTTGCGGAACAGGCGGAGCCTCATGCCCGCGCGATCGACATCCAGATCCGGCGTTGGCTAAAGGAAGGACATCGGAATATCGGGCTGGTCACAGAGGATCGCAAATTGGCACGTCGGGTTCGCGCCTTGCTAGAACGCGCTGGCATCCAGATCCAGGATTATGCCGGTTGGGCTCTCTCCACCACAAGCGCAGCCAGCACGATTGAGCGATGGCTCGAATGCTTGAACGAGGAATTTCATTACCTGGCGCTTCTGGACATTCTCAAGTCTCCATTCGTGCGCCTGAAAGGAACTATCGGCGAGCCGGATCGAATCGGGGATTTCGAACATCTTCTGTATCGCCGCAATATTCACAGTGGCTTGGAAAACTATCGGCAGGTTGCAGATGGAGAACCTGATTGGCTGGATATGCTGGAGCAGGTCGAGCGCGCCGCTCGCCCCTTGCTAGCGCTACGCGAACCGACTGGTGGAGAGTATATGCAAGCTCTGCTGAAAAGCTTGGATCTTCTGGGTTGCCGGCCCTGTCTGGCCAATGACGAAGTCGGGAAGCAGGTTTTGTCGGAACTTGGCCGCATGGGTTTCCAGTTGTCGCAAAGCGAGACTCGGCTACCGAAATCCCAGTGGAATGCCCTGTTGCGCTGGGCGCTGGAACAACAGAACTTCCGGCACAGATCCTCTCAAGACCTGGTTTTCCTGATTAAACTCAACCATGCCCACCTCGCCCGATTCGACTGCCTGATCGTCGCCGGTATGGATTCCCGCCATTATCCGGGCGTAGATTCCTCTTTCCTCGTATTCAACGATTCGGTTCGTGGTGACTTGGGATTGCCGACTCGCACTGAACTCAAGAAACTGGATTTGCAACGATTCCTGTCCCTGATCTTATCCTCCGAGCAAGTTCTCCTGACCTACCAGAAAACCGATCAGGATGAGCCGCTCTTGCCGAGCATCTGGTGGACCCAGATCGATGTGTTCCATCGCCTAGCATACAAAGCTTCGCTCAAAGAACCTTCCTTGTCCGTGCTCAGTCTGCATCCAGATGCCTGGGTGCGGCCTCCCGGACTTCAGATTCGCGAAACGACCTCCGGAATCATGCCGCACCCTCCTGCCAGCCCGGACCTGCTGCCAAGCAATATTTCGGCCAGCGGACACCAAGCCTTGATTGATTGCCCGTACCGCTTCTATGTTCGAGACATGCTTCGCATCCGGGGGCCCGACATGATCCATGAGGAAATGGACAACTTGGAGTTTGGCAACTACGTCCATCAATGCCTGGAGGCCTTCCACTCCGGCATTGCTGGCGCTCCAGGACCCTGGCAAGGCCAAATAGGCAAGCGTGAGACTGCTGCGTTCAGACTATTGCAGGAAATCGGAGTGTATTTCATGGAGCGGCTGACACCCAGCCCCTCAAACATTGTGTTCCTAGAGCGCTGGAGGTTCATTGCACGGCGCTATGTGGAGTTCCAACAATCTAATGAAAAACATCAGGTTACTCTAGAAAGTGAACAGCAAGTAGAGTATAGGATCGATGAAAGATTGCTGCTTTGTGGGCGCATTGACCGAATGGACGAGGATAAGGCCGGAAATCGTATCGTGATCGACTATAAGACGGGTTCCAAAAGGATCTCCAAGGATGAGGTACAAAGTGGCGAACAAGTCCAATTGACCAGTTACGCGCTGATGACGAAACCTATCGAGCGAGCCGAGTACTGGTGGCTGAGCCAAGATCCACAGAAAGAAATACCTTTGACGTCCGTGGAAGGCGAATTTCTGGAGGCACTCGGCCGAAAAGTGCACGACCGGTTACGTGGGATGTTCCAGGACTTGCGTGCAAGTCACGAAATGCCGGCTCATGGAGACGAAGCGACTTGTTCTTCCTGCTATGCCCAAGGAGTGTGTCGTAAAGACGCGGGAATCGGAAATTCCGCGTAATCTATTCTTTCTGGTTATCGACCAGCGGCATGATTTTTCCCTTTAAGGTGCCGCTTCCTAGTCCGCTGGGGTTCCTGCCTCGAAAGAATTGGTTTTTACGCCCAGCTCTTCAAGTGTCTTGCATAGCAGGAGGAGATCTTCCAGCGACTGAGCTTTCCCCTGCGGCCGACGGAGTAGATAGGCTGGGTGATAGGTGGGAATGACGGGGATTCCCGATTTTGACATTTCAAATACGGTGCCGCGTAGTCGGCCGATGGGCGTCTCCACCTCTAGGAGATTATGCGCTGCCACGGCACCCAGCGCCAGTATGACTTTTGGCTGGATCAGTTGAATTTGGCGATCCAGGTAGGGTCGGCATGTCTCCGCCTGCTCCGGCGTCGGATTTTCGTTGTTTGGCGGACGACATTTCAGGATATTCGCGATAAATACCCGCTCCCGGCTCAGTCCGATTGCTTCCAGCATGCTGTCCAGTAGCTTCCCGGCTCGACCGACGAATGGTTCTCCCTGGGCATCCTCATCTGCTCCAGGTGCTTCACCAATCAGCATCAGGTCTGCATTTTCATTTCCCACACCGAAGACTGTATTCTTCCGGGTTCGGTGCAATTCACACAGAACGCATCCCGAAACCTCCTTGCGTATCACACGCCATTTTCGAAGGTGTTGTGCATCGGCGTCGAGCGTCAGGGTCGTGGTGGACTTCTCCTCTTCTATCTCTTCAGCAACCTCGGGGGCCGCTAATTCACCGTCTCCCTGCGATTCCTTTGCTGTCCCATCTGCTGCACTCTGATCTCGATGGCTCCATCGACTCAGGCCTAACTCTTCGAGGTGTGGATCACTAGGCATGATTTTGCTGTCGGATACCAGGCTCTCGCTTTATATGTGATCCAGTTGCGGATGCATTCGGCCAGGTTCCCGGATCAGTTTCCCAAGCGCATTCAGGTACGCATGCGCAGAAGCAATAACGATGTCCGTGTGTGCGCCTTGTCCATTGACCACTACGCCATTTTTTCTCAGGCGCACGGTCACTTCGCCCTGGGCATCCGTTCCGGTCGTGATGTTGTTGACCGAATACAGTTGCAATTCGGACTCCGAATTGACGATGTCCTCAATCGCTCTGAACGACGCATCGACTGGCCCTCCCCCCGAGGCTTCCCCGTCGAATTGCTCATCGCCCCGCGCCAAAGTGACGCGCGCCACAGGCGTTGTCCCGACTTTCGAGGTGACTTCGAGGTCAACCAGCTGATAAACCCCTTGATCCGACTGATCGGCTTCCACCAGCGCCAATCTCCGCAGATCATCGTCATAGATTTCATGCTTGCGGTCTGCCAATTCCTTGAAATGGGCGAAAAAGGCATCCATTTCGTCATCCTCGATCATGATGCCGAGCTTCTGAATGCGATCCATGATGGCGCGCCGTCCTGAATGCTTGCCCAAGACGATTCGATTATCGGACCAACCTACATCCTGGGCACGCATGATTTCATAGGTTTCCCGATACTTGAGCACGCCGTCCTGATGAATACCGGATTCGTGCGCAAATGCATTGGCTCCTACGATTGCTTTATTCGGCTGTACCGGAAAGCCCGTCACACTGGAAACAAGGCGTGAAGTCGGCACGATCTGGGTCGTGTCGATCTCAGTATCGCAATCAAACACGTCTTGGCGCGTACGCACGGCCATAACGATTTCTTCAAGTGAGGCATTCCCTGCCCGTTCCCCCAAGCCGTTGATCGTGCATTCGACTTGACGGGCACCATGGCGTACGGCTAACAGAGAGTTGGCGACAGCCAAACCCAAGTCGTTATGGCAGTGAACTGAAAACACAGCCTGATCCGAATTCGGAATACGCCCGATCAATTCTCCGACCAGCTCGCCGAACTGAAATGGCAGGCTGTATCCCACCGTGTCTGGAATGTTGATGGTCCTGGCTCCTGCTGCGATCACCGCCTCGACGATTCGGCACAGGAAATCCCGCTCCGAACGCCCGGCATCCTCCGGGGAAAATTCCACATCGTCGGTATATTTCCGAGCCCGTTTTACTGCCGCCACGGCATGGTCGATCACCTGTTCCGGTTGCATATGGAGTTTTTGCTCCATATGAATCGGAGAGGTCGCAATGAACGTATGGATGCGAGGACGCGCGGCCGTCCTCAGCGCTTCGCCCGCTCGGTCGATGTCTTTGTCCAAGGCACGCGCCAGGCCACAGACTGTACTGCCGGTGACCGCCTTTCCGATCTGCTTTACAGATTCGAATTCGTCCGGACTGGCAATCGGAAATCCTGCTTCAATTACATCGACACGCATTTTTTCCAAGGCACGGGCAATATTCAGCTTCTCGTCCCTTGTCATGGAAGCCCCGGGGCTCTGCTCACCGTCCCGGAGTGTGGTGTCGAAAATGATCAACTTGTCCATTTCTGGATATTCCCTTGGCTTTGGCCCCACTATTGCAGGGGCATTGGGTCAAAACTATTGGTTTCAGGCGTTTTACGCGCCAAATCGATTGTAGAGTCGTGTAATTCTGCCGCTATCGCGGCAGCAGGGAAGCAGAGCGAAGCAAAGCAACACGGTGCGCAACCGTGTTGGGGGAATGGAAATCGTACGAACTTTTCATCATGGTGTCAGTCGGTACGGCCTCTAGAATAACCCATTTTCGACTTTTCCGCCAACGAGAATCGGCAAATACCTGCTCACAGAACGCAGGAGACTCCAATCAGGCGAACGAGGGCCGCCGGCGATGGTAGTGCTTGACGTCGCGGAAACTTTCGCCGCCTTCGTCGGTCCCAGCTCCCAAATACAACTCCTGTACATCCGCCCGTCCCATCAGTTCCTCGGAGGGACCACGCAGCATGACTCGTCCGTTTTCAACTACATAGGCTTCAGTCGCGTACTTGAGCGCGATCCGGGCATTCTGCTCGGCAACTAGGAAACTCACTCCTTCGTTCTTGTTGAGGTTCTGGACGATTTCAAACACTTCTTCAACCAACTGCGGAGCAATACCCATGGATGGTTCGTCAAGCAGAATAAGTTTCGGGCGAGACATCAAAGCCCGGCCGATAGCGACCATCTGTTGCTCACCGCCAGAGGTGAAGCCAGCCTCACTTTTCCTGCGCACTTTGATGCGGGGAAAGTATTCGTAGACCAATTCCAGATCCTTTTTCGCCTGTGCACGGTCTTCGTGGATGAATGCGCCTGTCATCAGGTTCTCTTCCACCGTTAGATGCGAGAAGCAGTGTCGCCCCTCCAGCACCTGCGAGACACCGCTTTTCACCAGGTCATATGCGCTCATTCCCGCGGTATCTTCACCGAGAAGCTCAATCGAACCCTTGCTGATCTCGCCGCGTTCGGCCGGCAACAAGTTGGAGCATGCCTTGAGGGTTGTCGTCTTACCGGCCCCATTGGCGCCCAGCAACGAAACGATGGCGCCCTTCTTTACCTGCAGACTAATGCCGCGCAAAGCCAAAATCACGCGGGCATAGGTAACTTCGATATTGTTGATGGACAGCAAGACATCGGTCATGATTCTAGCTCCAGTTGTGCGGGGCTGAGTCTGAGGCGAAGCGGAACACGCTTGGCGTCAGAGGCAACCTTTTCTACAAATCGTCCCTCTAGAGGGAAGAGGTCGGGCGGGGGTTGCCCCCCGCCGTTCCTCTGAATGCATACCGTTTCGATCAGACGTCGAAATCGTCGCGCTGTGCAGGATCGTTGCAATCACGCGGGGTAATACCCTCGTTCTCGATTGCGTTTTCTGCCTTGGCATCAATGATGGCCTGAGAAAGCTCAACGTCACCATCAATCCAGTCACTTGCGACTTCCCACTTCGTCTCGGCGTATACCCAACGCATGAACTTGGCCTGATGGCCGCCTACATGGTCCATGCAGTTGGTCTTGATCTCCGGAACCAGACCGTTAGCACCCAACTCAGTCAGGCGTGCGGTATCTAGGTTCAGGTTCTCAAAGCCCCAGCGTACCTGAGCGGAATTGACGTCAGCCCCGAAACGAGCCTGAGCGACACGAACCGCCTCCAGGTGGATGACACCAGCCATCACGCCGAGGTTCCAGTAGTTGGAACCGATACGGGATTTGTCTTCCAGGTCACCCTGACCTTGGTCATACAGCTTTGCGACGATCTCATCGATCACCTTAGCCACACGACCCGTCGGGTGCGTAGTAATGGCTTGGTAGCCATTGGCGGAAGAGCCAGCCGGCTTCACGTCACCATCGTCGTTGCTCCAAATGTTGCCGATCAGGTTGGAAATCGGGAAGCCCATGCGGACACCAGTCTGCATGGCAACCGGATTCATCACACCCCAGCCGCGCAGCACCACGTAGTCAGGCTTCGAGCGGCGGATTTTCAGCCACTGTGAAGTCTGCTCGTTGCCCGGATGGGGAACTTCGATCGCTTCAGATGAGCAATTATGCTTCTCGCAAAGCATGTGCGTGAATTCAACTGCCTCACGGCCATAAGTGGAGCCGTGGAACAGTAGGACGATCTTCTTGCCCGCCAGATTCTCCATGCCGCCTTCCAACTCGCCGATGTAGGCAGTGATGATGGAATGCTCGTCATAGGTGTTAATACCTGGCATGAAGTAGTACGGGAAGACGTCACCACGCTGACCTTCGGTACGGCCGTGGTTGACTGCGATGATAGCAATCTTATCCTTACGGCCCTGCGCGACTAGAGAAGTGGAAATACCCACGGACAGAGGATCGAAGAACAGAGCTTGTTTGCCCTGGAATTCTTTCTGTCGGTGATAGCACTCCACGCCCTTTTGGTCATTGTAGTTGGTCTCACACTCATTCCAGATGATTTTCATACCACCGACACCGCCTTCGGTCATGTTCATCAACGTGTAGTAGTCAATGATTCCACCGAAGTAGCCGGTGCCACCCGTTGCGTACGGTCCCACTCGATAGACCGGCATGGGGATGTAGACTTCCCCTTCGGCCATCACGGGAGCGGTCGCAGACATGGCGGTGGCCATAGCGAGACCTGTTATCCAAAGTTTGGTTTTCATAATTTCTTTTGCCCTCCTATAAGAGGCTTTTTAGTTATGGCTTGCAGTTAACTGCTTTTCAGCAAGCCCCTTTGTACACCCAAACTTCCCTTTTAGCAAGTGCTCACAGAGAGATTTGAGAGTAGTTCTGGAAAATCAATAGGTTAGATTTTGTCCTTGTGGTCCCGGCGCACGTCAGTGCGGAAACGGCCAAGTTCGCAATTTTTGCTTCGCCGTTGCCCACAATGCGGCCAGTCCACCCGGCTCGCGAATCAGCAACGCGATGATCAAGATGCCATACGTAATCTTGGCGACATTGTCCACCACTGCGGTATCGAAGGCTCCTCCGAACAGGTAATCGCCCGCCCAGGAAAAGAGGATCGGAAATTCGTACACCAAGACGGTGCCATAGAACGATCCCGCAATCGAGCCGAGCCCGCCGATAATCGCCATGAACAGGATCTCGAACGAGCGGTTCATTTCGAAGGTGCGGATCCCCAGCACCTGCAGGTAAGCGTAGCAGAACAGCGCCCCGCCCACGCCGCAGTAGAAACAACTGACGAAGAATGCCAGCATCTTGGTACGTATCACCGGGATGCCGATCACGCTCGCCGCGATGTCCATGTCGCGGACCGCCATGAAGTTTCGTCCGGTCGCACTTCGCATCAGGTTTTTGGCAAATAGCGCGAGTGCGGAGACGACGCCTAAGGACATCAGGTACTTGGCCTCGAAACTAGCCATATCCACGCCGAAAACGTCCCCAATGCCGTAAAAGTCAAAGTGATGATCCGGCAGGGTGACCGTAGCAGTGGCATAGTTCAGGAAGTATGGATAGGAGCGGAAGAACCACAGCGCGAAATACTGCGCCGCCAGTGTCGACACCAGCAGGTAAAAGCCTTTGATTCGGATGCTGGGTAGGCCGAAGATGATGCCGATCACGCCGGTCACCGAACCCGCCAACATCATCGCCAGCGGCAAATTCATCCATTCCGGGCTGCGCAGCATGATGTTGAATGTAAAGAATGCGCCAAAGCACATGAAGCCAGCCGTGCCGAGCGACAACTGCCCGGTCATGCCAGTGAGAAGGTTCAGGCCGAGTGCGGCAGTGCCGTAGGCCAGGATCGGAATCAAGTGGGCTGCTAACCAATAATCGCTGGCGATAAAGGGCACGACGAAGACCATGAACAACATGAACACGGCCATCGCCCATTTGTCGAAAGGAATCGGAAAGAGCTTCCGATCCTCAAGGTAGCTGGTAATGAATGTGCCGGTTTCGCGATAAATCATGGCTAGACTCTTTCAATAGTTTTCAACCCAAACAGCCCAGATGGTCTAAACAGCAAGAAGACCAAAGCGATGAAATAGGAGAACCAGGTTTCGATCCCCTGCACGCCTATCAAGTCACCCAGATAGATCTCGCCCAACTTTTCACCGACCCCAATGATCAGGCCACCCACGATGGCGCCGGGAATCGAGGTCAGGCCGCCAATCAGAATCACCGGCAGTGCCTTGAGCACTGCCTCCACCAGCGTAAACGAGACGCTGACTCGCTCAGCCCACAGCAGGCCCGCAATCAGCGCGATGATGCCGGTCACGGCCCACACCAGTGCCCATACCCGGGACAGCGGGATACCCACCGCCATGGCGGCCAGATGGTCGTCGGAGACAGCGCGCAGCGACATCCCGGTCCGGGTCTTCTGGAAGAAGACAGCCAATATCAAAATCATGGTGCCCGCCACGATCGTGGCGAAGATGTCGAATTTGGATATCAGAATGTCCAGCCATTCAATGTAGTCAACGACGAAAATCGTCATATTGACCGGATCCAGCAGCGCCAGATCCAGGAAGTCCGCCAACTGCAGACCGTGGATTGCAGAGTCCCACATGTATTGAGCCAAGCCTTCGATCAAGATCGCCAGACCGACCGTTGCCATGAATAGCGACAGCAACGACTGGTTGGCCAGCGGGCGCATCATGAATCGCTCCACGAGAATTCCGAACACGACCATGGTGCCCATCGAGACGGGTAGCGCCACCCAGAAATTCACGCCGCCCTCGGTCAGTTTGACGAAAGTCAATGCCGCGAACAGCAGCATGGTGCCCTGTGCGAAATTGAAAATCCCAGAAGACTTATAGATCAACACGAAGCCGATTGCCACCAGCGAGTACATAACGCCGGACATCAGTCCACCGACGATCAGTTCGGTGAAAAAGACCCAGTCGAAACCCATGCTCGTCTCCCTCAGTGTGTCACGCCCAGATAGGCATCAATTACATCTTGATTGTTCTTGACTTCGTCCGGAGTGCCGTCCCCGATTTTCGCACCATAGTCCAGCACCACCACGTGGTCGGAAATGTCCATCACCACGCTCATGTCATGCTCGATCAGAACGATGGTAGTCCCGTACTCGCGGTTGATCTCAAGCGCGAAGCAAGACATGTCCTTCTTCTCTTCCAGATTCATGCCGGTCATCGGTTCGTCCTGCAGCAGCATGGTCGGTTCGGCCACCAGCGCTCGAGCCAACTCGACACGCTTCTGCAGGCCATACGGCAACTTGCCGACCGGTGTCTTACGGATGCCCTGCAAGTGCAGGAATTCGATGACTTCCTCGACCGCCCTGCGGTTTTCCACCTCTTCGCGCCGGGCCCGGCCAATATTCAGGCCCTGCTCGAGCCAGGTGGAGCGGATTTTCATGCAGCGACCGGTCAGGATGTTCTCCAGTACGGTCATACCTTGGAAAAGCCCGATGTTCTGGAATGTCCGGGCCATGCCCAGTTGGGCGATCTGCCGCGGGCGCATCCGGGTACAGTCCTGCCCTTTGAAGACGACTCGGCCTTCCTGCGGGACATAGACCCCGTTGATGACGTTCAGCATGGAACTCTTGCCTGCGCCGTTAGGCCCGATGACTGCGCAGATCTCGCCTTCCGCCACATCGAAACTGATACCGTTCAGCGCGGTCACGCCGCCGAACGCCAAGGTGATGTTGTCAATTTGCAGAATCGGGTTTCCAGCAGCCATCTCAAACGTTTCCCAAAGGCACGGTGTAGGATTCCTCGTCCACCGGGTCCGTATAAGTGTACTCCAACGCATCGCTGTAAAGCGCGTCGATCAATCCCCGGTGCTTCTCCTCGATCTCGTGGCAACGCAATTTCCGGGTTGGCGTCACCTCGCCGGCTGAGGCCATGAATTCGCGGTTCAGGATAGCGAAGCGGCGGAATTGCATGCCCGAGGTTTCTGGATCTTCGGCAAGGTCCTCGTTGACTTTCTGGATGTATTCGCGAATCATCTCCTGCACCGAGGCGTGAGCCGAGAGGTCGGCATAACCCGTGTAGCGCAGGCTGCGGCGGTCTGCCCAAGTCCGGGTGATCGTGCCGTCAACTGTCACCACCGCGACCGGGTAGTCCCGCTCGTCTCCGAGGACAATCGCCTGCTTGATGTATTCGAACGAACGCAGACGGGTTTCCAGCATGTCCGACGCAAATGCACCGCCACCGTTCAATGACCCCATGCGGGCGATCTGTCCGTGTACGTGCAGACGCCCTTGGTCATCCAGATGACCGGCGTCGTGAGTCCGCACCCAGCCGTCTTTGATGCTGTCAGCCGTTGCCTCCGGATTCTTGTAGATTCCCTTCATCTGTCCCGGTCCGCGGAACCAGATCTCGCCATTCTCGATGCGAACTTCCGTGTCGTCGAGTGGCAAGCCAACCGAATCCGAATTCCAATCTTCGGAGGATTGCATGGTTACGCAGGCGCAGCCCTCGACCTGACCGTACGTCTCGCGCAAGTCGATACCAATCGCCCGGAAGAAATTGAACACGTCCGGTGCAATCGCGTCGCCGCCGGTCAGCGCCAGGCGCAAGCGACTTAAGCCGTAGATATTACAAAACGGGCTAAACGTGGTCATGCGCGCAAACATGAAGAGCAGCCAGTCAGTGAAGGATCCCTTCTGACCGGCGGCCCGGTGCGAGGCGACCGTCATGACGGCGCGCAAGGCTGACTTATAGATTTTGGTGTCGAACGTCCGGGCACTCTCGATCCGGTTGGAAGCATGGGTGTAGATGTACTTGTAGACGTAGGGCGGACCGAACAGGACGCTCGGACCGATTTCCTGCATGTTCTGCAGCACCGTATCATCGCTCTCCGGGCAGTTCAGGGTACAGCCGGTCGTCAGGGCCAGTGAAAAGGAGAAGAGGAAATCGCTGGACACCGACAGCGGCAGGTATGCCAGCAGTTCGTCCTTCTCGGTAATCGTCTCGCGTCGCGCGATGCTGCGGGCCGTTGCGATCAGGGCGCCATGCGACAGTTCCACCGGACGCTCCGAGCGGCCGGTGCCGGAGGTAAACAGGATGGTCGCGGTTTCCTGCGGATTCCGTTGCCCTTCCATCTGTTCCAGAAATGCGGCCGAGGCTTCAATCCCTTCCGTGGCGTCCGACAGCAACATCAACTCCGGCTGGGTGTAGTTCTCCATGCCCCGCCCGTTGATATAGAAAATTCTCTTCACGCAGGTCTGCCCGCATTCCAGCAAGGCGTCCACATGCTGTTGCTCGAACGCGAAGACGTGCTCAACGTCGGCACTGTGAACCTGTTGCCCAAGCTCCTCGCCAAATGTGTTCGTGCCGATTGGTACTACGATCCCTCCTAGGCTCTGGACCGCGAGGTAACCCAAGTAGAAGTCGGTGGCGTTAGGGCCAAAGACTCCGACCGGGGTTCCCGCTTCGACTCCGTTTTGGCCCAGCGCTTGAGCCAAGATAGAAACTTGGTCGCGAGCCTGCGACCAGGAAGTGAGATTCCAGATGCCCATTTGCTTGGTTCGAAAAGCCGGGACGTCCGGACTTTTCCTTGCTCGTTCCAGCAGTAGGGAGAGGAATGTATCCATCAATTCCAGCCTTGTCGAAAGTTTGAGACGGATATTTTGCTCATCTGCTTCCCGTGAATATCCCTAAAATCTTGATGGCGCATTATAGCCAAAAAGCGCTGGCGCATTATACCTAATTCTTGGTATAGGCTTCGTGCGCCGAACCGGATGGTTTGTGTATCTTCACCGACGCGCCTGAAAAAATTTCTGGAGTAAAGTTCCGCTT
The DNA here is from genome assembly GCA_028819565.1 of Gammaproteobacteria bacterium. Lineage (GTDB taxonomy): Bacteria > Pseudomonadota > Gammaproteobacteria > Poriferisulfidales > Poriferisulfidaceae > Poriferisulfidus. Next base: position 28,424 of record JAPPLD010000013.1, on the reverse strand, counting down.
TCCGTCGCACACACGCCCGAAGTCACGGCGAAGCGATGATTCAGAAAAGTCAGTTCACGCGCATCGTACGCGCCTCCGAGACAGCCCGCCTTCGGGTCCGCAGCGCCGAAGACCAGACGCTCCACGCGCGCCGTGACTGCCACACCCACGCACATCAGGCAAGGCTCGAGCGTGACGTACAGTGTGGCGCCCGGCAAGCGGTAATTGCCGACCTTCAGACTTGCTTCGCGTAATGCGACGATCTCAGCATGCGCACTGGGGTCGTTCCGTTCGATGCTGCAATTGCGACCGGTACCGACTACGGCACCCTCCAGTGTCACAACTGCACCGACTGGTACTTCTTCTGCGTTCGCCGCCTGCTCCGCCAGGTCCAAGGCCTGGCGCATCATCGCTTCGTCGAACGCATCTGCCGCTGTCACTCCCACTCCACGGTCGCAGGTGGCTTGCCGGAGATGTCGTAGCACACTCGGGCAATGCCGTCGATCTCATTAATAATGCGCCGTGCGCAGCGGTCGAGGAATTCGTCTGGCAGGTGCGCCCATCGCGCAGTCATGAAATCCTGCGTCTCCACCGCACGCAGAGTCACCACGTAGTCGTAGCGCCGTCCATCACCCATCACGCCCACCGAGCGAACCGGCAGGAACACCACAAACGCCTGCGCTACCTGATCGTATAGATCCCAGGCACGCAACTCCTCGATGAAGATCCGATCCGCCTCGCGTGCCAGTTCAAGGTATTCAGCACGTACTTCGCCCAACACACGAACTCCCAGCCCCGGCCCGGGAAATGGGTGACGACCGATCAGTTCCTGCGGCAGACCTAATGTTCGCCCGACCCGGCGGACTTCGTCCTTGAACAGTTCGCGCAGCGGCTCGACCAACTGGAGGTGCAGGGTTTCCGGCAGGCCGCCGACATTATGGTGCGACTTGATCAGGTGTGCCTTGCCGGTCGCGGCTGCAGCCGACTCGATTACATCCGGATAGATGGTTCCTTGAGCCAGCCAGCGCACGTTCAGCAGTTGCTCCGCCTGCTCCTGAAACACGTGGATAAATTCGCGCCCAATGATCTTCCGCTTGTCTTCCGGGTCCGTCACCCCAACCAAAGCGGAGAGAAATCGCTCCCGGGCATCGACCTGGATCACCTGAACGCCCAGATGTTCGGCAAAGGTCTCGCGGACCTGTGTCGCTTCCCCTGCGCGAAGCAGGCCATTGTCCACGAAGATGCAGGTCAACTGCTCGCCAATGGCCCGGGCCAGCAGGGCCGCCACGACCGACGAGTCGACGCCTCCGGACAGAGCAAGAACCACGCCATCTTCCCCCACCTGAGCACGCACCGTCGCGATGCGGTCCTCGATGATCGCCTCGGGTTCCCACAACCCTCGGCAGCCGCAGTATTGCCGCACGAAACTTTCGATCAGCCGTTGTCCCCCCGGGGTATGGGTAACCTCTGGATGGAACTGCAGCCCGAACCAGGGACGCGATTCATGTTCTAGTGCCGCGATTGGCACGCTCTCGGTAGATGCCGTTACCCGGAATCCCTCCGGTACTGTCTCCACGTGGTCCCCGTGAGACATCCATACCTCGGTCTCAGAGCTCTTGCCAAGCGCTTCCATCAGGGAATTCGCTCCATTGCGACGCAATGTCGCCAAGCCGAATTCCCTGCGCTTCCCGGCATGCACTTCGGCGCCATGGCGACGAGCCAGCGCCTGCATGCCGTAGCAAATGCCGAGCACCGGGATGTCCAAATCGAGCACCGCATCCGGCACCGGCGGGTGGGTATCTTCAGTCGTGGTCTCGGGGCCGCCCGACAGGATCACGCCGCGGGGGTCAAAGCTTCGGATCTGTTCCTCAGGCGCGTCGCAGGCGTAGATTTCACAATAGCAACCCGCCTCGCGCACCCGGCGCGCGATCAACTGCACATATTGCGAGCCGAAATCCAGTACCAGGATCCGTTCGGAATGGATGTCCGAAGTCACGGATCAGATCTCGGTCCGATAGTTGGGAGCCTCTTTGGTGATCAGCACATCGTGCGCGTGGCCTTCCCGCAAGCCTGCCAGAGTCACGCGGATCAGTCGGGCACGACTGTGCAGGTCGCCCAGGGTACAGGCACCGACATAGCCCATTCCGGAACGCACCCCACCAACCAACTGGTGAAGCACTCCGGACAGTGGCCCTTTGTAAGGGACCCGCCCCTCAATTCCTTCCGGCACCAGCTTCGAGGGCTCCTGCTCTTCTCCCTGGAAGTAGCGTTCCCGAGAACCGCGCTGCATGGCACCGAGTGAGCCCATGCCCCGATACAACTTGTACGATCGTCCTTGGTACAGTTCCACTTCGCCGGGCGCCTCACTCGTGCCGGCCAGCAGGCTGCCAATCATTACGGTTGAGGCCCCGGCCGCCAGTGCCTTGGCCGCATCTCCCGAGTAACGGATGCCGCCGTCTGCAATCACGGGCACCCCTCGATCCCTCAAAACCTCGCAAGCGTTATCGATGGCGGTGATCTGGGGAACCCCGACCCCGGCCACCACCCGCGTGGTGCAGATCGAACCGGGGCCGACCCCGACCTTGACCGTGCTTGCCCCGGCGTCCGCCAATGCTACCGCCCCCTCGCCAGTTGCGATATTGCCTGCGATCATTTCCAGGTTCGGGTACGCGGCACGGATTTCCCGCACCCGCTGCAGCACCCCTTCCGCATGCCCGTGGGCACTGTCCAGCGTCACCACGTCGACACCGGCTTCGACCAGTGCCTCAACCCGCGGCATCCCGTCCGCTTCGGCACCGACCGCGCCGCCAACCCGAAGACGGCCATGCTCATCCTTGCAAGAGTTCGGGTAGTCGGTCGATTTCTGGATATCCTTGACCGTCACCATCCCGCGCAGATGGAAGTCCGGGTCCACGATCAGGAGCTTCTCAATGCGATGCTCCCGCAGCAACTCCTGGACGACCTCGAGGCTGGTTCCTTCCGGCGCGGTCACCAATCGTTCCTTCGGTGTCATGATGGTGCTGACCGGAGCGTCGAGGTGTGTCTCGAAACGCAAGTCGCGATGCGTGACGATGCCGACCAGGTCCTCGCCGTCGACCACCGGCACACCGGAGATGTTGTGTGCGCGGGTCAGCTCCAGCACCTCGCCCACGCTGGCGCCGGAATGGATGGTCAGCGGTTCGCGGATCACCCCGCTCTCGTACTTCTTGACCCGCCGCACCTGTTCGGCCTGTTCGGCGATGCCCTGATTCTTGTGGATCATGCCAATCCCACCTTCCTGAGCCATCGCAATGGCGAGGTCCGCCTCGGTCACCGTATCCATGGCGGCCGAAACGAAAGGAATGCGGAGTTTAATGCCCGGGGTCAACTGCGCCGTCAGGTCGACGTCGCGCGGCAGTACTTCGGAATGGCCCGGCACCAGAAGCACATCATCGAACGTCAGCGCTTCTTCAACAAAACCGGCCATCAGCCTTCGAATCTATTGAGAATGTCCATACACTATGATAATGCATTGACCATAAAAATGCCAAATTAATGTCTTCTCCCCTGTCCCTTTCCGCTCTGCAAATCCGGCTCGGAATCTATGCCCGGTTGATCCGGCTGGACCGCCCGGTGGGCATCTGGCTGCTGCTGTGGCCGACCCTGTGGAGCCTGTGGCTGGTCTCGGGCGGTTTTCCGGCGGTCCGGCTGCTGCTGATCTTCATTGCCGGGGTGGTCCTGATGCGCTCGGCCGGATGCGCCATCAACGACTACGCGGACCGGGACTTGGACCGGCAGGTTGAGCGGACTCGCAACCGCCCGCTGGCACGCGGAGAGATTCCGCCTCGCGAAGCGCTGGGGGTAACCGCCGCCCTGCTCACCGGCGCGCTTGGATTGGCCCTCATGCTGCCCCCGCTGACCTTGGCGCTGGCCGTGCCGGCCGTCCTGCTGGCCGCCACCTATCCGTTCGCCAAGCGGTGGCATCACCTGCCTCAGCTTCACCTCGGGCTCAGTTTCGCGTGGGCCGTGCCGATGGCCATCAGCGCATACACCGGAGACTGGCCGGAAGCCTGGGGATGGCTCGCGTTCCTCGCCACCGTGCTGTGGGTGGTCGCCTACGACACGTTGTACGCCATGGCAGACCGGGAAGAAGACCTAGCGGCCGGCAACCGGTCCACGGCCATCCTGTTCGGCTCTGCCGACATTTTCATGGTGGCGTTGCTGCAGGGGCTGTTCCTGCTGACGATGTTATTAATCGGAATTCGGCTTTCCCTGCTGCCCGCCTACTACAGCGGGCTGGCGATAGCCCTAGCGTTGGTCGCCAACCAGATTTGGCGAATCCGCAACCGGGACCCGAAGGCCTGCTTCTGGGCTTTCAACGATAACGTCTGGGTCGGGGCGGCGATCTGGGCGGGCATCGCCTTGGCCCTGACTGGCTCGTGAGACCCGTTCACTCGATCAACTGCCATGGTTCTTGTTCACCTATAATGTAGATTCTATAACGACTTCTGCTAGAACGATGAGCGAACCCTACGTTAAACCAGTTCATCTAAAGTTAAAGACTCACCCTGAATACGATGAGAACTGGGTGCAAACCCGTATCGCCGAAGACCCTTCTATCCTGTTACTTGGCGACCTTGAGCTCAGGCGCAGAGAGAAACGGCAGCCTCGTGCGGGCCGGCTCGATCTCTTGCTTCAGGATCCAAGCACCTCTCGGCTCTACGTAGTCGAGCTTCAGCTTGGAGCAACAGACGCATCCCACATCATACGAACCCTTGAATATTGGGATATAGAGCAAAAACGTTATCCACAATACGACCATTGCGCGGTACTCGTCGCGGAAGATGTCACAAGTCGTTTCCTAAATGTTATCTCGCTTTTCAACAGTGCAATACCTATTATTGCAATTCAAATGCAAGCCATAAAGGTCGGGAACAAGGTAACCTTGGTCTTCACTAAGGTAGTCGATGAACTATTACGAGATGTGATCGACGACGATAGCGATGCTGAACCGACAGACCGTGCGTATTGGGAGAAGCGAGCCACAAAAGAAACCGTGGGTTTAGTTGATCAGGTTCTGGAGATTATCCGCAGCATGGATGAGGCTGTGAAACCAAAATACAACAAGCACTATATAGGACTAGAAAAAGATGGAACGGTTCAGAATTTTTTCCGGCTCCGCCCACAGAAATTCGGACTCAAACTGTTTATACTTCTGCCTCAAACCGAAGAAGTTGACAATATTGTCAGTGAAGCTGGTTTCGACACAGACGGACATGATGGGGGGTTCTACCGCTTGCGCTTGACTAAAGACAGCATTGAATCGCAATCGGACGTTTTGGCAGAACTGGCAAAAAGAGCGTATTCATATTATTGGGAAGGCTAACCCGCATTGCAGCACGCACGGCAAAATGATTCGACACGCCTCTGCCACAGCATTCTGATGGAAAGGGATCAGACGCTGGCGCTCCTGCGGCAACATAAAGCTGCTCTGGCCCAGCAGTTCGCCGTCTCGGATATTGCTATTTTCGGGTCGATCGCTCGCGACGAAGCTTCGGACACGAGCGATATCGACGTTCTGGTCCGGTTTGACGGGCCGACCACGACCGAAGGCTTCTTCGGTTTGCAATTCTATCTGGAAGATCTCTTCGGTTGCCGCATTGATTTGGTTACGGACCAGGCATTGCGGAAAGAATTCCGTGCTCATGTAGAGCAGGAAGCCATCCATGTCTGACCCTTGTACACTAGGCCGCGGTTGGCGGATCAACCTCCCGGTGAATACCATGAGATATCCTGTGGGAGTTAGAAGACTGGGCAAAGTCAGGCAAGAACGCCATGCCTCACCGCCATGGCGGGTTTCCGGTTCACCGGGTTCATTCCCTGTCCTAGAGAGGGCACCTGACGAGGGCGTGTGTACGTGAAAGATGACGAAGCATACCGGCGGATTGTGCTGGACCCGATCTCTGTTTGCGCGGCATACAAGCCAAAAATGGGGCGCGGCAGCAGCGCAGGTTATGAATTCGAAGATTTTCAGGAATTGTATCGGGCGGACGCTTTCTACAACTGGTTTGGGCTCGACAGCCCATTGATGTATGCCGCCCATAGAACCGCAGGAGGCATGACCAGCATATATCGCCAAATCGGGATTGGCTGTGAACGTTTGTTCCGACAAATCTTGATCGACCAGTTAGATCTCTCCACCGAACAGACAAACTGGTCTTATGAAACCCGGGCCAGCCATGGGAAATTGCGTCGTTTGCACCTTGACGCCCGTATCCCTATTCCCGCTGTGCGTGACCCTGGGCGGCGGCGTCTCATAAAAGGATGGATGCGAAGAGCCGCAAGAGACCTGGGGGTGGCGGAAACGGTCAAGAATACCCTGAACGGGATCGTTTTTGAAGTCCGGCAAGGCTACAAAAGCAAGGATAGCAAACGTCAAAATGCAGATATTGCGAACGCGGCCACCGCTTATGTGAATGCCTATTTGCCCTGCGTGTCTGTCTTGTCAAACCAGATAGACGAGGATATCCAGACCCGCTACCGCATGGAAAAATGGACTGTGTTGACAGGAACCATTGGAACAGACAACGACTTAAGGTCTGTCTACGCGTTCATGAGGAAAATCGTGGGTTATGACCTAGCGGCCTTCTTTGAGCGCAATTCAGAAATACTGAAGGCGGAACTCGACCGAACTCTTCATTCTCTTTTAAGCGTCAAAAAATGAACGCCCTTCCGAAATTGAAGCAGCGTGTGGAGTACACCCACAAATACAACACCCGATCAGGCCGGCACGGCTGGCTGAGATTGACTCCCGCCTATTCCGTGAAAATTGTCGAGGAACTGCTCGCGAAGTATGATGGAGGCGGGCCGGTACTTGATCCTTTTTGCGGAAGCGGCACCACTGCTTTGTGTGCCGCACAGTATGGGCTGCCTTCCACGACGACAGACATCAATCCTTTCTTGGTCTGGCTTGCTCAAGTGAAGACTCGAAAATACAACCCGACCGAGGTTGCGTCGGCGAGAAACGCCTTGGAAACCTTGCTCGCCCGCATGGGAAAAGACTTTGACCTGGCACCCGTCCCCCCCATACACAAGATTGAGCGGTGGTGGTCTGATTGCAATTTAACTTTCCTCCGAGAGCTGAGGGGAGCCATCGACGGGCTTGGAGTTCCGCAAGCAGAAAAAGATTTGCTCGACGTGGCGTTCTGCAGGACTCTCATCAAACTCTCGAACGCCTCTTTCAATCACCAGTCCATGTCATTCAAGGATAATCAACCTGAACTCAGTCTGGTCACCGACGCGCCCGCAATCTACAGGGCCGACGCCAGTCACGTTCTGGAGACCTGTCAGGACGACATTCATTCCGATACGACGGTATGTCTGCAAGATGCCCGCCTCCTAGACTCCGACAGCTTGGGCAAATTCGATTTGGTCATTACGTCTCCGCCTTACGCCAACCGCATGTCTTACATCAGGGAGTTGCGCCCGTACATGTACTGGTTGCGCTATCTCCATGAACCGCGAGAGGCTGGCGAATTAGACTGGCTGGCTATTGGCGGGACATGGGGAGTTGCCACCAGTCGTCTAAATGGCTGGACAATCCGTGAAAACTATCGGAATGACCATTTGTCGTCCGTGGTGGCCGCTATCTCAGGATCCCATAACAGACATGCCGAAACTCTTTCCAGATATGTTCGGAAATACTGTGAAGACATGTTTGCCCACCTGTCGTCACTTGCGCGCGTCCTGCGCAGGGGGGCTCGAATTCACTATATCGTTGGCAATTCGACCTTCTACGGGACGCTCGTCAGCGTCGAACGACTGTATGCGGATATGATGGAGAAAGTGGGCTTTTCGAATATCGACATCAGAGCCATCAGAAAACGAAACTCCAAGAAGGAATTGGTTGAATTCGTTGTTTCGGCAACTTGGTGACTTTCGCCTTCGCTTAACCACATGTCACACACCGCCCGTCACGATTGGATTCTTGCCGAAGTCCGCGATCTTCTGAATCGCCCGTTCAGCGACCTGATCCATCAGGCGCAGACCATCCATCGTGCCTGCCATGATCCGAACCAAGTGCAGGTCAGCACCCTGCTGTCTATCAAAACCGGCGGCTGTCCGGAAGATTGCGCCTACTGCCCGCAGAGTGCGCACTATCAAACCGGGCTGGATCGGGAAAAACTGCTGGATCTGGAGGAGGTCCGGGAGGCTGCCCGCCGTGCGGTAGACAGCGGCGCAACCCGGTTCTGCCTAGGCGCAGCCTGGCGCTCGCCGACAGACCGCGACCTGGACGGCGTGGTGCAAATGATCGAAGTGGTGCGCGAGCAGGGACTCGAGACCTGCGTGACGCTGGGAATGCTGAGCCATGAACAGGCAAAACGTCTCGCGGACTGCGGCCTCGACTACTACAACCACAACCTGGATACCTCACCGGAGTTCTACGGAGAGATCATCACCACCCGGACTTACCAGGACCGGTTGGACACGTTGCAACATGTCCGCGACACCGGCATCCGGGTGTGCTGCGGCGGCATCCTTGGGATGGGCGAATCCCGGGAGGACCGGGCCGGGCTTTTGACCCAACTCGCCACTCAGAACCCCCATCCGGAGTCGGTCCCGATCAACCTCCTGGTACGAGTGTCCGGAACCCCCTTGGACGAAGCGGAGGCACTGGACCCGATCGAGTTCGTGCGTACCATTGCAGCAGCGCGGATTACCATGCCCCACTCCATGGTTCGCTTGTCCGCAGGACGCGAAGACATGAGCGACGAGTTGCAGGCATTGTGCTTCGTAGCCGGAGCCAATTCCATCTTCTACGGCGAAACCCTCCTGACGACACCCAATCCCGACACCGCCCGCGACCAAGCGCTGTTCTCTCGTCTGGGTCTGACGGCGCAACAAAACCCTTCCTCGGCTCCCTGAGCCCTCATGAAGGACTGGTGCCGCCCGCGCCCGGCGACTCTGCGGCGACAGCGGATCCTGCGCGGGGCAACCAATACCGAAAACGCCTCCTTGGACGGTCGCCCCCAATCAATCTGGTGCGACAACGACTACCTGGGGTTGAGTCACGACCCCCGGGTCTGTGAAGCAATGGCGTCTGCGGCCAAGCGCTACGGCGCAGGCGCGAGCGCCTCGCCATTGATCACCGGCTACACCGAAATCCACCAGTTGCTGGAGGAACGCCTTGCCGCCTTTACCGGTCGCGACCGGGCGTTGGTCTTCAGCGCTGGCTACCTCACCAATCTCGGAACCGTGCAGGCGCTGGCTGAGCGCGGTGACACTCTCATCGAGGATCGCCTGAACCACGCCTCGCTGCTGGACGCCGCCCGCCTGTCACGCGCCCGATGCTTGCGTTATCGCCATGCCGACGCCGCCGATGCGGCCCGGCTGTTGCAAGAACATCAAGCCCGGCTGATTCTGACCGATGGCGTGTTCAGCATGGATGGCGATACCGCGCCGGTAAGCGAACTGGCCGCCACTGCCCGGGCACATGATGCCCTGCTGCTGTGCGACGACGCACACGGCATCGGCGTGCTTGGAGCTCATGGAGGCGGGCTACTCGAAGAAGCCAGGCTTTCTCAAGTAGAAGTTCCACTGCTGGTGGGAACCTTGGGCAAGGCGCTGGGCACTCAAGGCGGCTTCGTCGCCGGATCCACCGATTTGATCGAGCATCTCCTCCAGTACGCCCGCAGTTATGGTTACAGCACCGCGCTGGCCCCACCGCTCGCGGCCGCAGCAGACCAAGCCTTGAAACTACTGATCGACGAACCAGAGCATCGGGCACGCTTGCGCGACAACATCGAATACTTCCTCCAATGCGCGGAGCAGCACGAATTGCCGCTGCAGCCTTCGCGCACCGCCATCCAGCCCCTGATCCTGGATGACCCGGAGTCCGCGCTCGCAGCCAGCCGCTCCCTGTCGGAACAAGGTTTTGTTGTCTGCGCTATCCGCCCGCCCACCGTACCCGAAGGCACCTCCCGGTTGCGCATCACCTTGTCGGCTCACCATACACGCGAGCAAATCGAGCATTTCAGCGAAGCGCTTGCCGCCTGTTGCCCTGCTAAACTGGCGCGATGACTCTTAAACACAGGAAAGTCCTGCTCGGCATCACCGGCAGCATCGCCGCCTACAAGGCTTGCGAATTGGTGCGCCTGCTGGTTCGGGATGGCGCCGAGGTCCAGGTGGTGATGAGCCCGGCGGCGGAACAGTTCGTCGGCGCCATGACATTCGAGGCGCTCAGCCACAGGCCCGTGCGCACCGCGTTGTTTGACCGCGAGGCGGAAATGTCGATGAGCCATATCGAGTTGGCCCGATGGGCTGATGCCGTGGTCATCGCACCCGCCTCTGCCCACTGCCTGGCCAAACTTGCGACTGGCTTGGCCGACGATCTCCTGATGACCCTGTGCCTGGCCACACGCGCCCCGATCCTGGTTGCCCCAGCCATGAATGCTGCGATGTGGGAAAACCCCGCAACCCAAGAACATGTCCATGCCCTCATCGAGCGCGGGATCCAAGTCATCAGCCCGGACGTCGGCGAACAGGCGTGCGGTGAAACCGGGCCAGGCCGCCTGCCCGACCCGGAGTATTTGCGGGCCGCTATCGAAGAGCTTGGCACGGACTCCGCGATGAAGGGCGTGCATGCTGTCGTCACGGCAGGACCAACCCGGGAGCCGATTGATCCGGCCCGCTTCATCAGCAACTTCAGCACCGGTCGAATGGGCTGCGCGATCGCCGACGCCTTGCTGGAACGCGGTGCCCAGGTCACCCTGATTCATGGGCCGATCGACATCCCGTTGCCGCTGGATGCCGATTGCGTGGCGGTTGCGACTGCCGCCGAAATGCTGGACGCGGTAATGGCGCGCGTGGGCGACTGTCAATTGCTGATCGCGAATGCAGCGGTCGCGGACTGGCGTCCCCGAGAAGCCACCGACCGAAAAACCCGGAAATCTCAAGAGTCGCTAACTCTGGAGTTAGAACCCACTCCTGACATCCTGGCCACTCTCGGCCAAAAGGAGCCGCGGCCGTTCCTCGTGGGATTCGCAGCGGAGACCGAAAATCTGGAAGAGAACGCCCGCACCAAGCTGCGCGCCAAAAATGCCGACCTCATGGTCGCCAACCGGATCGGCCCGGATGACGGGTTCGGAGAAACAGAAACGACGCTTGAAGTAGTGGATGCCGATTCCGTCATGCAACTCGGCCCGGACTCCAAGAGCACTTTGGCACGGCAATTGGTCGATCACATTGCAGCGCGGCTGTCCCCTGTCTCTTCGGTAGTCGACTTCTCCCATGCTGCCCGTCGAACTACGCGTTCTCGATAAACGGCTCGGCGATTCCATCGAGCTTCCGACCCGCGCGACAGAAGGCTCGGCCGGGCTGGACCTTCGCGCCTGCCTGCAGGAACCCCTAACGCTGGAACCCGGCCAATCCGAATTGGTTCCAGCCGGATTCGCGATCCACATCGCGGATCCCGGCTATGCCGCGCTGATCCTGCCACGCTCCGGACTGGGCCACAAGCACGGCATTGTGCTCGGCAATCTGGTCGGGCTGATCGACTCCGACTACCAGGGAGAAATCATGATCTCGTGCTGGAATCGCGGGCGTGACACCTTCACTATCGAAGTCGGCGAGCGCATCGCGCAGTTGGTTGTCGTGCCAGTGCAACAAGTCGAATTTAAAATCGTCGAGGAATTCCCGCAAAGTGCACGGGGTGCCGGCGGGTTTGGACATACTGGCAAAGAATGACGACCCCCGAGCATATTTTTCGAGCCTACGACATCCGGGGCATTGCCGGCAGTGAACTTTCGGAGACTTTCGCCCGGCAACTCGGCCGGGCTATATCGGCTGAATACCCAGAGGCCCGGGAAATAGCCATCGGCCGTGACGGGCGCCATTCAAGCGATGCCTTGGCTTCAGCCTTGATTGAAGGCTTGTTCGATGCCGGCATCACCGTCCACGATGTGGGGCAAGTGCCGACCCCAGTCCTGTATTTCGCGACTCACGAATTCGGCCATGGATCCGGCGTCATGGTGACTGGAAGCCACAATCCTCCCGAATACAACGGATTCAAGCTGGTCATGCAAGACCATACGCTTGCAGGCGACGACATTCAGGCTCTGCGCGCGCGCATGCTGCAAGACCTGCCCTGCCCGGGCGGAGGGGATCGGATCGAGAAGGATGTGTCGGATGCCTACGTCAAGCGCATTGCCGGAGATATCCAGCTGACTCGGCCGATGCGCGTCGCGCTGGATGCTGGCAACGGTGCCGCTGGTCCCATCGCCGTCCGGGTGTTGCGCGCCTGCGGGGCGGAGGTGACGGAACTGTATTGCGATATAGACGGCGACTTTCCAAACCATCACCCCAATCCAAGCGATGCGAAGAACCTGCAAGACCTGAAGGCCAGCGTGCTGCAAGATGGGCTGGAGGTCGGCATAGCGTTGGACGGCGACGGCGACCGTTGCGGCGTGATCGACGACGCAGGTGAAATCTTGTGGGCAGATCGACAGTTGATGGTTCACGCCACCGACGTACTTGAGCGTGAACCGGGTGCCACCGTGGTGTTCGACGTCAAGTGCTCCAGCCTGCTACCGCGGGTAATTGAAGAGTCCGGTGGCGCGCCAGTGATGGCTCGGACCGGGCATTCGTTCATCAAGGCGAAGATGCGCGAAACCCGGGCCGCTCTCGCGGGCGAGATGAGTGGGCATCTGTTCTTCCAGGAGCGCTGGTACGGATTCGACGATGGCATCTATGCCGCTGCCCGGTTGTTGCAAATCTTGGCCAAAAAGGAAGAGCCTGCCAGTGCGGTCTTTGCCGCCCTGCCTCAAGCCTGCGTCACACCGGAGATCAACATCCCGTTCGAAGTCGACGGCGACCAGCACCGATTCATCGAGAAATTCTCGGCCTGCGCTGAATTTCCCGGTGCTCGCCTAACTCGGATCGACGGCGTTCGTGCGGATTTCGATGACGGGTTCGGGCTGGCTCGGGCCTCCAATACTACGCCGTACGTGGTGACCCGCTTCGAAGGAACGACCTCGGATGTCATCAAACGAATCCAGGCCGAGTTCCGGAGTCAAATGCTTGCCGTGGACTCGGGACTGGAGCTTCCGTTTTGAATACGAATTTCCCTTTTTCTGTCCTGTTCGTTTGTACGGGAAACATGTGCCGCAGCATCATGGCGGAGGCCCTTCTCTCCCACCATGGCGGCGATCGCGTCCACGCATGCAGCGCCGGCAGTCATCCTGCTGGAGTCGTCCATCCCCTAGCCTTGAAAGTGCTGGCTGAACTCGGCATTGATGCAAGCGATGCACGCAGCAAGTCCTGGAACGAGTTCGCCGGCCACCCTTTTAATACGATCTTGGCCCTCTGCGACTCCGCAGCAGGCGAAACCTGCCCTTGGTTTCCCGATTCCGTCATCCGGGCGCATTGGGGGACCCGAGATCCTTTCACCTTCATCGGAAACGAAGAGGAGACTCTTACCTGTTTCCGGGAAGTTCGAGACCATCTTGAAGCCCGTATCAAGGCTATGCTGGCTCTGCCGCTGGAAACCCTTGAGCGACTAGATATGCAGAAAGAATTGTCTGAAATCGGGCTTCGCTGAACCGGCGCAGCCTTCACGACTCCGGAGGCCGGATCAAGCTTATCAATCCGGACGAAGCCACGATATCAGCCTGCGAACCGCGTTGCCTCTTGATCCAGTTTGATCAACGATTCTGCAGGAATACCTAAGCCTTTGTGTAAGCGCCAGATCATCTTGAGACTCAACGCTCGCTTCCGATTCAACACCTCATAGACCCGATTGCGTCCACCGATATAAGGGATCAAGTCTTTCGGGGTCAATCCGTTTTGTTCCATGTGGTGCCGAATGGCGGAAACCGGGTCGGGTAAATCAAGAGAATAATGCTTGATTTCCCAAGCTTCAACAAGTGTCACAAGAACGTCCAGACGATCCCCTTCTGGCGTGTTCCGCCTAGCCGCCATTAGGCTTTCAATTTCCTTGAGCGTACGGAGGTAATCTCGTTTGGTCTTGATCGGTTCGATTTCCATTTTTGGCCTCAAATCGATTGTGCGTCAATAGCGTCGTACATTTTGTGGGTTCCGATGAAGCGGATGTACACAATCCGATATGGGTAGTTGATCCACACTACGATGCGATATTTGTTGCCCGCAATGTTGAATACCACCCTTCCATCTTTGAGGATGCTGGCGCTACGGAAGTCTCGTTTTATCTCAGAGGGGTCCTTCCAATCTGCAGCCTTGACTTCTCGGTACCATGCCATGACCGGTTCACATGCGTCAGCATACGCTGGTGCAGCATTCAGGAACATCCTCAACGTTGCCAGCGCAATGACCCTCATGCTCGACAATGTTAGCATGATCCCATATTGGGATCAACTGTCTCATTGTCGTTGAATACCGCCTCGATGGCTAGAGCAAAGCCTGAGACTCAACTCACTTACACTACAATGGCGTCTTCGCGAAAACTAGACCCCCATCCCTTAAATTCCAAGGAACCTCATATGACGCTCGCCACTGCCGACATTTCCGACCAGTACCCGAATGAAGTCCAGATCGCCGAACCGGGATTCCACGGCTACGGGGGGCTCCCTGCGTTTGCGGGCCTGATTTCCACGGTCAGTTGCCAGGATGACAACTCGAAAGTCAGAGAAGCGCTGGAAGAGGAAGGGAATGGCCGCGTCTTAGTCGTAGACGGCTCCGCCTCCATGCAATGCGCATTGCTCGGCGATATCCTCGCTGCCATGGCGCACGAGCATCAGTGGGCCGGTGTCATCGTCAACGGCTGTATCCGTGATTCCGCGGTGATCGCCACCATCCAGATTGGAGTCAAGGCGTTGGATACGAACCCCTTGAAAAGCGTGAAGCGAGGTCTTGGGGATCGCGATGTTCCGGTTCGTTTTGCCGGACTTGACTTCACTCCTGGCCACTGGGTTTGTGCCGACTCGGACGGCATCTTGGTCGCCCCCCGGGCGCTTGTTTAAGCTTCCGAAGGCCCGAACTTCAAGATTGGGGATCGCTGCGGCGACCTCCGCGGCGGCGCAATCGAGCCAAATACAGCACCGGTCCCGACAGCACATAGCCACCAAACAGCAACAGCAACACGTTTGGCGGGTGGATCGAAAACAGCAGCAGCGCTCCCAAGATGGCTAGCCAGGTGACCAGGCCGACGCGGAACTTGGGCCGGGTCTCCTTGAAACTGTAGTAGCTAAACCGGCTGACCAGCAGAATGGCAATCAGCAAGGTCGCCGCCAACGCCACTTCCTTGAGTTCAGTGCCGGTGTAGCCATAACTGTCGGCAACCCACATGCCTGCCATCAGGGTTCCCGCCGCTGCTGGGCTCGGCAAGCCACGAAAAAAGGCCCGGTCCTGAGAATGGGCATGTGTGTTGAATCGGGCCAGTCGCAAGCCGACCGCCGCCATGTAAAAGAAAGCCCCTAGCCAACCAAGCTTTGCCCACTCGCTGCCGACCGGCTGCATGAACTGCAGGCTCCATTCGTACATCACCAGCGCTGGCGCCACACCGAATGCGAGCATGTCGCTCAGACTGTCGTAGTGCAGACCGAACTCGCTGGCCGTGTCCGTCAGGCGGGCAACCCGTCCATCCAGTGCGTCGAAGATCATTGCCACGAAGATAGCCAACGCAGCGGGCTCGAAACGCTGATCAAAGGCAAAAATCACCGCCGAGAATCCGGCGAACATCGCCACCGTAGTCAATAAGCTCGGCAGCAAGTAAATGCTGCGGCGATAACGGCGGGGACCCTTCACGGGACGGGGTTTTTAAAGAATGACGTCGCGGCGTAGAGCCGCCGCGACATGGATATTCGGCTTTGGCTTAGACGAAGTTGACGATGCACCACGCGAGCAACGCGTATATCGCCCAAAACACAACCATCGATACGAGGTTGCCTATCATCTTTCTCCTCCAGAGTTGCCAGAGTATCGATCACCAGGCATATTGCCCAGGTGTTCCAATTCTAACACGACACCTGTCACCTAGTTGCGACTGCGGTCCACCAGGCGCTGCTCACGAATCCAAGGCATCATGTCCCGCAATTGCGCTCCGACCTTCTCGATGGATTGACCCTGACTGGCTTCGCGCAACTGACGGAGGTGCTCTGCCCCGGATGCATTTTCCTTCACCCACTCCCGGGCAAATTCTCCGCTCTGAACATCCGCCAGGATCTTCTTCATCGCCTCGCGGGCCTGATCTCCGACCACCCTCGGCCCACGAGTCAGACCGCCATATTCAGCCGTGTTGGAAACCGAATAGTTCATGTTGGAGATGCCGCCTTCGTAAATCAGATCGACGATCAACTTGAGTTCATGCAGGCACTCGAAATACGCCATCTCCGGTTCGTAGCCTGCTTCTATCAGGGTTTCGAACCCTGCCTCGATCAGCGCCGTCACGCCGCCACAGAGCACGGCCTGCTCACCGAACAGGTCGGTCTCGGTTTCATCACGGAACGTGGTCTCGATGATTCCGGCTCGCCCCCCGCCATTGGCGCTGGCATAGGACAGGGCCGTCTCTCGGGCCTTGCCGCTGGCATCTTGAAAGACTGCGATCAAGGTCGGGACTCCCCCACCCTGCTTGTAGGTAGAACGAACCAAATGCCCAGGGCCTTTCGGAGCGATCATGATTACATCCAAGTCCTCGCGTGGGCGAATTTGTTCGAAATGAATGTTGAACCCGTGCGCAAACGCCAGCGTGGCACCCTGGCGGAGATTGGGTTCGATCTGCTCTGCGTAAAGCGCGCTCTGGTGCTCATCCGGCGCCAATACCATCACGATATCGGCCGCTGCCGTCGCTTCTCCGATTCCGGCGACCTCAATCCCGGCTTCGCGTGCTTTCTCCTCGGAGGCGGAGCCGGCCCGAAGTCCAACCACGACCGAGACCCCGGACTCCTTCAGATTGTTGGCGTGGGCATGTCCTTGAGAGCCATAGCCAATGATCGCCACCGTGCATCCCTGCACGATAGATAGATCCGCGTCCTTGTCGTAAAAAACCTTCATAGTCAGCTTCCTTGCCGGCGCGATACCCCGGCGGTTGTTATTCGTTCTGCCGAATGGAGAGCATCTGTTCGCCACGCGCGATGCCAAGCGGTCCGGAGCGGACCACTTCCACCACTTCGTGTTCCGCCATCGCAGCCAGATAAGCGTCAATCTCCTCGCTGGTGCCGACCACTTCGCTGGTATAGCACAGGGCGCTCACGTCGGCAATGCGTCCGCGGTAGACCTTGTTGACACGTTGCAGGTCGTCCACGCAACCCTCGTCGCGCAATCGCAACTTAATCAGCGCCATCTCGCGTTCGACATGGTTCTGCCCGGTCATATCCACCACCGTCACCACATCAACCAGCTTGTGCAACTGCTTGGTGATCTGCTCGAGTACCCGATCATCGCCAAAGGTTACGATCGTCATGCGGGACAGGGTTTCGTCCGGCGTCGGCGTCACTGCCAGCGATTCGATGTTGATGCCGCGCGCCGAGAACAGGTTCGCGACCCGCGACAGCGAACCCGCTTCGTTTTCCAGAAGGACGGCTAGGATCCGCCGCATGTCAGGACAGGATCATTTCGTTATGCGCCGCGCCCGGGGCAATCATCGGAAACACGTTTTCACGCGGATCGGTCACGAAATCCGCGAAAACCAGCCGATCCTTGAGGCTCAAGATCTCGCGCAGGGCCGGCTCCACGTCCTTCGGCTTCTCGATCTTCATGCCGACGTGCCCGTAACTTTCTGCCAGTTTCACGAAATCTGGCAGTGCGTCCATGTACGACATGGCGTAGCGGGAATCATAGAAGAAGTCTTGCCACTGGCGAACCATTCCCATATACCGGTTGTTCAGGTTGATGATCTTGATCGGCAACCCGTATTGCCGGCAGGTCGACAGCTCCTGAATGCACATCTGAATGCTCGCCTCCCCGGTCACGCAGCACACCTGCGCATCGGGGTGGGCCAGTTGTACGCCCATTGCCGCCGGCAGTCCGAACCCCATGGTGCCGAGTCCGCCGGAATTGATCCAGCGCCGCGGCTGGGTGAACTTGTACAGTTGCGCCACCCACATCTGGTGCTGCCCCACATCGGAAGTCACGAAAGCATCCCCATCCGTCTGTTTGTACAACTGGTCCAGCACGTACTGCGGCTTGATCTCGCCGTCCATGTCCTGCTGGTACGCAAAGGAGTCCTTTTTCGCCCACTCGCCGATCTGTCCCCACCACGCCGAGACGTCGGGTATCGTGTATTTGCCGTCGCGCAACTCGTCGGTCAGCGCGCGCAGTACCTTTCGGGCATCACCCACCACCGGCACGTGCGCTCGGAAATTCTTCGAGATGGACGACGGGTCGACATCTATGTGAATCACCTTGGCGTAAGGGCAAAAGCCGTCCAGCCGCCCGGTGATGCGGTCGTCGAAACGGGCTCCAACGGCGATCAGGACATCGCTGTGGTGCATCGCCATGTTCGCCTCGTAGGAGCCGTGCATGCCCAGCATCTGGATAAACTGCGGGTCGGTGCCCGGATAGGCGCCGAGACCCATCAGCGTGTTGGTGATGGGGAACCCGGTCAGCCGCGTGAATTCGGTCAGCTCCTCGTGGGCATTGCTGGAAATCACCCCGCCGCCGCTGTAGATGATCGGGCGCTCGGCCTTTGCGATCAACTTGGCCGCCCGCTTGATCTGCCCGGCATGCCCGTCGATGGTCGGCTGGTAGGAGCGCATGTCCGGATCCTGCGGATAGGAAAAAACCATGCTCTGCTCCGTCACGTCCTTCGGGATGTCCACCACGACCGGTCCCGGGCGCCCGGTTCCGGCGATATGGAATGCCCGTTTGATCGCAAGCGGAAGGTCTTCCACCTTCTTCACCAGGATGTTGTGCTTCACGCAGGGCCGCGTGATGCCGACCGTATCCACTTCCTGAAACGCGTCATTGCCGATCAGCGCGGTGCGCACCTGCCCGGTGAACACCACCAGCGGCACCGAATCCATGTAGGCATCGGCGATGCCGGTCACGGCATTGGTCGCGCCTGGGCCGGAAGTCACCAGCACAACCCCGACTTTTCCGGTCGATTTGGCAAAACCCTCGGCTGCATGTGCCGCACCCTGCTCGTGGCGCACCAAGATGTGGTCGACTTCCTTCTGCTTGTGCAATTCGTCGTAGATATGCAGCACGGCACCGCCCGGGTAGCCAAACACGGTGGTGGCCCCCTCCTCGACCAGGCAACGGGTGAAGATTTCCGCGCCGGTCAGTTCCTCGGTCTCGGGATTCGAGCTTTGCTTCAGGTTGTCCATGCGTAGGTTAAAAGCCTCACAGAGAGCATGCCCTGCTCTCGCGCGCTATTGTGCGCCAAAAGCCGTTATTTTCCAACCGGGTGCGCAGGTTCCTTCCACATCGGAACCCGTCCCACTGACGGATGTTCCCTGACGCATCATATCGGAGTCGACAGGTTCGGGTTTCAGGCGATTTCATTGCTCCCACTGACGCCGGGCTTCTGCAAGTCTTTCCCCATCCCATGTTTTCGCATGCCGTGACCGCGCTATTCGCCCTTGCGAATCAGGTCCAGAACAGTCCGCGCCATGCCAACCGAAGGGTCGAGAGACAATGCCTGCTCCAGCGCCTCGCGCGCCTCGCCGGTCCGACCCGTCCGGTACAGCACGACGCCCAGGTTGCTGTGGGCGTTCGCGTTGCCGGGATCGAGGCGGACGTGCCTGCGGTAGAGTTCCAGCGATTCCTCAAAGCGCCCCTGCTTGTAGCGCACCATGGCGAGCCGGTCGATCACACGGAGGTTCTGCGGCTCGCCAGCCAAGGCGAGTTCGTACTGCATCGATGCTTCCTCCAATCGGTCAAACTTCTGGTGCGCCTCACCCATGAGCGTGCGCAGCGTGGACACGGTCGGCATGTCGGGATCCAGGGCGACGGCCCGCTCCAGGAACCGGATCGCCTCCTCGTAACGCGCCAGGCGGAACAGGGCGTCGCCCTTCCCCGCATAGGCCTGCGTGTGGTTGCGATCCGCCTCGAACACCGCGCCGTACCATTCGAGCGCCTTCTCGTGCTGCCCGCGCTTCCGGAACATCTCGGCAATGGCCTGCAGCCCGTCGGCGTCGCCCGGATATCGCTCAAGGACACTCTGCAAATGCCGGTCCGCCTCGCTGGAGCGGCCGCGGTCGATCAACAGGCCCGCCAGGCCGGCGTGTGCCCGGAACAGGCCCGGTTCGAGGCGCAGGGCACTTTGGTACTGGTGCTCCGCCTCCTCAAAGCGCTCCAGCTTCTGCGCCGCCTCGCCGATGAGGACATGCATCAGTGGGGCCTGCGGCATGTCCGGGGTGAGGGTCAGGGCCTTCTTCAGGCTCTCGATGGACTCGTCGTAGCGTTGCAGGACGAACAGGGCATCGCCCTTGCCCGCATAGGCCCGGGCGTATTGCCGGTCGCGGCGGAGGATGGCGTCGTACCACTGCAGCGATTCTTCGTGCCGTCCCTGCTGGCGCACCACCTCGCCCAGGTTCAGCAGGACCGTCTTGCTCTTGGGGTCGGCCCTCAGTCCACGCCGGAGCACGCTCTCGGCTTCGTCAAGGCGGCTGAAGTGCTTGAGGGCCAGACCCAGGTTGCCGTAAGCATCGGCAAAGTCCGGACGTTGCTCCACGGCAGCGCGAGCGGCCTTGAGCGCCTCGTCCATGCGTCCGGCGTCTTGCAGCGCCTTGCCCAGGTTGTGGTAAGCGTCCCGCCCTTGCGGGTTGTGGGCGACGACATGGCTGAAGAACGTGATCTCATCGCGGTAGATGTGGGACTGCTTCCAGGACAATACCGCCAGTACGGCAACGCCAATCAGGGTGGCACCCAAGGCCCCCCGCCTCGTCCTCGCCGACAGACGGGTGGCCGCATGCACCCCCGCGCCGATGAACAGGCCCATGACGCCGATGCCGCCCAGGTACTGGAAGCGGTCGGCGACGAACGAGAACTGCATGTAGCCGAAGTCCACGAAGCCGAGCACCGGCGACAGCGTCACCCCGTAGAACAGCGCCGCGGCCAGCGGGCCGCGCCCGATTCTCCCGCGCGCGCGCCACAGTCCCGCCACCACGGCGACGGCCGCGGCCACGTACCCCCATTCCGCCAACCTTCCGGCGCCGACCTCCCAGAACGGGTAGATGACCGCGAGGTCGACCGGCCACAGCAGCTTGCCGACGTAGAACCACAAGGCATGCGCCGCGATCTGCATGCGCTCGACGAAGGAATAGTCGAGGTCCAGCGGCTCCCGGGAGGCGTAGTAGGCGGTATCCGCGAAGGCGAAGGCGAAGCCCACCGCGAAAAACGGCAGCAGCCGCAGCACGTCGGCCCCGGTCACGCGCCCCCGTTTCCACCAGGCCAGCACCAGCAGCGCCGCCGGCAGGGTCACCGTGACGGTCTTGCTCAGCAGGCTCGCCGCGAACAGCCCCAGCGCCAGGGAGTAGTCCCGTCGGCGCGACGCCTCCGCGAAGTTCAGCCAGGCCAGCGCGGCCCCCAGGTAGAATGCGCCCGACAGCAGGTCCTTGCGCGCAATGACCCAGGCCACCGACTCGACGTGCAGGGGGTGCACCGCGAACACCGCGGCGATCAGCCAGGCGCCGGGCACCGCGAGTCGCCACATCAGCCGCCACACCAGCAGGCTGTTGACCAGTTGCAGCAGGAGGTTGACCGCGTGGTAGCCGGCCGGCGCGAGCCCCCAAAGCTTGTGCTCCAGCCAGAAACTCGTATACGTCACGGGCCAGTAGTGCCCCTCCAGCGCCAGGGACTTCGGGGACAGCCAGATATCCCGGATGCCCGACCACTCCCGCACCGGCTTCGCGCCCGTGAAGATGAGGTCGTCCCAGATGAAGCCCGCCATCAGGGCGGGATAGTAGCTGGCCGCCACCAGCATGGCCAGCAGCAGGACACCGAGCCCGGCGTGCAGCGGGAAGTCGCTCGGCGACCCGTCCGCCGTGAAGAACAGGGCCCGGTCCCGCCGCACGGGGGTAGAGGGCGCCGGCTTCTGCCGAGCGGCCGCCAGTTGCGCCTCCCGCAATCGCCTCCTTTCCGCCTTGTGCCGGCTTGCCTTGCCCACGGGACCCTCAGGGCTGCCTACCCGTTGCAGTCGCATGCCATCGGTAGACGTACAGGGTTGACATCAAGAAATTGACTCCCCCGCCCAGGGCGATGCCGAGGAAGAACGCGAGCAGCGGCTGGCGGGCGAACACCGCGACGTGGCTCGTCAGGGCCAGGTAGCTGCCGACATTGGCACTCAGCCCGACCAGGCTGGCAACTACGAATTTCGCCCATTGGCGTGCCGGGGCCCGTCGCGGGCGGTCATCGAAGGTCACGCGCCGGTTGAGCCACCAGTTCCAGCTGACTGCCGGCCAGAAGGACAGGAAACGCGCCAGGCGATGCTCGATGCCGAACGCCTGAAGGCCCAGGTAGAAGACGAGATCGACGACCAGGCCGCTGGCCCCCACCGACCCGAAGCTCAAGGCGCGCGCAAGGCCGCCGAAGCGGTGCAGGTACAGACGCTTGAGATGACGGAGGTAATTGATCTGCTGACGCAGGCCCATCTTGCTTGCGCCCCGATTCCGGCCGGAGAAGCCGATCGGGACTTCCCGAACCCGCAAGCGCCCGCGCACCATGAGTTCCAGGCCGATCTTGTAGCCGATGGGCCGCAATTGGGTCAGGTCCGGGAGCACCCTGCGGTCAAGCGCAAAAAAACCCGACATGGGATCGTGACAAGTCACGAGCGGGCGGGCCAGCAAGGTAGCCACGAGGGAGTTCAGGAAACGCCACGGGCCCCAGTCCTTGTCGATGCGCCCCCCCGACACGTAGCGGCTGCCCACGGCCATGTCGCAGCCCCCCTCCAGCGCTTGGAGTAGGTCGGGGATGCGCTCCGGCGGGTGCGACAGATCGGCGTCCATCACCACCACCCGGTCGAATCGGCTGATCGCAATCCCCCGCAGCACGGACCGAGAGAGATCCCGGGGGCCGACGCGGCGCACGTCCAGGCGCACCGGCAAGCATCGCGCCAGTTCCTCGGCGACGGCTTCGATGCCATCGCGTGAATCATCGTCAATCACGACCAGCTCCCATTCGGTCCCGCGGCCGGACAAGGCGGCTTCGATGCGGTCAGCCAAGAGGGGTAGATTCTCCGCTTCGCGGAACGTCGGCACCACGATGGAGACCGCCGGGTTCGAGGCCGGGCCGGAATCATCCCGGGCGGGCAAGGGCGGCACGCCCGAAGTCTGCAACGAGGAAACCCGGTTCATGGCAGCGGAACAGATCGAAGCCATCGGGTGGCGCCTGCCGCAATCCTTCCGGAGTCAATCTCCCGGAACCCGGCGCCGGCCGTCGCTGCCGTCGCGCTAGAGGCCCGGACACGATGTGGTCGCCGACGCGGTGCACCGCCGAACGGGCAAGGCCCCACTTGATCGGAACCCCATCCCGCGACCCCGACCGGTTCGGGTCGGGAAGCCGGAACGTTCGGTCCTTGCCCCTTTCGGTTCATTTCCATCGACCCTTGCGGCTCACCACGAGAATCGGAGATCGAATCCCAGTTCATGCTCGGGCCGGGTCTCGACGCTCTCGCTGCGCACCGCCTTGAGATCGACCATGAAGTCGGAGCTTTCGCGGCGCATCGGCGCAAGCTGCCAGCCCAGCACGTATTCGCGGCCGTTTCCGCCGTCGGCATAAGTCAGGTACGGGGTCCCCGCGAAGCGTCCGTCCCCCAATGCCAAACCATATTCCAGCCCGGCCTGCCACCCGCCCTCTCCGACCGAAGCGTTCTCTTGCGCAGGCGCGCCTTCGGCGAACAGTGCATCGACTCCCCCCGAGGGGTCCCCTCCGAGTGACTGGCTCAGCGTCAGCGAGAATCCCCGTGCCGATGCCGGGTCCGGGTCAAAGGCCATGGAGGCGGCATACCCCCAGTTGTGGAATCCGTCTTCGTGGAGAACCAAGCTCCGTCCTTCGAGGCTGATGTCCAGGCCCCGCGCGGGCAGGACCCAGGTCAGGCCCCCGCCGAGTTCGACGCTGAAACCGGTTTCGGCATCGCCGCCGTCGTGGCGGACGCCGACTTCGAATCTCGGTGTCAGCACGCCCGCGTCCTCCTGCTGGATCCGCCAGCTGTTCTCGAGCCCCAGCCGGAACCGGGTCACATCGGCCTGCGCCTCCGCCAATCCCATTGCCTCCTCCATGTTCGTGCGGGTCCACAACGCATCGGTCTTGAGCTTCAGGGCGAACGCGCGCTCCGGTGAGGCCCGAACCAGCTGGTAGTGCACCCCCGCTGCCGCCATGGCCCAGTCCAGGTCGGCTGTCGCGGCCGGCTCGCCTTCCGGCGCAATCGTGAAATCCCCCTCGCCATAACCGGCGGCACCCCAGACCGCCAGCCGGTCGGAACCCTGGTACGAAAGCCAGGGCGCGAATGCCGTCAACGTGGATTCCGCCGATCCGCTCAGACCCACCTCCCCGGTGTAGCCGCCGTCGCCCTGGCTGCGCGACACCACGAAGCCGCCGCTCCAGTTCTCGTCCGTGCCGATCCTCGCCCAGTCGAGGCCCAGCATGCCGGTGGTGACCTCGCTGTCATAGGCGTAATCCCTTCCCCTGCCGTCGAAGCCGGAACGAGCGATCCGGCCCCAGAACGCGGTGACGGCGCCCCCCTGTTCCTCGCTGGTATACGAGAAAGCGCCGTCGTCGAACAGATCCCGGCCCGTGGCCGACCCCTCTTCCCGGCGCAGGTCTCCAGGATCTTCGCCGAAGGCCGCCTTGAAGCCCTGCGCCCAATTGTTCTCGGCCTCGTCCTGCCGCCGGTCCCATGGCGTCTCATCATCGCCTTCCGGTCCTGCGACGGACAGGACCGAACCGGCGAGCGTGCTTTCGAACCCCGGCTTGCGGATCTCGTCGATGCGACCCGCAATGCCGTCCAGCAATTGTTCGGAGACGGTGCGTCCGAATCGCGCCAGCCATTCCTTGGGCACGGGGTCATTGCTGTTGTGCAAGATGATCGCCGCCGGAGTCACCGAGACTCCCGCAAGCGTGCCCCCGATGCCGATCATCTCCTCGGTTTCGTTGACGCCGTCATTAATCGGCGCCAGCGTGAAATCCACGCTGGCGCTCGCCTGCCCGGCCGGAAGGGTCAGGCTCAGGTCCGCCACCGTCTCGTAGTCTTGGCCTTCAATGGCGCTGTCCCCCGTCATGCCCACGACCACCGTCACCGTCTTCTCTTCCGCAAAGCGGATGTCGCCTTCCAGCGTGGCAACCACCCGCACCGTCACCGCCTCGCTATCCTCGGCGAGCGAGTTCTGCAGGCCGGCCTCCTCTGGATCAATGTCCACCGACAGGTTGAGCAGCGTCGGCGCCGCATCGTCGTCGGCGAGAATCAGCGTCGCCGGGGCCGGATTGGCGACCCCGGGATTCCCCGAGGCCGTGGCCGACACCGCAATGCGCCGGTCTCCCGAATGAAGATGGTCGTCCACGGCGACGATGGACACGGTGCCGGTGCTGGTCCGGCTGCCCGCCGCGATGGTGAGCGTGCCGCCGGAAAACGTGAAATCCCCTGATGCCGCCGGCGGCACCGGTTCCGCCGACACCGTCAGCGCGATTTCCGTACTCGAGGGATTGCTCAAGGATGCCGTTACCGTGCTGGTGTCGTCGGCCGGCCCGCCGTTCTCGACGATGCGCGACGGCGTCAACAGCAGAGAAACGACCGGCGGAGCGTCGTCGTCCAGCACGGTGATTGCCGCCGGAGTCACCGTGACTTCCGAAAGCGTTCCGATGACGCTGATCGTCTCGTCGGGCTCGTTGATGTCGTCGTCGGTCGGCGTCAGCGTGAAGTCCGCGCTGCCGCTCGCCCGCCCGGCCGGAAGGGTCAGGCTTAGATCCGCCACCGCCGCGTAGTCGATCTCTTCCACCGCACTGTCTTCGGCCTGACCCACCGTCACCGTGACTGTCCGGTCCGTCGAGAAACGAGTGGCGCCATCCAGCGTCGCGGTCACCCGCACCGTCACCGCTCCCCCTTCTTCTCCAACGGCACTGGACGCCGCGGTCGAACCGACGTCGGTGTCGACCGACAGGGTGAGTGCCGTCGGGGGATCATCATCGTCGGCAATGGTCAGCGCGACCGGGCCCGGGGGCGCGACCCCATGGCCGCCCGAGACGGCGGCCGATACGGTAACCTGCTTGTCCGGCGCGTCGACGGGATTGTCCACGGCGACGATCTTCACGGTGCCGGTACTGGTCAGGCTGCCGGCCGCGATGGTCAGGATCTTGTTCGCGCTCAGCGTGTAGTCTCCGGCCGTCGCAGGCGAGACCGCGGCCGCCGCCACCGTCAGCGTCACCGTTTCGCTCGAGGCCCTGTTCAGCGTCGCCGTCACTGCGCTGGTGCCGCCAGTCGCACCGCCGCCCTCGCTGATGGAGGACGGCGTCAGCGCCAGTCTTACGGTCGGCGTCGCGTCGTCGTCGACCAGCGTGATCGTTGCTGCCGAGACCGTCACCCCCGAAAGCGTGCCCGAAACGCCGATCGCCTCATCGGCCTCGTCCGTGCCGTCGTCGGTCGGCGTCAGCGTGAAGTCCACGCTGCCGCTCGCCTGCCCGGCCGCAATGGTGAGGCTCAAGGCCGGCACCGTCGCGTAGTCGACGCCCTCCACCGCGCCGTCGCCGGCATGGCCGACGGCGAGGGTGACCGTCTGATCGGTGGTGAAGCGCCCCGCGCCGGCGATGGCCGCAGTGATCCGGACCGTGGTGGCGCCCGCATTTTCCGTAATCGAGGTTTGCGCGCCATCCTGGTTCGAGTCTGTGTCCACCGTGATCGTCATCGCCGTCGGCCTCGTGTCGTTGTCGGTCGTGTTCACCGTCACCGCGCCCGTCACGGACCCGTAGTCGCCGCCGGAGGCCGTGTGCGTCAGTGTCGCCGTCTCGTTCGTGAAGTCGACATCCTCCACCGCCGTCACCGTCACCGTCTGCGCCGTGCTCCACGCCGACGGCGCGAACGTCAGGCTGGTGCTGTCCAACGTCAAGTCTGTCCCCGCATGTCCGCTGATCGCCACCGTCGCCGATGCCGAAGGTTCGGTCGCCAATTTCACCGTGTAAGTCGCGCTGCTCCCTTCGGCCACGCCGACCACCGCCGGCGTGAGCACGATCCCTCGCACGTCGTCGTCTACGATGGTGAGCGTCACGTCGGCCGGATTCGATATCCCGCCGCCCGATGCCGTCCCCGACACCGTCACCGTCCTGTCCGGCGCGTCCACCTCGTCGTCCACCGCCGTCAGCGTCACCGTCCCGGTGCTCGACGTCGTTCCCGCTGCGATCGTCAAGGTCGTCCCCGACTGGGTCACCGGGGCGTCACTCGGGATTGATATCGTCACCGTCACCGCCGCGCTCGACATCCCGTCCAGTGTCGCCGTCACCGTACTCACGTTCGCCGACCCGCTTTCGTCGATTTTCGTCGGCGTCAGCATCAGGCTCACCTCCGGGGTGTCCTGTGTGGGGGCGCGCGCGTCGTCGTCGGTGATCTCGATCTCGTCGCCGGTGACCGTCAGCGCCCCCGAACTCCCGGTCACGTCGATCGTCTCGTCGGACTCGTCCAGGGCGTCGTCCACCGGCGTCAGCGTGAACGTGCCGCTCGCCGAACCCGCCCCCGCCGCGATCGTCAGCGTGAAGTCCGCCACCGCCGCGTAGTCCGCCGGCGCAATCGCCGTGTCGTCGTCCACGCTCACCGTCACCGCCGTCGCCGTCGCGTAGCGCGTCGCCCCGTTCACCGACGCCGTCACCGCCACCGCCGTCGGCCCGGCCCCCTCCGCCACCGCGTCCGGCGCCGCCGTCAGCGTGATCCCGCTCGGCGCCGCGTCGTCGTCGGTCACCGTGACATCCACCGCGGCCGCCGTCTCCGACGCGTAGTCCGTGTCCGGCGCGCTCACCGTGTGCTCGATCTCGGCCTCCCGCTCGTTGCCCGGGTTGTCGATCGCGTCGTCCACCGCCGTCACCGTCACCGTCTGCGCCGTGCTCCACGCCGACGGCGCGAACGTCAGCCGCGGCGGCGACACCGTCACCACCCCCGTCGCCGGGTCGCTCGCCACCGTCACCGTCACCGTCCCGGTCGGGCGGCTCGACAGCACCACCGTGTACGTGCCCCGATCCTCCCGCCTGTCCTGGGTCGAGCCGACGTCCGCCTCGGCCAGCGTCAGCGGCCCGCCCGCCACCGTGATGCCGCGCTCGTCGTTGTCGGTGATCTCGATCTCGTCGCCGGTGACCGTCCCCGCCCCCGAACTCCCGCTCACGCCGATCGTCTCGTCGTCCTCGTCCAGGTCGTCGTCCACCGGCTCCAGCGTGAACGTGCCGCTCGCCGACCCCGCCCCCTCCGCGATCGTCAGCGTGAAGGCCGACACCGCCGCGTAGTCCGCCGCCGTCGCCGTGCCGCCGCCCACGCTCACCGTCACCGCCGTCGCCGTCGCGTAGCGCGTCGCCCCGTTCACCGA
>JAPPLD010000014.1 GCA_028819565.1 Gammaproteobacteria bacterium | reverse complement strand
CGGTTCATGGGCGAGATTTCCGATGCTTCCGATCCGGGTCAGAGGATGCCGGCGACCGTGGTGACGACAGGCTGGGGACTTTGCGCGGGGGCACGCATTTTCCGAGTGCACGACGTGTGGCAGAACCGGCAGGCTTTGGATCTGACGCAGGCCTTGCTGGCAGAAGAGGGCGACTGACCGTCGCGTGGATTTGCTGTCGTGGCTCAATCCAGAGCCGCAGTGAAGAATTCCACAGCTTCCGGCGAATCCCATTCCCGCTCTCCAAGCGCCCAGTAGCGGGCATGTCCTTCTGCATCGATCAGGAAGGTTGCCGGTAGCAACGTAACGTTCCAGTCCTCCAAGGCTAGGTCCGCATCAATCAGGATCTGGAAACTGACGGGGGTTTCTTCGAGGAAACGGCCGATTTCCTTGCTGGGGCCGACATGAATGCCGATGACCTGGAAGTCTTTGCCGGCCATGGACTCATGGAGTCGGTTCAACGCGGGCATTTCGCGTCGGCATGGTTCACACCAGGTAGCCCAGAAGTTGACTAGCAGGACCTGTCCACGGGCCTGGCTCAGTTGCCAGGATTGACCGTCCAGATCTGGAAGCACGAAGTCGGGGGCTGCTTTCCCGGAGGCATGTTCCATCAATTCAGGTTCGTCGCTGCAACTGATTATGCCCAAGGCAAGCGCGCTGCCGAGCAGCAGGGCAAAAAAGCGGTTCATATCAGTACCCCAGCGTCTCTTCGTGTGCCCAGTTGGGATCTTCCAGACTTAGGTCGCCGATCGGTGCGGCAAAAGCATCGGCCACGATTTCCGGGACGGTGCTGCCGGTCAGGGAGAGCAGGAACGCTTCCAGGTCCTGCTTTTCCTGCTCGCTGAGGTTGAGCGGAGAGATAAAAGGGGACAACAGCTCATTTGGAATGCCACCTTGGTCGTAGAAGTCGATAACTTCACGAAGGGTGTCAAACTTGCCGTTGTGCATGTAGGGCGCGGTCAACTCAACATTGCGCAGGCTCTGGGTCCGAAACCGCCAGCGATCGTTCGGGTTTTCGGTGACCCGGTAGAGACCGAGATCGTTCGGCAGTTTCTGTTGCGAGACCGCTTCGATTTTCTCGTTCGAGACGTCTACGAACACGCCGGGTGCAAGTTGGACGCGGGTGGTCTTGGGCGCGTCCTTGGAACCTTTGCTGAACGAGATCATGTAGCCTAGGCCGGTATTGTGAAATTTTTCGTCGGTAAACAGGGCGTGCTCTTTCTGCATGGTATGGCACACGATGCATTGACCCTTTCCGGAGAAGACCCCGAAACCCCGTTTGACAGATTCGTCAACCGCATTGGTCTGATTCCCGAAATACCATCGGTCGAACGGTGAGTTGGCCGCCAGCAGGGTGCGTTGATAGCTGGCCAGCGCTTGGCCAACTGTCAGGATGTTCGGCTCTTCGCCGTCGAAGGCTTTTTCGAACAACCCGTCGTAGTCGCGCATGCGGCGGATCTTGTTGATGATCCAGCCGATCGAGGGTGCCGCCATCTCGTTGTGTGAAGTCATCGGTTGCCAGATCTGGTTTTCTAGGCTGATCTCGCGCCCGTCCAGGAACAGTCGTGTTAGGTAGGCGACGTTGTAGAGGGTGGGGGAGTTGCGCAGCACCGAACGGCCTTCCACGCCGACCGCGGTGCGCATTTCGTTGTTAGTGAAGCCCTGTTCCGGGATGTGACAGGTTGCGCAGGCGAAGGTGTCGTTGATCGACAGGCGGCGGTCGAAGAACAGTTTTCGACCGAGGTCGATCTTGGCGCGGGTCAGCGGGTTTTCAGCCGGGATTGGTACGGGTGGCAGACCCAACGGAGGGTTTTGCGCAAAACGAATCAGATCTTTCTTGACGCCCCGCCGCTTCAGCAGGCTTCGCGAGCGAGTCTCGTAATCCCTGCTTTCATAGCCTTCCTTGACGTCTCCGGGTCCTTGCGTATGGCTGGTGTCGAATTCCTCTGGAGTGTCCAGTTCGCCGCTGGTCTCGGCATAGACCACAGCGCAAAAACTCGTAACGGCAAGGGTTACGGCAAGGGTGCGAAAACGCATCCGTGCCGGGTTGTGCATGACGGGAATCAGCTAGAAGGAGACTCCAGGAGGAGAGTCTCCAGGTCGTTGATCAGGATGTCGGCATGCAGGAATGCGACGCTGTAGATGTTGCGGACGCGCAACTCCCGATCGATCAAGAAAACCCGCAGCATATGAGCGAAATCCCCGGTGTATTCTCCGCTTTCATCATATTCGCGTATGGTGTATTGGCCGTAGTCGTCGAGTATTGGCTCCAGGGTTTCGCGGTCCCGCGTGGTGAGGAACTGCCAGTCCACTCCGTCGCCGCCAAGCCCCTGCCCGAATTCCTGCATGACTTCGGGGGTGTCGCGCTCCGGGTCGAACGATATCGATAGAAGCCGTGTGGCTTGGGCCACGTCCGGGCGCTCCTGCAGTTTCGCTTGGAGCTTGTGAAACACCGCGTTGGCGAGAGGGCAACCGTTGATGTCGTTGCATCGAGTGTAGATAAAGCTGAACAGCACGAGACGGTCACCCATCAGGTCGAACAACTGAGATTCTTGGCCGTCTTCGAGGAGTACGGCTCCGTCGGAGGCATTGGTGATGGGAGGCAGTTGGTAACTGCCCACAGCGGGTGGCTCGTAGGTAAGGTTTTTCCACCCGGGCGCGAGGATTTCATCTTCTGCGACAGCCTCGAACCCCCCCGAGATCAGACTCAGGGCAACCAGCCCAATCAGGGCGCGAATACGATTCAAACGATCCATAATCGTATTCTATATTAGCGTGTTCTCAAGTTCAAAAATCTAGCTTCCTTGCTAAAAAAGCCGCCCTGACAGGCAGGGCGGCTTCCACTTGCGCTGGCCCGAAGGCCGTGACAGGTTATTCGGCCATCGCGACCTTGGCATCGGCATCCGGGCGCTTGCCGTACAGGGCATAGGCGCCAAAACGCATCTGGTGCGAACGGCCCAACTGCTCGGCATAGAAGTCAACCGTCCACTGGTGCGCGAGTTTCTCGCCGTCCCAGTGGTAGAGCTTGACATACTGCTCGTCCGCGTCACCCGTCTTGTCCCAGTTGTTCAGCAGGGAACTGGAGAAATACACGCGGTCGCCATCCCAGCTTTGGGAGACCATGTTGACCTGGCTTCCGATCACTTCCTCGAAGACCTGCTTGGGTGCATGCGGGTCGGAAATGTCGAAGAAGCGGGTCTTGCCGTCCATGAACGTGTTGATCCACAATCCGGTGTCGTCGGCCGTGATGGAAATGTCCACCGGCAGGGGGATCTCGGAAGGAACACCAACATCGGCAACGGCCTTGCCGTGCCATTCGCCGGCTTCATCCTCGTACAGGAGCCAGACCTGGGAGGTCAGCGCCGTCGTGGTGAAGCAGTAGCGGTTATCTTCTCCCCAGGCGCAGCGGATCTCCAGCGGAGCCCCCGGCACGTCCAGTACCTTGAGAGGCTTGCGGGCATGCATGTCCCACACCACCATGGTGTTGCCGAAGCGTTGCATGGCAGTACTATCCTGCAGCATCTGGCCGAAGTCCATCATGTAGTTGGACCAGCCGGTGAAAGACGAGGTCAGCATCACGTTGCTTTCAGCCTTGACCCGAAGGTCGTAGCCGTAGCCGTCAGCGTGCTGGCCGGTCTTGACCGCGCCGCGCAGGTCTTCGTCCGTCGGCATCCAATGGGAGGCCACGAATTCGCCATCGTTGTTGTATTCAGCCACGCCGGTGCGTCCGCCGTGATCGACGTTGTTGGACAGCGCCGTAATCATCATCCGCCCAGGCAGGGCATAGAAGGTATGCGGGCCGACCATTCCACCGGTCTTCTCGACGAAGTCGGTGATGACCTTGTGCAGTTGGGGCTGCCGCGGGTTGCTGTGGATGTCGAACACGAAGATCTTGCTCGAGTCCAGCCCGCCGGCCCACAGGTAGTGGCGGTCGTCGCTCAGTCCGGAATGGTGGGCCTCGTTGCGCCCGCCGACCGACAGGACGCTGACTACTTGGCCGTAGGTTTTGGATTCGGGGTTGGTGTCGATGGTGACCAGCTTGTCCTGCTCGTCTCCCATGCCTTCGACACCCAGGGTCCAGACATAGACGTAATCTTCTATACCTTGGATCTTGGCAATGTACGGCGACATGCAGGTCTCATCCGCAAGTGCCGGAACGGTCCACGCCATCGCAGCTGCCATTGCCAGCCCCGTGCAAAAAGTAGTTTTTCTCATAAGTTTCCTCATGGATTTTTAGTTATATTCGCTGGCCATCAGGACCACGCCGCCACATTAAACCAGCGGCCGCCTCAATCGCCGACTCCAATTATGGACGAATACTGCCGTGCGTCAAGTTTGGACAGGTCAACTTCGAAATCAGCCCTATCGTTCCATTGTCTAGAGAGCTACATATGTCGCTCTATGTCCATGCGCTGGTGCAAAATGCGGATCACCTCCACCGTGTTTCCCTGCATGCGATAGAAGATCACGTGTGAACCGACGGTGGCTTTGCGATAGCCGGGGCGAATGTCATCAGCCGGTTGACCGACTCGTGAGCCATCGCTTAAAGCCTCACATGCAGCCTGAATGCTCCGCGTATAGCGTTCAGCTTGTTGTTTGCTCCAGTGCTCTACAGTGTAATGCCAGATATGCTCAACATCGGCCTGGGCCGCAGGAGATAATGTGTAGTCGGGCATCCTTGCCTAAAAAGAGGTCTTGTCGGCAATGAATGCGTCAAAATTGAAGGGCGTTGCAGGACCGGATTGCTCACCTTCGATCAGGGCGTTGCGCAGAGCCTCGACTTTAGCTTCATGCTCTTCAAGTAGCCGTAACCCCGCCCGCAGCACTTCGCTGGTCGAACTGTAGCGTCCGGACTCGACTCGATCATCGATAAAGTCCGAGAAATGCTCGCCGAGCGAAATCGAGGTGTTTTTGGTCATCGATCAATCCTCTTTCAGTACTATACCAATAATTGGTAATTATTGTAACAGTACGCAATTCAAGCATGTCGAGTTGCAAGTGGACGCTTTGACCTGTGTGGAAATTATAGTTCCTTATGTTTCTCCG
Organism: Gammaproteobacteria bacterium; assembly: GCA_028819565.1. GTDB lineage: Bacteria > Pseudomonadota > Gammaproteobacteria > Poriferisulfidales > Poriferisulfidaceae > Poriferisulfidus. The sequence continues at coordinate 11,792 of JAPPLD010000014.1, read as the reverse complement.
CATGCCTCATGTCTTGGAACCAACCTGATATGACTCGTTATGAGACACGCCAGTTTGCGCCAGTACGTTTGGCGGATGCAATGTCACATACAGATTTTTTGCGCTATGAAGCAGAGATTGACAACTTTCTTGGTGATGGTGAAGGAGTTGCTTTAGGTTTACAGCAATCAATTCTTGGGTCCGCTGGAGAACTTGCGGAACTTGCGGTGGCATTGGAGCGCGAAGCGGATAATGATGACCGTGAAAAATTTCGCCGAGTTGAGACAAATGCCATAAGAGGTGCGCTTAGTGCGGGGTGGCAATGGTGGTCAGGCACAACTGAACTGCTTAGATACTGGAAAGGAGAAAGGCCAATTGAGGGAGATCCAGAGTGACAATCGTGTGATGCACATAATTTAGATTGGCTTTATGAATAATCACTCACTATATTTAGCCGTTTTTGACTTTATTTTCTGGTGGTGCACAAAGAAATTTGGGTGGATTCTAGCTTTCGCTAAAGTTCTGAATAACAGTCGAAGAAATTATTTTTCTTTACAAACACTAGATTGTAAGGTTCAGAGGAACTTGAAAGGCCATTGCCTCGGGCAGGAAATAGAGAAAACTCCCTGTATTATGTACAGTTCGTAGTTGCACATGAAAAAGAAATGCCAGATTTTCTAACTCTGACGGAACAGGCGGCAGATCAGATCCGGGAGCAACTGCCGGAAGATGAGGAAGGCGTAGCCCTGCGTTTGGCCGTGCGCGAACTTGAAGACGGCAGTTTCCAGTATGCGATGGGGTTTGATGTGGAGAGTCACAAAGGCGACCAGAGATTCAGCCTACGCAAGGTCCCGGTGGTGGTTGGAGCCGACAGCTTGGCTCTGGCGCGAGGCATGACCGTGGATTTCGTGGAGCTTGAGCCGGGTCAGAAGCAGTTTATTTTTCTCAACCCGAACGATCCCGCTTACGTACCGCCGAAAGAGTAATGCTTGGATTGGGCGCACCAGGATTTATCGCATTCGGGTTGCTTCTGGGAGCCGCTGCCGCATTCTTGATTTGGGTGTACCGGCAAAGGCTGGCTCCCTACGAAGCCATTCGGCAATGGGTATTCCGCATGCGCGGGGGCGAATTATCGGCGAGAGTACCGGTGCCGCCGAAAGGCGATTTCTCGGAACTTGCGGCCGATTTGAACGTGCTTGCCGAAATGGTCCAGACCCTGTCGCGGGATACGGAAGAACAGTTGCAGGAATTCAGCGACTATACCGCCATGAAGGAACGCACCCGGTTGTCCGGGGAACTGCATGATTCCTTGGCTCAGACCTTGGCCGGAATCAAGATGCAAGTGCGGGTGCTGGACGAAACCCTGCATCAAGGGGACGAGGAACGAACCTGGGAGGAACTTGAAAGAATCGAGGAAGGTCTGGAAGAAGCCAACATCGAATTGCGGGAACTGATCGCGCATTTCCGCGTGCCGATCAGCGAAGCAGGTCTGCTGCCGGCCATTGAGCGGACGGTGGAGCGTTTTCGGCGGGATTGCCCGGACGTTCACGTAATGTTGCAGACTCAGTGGAGGGACCTGAAACTGCCGGCCGAGCATGAACTGCAAATCGTGCGCATTGTGCAGGAAGCTCTGGCCAATGCGCGCAAGCATGCTCAAGCTAGTACGGTGCGTGTGTTGGTTTCAGGCGATGCGGAGAACGGCAATTGCCGGGTCTTGGTGGAAGATGACGGAGTGGGCTTTGCGAATCCGCCGGGGGAAGGAGGAGGAACCCATATCGGGTTGAGTCTGTTGCAGGACCGGGCGATGCGCCTGGGAGGGCGGTTGCGGGTGGAAAGCGAGCCGGAGGAGGGCGTGCGGATATTACTTGAGTTCAAGGCTATGCCGGAGAGGGCAAAGGCGGCATGACACTGACAGTCACCGTCATCGATGACCATACCCTGTTTCGAGAGGGTCTGCAGGGCTTGTTGGAACGCCATGGATTGAAGGTATTGGATTCGGTGGGGGATGCCGAATCCGGCTATGCGGCGATTGCCAAGCGCCGTCCGGAAGTCGTGCTGCTGGACTTGCGTCTGCCGCAAACTGATGGACTCGAAATACTCAAAAGGTTGCGCGAAAATGAGAAATGCCCGCCGGTGGTGATGCTGACCACAAGTGACGAGGAGCAGGATCTGGTTGAAGCGCTGCGCTCCGGGGCCAGCGGCTATTTACTGAAAGATATGGAGCCGGATGCCTTGGTGATGGCGCTGCGTTCCATTGTTGCGGGCGAGACGGTGGTGGCACCGAGCTTGGCTCCGGCATTGGCTCGAGCTGTCCAAGGCCATGAGCCGGAACCTTCGGAGAGCGACGAAAGTCCGTTCGATGTACTGACCCCGCGCGAAAGTGAAATTCTGGCCCTGCTTGCCGAAGGCTTGAGCAATCGCGGGATCGGAGACAACTTGGGGATTTCCGAGGGCACGGTCAAGGTCCATGTCAAAGCGATCTTGCGGAAATTAGAAGTGACTTCCCGGGTTGCGGCGGCGGTGCTTGCGGTCGAGCATGGCTGGGGAAGCCGGACATCAGCGACGGATCAGGATGGCGACGAGTCGGAGTGAATATATAGACACTTGGTTTATCAGTTTTGCGTTGGTCTTTGACACTGAACTTCTGCGGTGATGGGCGTCGCGACCATGGGTGAAAGCAGAGGCCGGTTCGGCAAGAAAAAAACAATGGGCTGTGGGTTTTCGCCAATATTTTTGTCATATTTTTTGCCTAGAGTACGCACCAGCGTGATTGCTAGGTTTTTCCCTAACCTCGAATATTTAAGGAGGCCCCACGTTATGTGGAAATCAAGAATTGCAGTTCCTGCTGCGCTAACGCTGGCCATTGCATTGCCAGTGTCTGCTTTGGCATCGGGTGAGGAAATCGAGCACCTCAAGCGCGAGAATGCCGAGATGAAGCAGATGCTAATGCGGATGCAGGAGCAGCTTCAGGACGTCATGATGAAGACCAATGCCATGGAGCAGCAGGTCAGGAAAGCGGCTGAAGGCGCTGGCAAGAAGGGCGGCATGGTCAAGTCCAAGAAGGAAGACATTACTGTTTCTACGACCGGTGGGGGTATCAACGTCAGGTCCAGCAAGGGCAACGAGTTCAAGATCGGAGGGCGGCTGATGTTCGACTACGATTCCTATGACGACTTTTGGGATAGTGACGATGCGGATGATGCCGAGATTCGCCGGTCCCGCATTACCTTGAGTGGCAAAACCGGTAAGAACTGGTCCTACAAGTTCACGACCGACATCGACCATGAAGGCGAGGGAGCCTCTATCGATACCGGTTACCTAAAGTACTCCAGCGAACCGATGTACGCGATGTTTGGCAAACACAAGCGCCCGGGAATGCTCGAAGAGCGCACCAGTACCAAGTGGATCTCAACGATCGAGCGATCCATCATCAATGAACTGTCGGGTGCTTTTCTCGGTAAGCCTGATTTCGGTGGTATCTCGGTCGGTTTCGCAACTAAGGGCGATATGCCGATGAGTGGTGTGATCGGCGTCCATGATGACCAGATCGACGATCCAGATGATGGGGACAATATCTATGGTGTCGGCGCCCGTTTCTCCATCATGCCGAAATTCGGTGACAATTCTTTCCTGCACGCAGGCGCTTCGTTCTACACCGTAGACTACAAGGGAAACACCTACCGCATGCGCACCCGCATGGGCGTGCACACTACGGGGCATCCGTTTGAAACCGACAGCCATGCGTCCGACGGCATCGATCAGTTCGGTGTTGAGCTCGCGTACGTCAACGGCCCGTTCTCGCTCCAGGGCGAATTCATGAATGTGGAGTCGGATGGCACAAACAATGCTGCTTGTGGTGCTTCCGGGACGTTTACGCCCACTACTGACACTGATCACTATCTAGAAGATTCGGATGGCAGACGTATAAATCCACAGACTTTTTACCAGACGTATCAGCCCGGTTCGGCCCCTCATTTGGATGATGACGAAAATGGCGACGATAAAGGTACGATTGGCGTTCAGACATACTTGAATTCGTTGAAACATGGCGATACGGTTCGTGAATTTACCGTCGTAGATCCAGAGAGGGCCCAATACAAAGATGGCCATGAAAACACCTGCGATCTTGAAATGGACGGGTTCTATCTCCAGGCTGCATACACCCTCACGGGCGAAACACGCGGGTACAAGGCGGATTCTGGCGCGTTTGCCGCGATCAAGCCTAAAAATGAAGGTGGTGCCTGGGAAGTGGTTGCGCGTTACGAAGATGCAGAAGTGGACATTCCTGGCAGAAGCCTAAGCGCTGATCTGGAACGCATGGTTCTGGGCGTGAACTGGTACGTCAACAAGAACGTCAAGTTCATGCTGAACTACGTCGATTCGGAAATGGATGAATGCTCTGGAGGCACTCGGACATTTACGAACACTGCTGATGGGGGGGATGATCCTGTCTCTGAGGACACGTTTGGCTTCAGCAAATGCAACAACGATGATGGTGATGCTATCTCGCTGCGAGGCCAGTACGTGTTCTGATCAGTCTCCAATGTCAGGAAATCTAACATCCTGACGGTGCTCCTTGAAAATCCGCCGCTTTGGGAAACCGGGCGGCGGATTTTTATAAGTTCCCTCAATACTAGCCGCGGTTCCGTTCGGATCGCCCCATCAGACTTATGTGATAAACTCAAATCCATCGCAGGAGCATCCGTTTTCAACGGATTCCAGGTCAGGAGGTGGATTCTGGACAAGTTGCGCTCACTAACCTCACCGGCTTTCCTGGTTGGGAAAGGCCGTTTATTCTCTTCCCTCTTCCCCCGCTTTGCCTTTCAGTTTGCTTGTGTGGGCCTAGCCTTGTTATTGGCTGCTCCAGCCCAAGCGCTTTCGGAGAATGAAATCGACAGCCTAGTGGATGAAGGGGCGCGCATGAAGGAATTGATGATGCGCATGCAAAGCCAGTTAAATCAATCTGGGCTGCCTGAGAGTGGCACATCACAAATTTCGAATAGTAGCAGCGATTCGGGCAATGCTTCTCCATGGGCCTCAACCTCGGCCATGCTGGATGGCTCGCTGCGCGAGCGCTGGTTCCGGACCATCGAGCAAGGCGTGTTGGGTCGCTTCGCCACGCCTCCGGGTGGAGAAGACCAAGATGCCCAAGTGCCCGTCGTGGTCGGATTCGTGCATGGGGAGGAAATTCCCTGGTACGGTTCGTTGCAGGTCCGGGGATACGACGAAAATTCGGCCTTGGCGGATTCTGCGGAAGTGCAGGCGCAGTTGATGGTGGCGCCGCGTTTCGAGGATGGCAGTTTTCTGCACGTCGGGCTGTCATTCCAGTCATTCAGCTATTGGGGAGAGAATGCGGGATTCGACGCGTTGGCGAACGAGGAGACGGAATCTCAGGGGTTCGGACGGTTTCTGGCCCTTGACATCGGTTATTCACAGGAGTCCTATGCGATTCAGGCTCAATACCTGAAGTCCAGGGAACGGTCGGAGGGACTGCCATATCGCGATCACGCTAAAGCGAACGCGGACGGCTTTCATATTCGGGGGGCTTGGAGAATTACGGGCGAGCATACGCAAAGTCGCTACGCGCCCGGTCTGCTGGCACATATCGAGCCGCGCGATGAGGAAGGGATATGGGAATTGGTGGTGCGCTACGCGAACCTTGATGACAGGGCAACGAACATAGAAAGAAGTTCAGATTCCATGCTGCTTGGAATCCACTGGCGTGCAGACTCCAAGTTGGCCTTGGAGTTGGACTATGTCGAGGGCAATGGAGAAGATTTCCGCGCGCTCAATGACGGTGGTTTGACTCTTCGCGGCACTCTCTCGTTCTAGCCGGTAAAAGTCAAACGTCACACCCCAAGTAGTGATGCCAGGCGATCCGTTGCGCCGAGAAAAAACAGATTAAGAAATTCGGCTCTCTACTACCCAGATCATGGTGTCGTAGCGACAGTCAACGAAAAGGTCAGCATCGTGGCGATTGAATTCTGAAAAGGACCCGGCCACGAAGGAGGGGTGTGACCGGGTATGGAGTGTGAGCGGTCGACGTCCATGTCGACCTTTGGGCCGGACATCCAGTCCAGCACTAGCCTCACTGGAGGAGATCTTTAGTCCAGGTAACCCAGACGAGCTACGACGAAAACCGCAGTCCAGATCGCCAGGGCGGCGATGAGATCAAGAGCGATAATATCCATGAGTGTCTCCGGTAATGTTTCGGACGGCCAAATTCAGCCATTCAGTACTTCATAATATAAGGATATTTTTATATAAGTCAAGCCCCAAATTGTCGTGTGTCTATACTATTGATAAATAATGAAATATTTTTTAACGCCCTATGCAACGAAAGTGCAGCGGACGACAATAGGACGACAGAATCCGGTTTTTTCGTCTTGCGAAGGTTAGTCCTTCAACCGGGGTGCGAGGTAGATACCCTGAGCCAGTAAGAACAGAATAGGCAGTCCCAAGGCAAGGCCGAACAGTTTGAACTGCACCCAGAACTCTTCCGAAAATCCATATGCCACGTAGAGATTAAGTGCGCCGCAGATCAGGAAAAACCCGACCCATGCAACGTTCAACTGACGCCATAGTCGTGCATCATTCAGGGAGAAGGCCTTGCTGAACATCCGCTCCACCAACGTACGAGAGCCAATCAGGCTAGATCCCAAAAACGCTATCGCCAACGCCCAGTAAAACACGGTCGGCTTCCATTTGATAAACAGGGGATCCTTCAGGAGCAGGGTCAGCCCGCCGGCGACCAGGACCACGGCCAGCGCAGCAAGATGCGTGCCGCCTAGTTCCCGTATCGCCCACAGAATCCCGCACTGAATCACCATGGCTACAATCAGCACGAATGTGGCAAAGTAGATTCGGTCTCCAGACTCCCCTGCGGTCAATTCCAGATAAGTCGCGTCGGAGAACGCATCGATCCATGCGGCGGGCAGATCGGGATAGAAAAAATAAGCCACCACGAAGATCGTGATGGGCAATAGCTCAATGAACAGTTTCATCCGGTTATTATAAAAAGCCATGACCCAGCGCTTCTCGATCCATCCGGACAACCCCCAGCCGCGCCTGATCCGCCAGGCCGCGGAAATGCTCCACGCCGGCGGCCTCCTCGTTTACCCGACCGACTCCTGCTATGCCTTTGGTTGCTCGGTCGGAGACAAGGCGTCGATGGAGCAGATCAGGCGCCTGCGCAACCTGGATGAAAAACATCCGTTCACTCTAGTGTGCCGGGATCTCTCGGAACTGGCTTTGTATGCGCGAATCGATAATGCGGCGTATCGGATCCTGAAGGCTCACACTCCAGGACCCTACACGTTCCTCCTAGAGGCAACCCGTGAAGTTCCGCGGCGCCTGATGGAGCCGAAACGCCGCACCATTGGATTGCGAATCCCCGACCACCGGGTCGTCCAAGCGCTTCTCGACATATACAACGCTCCGCTGATGAGTTGCACCCTGATGCTGCCAGACTTGGAGGATCCGCCGGTGGAGCCGGGCGACCTGTATGACCACCTGAAAGGTCGGGTTTCGCTGATTATCGACAGTGGGTTTTGCCCCAGCATTCCGACCACCGTGGTCGACCTGATGGGCGAGGTGCCGGAGGTGGTGCGCCAAGGCGGTGGAAGCTTCCCCTTGCTATAATTTGGACATCGTGTCCAACCTCCTGATTCCCGCCGGTTGGCGCCTGTTCTGTCCGCCATGTCATTAGCGCAGACGTTAGCAATCTGGGCGGTTCCCGTCCTGCTGGCCATCACCGTGCATGAAGTCGCGCACGGTTGGGTCGCGTATCGCTTTGGAGACCCGACGGCCGCCGAAGCCGGCCGCCTGACGCTCAACCCCTTCCCGCATGTCGATTGGCTGGGGACGCTTGTGCTGCCCTTGGCCATGGTTGCCTCTCTTGGCGTGGCGATGGGCTGGGCCAAGCCGGTTCCGGTTGATGCTTCCCGGTTGCGCCGGCCTCGCGAGCAAATGGCCTGGGTGGCGGCAGCTGGCCCTGCCGCCAACGCGCTGATGCTGGTCGCTTGGGCCTTGATCGCCCGGTTGGGCGTGGCGCTTGATTCTGAATTCGGCGTCATCCTGTTTGCTGTGGGACAGGCTGGAATTGTGATCAATTCAGTCCTGATGCTGCTCAACCTGATTCCCATTCCTCCTTTGGACGGTTCGGTTGTAGTCGCCCGGTGGATGCCGCCGGAATTGGCTCGGAAATGGATGGAATTCGGGCGTTACGGCCTGATCTTGGTCTTGGCTCTGTTCCTGCTCGGATCCATGTATGGAGTAATCGGAACGCCGCTGCTCGCATTCATCGGTGGCGCGCATCAATTCTTCGGACTTCCTTGGATGATGCCTTAATGGAAAGCGACGTCCCCGCCGGTCAACGGGTGGTATCCGGCATGCGCCCGACTGGGCGGTTGCATCTGGGCCACTACCACGGCGTCATTAAGAACTGGCTGAAACTCCAGCATAGCCAGGAATGCTTCTTTTTCGTAGCGGACTGGCATGCGCTGACGACTCACTACAGCGAGACGGACGGACTGGAAGACCATGTCTGGGAGATGGTGGTGGACTGGCTGGCCTGTGGCGTCAGCCCGGGAGCCTCGACCCTGTTCGTGCAGTCGCAGGTTCCGGAACACGCGGAATTACACCTGTTGCTATCCATGTTCACGCCGTTGAGCTGGCTTGAGCGGGTGCCGAGTTACAAGGAAATGCAGGAGCAGACGGACCGCGACTTGGCAACGTACGGTTTTCTGGGCTATCCCTTGCTGCAGGCTGCCGACATCCTGATGTACAAGGCGCAACTGGTTCCGGTGGGCGAGGATCAGGCGGCGCACGTCGAATTTACACGGGAGGTCGCCCGCCGCTTCAATCATCTGTATGGACAAGAGGAAGGCTTCGCAAAACGGGCAGAGAGCCTGATCGACCGTTTAGGGCGAAACGAGGCACGTCTGTACCGGGAATACCGCCGCCGTTTTCAGGAGAAGGGCGACTCACAGGCCTTGGAAGTGGCACGCGAGATGCTTCGCGGGCAACAGAGCATTTCGCTGGGTGATTTGCAGCGTTTGGACGGTTACCTGGAAGGGGAATGGCGCATGATCCTCCCGGAACCGGCGGAATACCTGACGACCGCACCCAAGGTGCCGGGCGTGGACGGGCGCAAGATGTCCAAGTCCTACAACAACACTCTGGGTTTACGCGAAGAGCCGGACGCCATCCAGAAAAAGCTGATGGGCATGATGACGGATCCGGCGCGCAAGCGGCGCAGCGACCCGGGCGACCCGGAAAAATGTCCGGTCTGGGACCTGCACAAAATCTATTCCGATCCTCAGACGCTCGAATGGGTGGAGGAAGGCTGCCGGAGCGCCGGCATCGGCTGCACGGACTGTAAACGCCGGCTGCTGGATACCATGGTGGCGGAACTGGATCCGATCCGTGCCAGTGCGGCCGAATACCTGTCGGACCGGGCTGGAGTGAACGCCCTGATTCACGAGGGTTGCGAAGCCGCCCGCGATGTGGCCCGCGACACGCTGGAAGATATCAGCGAGGCCATGGGGCTCGACTATGCCTGACCCGAGACGCGGCAGCCCGCCGGTACAGCGTGAAATGCCGCTGGCCATGCTGCATGGCGAGCCGATGGTCGATCTGCCGGAGGACCTGTACATCCCTCCCGAGGCCTTGGAAATCTATCTGGATGCCTTTGAAGGTCCCTTGGACCTGCTGCTCTACCTGATCCGCCGACAAAACCTCGATATCCTCGACCTGCCGCTGGTGGAGATCACCAACCAGTACCTGCATCACATTTCCCTGATGGAGGAGTTGCAGCTGGAACTGGCTTCCGAATACCTGGTGATGGCAGCGATGCTGGCCGAGATCAAATCCCGCATGCTCCTGCCTGCCCAAGAAGAAGAGGGCGATGAGGAGGATCCACGCGCCGAACTGGTTCGACGCCTGCAGGAATACGAACGTTTCAAGGTGGCCGCGGAAAATCTCAGCGATTTGCCGAGGCTGGAGCGGGATGTGTTCGAATTCGCTTTGGACACCCGGAACCTGTCGGTGCCTCGCCCGCTGCCCAAGGTCGGCATGCAGGATCTCATGATGGCTCTGGAGGCCATGCTGTTGCGGGCTCAATACAATCTGGCGCACGAAATTGAAACCGAATCGCTGTCGGTGCAGGATCGAATGTCCGATATCCTGAACCGGATCGATTCCAACGAAAGTTGCCTGTTCACCGACTTGTTTACGTCACAGGAAGGGCGCCAGGGCATGGCAGTTTCCATGTTGGCCATCCTGGAACTGCTCAAGCTTGGCATGGTCGACTGCCGCCAGGAGGATTTCGCCGGCCCGATCACGATTTTCCGGCGTGTCCACGGAACGGACGAGGAGCCGGCTCATGCCTGAAAACGCGCTCCGGGACACGGTGCAAGCCGCATTGATGGCTGCGGACGATCCGTTGTCCGTGGATGCCTTATTGAAATTGTTTGGCGCACGTGACCGTCCGTCGCGCAAGGAAGTGTCGGAGATCTTGGCAGGGCTTGCGGAGGAATGCGAGGGACGGAGTTTCTCGCTGGTTCGGGTGGCCAGCGGTTGGCGCTACCAGATCAATCAGGACTATGCTGCGGTAATCGGACGCCTCTGGGAGCAGCGCCCTCCGCGTTACTCTCAGGCTTTGCTGGAGACGCTGGCGCTGATCGTCTACCGCCAGCCGATCACGCGGGGCGAGATCGAACAGGTACGTGGCGTTGCGCCCAGCACCAGCATCATGCAGACACTGACCGAGCGCAACTGGGTGCGCGTGCTGGGCTACAAGCAGGTTCCGGGTCGTCCGGCACTGTACGGGACAACGAAGGAGTTCCTGGATTATTTCGGGTTGAAGAGCCTGAAGGAATTGCCGCCGCTTCCCGAACCGCGCGCCCAGGAAGAAGTGGACCCGCAGTTGAAGATCCAAGGCATGTCCGAACCCGAGTCGCCCGCAGAGCCGGTCGCCGATGCTGAGGTTCCCGAGCCTCCAGAAGAAGAAATGCCGCCCGACTTGCCGAAAGAAGCAGTCTGAATGGCGGACGACACGCCGCAACGCCTCCAGAAACTGATCGCCCAAGCGGGCCTTGCTTCGCGCCGCCAGGCCGAGACATGGATCGAGGCCGGACGGGTTCAGGTTAATGGCCAACTTGCCAAACTTGGAGACCGGGCAACTCCGGATGATGTCGTCACAGTCGACGGACGACCTCTTCCGGAAAGTGCGGAAACCTGCCAGGTCGTGGCCTATCACAAGCCTGCAGGGCAGATTACTAGCCGCTCGGATGAGCAGGGGCGTCCGACGGTTTTCGAGAACCTGCCGGAACTCTCACACGGGCGCTGGATCGCGGTCGGACGGCTGGATTTCCAGACTTCGGGCTTATTGCTGTTGACCACGGATGGGCAGTTGGCGAACCGCCTGATGCATCCAAGCGGGCAGGTGCAGCGTCGCTATCTGGCCCGGGTTCACGGCGCACCGAGCCGGGAGCAGCTAGAACGTTTGACAACGGGGGTGGATTTAGAGGATGGGGTGGCGAAATTCGAGTATGTGCGCGAGAAACGAGGTAAAGGGAGCAATCGCTGGCACGAAGTCGCGTTGCGCGAGGGACGCAATCGCGAAGTGCGGAGAATGTGGCAGGCTGTCGGCCTAGAGGTCAGCCGACTGATTCGGATCGGTTACGGGCCGATTTCATTGGATCGGAACCATCCAGCGGGAGAGGCACGCAGGCTATCCGGGAAAGAGATAGAGGCACTGAAGTGATGGGATGGTTCGTCCCACTTCCCAGAGGCGCCTGATGCGTCCACAA
>JAPPLD010000008.1 GCA_028819565.1 Gammaproteobacteria bacterium | reverse complement strand
CCTCATTGTGTCCGCCCAAGGCTGATTTTGGAAGCAGGGCGAACCATCCCATCACTGAGTCTTACGTTTTCCAGGAGGATATTCGAATGAGCCAGCCTCGCGTGATTTCCGCTACGGCGCCGACCCTCGCCATGAACCGGGTCCTGCGCAACACCTATGCGCTGCTTGCCCTGACGCTGCTGTTCAGCGCGTTCACGGCGGGACTCTCGATGGTCTTCAACTGGCCGCATCCGGGTCTGATCTTGACCCTGGTCGGCTACTTCGGATTGCTGTTCCTGACCAGCCGATTCCGCAACAGCGGCTGGGGCTTGCTGTGCGTGTTCGCCCTGACCGGCTTCATGGGGATCACTCTGGGTCCGATCCTCAACTACTACCTGGCCGTCGTCCACAACGGCTCGCAGTTGGTGGCCACGGCCCTCGGTATGACGGGTGGGATCTTTCTGGTGCTGTCCGGCTACGTGCTGACCACGCGCCGCAACTTCAGCTTCATGGGGGGCATGCTGATGGTCGGCATCCTGGTTGCTTTCCTGTCCGGCCTAGGCTTGGTGGTCGCCTCGATGTTCGGCATGGAGGTGTCTGGCGCGATGCTCGGCATCTTGGCCCTGTTCGTCCTGCTGATGTGCGGCCTGATCCTGTACCAGACCAGCGAGATCATCCACGGTGGCGAAACCAACTACATCATGGCGACCGTGACCCTGTACGTGGCACTGTACAACCTGTTCACCAGTCTGCTTCATCTGCTGGCCGCATTCGGCGGAGACGACTGAGTCTGCAGGACCTGCCGGATTCACCGCACATGCGGATGGTCATGACCGGAGGGAACTGCGGTAGTTTCGATACGCCCGGCTCCGGCCGGGCGAATCCTTTTTTATTCTCCCAATGAATACGTCTTCCTCCGACGCTTCGCAGCACGGACTCTGGTCGAAGCGCACTGCGTTCATGTTCGCCGCCATCGGTTCGGCGGTGGGACTGGGCAACATCTGGAAGTTCCCCTACATGACGGGGGAGAACGGCGGGGCCGCATTCGTTTTGGTGTATCTCGCCTGCGTGGTTTTGATCGGCCTGCCGATCATGATGGCGGAGATCGTATTGGGCCGGCGGGGTCGCCACAGCCCGGTCCACACCATGCGCCGCCTGGCGGAACAGGACGGCCACTCGACCAACTGGCAGGCCATCGGCTGGCTCGGCATGCTGGCCGGAATAATGATCCTGTCGTTCTACGTGGTGATCTCGGGCTGGACCGCAGCCTACCTGATGGACAGCCTGTTCAACACCTTCCAGGGGTTTGATCAGGCTTCTGCCGAAGGCCACTTCAACCAGTTGGTAGACAGCCCTTGGCGGCTGCTTGCCTGGCATACCCTGATGGTTGTGCTGGTCGCCTGGGTCATCCTGCGCGGCGTCAACCGGGGCATCGAACAAGCCACGACCGTCCTCATTCCCTCGCTATTCGCGTTACTGTTGCTGCTGGTCGGTTATGCGGCGCTTTACGGGGACTTCGGAAGGGGGCTCGCTTACATGTTCGCGTTCGACTACGCGCAAATCTCGCCGGAAGTCACACTCAAGGCGATGGGCCAGGCGTTTTTCTCACTGAGCATCGGCATGGGCGCGATCATGGTCTATGGCGCTTACCTGCCGCGCCAGTTCTCCATTCCGGAAGCGGCCGGCGTCGTCGTGACCGCGGACGTGCTGGTCGCGATCCTGATGGGCGTCGCCCTGTTCCCGATCGTGTTCGCGAGCAGCATGGAACCGGGCGCCGGGCCGGGGCTCATCTTCCAGACCCTCGTGATCGCGTTCGGGCAGATGCCCGGCGGCTGGCTGGTCGGCATCCTGTTTTTCGCACTCACCCTGATCGCGGCCTGGACCTCGGCAATTTCGCTTCTGGAACCGACCGTCTCCTGGCTGGTGGATTCGCGCGGGATGCGCCGGCGTACCGCGACCCTGGGCAGTTCGGTGGTGATCTGGATCGTGGGATTGGGCACGGTGGTTTCGTTCAACGTCGGCAGCGACTGGACGCTATACGGACGAAACTTCTTCGAGTGGATGGACTACCTGACCTCGAATGTCATGCTGCCGATCGGTGGCATCCTGATCGCGATCTACGCGGGCTGGATGGTCAAGCGTTCCGTGCTCGAGGAACAGGCGGACCTGGGGAACGGGTTGCTGTTCAAGAGCTGGTTGTGGCTGGTGCGATTGCTCGTCCCGACAGCGGTCTTCCTGATCCTGCTGCACGGCTTCGGGTGGGTCTGACCGGCTGACCCCGTGCACATCCATCGCGAAGCCCGGGTGCCGTATCCAGCGTCCCGGATGTACGATCTGGTCAACGATGTCGAATCCTATCCGAAATTCCTCCCATGGTGCCCCCAGGCGGATGTGCTGAGCCGCGGAGAGGACGAAGTAACAGCTCGATTGACCTTGGCCCGAAGCGGCCTGCACACGTCTTTCACCACGCGCAATGCGCTGATTCCGAACGAACGCGTCGACATGCATCTGCAAGATGGCCCGTTCCAGCACCTGCACGGGGTTTGGACGTTCACCGAGCAGCCGCATGGCTGCCGGGTCGCGCTGGACATGGAGTTCGAGGTCAAGGGGTCGCTCCGCTTCCTGCTGCTGCCGGTCGTCTTCGCCGAGGTGTGCAATCGGCTGGTGCAGTCGTTTGTCGCTGAAGCGCACCGGCGTGCGCGGAGCGGAGATGGAGATTGAAGTTGTTGATGCGAGCGCGCCGCGTCCGGAGGCACAAACCCTGACGCTGCCGGAAGGGACGTGCGTGTCGGAGGCGTTAATTCGTTTCGGTTGGATGGAGCCGGAAGAGGAAAAGGGCGAGTGGGGGTTCGGCGTGTTCGGACGCGAGGTTTCTCTCGATTATGTATTGCAGGAGGGTGACCGGCTTGAGATTTGCCCGCCGCTGAGGATGTCACCGCAGGAAGCGCGCCGCCGTAGAGCGGCGGCGGAAAAAACCCGAAAGGGCTAAAGGTTCGGTTTAATGGTGATGGAATAAGGAACAAGTATCTGCAATCGATGCCTTTAAAAAGCAACGAAAAACCTTTGGCAAAGGGTAGTGCATAATTGCTCTCGAACCGATACGATCAAAAGTCATGGCCTGGACAGAACCAAAATATTCACGCAGCCAGGTTGATAAGGCGGGTCAGCTCCTTGCTCAGGATGCAGACAAGTCTGAAGCAGTAAGCCAAGAAGAATGGGATCAAGCGCTGGCCATCATCAATAACTGGCGCTCGTCTCATGGTTATCCTCTGTACATGATAGGTAAGACCCTATTGAGAAGAGCGCAAAAAGTCGATGAAAAGGCGCTGGTGGCTCAACGGTTGAAACGGCTGGACTCAATCTCTCTGAAGCTTAGGCGGTTCGAGAAGATGCAGCTTTCTCGAATGCAGGACATCGGCGGGTGCCGGGCAATTCTGGGAAATGCAGAACAAGTGGCCAAACTGGCGGAAATCTACATGAGCGGCATCAGGAAGAACCCTAGAAACCGCATGGAACTCACTAGGTATCATGACTACATAAATAAACCTAAGCCGGATGGATACCGTAGCTATCACCTGATCTTCAAATATCGAAGTGCCTCGGAGCGGAGCAGCAAATATAACGGTTTGCGCATAGAGATTCAATTGCGGTCGCGTATGCAGCACGCATGGGCAACCGCGGTGGAAACAGTCTCGACGTTTACAGGTCAAGCCTTGAAGTCCGATGTGGGGGAGGACTCTTGGAAACGATTTTTCACACTTATGGGCACAGCAATTGCGCGACAGGAACGCCCGTATCTTGTTGATGATATACCCCTTACGAAAGTTGAACTGAGAGAAGAACTCGTATCGCTATGCGAGAGTCTCCAAGTGGAAGATGTGTTGAGGGGGTATCGAGAAACCCTTCAGGTCACCAAGATCAGCGAATATGAAAAGCCCTATCAGGAAGGACAGTCTCTTCTCGTCCTAAATACGGACGAGAAACGTATCGAAGTCAGGACATTTGCACACGACAATGCTGAGGGAGCATCTAAAATTTATCTGCATTTCGAGAAAAAAGCGCGCAGCAACCCATCGTTGCAGGTTGTTCTCGTTTCGGTTGATTCGCTTTCCAAACTTAAGTCTGCCTATCCAAACTACTACTTGGATACGACTGCATTCCTACGGGCAGTCAAGAAAGCCACGCAGTGAAATCAACTGCGTTGTTTAGAACCAGAGTGCGTATGCAATTCTTTCTTGTGTTCGGCAGGGATGCTCTTAGTGCGCCCAGATTTAAGCAGTCTATCTAACTGGCGCGACACTTCCTGAAGTCGCTCTGCCGCATTTGGAGTCTTTGATTTATCCATAATTTCCTCACAGCATGGACCCCTTCTGGGGATGAGGTGGTGTTCATTTTAGCCTTTTTGCCATTCTCTTGTCGGGCAAGACAAGTTCCCAAATGGATGAAGTATTCATTTTCTTTCGGTAAGTGTTGAGCGATAAGTTTTTTTGTGGGCTATTTTTAGTTCCGCGGTGTCTGTTCGGGTTCCGCAACGGCTTCATCCTCGAGCATCTCGGGGACGGGCGCATCAGGGCTCGGAACCTCGGCTTCGCCCGTCTCTTCCACGGCAAGGGCATCGCCGGGTTCAAACCACTCGGCCTCGACGTCAATCTCACCGCCAGGTTCGATGCTTGCCACCTCGGGATCGATCCGCACCAACCTGCGGACTTCCTTGAGTCGACCGCCCTTGAAATACAGGCTGACTACGTCCAATCGGGATTTCTCGCCGGGTTCCGCCGCTTCCACGTAAAGCGGATAGTCCCAACGGTTGGGATGGAATGCATCCATGACCATGGGGGTTCCGAGCAGGAACAGCACCTGCTTGGCATCCATGTCGATGCGCAGGTTTCGGATGGATTCTTCCGTTAGGGTGTTGCCTTGTTGTATGGCAACTCGGTGCTGGCCCAGTTCGATGCCTTCCGGCAGCATGTATTCGCAACCTGTCGCCATCATGCAACCGCACAGCAGCGTCAGGCGGGCGAGAGCCGTCCGAGCCGAAAAAATTTCCATGGTCGAATTCTAGCAGTCAGACACTGCCGTGACTGTGCTGAAGCAACGCTTCGGCATGTTCGCGCGCCGTGCGGGTTTTCTCGACCCCCGAGAGCATGCGGGCGAGTTCTTCCACTCGGCCCTCCCGGTCGAGCAACGCGACTTCGGTTCGCACGCCACCGTGCTTGCGTACGCAGTACTGGTGATGGGCCTGCACGGCAACTTGTGGCAGGTGCGTCACGCACAGTACCTGCAGGCGTTCGGCGAGTTGGCCCAACAACTGTCCAACGATCTCCGCAGCTCCGCCGCCGATGCCTGCATCCACTTCGTCGAAGATCATGACCGGCGGCTCGTCGCCACTGGTTAGCGATTGCTGGATGGCGAGCGATAAGCGTGACAGTTCGCCACCCGAAGCAATTGCACTGATCGGGCCCGGGTTCTGCCCGGGACCGGTGGCCAGGCGGTAGTCGATCTCATCCAACCCATTCGGTCCGAAAGCGCGTTGCGGATCATGACTTACTTCGATTCGGAATTCACTGTGCGGCATGCCGAGTTGCTGCAAGACCTCGGTGACTTGCCCAGAGACGCGTTCGGCTGTTTTGGCACGGGCTTGATGCACCTTTTGAGCCAAGCCGAGATAGTCCTGTTCCAGTCGAGCGACCTCTTCGGCCAGCGCTTCGGCATCGTATTCCGGCGATTGCCATTGCTCCAGCTTTTCGTTCAGGTCCCGGGCTTGCCGCCATAGTTCCCTTGGCGCGACCTGGTGCTTGCGGGCCAGATCGTGGATGGCACCCAGGCGCTGTTCGACTTCAGCCAGGCTTTCGGGATCCAGGTCTATTCGATCCAACGCCGCGCGCAAAAGCCCAACGGCTTCTTCCACACAGTTCATCGCTTGCGGCAGCAGTTCCCGGGCTGGCTCCAGTTTCGGGTCGATTTGCGCCGCTTGCTCCAGCCGCTCCGCAGCGGCAGCCAGCCGCGCGTATTCGGCATGCTCATCGTGTTCGTACAAGATGTCGATCAACTCTTCGCAGAGCACTTTCAGTTCGTCTGCACCAGCAAGCGTATGCTGCCGTGCATCCAGATCCTCGTACGTTCCGTCCTCGAGTCCCAGGGCATTGAGTTCCTCGACTTGGAACTTCAGCAGGGACAAGGCTTGGGCATGGCGTTCGGCATCACCGCTGAGCGCATCCAGCCGCGTCCGCATCTCGCTCCAGCGCTGGTAGCAGTCGGCCAGTGCCGCCAGTGTTTTGCCATGCTTGCAGGCGGCATCCAAAATGATTCGCTGCTGATCCCGGCGCAGCAGACGCTGGTGTTCCTGCTGGCCATGGATTTCGATCAGCTGTTGGCCGATCTCGCGTAGCGTCCCGGCCGAGGCGGGCGTATCGTTGATGTAGGCGCGAGAAGAGCCGCTTCGGGAAATGACGCGCCGCAACAGCAGTCCGTCGTCGAAATCGAATTCATGTTGCTCCAACCATGCTCGGGCTTCAGGCCGCGCGGTGGGGTCGCATTCCAGAGTGATTTCCGCCCGTTCGGCATCGCGGCGGATCAGGTTCTGGGTCGCGCGGTTGCCGAGCACGAGGCCGATGGCGCCGACCAGGATGGATTTACCGGCCCCAGTCTCCCCGCTGAAGACGCTCAAGCCCGGATGAAACTCCAGGTCCAGCTTCTCGATGACGGCCAGACCGCGGATCGTCAGGGCACGCAGCATCGGCGACTAAAGGTTCCAGGATAGCTTGCGCCGCAGAATTTCGTAGTAGTCGTGACCCTTGGGCTGGATCAGGTTCAACGGATAATCCTGCCGGCGGATTCGGATGCGGTCGCCGACCGTCAATTCCTGGTTGGCCGCGCCGTCGAACGATACTACCCCGCGACTTTCCGGGCGACCGATCACTTCCAATTCGATTTCGCTGTCCAGATCGACCACGATTGGACGGCTGCTCAGCATGTGCGGACAGATTGGCACCATCACCAGCACTTGCAGTGACGGGTGCAGGATCGGACCGCCGCCGGACATGGCGTAGGCGGTGGAGCCGGTCGGCGTGGAAATGATCAGCCCGTCCGCGCGCAGTGAACTCAGCGGGCGCCCGCTTATCAAGGTCTGCAGTTCGATCATGTGCAAGTCCCGGTAGCTGTGGATCACCACGTCGTTGAGCGCGTCCGAGACACACAACTGCTCGTCGCCGCGCAGCACCTCGCCGACCAGTATCGAACGCTGGTCGATCTCGTATTCGCCATCCAGGATCGCGCCCAGGACGCTCGGAATCTGTTCCGGATAGATGTCCGCCAGGAAACCCAGCCGACCGCGGTTGACACCGCAGACCGGGACATTGCGCGGCGCCAGGTGGCGAACTGCTCGCAACAACGTGCCGTCTCCCCCGACGACCACGCCGAGGTCGGCCTGTTCGGCCAGTTCCGGCAACTCCAGTCCCTCCGATGTTTCGAGCACGCGGGCGGTCTCTTCGTCCACCAGCAACTCGCAGTCTTTCTTCTTGACCAGCCGGGCGACCCGCCGGATGGATTCGGCGGTGGTTTTTCGGCTGGGGCGGGAGATGATGCCGATGCGCCTGAATTCGGCCATCAGAATTTGTCCGGTGTTTGGTCGGAACTGTATTGTACTGCTTGCAAGGAGGATCATTCGGCGGCAGCGACCCCTTGAATCCGTGCGATCGCTCACCCATAATTAACGGCAATTCGCCGCTTCCAGCCTCATGACACCCACCAAATCGAAAAAACCTTCGCCGAAGAAGGCGGCCAAGTCCGAGGAGCCGAAATCCGAGGAGACTTCCCCGGATCAGCCCGAAGAAGAGTCGGAGGTCGAGAGCCTGCGCGAAGAAGTGCAGCAGCTTCAGGACGCGCTGGCTCGGACGCAGGCGGAACTGGTGAATCTGCAGAAGCGCCACGAGCGTGAGCGCGAGGCGGCGGCGCGCTACCGCGTCGAACCGCTGGCGCGCGAACTGCTGGAAATCCTGGATGCAATGGAAGAAGCCCAGGACGCGATGATGCGGGACGAGGGCGTCCCGGAGGCCGTGCGGGAAGGGCAGGCATTGACCCTGCGGCACATGGCTAATATATTTGACAAGTTCTCGATTGAAGTGATTGATCCATCAGGAGAAATATTCGACCCAAATCTGCATGAAGCAGTGGCGATGCAGCCCACCGGGGAATTTGCCCCCGGGAGCGTGATGGAGGTGTTCCGCAAGGGCTACCGGCTGCAGGATCGGTTGCTGCGCCCGGCCCGGGTGGTGGTGGCGTCGGAGGAACCGAGTAAAGAAAGCGAAGAGACCGGCTCCGGATCCGCGGACGAAACCGCAGATCCAACTTGATTTTTCACCTATTAATCCGCATTTATGAACTAACCGGCCGTATCGGCCGATCTGGGAGAACAGAACCTCATGGGAAAGATAATCGGTATTGATCTGGGAACCACGAACTCCTGCGTCGCAGTGATGGAGGGTTCGGGTGCGCGCGTCATCGAAAACAGCGAAGGTGATCGGACCACGCCATCGATCGTGGCGTTCACCGAGGACGGTGGCGAGGTGCTGGTTGGGCAGACTGCCAAGCGTCAGGCGGTGACCAACCCGGAACACACGGTGTTCGCGGTCAAGCGGCTGATCGGCCGGCGCTTCGACGAGGGCGAAGTCCAGAAGGACATCAAGCTGGTGCCGTTCTCCATCGTCAAGGCCGACAACGGCGATGCCTGGGTCGAGGCACAGGGGAAGAAGATGGCGCCGCCGGAAATTTCCGCGCGGGTGCTCGGCAAGATGAAGCAGACGGCCGAGGAGTACTTGGGCGAGGAAGTGACCGAGGCGGTCATCACAGTGCCGGCGTATTTCAACGACTCGCAGCGTCAGGCGACCAAGGATGCCGGGCGCATCGCCGGGCTCGAGGTCCGGCGCATCATCAACGAGCCGACCGCAGCGGCGTTGGCCTACGGCATGGACAAGAAGCACGGCGACACCAAGATCGCGGTATACGATCTCGGTGGCGGGACCTTCGACATCTCGATCATCGAGATCGCCGAAGTCGACGGCGAACACCAGTTCGAAGTGCTGGCAACCAATGGCAACACTTTCCTAGGCGGCGAAGATTTCGACATGCGCCTGATCGATTTCCTATCGGACGGCTTCCAGAAAGAGTACGGGGTGGACCTGCACAATGACCCGATTGCCCTTCAGCGCCTGAAAGAGGCAGCCGAGAAGGCCAAGGTGGAGTTGTCCAGCGCACAGCAGACCGAGGTGAACCTGCCGTACATCACGGCGGACTCCAGTGGGCCGAAGCACTTGAACGCGAAGATCACGCGTGCCAAGTTCGAATCCCTGGTCGAGGACTTGGTCGAAGGTACCCTGGAACCGTGCCGGATCGCGATGAAGGACGCCGGAGTATCGGCCGGAGACATTTCCGGAGTGATTCTGGTCGGTGGCCAGACCCGGATGCCGAAGGTTCAGGAAGCGGTCGAGGGTCTGTTCGGCAAGGCGCCGCGCAAGGATGTCAACCCCGACGAGGCAGTGGCGATTGGTGCGGCCATCCAAGGCGGCGTGCTTGGCGGCGACGTCACGGACGTCCTGTTGCTGGACGTGACCCCGCTGTCGCTTGGCATCGAAACCTTGGGTGGGGTGATGACCAAGTTAATCGAGAAAAACACCACCATTCCGACCACCCAGACCCAGGTGTTCTCGACGGCTGCGGATAACCAGCCAGCGGTCACGGTGCATGTGCTGCAGGGTGAGCGGGAGCGTGCCGATGCTAACAAGTCGCTGGGCCGTTTCGACCTGACCGACTTGCCGCCTGCTCCGCGCGGCGTGCCGCAGATCGAGGTGTCCTTCGACATCGACGCCAACGGAATTCTCAGCGTTTCAGCTAAGGACAAAGCTACCGGCAAGGAACAGTCGATTGTCATCAAGGCATCCAGCGGGCTGTCGGATGATGAAATCGATCAGATGGTCAAGGACGCCGAGGCGCATGCCGAGGAAGACCGCAAGTTCCAGGAACTGGTGCAGGCGCGCAACACCGCGGATGCCTTGATCCATGCCACGACTAGGGCGATGGAGGACTTGGGCGACAAGGTCTCGGGCGAAGAGCGTGCGCAGGTGGAAAGTGCCGCGAACGACCTGAAGGAAGCGCTGAAAGGCGACGACTTGGCGGTCATCGAGGCGAAGACGAAAGCCCTGTCCGATGCCAGTGGCGACATTGCCCAGCGCGCCTATCAGGAGGCACAGCAGAAGGCAAGCGCCGACGAGCAGGCTCCGCCCGACTCCGAAAAAAGCGATGACGGCGTAGTGGATGCCGACTTCGACGAAGTCGACGAGGCGGGCAACGGCAAGTCTTCCTGATCCTGGAGGGGGCTCGATGCCGCATGCCCGATGGCCAAACGCGACTACTATGAAGTACTAGGCGTCGACCGAAAGGTCAGCGAGGCGGAACTCAAGAAGGCGTACCGCCGGTTGGCCATGAAGTACCACCCGGATCGCAACAAGGACGACGCCGACGCCGACCGCAAGTTCCGGGATATCCAGGAAGCCTACGGCGTCCTGTCCGATTCCGAGAAACGCTCCCTGTACGACCGCTTCGGACACGATGCGGTCGGGGCCTCGGGTGCGTCCGGCACCACGGGGGCAGCCAGCGGGTTCGAAGATATATTCGGTGACATGTTCGGCGACATGTTCGGCCGGGCGAGCCGGGGCCGTACGGAAGTACGCGGCGCAGATCTGGCCTACCGGGCTGAGTTGGATCTGGAAGAAGCGGTGTTCGGGGTAACCCGCGAGATCGATGTCGAGATGGCGATGCAGTGCGACACCTGTGATGGCTCCGGTTGCGCGCCCGGCACCCAGCCGGAAACCTGCCCGACTTGCCAGGGCCGCGGCGAGGTGGTGGTCCAGCAAGGCTTCTTCACTCTGCGCCAGACCTGCCCGAAATGCCATGGCGAGGGCCGCATCATTCGCGTGCCTTGCCACGATTGCCATGGCGCAGGACGCGTACGCAAGACGCGCACGCTACGGGTCAAGATCCCGGCGGGCGTGGATCAGGGAGACCGGGTTCGCTTGGCCGGGGAAGGCGAGGCTGGCATGCGTGGCGGTGCGCCGGGAGACTTGTACGTGGAGGTGAGGGTGCGCAAGCACCGCCTGTTCCGCCGCAAGGGGAACAACCTGCATTGCGATGTGCCGATCAGTTTTGCTATGGCGGCGTTGGGCGGGACTGTCGAGATCCCGACGCTGGACGGTCACGTGAACCTGAAGATTCCTCCGGAGACGCAGACGGGTGTACCGCTGCGCCTGCGTGGCAAGGGAGTTCGTTCGGTTCGCGACTCGTCCTTGGGCGACATGATTTGCACCATGGTCGTCGAGACCCCAGTCAGTCTGAATGCGGAACAGCGTAGGCTTCTGGAGGAATTGGAAGAGTCCCTGACCGGAAATGAGGTACACTCCCCTCGTGCCGATTCCTGGCTGAAGCGGGGGCGGCATTTCGTAGACAACCTGAAGTCTTGGCTGCACTAGAAAAAAGGATTTTCAAATGGAAAAAGTTCGAGTAGGGATCGCTGGCGTTACCGGTCGGATGGGCAGTACTCTGGTCCGGGTGGCGCTGGAGACTCCCGGCATTGCGCTGGGTGCGGCCAGTTCGCACAGCCAGGACGAACTGGTGGTCGGACGGGACGCCGGACTGTTCTCGGGAGGGGAAGAGTCGGGTGTGGCAATTTCCGGGTCGCTCGAATACTGCCATGGAGATTTCGACGTTGCGATCGACTTCACGTGCCCCGAATACACAGTGGAACTGGCCCGGTTCTGCGTGGAACAGGAAAAGGGCATGGTGATCGGCACGACCGCGCACAGCAAAGAGCAGTTGGAAGCCGTTGCCGAGGCAGCGAAAAAAATCCCGATTGTGATGGCGCCGAATATGAGTATTGGCGTCAATCTGATGTTGAACCTGATCACCGAGGCTGCCAAGTCGCTTGGCGAAGAGACGGATACGGACATCGTGGAATTGCATCATCGTAAGAAGCACGACGCCCCGTCCGGTACTGCGCTAGCTTTGGGCAAGGCGGTGGCGAAAGGAAAGAAACAGGCATTCCCGGACTGCGCTTCGTTCAAGGCCTTGTCGACTGGTGACGAAAGAGATGCGGACAAGATCCAATATCACATCATGCGGATGGCGAACGTTGTCGGTGAGCACCGGGTGGTTTTCGCCTGGAACAACGAACGGTTGGAACTAGTGCACCGGGCGGGCAGCCGGGAGATTTTCGCTGGCGGCGCCTTGCGCGCGGCGGCTTGGGTTTCTGGTCGATCACCCGGGCTGTATTCGATGCAAGACGTACTCGCGATGTTAGACTAACCCGCCACGGCTGCTAGCCGCCGGGACGTCATGCGGAGAGGTGGCAGAGTGGTCGAATGCGGCGGTCTTGAAAACCGTTGAACCGAAAGGTTCCGGGGGTTCGAATCCCTCCCTCTCCGCCACACGGACGTTGATGGACTACTCGCATGGGGTTTTGGGAACTCGTCGGCGGCCTGTCGGAAAACCTGTTCTACGCATGGGGCTGGCCTTGGCTCGGCCTGCCAGGCGGAATCCTCCTTGTTCTCGGTCTGCTGCGGGCTCCGCGGGTGCTCGGCCTGCTGATGCTGATGCTGTCCGCTGCGACCGTGCTGGTGGTCTTGGCCCCGCACGTGACGGGGGCAGGCCGTCCAGACTGGCATGTCTTGCTGTTCGTCGGGGAATTCCTGTTTGGAGCAGCGGTGGCCGCCTTCGCGGCACGCGGAACGACCAGCCTGCTTGAACGTTGGCGCGGGCGCTGGATGCAGCACAGCCCGCTCGCTCGCGACGTGCGGACAGACATCCGCACGGTTGGGAATTTGCTGCCGAAGGCTCGTGATGCTTATGATCCGCTGCCTCATTGCGGGTCGCTGGAGCAAATCTTCTTGGGTCTGGACCCGGACGGCGGTGCCGTTCATGTCGATCAAACCTTGTGGCGAAACTCCCATGTCGACATCGTCGGCATGACTGGCAGCGGCAAAGGGATTCTGGCCGGAGTACTGTTGACCCAAGCTGTGCGGCAGGGTGAGGCGGTGGTAGTGGTCGATCCCAAGGACGATGAGTACGCACCGCGTGTGATGGCTCGTGCCGCCCGAGAGGCGGGTGTGCCGTTCCACCGCTTGGATCTCATGGCTGAGACGGCACAGTGGAATCCTCTTCGGGGCAAGACGGCGGACGAGATCGAGGAACTCCTGGTGGCGAGTCTGGGTTTAGGAGAGCGGGGCACTGAGGCAGATTTCTATCGCCTCAACGACCGTCGTGCCGCGCGGGAATTTGCGCGACTGTACGACGATGAACCTCTGCCGATCCTGCTGGAGACGTTCCGCGGCCAGCCTGCAGCGCGCAAGGCGACAAAATTCATCGACGATATGGAGGAAATTGTTGCGACTCCTTCGGCGCGAGCCGAGGAGGGGTTGGATATTGCCGGAGCGATTGCCGAAGGCGCGGTGATTTACGTGCGCGGTTCCGTACGTCACTCTCGCATCCTCAAGCTGCAGAAGATGTTCGTGCTGTCGGTAATTCAGTACTGTGAACGGCGCGCTCGCGAAGAGGCTCGTCAGGTCTGCCTGTTTCTGGATGAATTCCGCTACTTGGTCAGTGCGCCCGTGCTGGAAGCACTCGCTTCCATCCGCGACAAGCGAGCACATTTGATTCTGGCGCACCAGACGGTGAACGACCTGAGGAATGTCCCTGACGATCTGAATCCGGAGCAGGTAGTGTCTTCGGTGACCGAAAACTGCGGCCTGAAATTTTCCTATCGGGTCAATGACCCAGATACCGCATTGTGGCTGGCCCGCATGAGCGGGAACATCCTGATTGACGACGAAGTGCGAAGCCTTGAGACCAATACAGTACTCGCTGAACGGGAACGGGATATCCGCAGTTTGCGCCAGTCGGAACGCTACTTGGTGGATACCAACATGCTGCAATCCCTTCCACCGCGTTGCGCGGTCAACTACGGCAACGAGCTTGCCCGGTTTGTGTTTACGTCTCCGGTACCGGTTGAGTAGGGTGTAACGGGTGCCGTCAGGTCGCAGGTGAAAGTCACTTAGTGAGTTGACTTGCTTTTTTCATAGCTTGGGCCAGATCGTAGGACGCCTGAATTCGATACCAGGTTTCCGCTCCGCCGCCGAATACCTTGTCGAGGCGAATAGCCATCTCGGGGGAAATTCTCGATTGACAGTTCACTATGTTCGACAGTCGCTTGCGGCTAACGCCAAGCTTTTGGGCGGCTTCTGTCACGCTCAGACCCAAGGGCTCCAGACAATCATGGCGCACGGATAGCCCCGGGTGGGGTGGACTTTTCATGGGCATGCTGTAATCTTCCTGCTGGAATCTTGGACGGGTCAGAAGGAAATCATGGCCAAACATAATAAACCACTTACGCCTGAACAGATCGCGGAGATTGAAGACGAGGATATCGATTTCAGTGATATTCCCGAACTGGATGAATTTTTTTGGGAGAAAGCAGAAATTGTTGAGTCAGACCTAGCCGAATAGACTCTCTTTATTTGACATTTTTTCGCTGTTTGACCCCTCTGCTGTAAAATAGTCTCCCGGCATAATTTCCAAGGCTCGCCAAGCCCAAAGCCGGACTTTCAGGAGACATTCTTGGCCAAACGCGCGTTGCTCGCTCTCGAAAACGGCGCGTTGTTTTTCGGAGATTCTATTGGGGCGGATGCCACCGCCGTTGGCGAAGTCGTTTTCAATACCGCCATCACCGGCTATCAGGAAATTCTGACTGATCCGTCGTATTGCCGGCAGCTGATTACGCTGACGCACCCGCACATCGGGAACGTCGGCACCAATGACGAGGACAACGAATCAAGCCCTCAAGTACATGCTGCTGGGCTGATCGTCCGCGACGTGCCCGCACGCATGAGCAACTGGCGCGGGGAACGGCCTCTGGGTGATTTTCTTGAGAGCCATGGGCTCCCCGGTATTGCTGGCATAGACACGCGCCGTCTCACCCGAATTCTGCGCGATCAAGGTGCCCAGTCGGGTTGCCTCACGACGGACGTCTCTGACTCGGATCGGGCAGTCGAGCAGGCTCGCGCGTTTGCCGGGCTTGCAGGGATGGATTTAGCGCGGGAAGTCACCACGGAAACAGCGTATGACTGGGACGAAGGGGCTTGGGACACAGAGTCCGACGAGTTGCCGCCCGTGCAATACCGGGTGGTGGCCTACGACTACGGAATCAAGCAAAACATTCTGCGTCTGCTACGCGAACGAGGCTGCGCGGTCACGGTGGTGCCAGCCATGACTCCGGCCTCCGAAGTGCGCGCCCAGGATCCGGACGGTGTCTTCCTGTCCAACGGGCCGGGAGACCCCGAGCCCTGCACCTACGCCCAAGAGGCGATTCAGGAACTGCTCGACGCCAAAATCCCGATGTTCGGCATTTGCTTGGGTTGCCAGCTGCTGGGTCTGGCCAGTGGCGCGCGTACGGTCAAGATGAAGACCGGCCACCACGGCGCCAACCACCCGGTGCTGGAACTGGACACGGGGCGGGTTCTGATCAGCAGCCAGAACCACGGGTTCGCGGTGGACGAGGAGTCACTGCCGGATCATTTGCGCCTCACTCACCGCTCGCTGTTCGACGGCACCGTACAAGGAATCAGTCACACCGAGGCACCGGCGTTTGCCTTCCAGGGGCACCCGGAGGCCAGTCCCGGCCCGCATGACGTGGCCAGCCTGTTCGATCATTTCACCAACCTGATGCAACAGCATCGCGCCGGGCAGTCCGGCTGAGCATCATGCCTAAGCAGACCGATATCGAAAGCATCCTCGTGATCGGGGCCGGGCCGATTGTGATCGGCCAGGCTTGTGAGTTCGACTACTCCGGGGCGCAGGCCTGCAAGGCGCTGCGCGAGGAGGGCTATCGTGTCATCTTGGTCAACTCCAACCCTGCCACCATCATGACCGACCCGCAGATGGCGCAGTCCATCTACATCGAACCGGTCGAATGGCAGACCCTGTCGCGCATCATTGAGCGCGAAAAGCCGGACGTGCTGCTGCCGACCATGGGCGGGCAAACCGCCCTGAACTGCGCGCTGGATCTGCACCGCGAAGGGGTGCTGGAGGCTCACGGCGTGGAATTGATCGGGGCGTCGCTGGAAGCCATCGCCATGGCCGAGGACCGGCAACTGTTCCGCGAGGCCATGGGGGAGATCGGGCTGGAGCAGGCCCGGTCCCAAGTGGTGCGCAGCGTAGAGGAAGCGCTGGATTTCCAGCCCCAGATCGGTTATCCCGTAATCGTGCGGCCTTCGTTCACTTTGGGCGGAACCGGGGGAGGCATAGCCTGGGACGAGGAGGAATTACGGCGCGTCGTCGCACATGGCCTGGACCTGTCACCTGCCCATGAAGTTTTGCTGGAAGAGTCGCTTCTGGGCTGGAAGGAATTCGAGATGGAGGTGGTACGCGACGCCAACGACAACTGCATCATCGTCTGCTCGATCGAGAACCTTGACCCGATGGGGGTACACACCGGAGATTCGATCACGGTGGCGCCGGCGCAGACCCTGACGGATAAGGAATACCAGCGGATGCGCGATGCCTCCATCGCGGTGCTGCGCAAGATCGGCGTGGACACCGGGGGATCCAACGTGCAGTTCGCGGTTCATCCGGACAACGGGCGGCTGGTGATCATCGAGATGAATCCGCGTGTTTCGCGCTCCTCGGCGCTCGCTTCCAAGGCCACCGGCTTTCCGATCGCCAAGGTGGCGGCCCGCCTGGCCATTGGCTACACGCTGGACGAGCTCCGCAATGACATTACGGACGGCGCGACGCCGTGTTCGTTCGAGCCGACCCTCGACTACATCGTGACCAAGATTCCTCGCTTCACGTTCGAGAAATTCCCGCAGGCCGAGCCGCTCCTGACCACCCAGATGAAGTCGGTCGGGGAGGCGATGGCGATTGGACGCACCTTCCAGGAATCCCTGCAGAAGGCATTGCGCAGCTTGGAAACCGGACAGTGCGGATTGGATCCGGCCGGATTGATGGACCGGGAGGAACGGAAGTATCGGCTGATGCATCCGGACCCGCATCGGTTGAGGCACGTCGCCGACGCTCTGCGCGAGGGTTGGAGCCCAGAAGAGATCTACGAATTGACGGGTATCGACCCGTGGTTTATTGCGGAGATTGCGGACTTGGTGGCGCAGGAGCAGGCGCTGTCGGGCCGGGCTCTGGAGGAATTGTCGAAAGACGAGATGTTTGCTCTCAAGCGTGCCGGCTTTTCGGACCAGCGCCTAGGGCAACTGCTTGAGACGACCGAAGAAGCGGTGCGCGCGCATCGCCATGAGCAGGGGCTGCGTCCGGTGTACAAGCGGGTCGACACCTGTGCAGCGGAATTCCCGACTTCCACGGCCTACCTTTATTCGACCTACGAAGAAGAATGCGAGGCGCGGCCGACGCAGGCGCGTAAGGTGGTGGTGCTCGGAGGCGGTCCGAACCGTATCGGGCAGGGGATCGAATTCGACTACTGTTGCGTGCATGCCGCTCAGGGCGCACGCGAGCTGGGCTTCGAGACCCTCATGATTAATTGCAATCCTGAGACGGTCTCTACCGACTACGACACTTCCGATCGCCTGTATTTCGAGCCGCTGGTGTTGGAAGACGTGCTGGAAATCCTGCATGTCGAACAGCCGTACGGCGTAATCGTCCAGTTCGGGGGACAGACGCCACTGAAACTCGCCCAGGGACTGGCCCGCGCAGGGGTTCCGATCCTGGGCACCTCGCCGGACGCGATCGACGCGTCCGAGGACCGGGAACGTTTTACCGGGGTGCTGCAGAGCTTGGGGCTGCATCAGCCGCCGGGAGGCACGGCTCGCGACCGCGACGGGGCATTGAACCTGGCGCGTCGGTTGGGCTACCCCTTGGTGGTGCGGCCATCCTACGTACTGGGCGGGCGGGCCATGGAAATCGTATTCGACGAGGCGGAGCTTGAACAATACATCGAGGATGCGGTGCAGGTGTCCGACCAGACTCCAGTATTGCTCGACCGCTACCTAGAAGATGCGGTGGAGGTAGATGTCGACGTCGTGTGCGATGGCGTGGACGTGCTGATTGGCGGCATCATGCAGCACATCGAGCAGGCGGGCATCCATTCCGGGGATTCGGCCTGCTCGCTGCCGGTCTACTCGATCGGAGAACCGGTGATCGAAGCCCTGCGCAGCCAGGCTGAGGTATTGGCACGCGCGCTTGAAGTGGTGGGCCTGATGAATGTCCAGTTTGCCGTGCAAGGGGAGGCGATCTACGTGATCGAGGCCAACCCCCGTGCTTCGCGGACAGTGCCGTTTGTCTCCAAGGTGACCGGCCGGTCGCTGGCACGGATCGCGACCGCATGCATGCTGGGCCGGTCTCTGCGTGACCAAGGTTGCGAGCAAGAGGTGCAGCTGGAATATTTCTCGGTCAAGGAGGCGGTGTTCCCCTTCATCAAGTTCCCGGGTGTCGATCCGATTCTGGGTCCGGAAATGAAGTCGACCGGCGAGGTCATGGGCGTGGGAGCCCACTTCGAAGAAGCGTTCGCCAAGTCGCAGCGTGCCGCTGGGGTGAATATCCCGACCAGTGGGCGCGCTTTAATCAGCGTGCGTGATCCAGACAAGTCCCGAAGCATCGAATTGGCGCGTGACCTGATCGAAGCCGGGTTCGAGCTGGTGGCAACCCACGGCACGGCGGAATATCTAAGGGAGGCAGGCCTGGCCTGTGCGGGAATCAACAAGGTGGCGCAAGGTTCGCCTCACGTGGTCGACATGATTCAGGACGGGCAGATCGATCTGATCATCAACACGACCCAGGACAAGCAGGCCATTCGCGATTCACTGACCATTCGCCGGGAAGCACTGCAGCATCAGGTCTGCTATACCACCACTTTGACGGGTGCTAGCGCCCTGGTGCGCGTGTTAAAATGCGGCACGCCTGAAGAGGTTTATCGACTACAGACTTTGCACAGCGAGCGTGTGCACTGAGCATGCGCGCAGGGTGCGTTTTCCAGTCCGATTGGGGGACCGATGAGCAAAGTGCCAATGACCGTGCGGGGGGCCACCCTGCTGCGCGAAGAACTTGACCGTCTCAAGCGGGTAGAACGCCCGGCCGTGATCCAGGCGATCGCCGAGGCGCGTGCGCATGGAGACCTGCGCGAGAATTTCGAGTACAAGGCGGCGCGGGACCAGCAGGGGTTTGTTGAAGGACGCATCAAGGAAATCGAGTCCAAGTTGTCGCACGCACAGATCATCGACGTCTCCGAGTTGCAAATCAACGGCAAGGTGGTGTTTGGCACCACGGTGGAACTGGTGGACATGGAGTCCGGCGAACACGTGTGCTACCAGATCGTCGGCGAGGACGAGGCGGATCTCGAGACGGATCGGATTTCGGTCCATTCGCCCATTGCCCGAGCCCTAATCGGCCAGTTGGAGGGCGACGAGGTTTCAGTTGAAACCCCTGGCGGGAAACGGATGTTCGAGATCGTGGCGGTGCGTGGCGAATAGCGGATTTCGCCGCAAAGCAAATTCATGATGCCGTCTGGCGCTGAAGCCCGCGTCAGCCCGGTTGAGAATAGTGCAGAACCTGATTTTCTATAATTGTTGACAACGTCGAAGCCCGGGACGCCGCCTTGCCATGTCTTAAAAAACTGTGACCCCGGCTTTCTATGCCCCTCGATCTGGGCGTTTGCGCCTTGTTGCGTTGGTGCTGATTCTAGCCGTTTCCGGGGCGCTGGCCGAAGAGGTTCCGGAACCGTCCGAGGAGCTTGAGCAAGTGACGGTGACCGGCTCTCGCATCAAGCGGACACACCAGCAGGACGTTGCCACGCCGCTGACCAGCTACAACCTCGAAGAACTTCAAAGCATGGGTGTCAGTGATGCCCGGGACCTGATGCAGTTGTTGCCCAGTAATGCCGGTGCCCAGAACAACGCCGATTCCCTGTCGCAGAACTACACGGTTGGCACCTCCAACATCAATCTTCGCGGGCTGGGCGTCTCCTCGACCTTAGTCTTGCTCAATGGTCGTCGGCAGGTGGTCTCGGCTCTTCCTACTATCGACGGCTCCAGTTTCGCGGACTTGTCGGCACTGGTGCCCACGATCGCGTTGGAGCAGGTCGAGATCCTGGAAGATGGTGCGGCCGCGGTCTACGGTTCGGATGCCATCGCCGGCGTCGCCAATTTCGTCACCCGTTCCGACTATCAAGGCTTCGAAGTGTCCGTTGAACACCGTGAACGCACCGATGAGGGCTCCCAGTCGGACGACCGCGTGGATCTCGTATACGGCCGTGACTTTCTGGAATCCGGCAACCTGCTGCTTGCGCTGAGTTATCTGGATCGGACTCAGTTGGTGATGGGTGAGGTCGACTGGAAGGCCCCGTCATGGAGCTCCGCGGGCAACCCTGGCAATTTCATTGTGCTGGCCGACACGGTGCTGGCGGATGGTACTGAACTGGATGCCAACACGACCACAGCTGCACCTCATTGCGCCCAGCACGTTCCGCCTGCCAGTTACATTCCGCCACAGGCACTTGCAGCCAACCCCAGTACGCATAGCGTCTGCCGATTCGACTTCGGCCCGCAGATCACGGTCGGTCCGGAAGAAGAACGCCTTCAGGCCTTCGCCCAGCTCGGCTTCGACCTTGGCGAGCAGGCTCGCTTGACGGCAGAGTTGGGCTATACGCATAACAATATCCGCCGCACCATCTCTCCCAGCCTTCCAGCTATTAGTCCCACGTTGGCCTATATTCCGGCGGCGCATCCAGGCAACCCGTTTAGAAACAGCAGTAACGAACCGGTGGCGCTGAGTTACATCGGTCGCGTCTACGGCGTCGATGAACCTTCTGAAACCAACGACTTTGATAGCGAAACGAAACGCGTGGCACTAATCGCCGAAGGCGACGTGACCGACCACCTGTCGTGGGAAATGTCGTTCCTTCATGCCCGCAGCGACATCGACTGGCGAATTCCCGATACTTTGTATCGCCATCTGCAGAATGCCATGGGTGTCCACGAGGATGATCTGCAAGACGCCATAGCCATGGATGCCAACTTGAACGAGATCGGCCTGCTCGGTGTTGGCCCGGATTGCCCTGATGATCGTGGCGACCTCCAGAATGGCGATGTCTGCCTGTTTTACAACCCATTCAGTGTCGCCAACAAGGTGCTGGCCATGACTTGGGACGGCAGTGCATTTGGCGGCACACGCTCCGGTACGACTGACGAGCAGGCTTTCATGCGCAACTACCTGTTTGCGGATTCCATTGCCGCGACCGAATCTGAACTGGATGTTTTCGAAGCGGTCGTGACTGGCGACGGCCTGTCCTTGCCAGATGGCAGCCCGATCGGTTATGCACTTGGCGTCCAGTACCGTGACGAATCCATCCGTGGCGACTTCAACCAACTATCCAACGATTTTGAGTTCTCATTTATCGGCGGCACCCCCGATTATTCCGGCTCGCGAGATGTAATTGCTGTTTTTGGCGAAGTGCTGTTGCCCCTGAGTCCGGATTTTGAGGCGACGCTCGGCGTGCGTCACGAGGACTACGGGGGCAGCATTGGCAGCACCACCGACCCGAAACTGTCCTTGCTCTGGACGCCGACGGATCTCCTCTCGCTACGCGCCTCGGCTAGCAGTTCATTCCGTGCTCCCTCGTTGCACCAGACGCAGGGCGTGTTGGCGTCTTACTCCGACGTCCGGGAAGGCGGGCGCCAATTTTTCGTGCCCATCCTGACTTACGGCAACAGAAACCTGAGACCGGAGACCGCCACCTCGCTAAACCTGGGCGGTTCCGTGGCCCTGGAAAACTGGGAACTGAATCTGGACTACTGGAGTTTCCGTTTCGAGGATGCCCTTGCTCGCGAGAATCAGCAGGAAGTCGTCGATAGCGATAAAGACCGCGTCACTGCTGGCGGCGAAAGCCGCGTGGTCCGCACTGCCGGCGGCACCATCGCCCGCGTCAACACTCGCTACATCAACACTGACGAGATCCGAACCTCCGGCCTCGACTTCTCGATCCAGGGACAATTTCAGACGGATAGCGGCCGCTTCCTTTCCGGCCTGCACGCGACACGCGTCCTCGAATACGACATCACCCGCCCGGACGGGCAGAAGATCGACGGCATCGGCCACCTGAACTTCGCCAACATTGGCAGCCCCATGCCGAAATGGTGCGGCATCCTGAATTTGACTTGGCAGAGCGGCAACCACCAGACGGTCCTGATGTTCAACTACACGAGCGATTACCGATATCGCCGCACCGCCACGGTCACCGACCGTATCGACTCCTTCGCTACCTTTGACCTGCAGTACCGCCTGGAACTCGCCGGGCTTCTCGGCCCGGATGCCGATACTTCCTTGACGGCTGGAGTCCTCAACATCACGAATGAAGATCCGCCCTACGTGAACATCGGTGGCGGCTACGACCCGCGTACTGCTGACCCGCGCGGGCGCCGGGCGTACGTATTGCTCAGCTCCCGCTTCGAATAGACTCCGACTCGCCCAACAGAGACTCTAATGGCAGTGAAAGCTATAACTGATTAAACGCGGTCGAAGTACTCACCAACCCACACACAAATAATGCGTATGATGCTAGAACGAAAGGAATAGGGTAGTATTCTGAAAAATACTTATTTTTCAATGTTTCAGCATCAAAAAAGTGATAAGTAAGATACGTTATTCCAGTCGCTATGGCTGCCATTAAAGCACCTATCGCAAATAAACTTAGGCTGTCGGAAAACGAGCCTATGTTTTTTGCCTCATCAGCAGTAGCCAAATGTGCAATAAATGCTAAAAGAGCAACTGACGCGGCACCATTCAATACAAAAGAAGATTTAAGTGCAGCTTGCCCAGCTTCTCCCGACGCACGCGCCACCTCCATCTTAATCTGGTGCTGAAAGTCTGCCAGCTTCATGTTAAATGTTAGTTCTCGATCTTTAAGAGCTTCCTCTTTTTCATGTAAAGTTCTCTCATCCATTGTGAATTCCATTGCGAGTGGGGTTAATCGGCGGAACCATGCCCGAAAGTTTTTGCAAGAACGCTAATTTTATGTAAAAAGCCAGCTAAAGTGCTCTTGAGGGGAAGCACTGTAATAAACTCCGGCCGGTACGAAATCGACTATTGGCCGACATTGTCATACAATATCATACGTTGTACGCACGGGGATCGAATCATGACTACTGAACGACTAAGTCTACGGATTGATGCAGATCTAAAGAAGAGCCTTGAGCATGAGGCGAAGCTTGAAGACCGCTCTATCTCATACCTCGCCATCAAGGCAATTGAAGCAATGTTGCGTGACTGTGCAGAAAAACGCGCAGCGATCCGTGAAGCCATTGCAGAGGCGGATAAAGGAATCTTTATCTCGCAAGAGAAGATGGATGCCTGGGTTTCTTCTTGGGGCACGGACTCGGAGCTTTCGCTCCCCGAGCCGGATATATTTCCTGATTCCAAGTAGCGGATGAAATTAGTTTTTCTGCCGTCCACACACTCTGATTTGTTGTGGATGCGCATGTACTACACCCGGATATTTCCCGATGGGGCGAAACGCGCGGCCGAACGATATCTTCGGGTTTTGGATGTACTACAGAAGAATCCTCTGATTGGGCACCCGGTCATGGGGATGAGGGGTGTACGTGAGTTTGCTATTCCGAGAACACCCTTTTCTTTCATTTATCGTGTAGCCGAAGATCAAATAGAAGTGCTGCGTATCTGGGATCAGCGCGGAAATCGTTCAAGGCCTGATTGAAAAATCTGCCAAATATCCGGCTCAATACCGGGTAAATACGCCTGAACCGTGTATAATTGAGCGCAGGACACAACCTGGGTTCCGATAGAAGCCCCCGAAAGGGGGTTTCTGTTAGGTTCAGGAGGAAATGTTGATGAGGGCCGATGGCACGACTCAGACATTGAAGTCCCTGATCGCACCCCAAATCGAAAGAATGGGCTACGAGCTGTGGGGGCTTGTATGCCAGTTGGGTGTGCGCCAAGGTCGAGTGTGCGTGTACATCGACCACCCGGACGGCATCAGCCACGCCGACTGCGCGGCCGTCAGCGACCAGGTGAGCGGGTTGCTGGACGTGGCGAACCCGATCCGGACCGCCTACCGGCTGGAAGTTTCCTCGCCGGGGCTGGACCGGCTGCTGCTGTGCCCGGAGCATTTCCAGCGCTACCGGGATTCGCAGGTGTCCATACGCCTGCGCTGGCCGCTGGAAGGACGCCGTCGCCTGTTCGGAACGATCGAGGCGGCGAACGGCAATGCCGTGGAAATCCGGGAAGACGAACAGACGTTCGTGGTTCCCTACAACGTAATCGCTCAGGCGCGATTGCACTATGAGGAGGAATGACTGGCGATGAGTGATGCCGGTATAGACATTCTGGCCGTGGTCGAGACCGTCTCTACGGAGAAGGGGATCGAACGCGAAATTATTTTCGATGCGCTGGAAGTGGCTCTGGCGGCGGCGACCCGCAAGAACCTGGGCGGCGATGCCGACGTGCGCATTGCCATCGACCGAGAGACGGGTGCCTACGACACATTCCGGCGCTGGCTGGTGATGGCCGACGACGATCCCGAGTTCCAATCACCCGACGGGCAGATCCTGGTGAGCACCGCGCAGCAGCGGGACCCGAAACTCGAAATCGGCGACTATATCGAGGAGCCGATCGATTCCGTGGACATTGGGCGGATTTCCGCGCACACCGCCAAGCAGGTCATCGTGCAGAAAGTGCGCGAGGCGGAACGGGCGCAGATCGCGGAAGCCTACGAAGACAAGGTTGGCGACCTGCTGATCGGCATCGTCAAACGGGTCGAGCATGCCGGCGCTTACATCGACTTGGGCGGGAACACGGAAGGGTTCATTCCGCGCGAGGACACCATCCAACGTGAAATCATCCGCACCGGCGACCGGCTTCGCGCCTACCTGCGCGAAGTGCGCCAGGAAACCCGCGGCCCGCAACTGATCCTGTCCCGGACCGTGCCGGAGTTCCTGATTCAATTGTTCCATTTGGAAGTCCCGGAGATCGAGCAGGGATTGATTGAGATCGTGGGTGCTGCGCGGGACCCTGGAATCCGCGCCAAGATCGCGGTACGCACCAACGATTCCCGGCTGGACCCGGTGGGCGCCTGCGTGGGCATGCGCGGTTCCCGGGTACAGGCGGTCTCCAACGAACTGTCCGGCGAACGCATCGACATCATTACCTGGCACGAGAATTCGGCGCAGTACGTGATCAACGCCATGTCGCTCCCTTCGGTCGACGAGATCGTCCAGGACGAAGAGAACAAGGTCATGGATATTGCGGTCGAGGAGGACCGCCTGTCGCAGGCGATCGGCCGGAATGGGCAGAACGTCCGCCTGGCGAGCCAGTTAACCGGCTGGACGCTGAACGTCATGACGGCGCAGGAACTGCGCGAGAAAAGTGATCAGGAGCAACGGGTGCTCGAAGAAAAATTCCAGGAAGAACTGGATGTCGACGAGCATATTGCGGGAATCCTGGTGGAAAACGGCTTCCGCGAAGTCCAGGAACTTGCATACGTGCCGGATCAGGACCTGCTGCTGATCGACGAGTTCAACGAGCAGGTGGTGGCTGAGTTGAAGGAACGCGCACAGGACAGCTTGGCGCAGAGTGCGGAGATGGCGGAGGACGAGGACATCCTCAACGTGGAGGGAATGGATCCCGACCTCGCGATGCAGTTGGCTTTGCATGGCATTACCACGCGGCGGCAACTGGCGGAACTGGCCTTGGACGAATTGCCCGAGATCGAATCGCTGGACGAAGAGCGGGCAGGCGCCCTGATCATGAAGGCGCGCGAAAACCTGGTAATGCAGTTGCCGGAGGCCTAAGCGGGATCAGTCAAAATGGCCACGATCGCTGAATACGCTCCTTCCCTGCGCATGTCGCCTGAGCAGTTGCTCGCGATGTGCCAGCATGCCGGGTTAGAAAAAAAGGACGAGCAGGACACGCTCAGCGACGACGACAAGAAACAACTGGTGCGCTACATGCGTAATGGCGGGCCCACGGGCGCGACCCTGGTACAGTCCCGGCCGTCGGCGGGCCAGGTAGAGATTCCGCGGACCGGCGGGCCTGGGCGCAATCGGGTCAAGGTCAAGGTCAAGGGCAAATATCGCTTGGTGCGGCCTAAGATCGAGGCCCCCGAGAAGGCGCCGGAGCCGGAACCGGTTCCCGAGTCTCCGCCGGACGCTCCGGCCGAGGTCCCGGCCGAGGCCCAACAGACGGAACCGAAAGAGAAGAAGGCGAAGCCCGAGGCACAGGCCGGAGAAGAGAAACGTAAGCCTGCGGCCAATGCTGCGCCCCGTGGGGGGCGGAAGGCGAAGCCGCGTGCCAAGCCCCGGGAAGATCGGGAACCCCGCGGCAAGCCAGGCCCGACGAGCCGGGAACGGCACCGCGGTCAGCTGCATATTGACGACCAGCGCCGGACGCGCAAGCCGCGCGCGAAGAAACAGGCCCGGGTGGTAGTCGACAACAAGCATCAATTCACGGAACCGACGGCACAGATCGTCCGGGAAGTCGCTTTGGCCGGGCCGATGACGGTGGCGGAACTGGCGATGGCGATGGCGGTCAAGGCCTCGGCGGTAATCAAGACGCTGATGGACCTGGGCGAGACGGCGACCATCAATGATTCACTGGACCCCGACACCGCAGAGCTGGTGGTCGAGAACATGGGTCACAAAGTACAGCGGGTGCATGTCGAGGATGTAGAAGCCGATCTGCTGGTGGATTGCGCGCCAACCGGCGATCCCGTGTCGCGACCGCCTGTGGTAACGGTCATGGGCCATGTCGACCACGGCAAGACCTCGTTGCTGGACTACCTGAGAGAAACCCGCGTTGCCGCCGGTGAAGCGGGCGGGATTACCCAGCATATCGGGGCCTACCAGTTGGAGACTCCGAACGGCAAGATCACGTTCCTGGACACGCCGGGCCACGCTGCGTTTACCGCCATGCGCGGGCGGGGCGCGCGGTGCACGGACCTCATCGTATTGGTAGTGGCCGCCGACGATGGCGTGAAGCCACAGACCGAAGAGGCGATCCAGCACGCCCGCGACGCGGAAGTCCCGATCATCGTGGCGATCAACAAAATTGATCGCGACAATGCGGATCCTGAAAAAGTACGAACTGGGCTTTCGGCGCTCGGGGTGCAGCCCGAAGACTGGGGAGGCGACACCATGTTCGTCCAGATTTCGGCCAAGACCGGAGAGGGGATGGATTCGCTGCTGGAAGCAATCACCCTGCAGGCGGAAGTGCTGGATCTGAAGGCGCCAGCCGAGGGAATGGCCCGCGGCGTGGTCATCGAGTCCAGTCTGGATCGTGGCCGTGGCGCGACCGTGACGGTCTTGGTTCAGGAAGGTTGCCTGAACCAGCGCGACTTGTTGCTGTGCGGCCAGGAATACGGACGCGTCAAGGGAATGTTCGACGACAGCGGCCAGAAGGTTGAGCAGGCGGGACCGGCGTTCCCGGTCCTGGTGTTGGGTCTGTCGGGCGTACCTCAGGCGGGCGACCCGATGCACGTGGTGGCCGATGAACAGAAGGCGCGGGAAATCGTGGATCACCGCAAGGAAGCGGTGCGACATCTGCAGACGGATGAGCCCCGCGAGGCTGGCCTGGCTTGGGCGGCACAGATGGACGAGGAGCAGAAGACGGCCCTCAACCTGATCATCAAGACGGATGTGCGGGGCAGTGGTGAAGCCTTGCGCGAATCGCTGGAGAAACTCTCCACCGACGAGGCGCAGATCAAGATTGTGCTCTCGGGAATCGGTGGTATCAACGAATCGGATGCCCTGCTGGCGGATGCTTCCAAGTCCATCCTGCTGGGCTTCAATGTTCGCGCCGACAGTGCGGCTCGACGCACCATCGCGGATCGAAACCTCGATTTGCGCTACTACAACGTAATCTACGAACTGATCGACGATGTCAAGTTGCTGCTCGAGAAGCAGTTGGCGCCAGAGGTTCGTGAAGAGATCATGGGTCTGGCGGAGGTTCTGGAAGTGTTTCGCTCCAGCAAGATGGGACCGGTGGCCGGATGCCGGGTTTCCGAAGGCATGGTCCAGCGCGGCTACCCGATCCGGGTGTTGCGCGAGAACGTGGTCATTTACGAAGGGGAGCTCGAGTCCCTGCGTCGCCACAAGGATGACGTGGCGGAAGTCCAGGTCGGCACCGAGTGCGGCATTGCCGTGGCGAACTACAACGACGTCCAGGTGGGCGACCAGATCGAGGTCTACCGGCGCGTGGAGACCGCCCGCACGCTCTAGGAGAACGCGGTGATCCCCGGACAGCGCCCGGTGGCGGTGGGCGAACAGGTTCGCAGGCTTCTCAGCCCGGCCTTACTGCATGAAATCAACGATCCGCGCCTGCGGCGGCTGACGGTTTCCGAGGTTGTCATGAGCCGGGACCTGAAGCATGCCACCGTGTACGTAATCAGCGCGGAAACGCCGGATTCACGCCGGCGCGCGGAAATCGAAGCTGGATTCGAGCGCAGCACGCCGTTCTTTCGCCGATTGATTGGCGATCGTGGCGGTCTTCGCTATGTGCCGAAGTTGCGCTTCGTTCTGGACGATACCGAGGATCGGGCAGAGCGGATCGAAAGTCTTCTGGAGACGTCCACCCGCGCCAAGACGGCTCCGTGATTCCACCTGTGCCCTGCGGCTGGTTGCTGCTGGACAAGCCGGTCGGACTGAGTTCGACCCGTGCCGTATCTCGAATCAAGCGCCTCTTCCAGGCGAAACGTGCCGGACATGCGGGCACTCTCGACCCGTTGGCGAGCGGACTCCTTGCCATCGCCCTGGGCCCTGCCACCCGCTGGTGCGCCTATCTTTTGGATGCCCCGAAATCCTACCGGTTCACGATCCAGTTGGGCCGGGAGACGGATAGTCATGATGCGGAAAGCCTGGAGACGGCTCCACCTCGTGCCGAGATTCCCTCGCTGGAGCGAGCCGAGATCGACGACTTGCTGTCCCGCTTCACCGGGACGATCCAACAGGTTCCGCCCATGTATTCCGCGCTCCACAACGAAGGACGACGCTTGTACGAACTGGCTCGCGAGGGCAAAGTGATCGACCGGCCACCCCGGGAAGTGCGGATCGACCGACTGGAACTGCTTGCGGACCGCCGGGAGGAATGGGAGCTTGAGGTTTCTTGCGGCAAGGGCACGTATGTGCGCTCGCTGGGGCACGACATCGGCCAGGCGTTGGGCTGCGGAGCATATGTGAGCCAGTTGCGGCGTACGGAGCTCGGGGTTTTTGACGAAGCCCAGGCGGTTAGCCTGGAACAAATCGAGGCCGATTCCGAGGAGGCGCGCTTGGCACGACTGCTCCCTGCGGATGCAGTGCTGCCCGAGTGGCCGGTTCATTCCTGTACGGCGAGTGAAGAGGCCGCGTTGCGCAATGGAAAGCAGATCGTTCACGAGGGATCTGCGGGATTCTGGAAATTGCAGGATGCGCAGGGCCAGTTTTTCGGTGTGGCCGAAGTGCTGGAGACGGGACAGCTCCAACCGCGGCGCCTGATGGTCGACCTCGAAAATTCAGTACAATCAGAGCCCTAGAGGAAAGTTGCCATGGATGAAAAAGAATCTGCTCTCGTCGTCGCGGTCCGCGAACTAACCGCCGAGACCCGCCGTGCCCGACGTTGGAGAACCGCGTTCGCCACGATTCCGTTTCTTATCCTGCTGCTGATCCTGCTC
This sequence comes from Gammaproteobacteria bacterium, assembly GCA_028819565.1. GTDB lineage: Bacteria > Pseudomonadota > Gammaproteobacteria > Poriferisulfidales > Poriferisulfidaceae > Poriferisulfidus. The sequence goes on along the minus strand of JAPPLD010000008.1, from coordinate 76,558 downwards.
GCAATGCTCGGAGGAGAATCCTCGTTGCCGAGGCAGGATGAGCACACTGCCAGGATCGACGTATTCGGCCCGATCGTGCCCCAGGCCCCGGCAAGCGCGGAGTTCATCAACCAGTCGCTGCGCGAGGCATTCGAGGAAGAGCAGGCGAAAGGAGTGATATTGCGCATCAACAGCCCCGGCGGATCGCCCGTCCAGGCGGATCGCATTAGCGCGGAGATTCTCAGGCTGAAGGCGGAATATCCGGAAAAGAAGATTTATGCGGTGGTCGAGGACCTGTGCGCGTCCGCCGCGTACTACATTGCCGTCGCAGCGGATGAAATTTACGTCAACGGTTCCAGTCTGGTCGGCTCCATCGGCGTAATTGCCAGCGGGTTCGGTTTTGCCGAACTGATCGAGGAGTGGGGCATCGAGCGGCGCGTAACGGCTTCCGGGCGGCACAAGGCGATGCTCGACCCGTTCCTGCCGCAGGACCCGGAGGCTGAGGCACACCTCCAAGGTCTGGTGGATCGGATCCACCAGCAGTTTGAGGATATCGTCAAGGAAGCCCGAGGAGACCGTTTGACGGCCTCGGACGAAGAGGTATTCGACGGGCGGATCTGGACCGGCGACCAGGCGCAGGAGATGGGACTAGTGGACGGATTTTCGGATGTCGCGCAGGTTGCACGCGACCAGGTCGGGGCCGAATCAGTGGTGAATTACACCTATGAGCCGGATTTCCTAGAGCGCGTGGCGGATCGGGTCGGCGCCCGGCTGGGTCAGATGGCAGAATCTTGGTTGCGTAGCCCGGTGCGGTTTTAGTCCGCGCCCGGGATATCAAGGCCCGCTTCCCGCAACATTTCAATCAGGCGAATCATCGGCAGGCCGATCAAGGCCGTCGGGTCGTCACCGCTGACGTGGTGCACCAGGCTGATGCCGAGCCCTTCAGACTTGAAGCTTGCCGTGCAGTTGTAAGGCTGTTCGCTCTGCAGGTAATGCTCGATCGCATCCTCGTTCAACTCCTTGTAGTACACCGTGTGGGGGGATTCGGAGTAGCGGCACGTGCCATTCCCGGTGTCGAGCAAACACAGCCCAGTCAGGAAAGTCGCTTCCTGCCCGCTCAACCGGCGTAATTGCTCCACGGCGACGTCGTGCGTGCCGGGTTTGCCGAGTAGCTGCCCGTTCAGCTCCGCGCACTGGTCACTGCTGATGATCAGGGCGTCCTGATGCCGGCTTCCGACTTCCTCGGCCTTCTCGTGAGCGAGCCGTCGCACGTAATCCGATGCGATTTCGCCAGGCTGGGGTGTTTCGTCGATGTCCGGGGCATCCACCGTAAAGTCCAGATGCAGGCGTTCGAGGAGTTCCTGGCGATAAGGGGAACTGCTGCCGAGGATGAGGGGACGCATTGAGTTGGAGGGCTTGAAAGGCTGGGGGGGGGGGGTGAGCGAGTAATGAATCCAAGACGGCTTAATCATTATATAAAGATGATTTTTCTAGGGTTGCCGCACTGCCAGGGGAAATACCAAGCCATTGAAATTCGAATCAAGAAAGCCATACTTGCCATATCTATAAATATGGGTAATATGGTACTTATGAAAACAACGCTGGATATTCACGACGAATTGCTTGTCCGGGCCAAGCGCCATGCGAAAGAGGCTGGAAAGCCCCTGCGCGCCGTAGTGGAGGAGGGGCTCCGCAATATATTGTCATCTTCAACTTCCCGAAGTCAATACATCCTTCCCGATCTCAGGGTCGGAAATTCGAATGCGGATGACCCCCTTGAGCAGTACTCCTGGCCCGAGCTGCGAGATTCCATCTATGGTGATTCGGATACTTGATGATCGCCGTAGACACCAATGTATTGATCTACGCGCACCGGCGTGAAACACGAGTGGGCGAAGCGGCTCACGCGCTCATGACAGGACTCGCCGGAGGGGATTGGGCTTGGGCTATTCCTTGGCCTTGCTGCTATGAGTTCCTCAGCGTGGTGACGAATCGCCGAATCTGGAAGGAAAATGCTACGCCTCCGGCCCATGCTTGGCGTCAATTCCAAGCGTGGACGGCTTCTCCCTCGAACCGCATGATCGGCGAGACAGGGGATTTCGAGGAAGTATTGGGCCGCTTTGTCCAGCGCCCCCATGTCGTCGGGGGGGTGATTCATGATGCTCGGATTGCGGCCTTGTGCGTGGCACATGGAGCCGAAGAATTGTTAACCAGAGATCGTGATTTTTCTTTGTTTCCAGAGTTGCGGACACGCAATCCGTTTTCAGGATCGGGGGCCTAATGGCGATATTGAATATCCAGACCCCTGATGCTCATCGTGACCGTTTGGCAGCTATAGTCGCGCAACGAGGCTTATTAACTTCTCGACCTGCTCCCGAAAGTTGTGGGGAGAAAGGGGTCCCGCTTGCTATAATTCGTAGCAATCCGCTGTGAACTGATGATGACGAACATTGCATCGCTGCGTTTGTCCGGGGGCGCATTTGCGCTTGCCGCCCTGTTGCTGTGGACGGGTGTCGGGGCCACGGCGGAATCCCCGGAGGCCCGGCTGCAGAGCGTCAGCGATGAGTTGCTGGAGCAAATCCGCCTGAGAATGGACGAATTCGAGCGCGATGACGAGGCGCTGTACACTTTCGTGGACGCCACGCTGGGCGGCGTGCTGGACTACGATCAGATCCTGAAGATCATCCTCGGCAAGAAGATCTATCGGGAGGCGACACCGATACAACGCGACGAGTTCATTGTTTCACTCAAGCGACAGTTGCTCGAACTGTACGCGAAAGTCATCCTCAAGTACGCTGACGGCAAAGTACAGTATTTGCCGTTCGAGCTCAAGCCCGACAAGGCCTACCAAGTGGTTCGCACGGAATTCCTGATGTCCGGTAAGGCTCCGGTCGACCTGACCTACTTGATGCGCGAAATTGAAGGCGAATGGTACGTGTTCGAGATCCGTGCCGACGGGATTTTCCTGATCAAGAGCCTGAAGGACAGCCTGCGCCCCGAAATCAAACAGAATGGCCTGGATGCCGTGATTGAGCGTCTGCGTGGCGGAACGCCTGGGAAGACTTCCCGGCGATTTACGCCGCACGCGCACGCCTGAGCAGCGTCCAGTTTTCCAATGGACAGGCTGCTGATTCAAGGCGGAACGCCGCTGTGTGGCGAGGTGTCAATCTCCGGCGCCAAGAACTCGGTGTTGCCCGTGCTGGCCGCCTCGCTGATGAGCGAGGAGCCCCTGCTGATCCATAACGCCCCGCATTTGCAGGACGTGGCCTCGACCATGCGGCTGTTGGGTAGCATGGGGGCGACGGTGACATTGGGCGAAAACAACAGTCTGCGTGTCGACACCTGCGGGGTCAACCGCTGCTACGCCTCGTACGATATCGTGCGAACCATGCGGGCGTCCATTCTCGTGCTGGGGCCGTTGCTGGCACGCTACGGCCAGGCGGAAGTCTCGTTGCCGGGAGGATGCGCGATCGGGACTCGGCCGATCGACCTGCACCTGCATGGGCTGGTCGCGATGGGCGCGGCCATCGACGTGAGCAACGGCTATATCCGGGCGCGGGCCAAGCGCCTGAAAGGGACTCTTTTGGCCTTGGATCAGATCACGGTGACCGGGACCGAGAACCTGATGATGGCCGCGACGCTGGCCGAGGGCACGACCGTGATCGAGAATGCCGCCCGCGAACCGGAAGTTGAGGATCTAGCGTGTTGCCTGATAGCGATGGGTGCGCGTATTCGCGGGGCCGGAACCAGTCGAATCGAGATCGAAGGCGTTCGTGAATTACAGGGTGCGACGCACCAGGTGCTGCCCGACCGGATCGAGGCATCGACCTATCTGGCTGCAGCATGCGTGACCGGTGGGAAGGTCCGGGTCAGCCAGGTGCGACCGGACACGATGGAAGCCGTGTTGGTCAAGCTTGGCGAGTATGGTGCGAACGTCGAGTTGGGCGAGGATTACGTGGAGATCGACATGCGGGACCGTCGCCCCCGGGCCGCCGATGTCTATACGGCGGCTTACCCGGGATTTCCGACCGACATGCAGGCGCAGATGACGGCAGTCAGCACGGTGGCGGAGGGGACCAGCACCATTACCGAGACGATTTTCGAGAATCGCTTCATGCACATTCAGGAACTGGTCCGGATGGGCGCAAACATCGAGGTGCATGGCAGTGCCGCCGTAATTCAGGGCGTGGAGAAGCTGTCTGGCGCGCCGGTGATGGCTACGGATCTGCGGGCCTCGGCCAGCCTGATTCTGGCCGGTCTTGCGGCGGAAGGAGAGTCGGTCGTGGATCGGGTCTATCACATTGATCGAGGTTACGAGTGCGTGGAAGAGAAATTCCAGCGCCTCGGCGCCAGCATCCAGCGTTTGAGCTGAGGAGGATCCCGATGAGAATCGCTGTTTCCAAGGGACGCATCATGAGCGAAGCGCTTGAGGTGTTCGCGCGTGCCGATATCGTGCCGAAAGAAGACCCCGCGGAGAGTCGGCAATTGATCCTGCCGTGTACTGAGCCGGGCCTTGATCTGGTGGTGTTGCGGGCCGCGGATGTGCCGACTTACGTGGCATTGGGCGCGGCGGAACTCGGAATTACCGGACGAGACGTGCTGATGGAGAGTCAGGTTCCCGGCCTGTACGAGCCGTTGGATCTCGGCATTGCGCGCTGCCGGATGGTGGTGGCCGGTCCGAAGGGTGGCGAAGCCTGCCTGGAACAGCCCCGGGTTCGGGTGGCGACCAAGTATGTGCGCCTTGCCCAAGAGTTTTTTGCTGCACGTGGCAGGCAGGCCGTTACGATAAAATTGTACGGCTCAATGGAGCTGGCGCCGCTGGCGGGGCTGTCGGATTGCATCGTGGATTTGGTGGAGACCGGCCGGACCTTGGCCGCCAATGGATTGGAACCGTATGCCACGCTCGCCGAAATCAGTGCGCGCGTGGTGGTCAACAAAGGTGCATGGAAGATGCGGCATGACCAGATCATGCCGATTCTGGCGCGCCTTCAGGAAGCCGCGGAGGCGGCAGGGATAGACGCATGAAATACCCAACGGACGACTTACGGATTACGGACTTACAAAACGTCAGTGCTCCGAAAGAGATCTTGGAAGAATTCCCGCTGACGGAAGCGGGCGCGCGTACGGTGTTCGAGGCGCGGGCGCAAATTCGCGAGATCCTGCAGCAATCGGACGATCGCCTGATGGTGATCGTCGGCCCGTGCTCCATCCACGACGTGGAGGCGGCGCATGAGTACGCGCAGCGCCTGCAGCCAGTCCGGGACCGGCTGACGGAAGACCTCCTGATCGTGATGCGGGTGTATTTCGAGAAGCCGCGCACCACGGTCGGCTGGAAGGGTCTGATCAACGACCCGGACTTGGACGACAGCTACCACATCAACCAAGGCCTACGTCTGGCCCGCGGGCTGCTCGTATGGCTGGGCGAACAGGGGCTTCCAGCCGGCACCGAGTTCCTGGACCTGATTACGCCGCAGTACATTGCCGACAGCGTCAGTTGGGGAGCGATCGGTGCCCGCACCACTGAAAGCCAGTGTCACCGGGAACTGGCTTCCGGGCTGTCCTGCCCGGTGGGCTTCAAGAACGGAACCAGCGGCGACATTCAGGTGGCGGTGGACGCACTGCGTTCGTCCACCCAGCCGCACTGTTTCCTGTCGCTCACCAAGGAGGGCCGGAGTGCGATTTTTCACACAACTGGCAACCAGGACTCCCACGTCATCATGCGGGGCGGGCAGCAGCCGAACTTCGAGGCCAATGCGGTCGAGGAAGTCTGTGCACGCCTGGAACAGGCGAAACTGCCGGTCCGCGTCATGATCGACTGCAGCCACGCGAACAGCCGGAAGGTTCCCGAACAGCAGATGCGGGTTGCTGGCAATATCGGCGAGCAGATTTGTGCGGGAGACCGGCGGATCGTCGGGGTCATGGTGGAAAGCCACTTAGTCGGCGGCAACCAGAAGCTGGTTCCTGGTGAGCCGTTGCAGTACGGTCAGAGCATTACGGACGCCTGTCTCGGATTCGAGCAGACGGAAGAGTTGCTTGAAGGCTTGGCCGAGGCGGTTCGGACGCGACGGCAGCGCGCCAGCCGGGCTGCATGAGCACTTCTTTTCCGCGCATTCTGTCGACCGGAACGCCGGGATTTGAGGGTGAATTTCAGGCACTGATCGACGGCAGGGCACAAGATTCGCGCCCGGAACAAGCCGAAGCAGTCGCGGCCATCATTGAAGAGATCCGCACGCGCGGCGATAACGCCCTGCTCGAATACACCCAGCGATACGATGGACACGAAGCTGGTTCGGTGGCGTCACTGCTTTGGCTGGCGACCGATTTTCAGGCCGCATTCGAGGCGCTGGACGAACCCCTGCGCGATGCACTGCAGGCCGCAGCCGATCGAATCCGGGACTATGCGCAGCGGCAGAAGCTGGAATCGTTCGAGTTCGAGGACGAACACGGCTCCCGGCTCGGGCAGCGGGTCAATGCCCTACAGCGTGTCGGCGTCTATGTTCCCGGAGGGACCGCAGCGTATCCGTCTTCGGTGCTGATGAACGCGATCCCGGCGAGAGTCGCCGGGGTGGAAGAAATCCTGATGGTCAGCCCAACGCCGGACGGACAGGTCAACCCGGTTGTGTTGGCAGCAGCGCATGTGGCTGGCATTGACCGTGGATGGGCGCTGGGAGGCGCCCAGGCCGTTGCCGCGCTGGCGCTGGGGACGGAAACTATTCCGGCAGTCGACAAGATCGTCGGTCCCGGGAACCTCTGGGTGGCCGAAGCCAAGCGGCAGGTATTCGGCAGGGTCGGGATCGACATGATGGCCGGACCCTCGGAAGTAGTGATCGTGAGTGACGGCAGCGCGGATCCCCGATGGCTAGCGGCGGACCTGATGGCTCAGGCGGAGCACGATGAACAGGCGCAGGCGATTCTCCTAAGCCCGGATTTGGAGCACATCAACGCGGTGGCAGATGCGCTGGCCGCGCAATTGGAAGAGCTGCCACGCGCAAAAATCATCCGCGAATCCTTGGCGACCAACGGCGCACTGATCCAGACCGACGATCTGGATCAGGCTGCGGAACTGGTTGACCGGCTGGCGCCCGAACACTTGCAGCTGGCCTTGAAGGAGCCGGATGCGGTAATGGATCAAATCCATCATGCCGGTGCGATTTTTCTGGGCGTGCACAGCCCGGAGGTGATGGGCGATTACTGCGCCGGACCCAACCATGTACTGCCGACCATGCGGGCTTCCCGCTTCACGTCGCCGCTGGGAGTCTACGACTTCCAGAAGCGCAGCAGTACCATTCGCCTGTCGCAGGCTGGCGCTGCGGATCTTGCTGGCTTAGCCGAGTGTTTGGCAAAGGCGGAGGGTTTGGGTGCGCATGCCGCTTCGGCCCGTTGGCGAAGCGACTCGAACTAATGGTTGAGCGAACGGAGCTTTCCGCTTACCTGGACGAGTTGCTCCAGCCTTCAGAATTCTCGGACTATTGCCCCAACGGGTTGCAGGTCGAGGGTCGGGACCGGATTGAGACGCTGATTTCGGGCGTGACCGCAAGCCAGGCGCTGATCGCAGCTGCCCAGGAACAGGATGCCGATGCTTTGCTCGTGCATCACGGGTATTTCTGGCGCAACGAAGATGCGAGGGTCACCGGGATGAAGGCGCGGCGGCTCCGCACACTGCTGGCTTCGGACATCAACTTGTTCGCCTACCATCTTCCGCTGGACGCACATGAGAAGTTCGGAAACAACGTCCAGTTGGCGGAATGCCTGGATCTGGATGTCACTGGCCTTTTGGAACCCGGCGCCCCGGAGACCGGAAGAGTCGGACGGCTGAAAGAACCGCAATCAGCACAGGAATTCGCGAGCAGACTGGAAGAGCGGTTGCAGCACCCGGTGGTGTGGGCTGGCCCTGAGGCGGAAGATCCGATCACCACGGTTGGATGGTGTACTGGTGCCGGGCAGCAGTTCATTGAACAAGCAGCTCGCCTGGGACTGGACGCCTTCATTAGTGGGGAGATTTCCGAGCAGACCGTGCATACGGCCCGCGAATGCGGGGTGCATTATTTTGCTTGCGGCCATCACGCGACCGAGCGTTACGGCGTGCAGGCCGTCGGTCAGCATCTTGAGGAAAAATTTGGATTGCGCCACCAGTTCATCGATATTTCAAACCCAGCTTGAGAGAGGTGCCATATTTCGCTATATGTTAAAATTTCCCGCCGCAAATGGAACGGACACGGCCGACACGCAAGATGGGTGGCGGCTGTGTTTTTTGATCGCCTAGAAATTCCCGACACATGCCAGACGACACAGTTGATGTGGGCCGCCGCCGGTTTTTAACCGGCAGCACGGCTCTAGTGGGTGGAACGGGTGCCGCAGTGGCTATGTGGCCGTTCATCGCATCCATGTCGCCGAGCGCTCGCGCCCGTACGGCAGGCGCCCCGATTGAAGTGGATATCGGGCAGATGGAATGGGGCCAGAAGATCGACCTGATCTGGCGTAAGCAGCCAATTTGGATCATTCGCCGCACGCCCGAGATGGTGGCGGCGCTGGAGGCCGAAGCCAGTTACCTCCGAGATCCGCACTCCGAACAAGAGCAACAGCCGGAATTCGCGCGGAATTCCCACCGCTCGCTGAATCCGGAGTTCCTGGTGCTGGTCGGCATCTGCACGCACCTCGGTTGTAACCCGACCTATCGCCCCGACGCTGCTCCGGAAGACTTGGGCCCCGAGTGGCAAGGCGGATTTTTCTGCGCCTGCCACGGTTCCCGGTTCGACTTGTCAGGCCGTGTGTACGACCACGTGCCAGCCAACGCCAACCTGCGGGTGCCGCCGTACCGTTTCGTCAGCGATACGCGGATCCTGATTGGCGAGATGCCCGAGGACGCTCCCGCATGAAATCTCTTTTTGAGAGTCTGATCGGCTGGATCGACGCCCGTTTCCCGCTGATGCAGTTGTGGAACGATCATCTGGCGAAATACTACGCGCCCAAGAACTTTAACTTCTGGTACTTTTTCGGTTCGCTGGCGCTGCTGGTCTTGGTCATCCAGATCGTCACCGGCATCTTCCTGACCATGCACTACAAGCCGGACGCGGAACTTGCGTTCGCTTCTCTTGAATACATTCGCCGCGATGTTCCTCTTGGCTGGCTGATTCAGTACATGCACTCCACGGGTGCGTCGTTCTTCTTCATCGTGGTGTACCTGCACATGTTCCGGGGAATCATGTACGGTTCCTTCAAGGCGCCCCGCGAGTTGATCTGGCTGCTCGGCATGTTCCTGTACATGACGCTGATGGCGGAAGCTTTCATGGGTTACCTGCTGCCTTGGGGCAACATGTCGTACTGGGGGGCACAGGTGATCGTCAACCTGTTCAGCACCATTCCTTGGGTCGGACCGGATATCGCCATCTGGTTGCGTGGCGATTTCGCAATATCCGACGCAACTCTGACCCGGTTCTTCGCATTGCACGTGTCGGCCATCCCGCTGGCACTATTGGCGCTGGTGGCATTGCACATCATGGCGCTGCATGAGGTAGGGTCCAACAATCCTGACGGCATTGAGATCAAGGAACACAAGGACGCGGACGGCAAGCCACTGGACGGCGTCCCGTTCCACCCGTACTACACAGTCAAGGATATCTGGGGATCGGTCGCGTTCCTGTTCCTGTTTGCGCTGGTGGTGTTCTTCGCCCCCGAAATGGGTGGCTATTTCCTGGAGCCGGACAACTTCACGCCGGCCAATCCGCTGTTGACCCCGGAGCACATCGTTCCGGTGTGGTACTTCACGCCGTTCTATTCGGTTCTCCGAGCGATCCCGGACCCGCAGTTCGGGGCGCTGGCCATGCTGTTGTCCATTCTGGTTCTGTTCTTCCTGCCATGGATCGACCGAAACCCGGTGCGTTCCGTGCGCTATCGCAGCCTGCTGTACAAGATCAACCTGGGCGTGTTCGTGGTCACGTTCGCGGCATTGGGTTATTTGGGCTTCAACCCGCCGACCCCGCTGTACAGCGAACTCGCGCTGCGCTTCAGCGAATGGTACTTCCTGTTCTTCATCGCGCTGTGGTTCTTCAGCCGCCCGCGCCGTAACATGGAGCGCCTGCTGACCTTGGTGGTGGTCCTGGGCCTGATCACCCTCTACGACGTCGTGAGGATGGAGCCCGGACAAGGGATGCTGGTCTTCCTGGGCTGGCTGATGCCGGCCGTGTTCGTGGCCGTCATGGTTTTCGGCAGCGGCATCGAGAAACTGGGACGTGACCTTCCAGTGCCGGATCGGTTGACCGAATGAAACGCGCGCTTTTCCTGTCGGTCTTGTGCCTGGGTTCGGCCGGGCCCGCATTCGCTGCGGTCGGAGCCGAACTGCCCGGCTACCAAGTCGTGATCGATCTCAACAACCGGGCCTCCCTGCAGCGGGGCGCGAAGTACTTCGTCAACTACTGCATGGGTTGCCACTCGCTGCAATACAGTCGCTACAGCCGGGTCGGAGAGGACCTGGGGCTGGACATGCAGATGGTAGCGGACAACCTGATCTTCAATGGTCGGCGCGTCAGCGAAAGAATGGAAATCTCCATGTCCCAGGACGATGCCGAGCGGTGGTTCGGGGCGAAACCGCCGGATCTGAGCATGCTTGCCCGGCGCAAGGGGGCCACCTACATCTATCAGTACCTGATGACGTTCTACGCCGACGAAGACCGTCCGTGGGGCGTCAACAACTGGCGCTTCCCGTTCACGACCATGCCGCACGTGCTTTGGCGGGAACAGGGCCTGCAGCGCGCGGAATGGGAGGAAGTCGACAATGGAAACGGGAGCAAGCCGGTCATCACGGGATTGACGCTGGAGACCCCGGGGTTGAAGACCCCCGAAGAATATGAACAACTCGTGGTTGATCTCACTTCGTTTCTGGTCTATGTTTCAGAGCCGGCGCGTCTGACGCGCGAAAGCGTGGGGACGTGGGTGCTGTTGTTCCTCCTGGTGCTGGGAGGATTCGCCTACTTCCTCAAGCGCGAATACTGGAAGGACGTCCACTAAAACGCCATGCTCCTGTTTTCGTCTTCCCAGTGCCCGCAGTGTCACCGGGTCCGCATGGTTCTAGCCGAGAAGGAAACGCAGGCCCGCTATGCATATACGGACGAGCCTCAACATCGCGAGGATCTGGCCGTCATCAATCCCGAAGGCACGACACCGACGTTTACCGATCGGGGAATGATGCTAATGGAACCCCGAATTATCATGGAATACCTAGATGATCGGTTCCCGCATCCGCCCCTGATGCCGGTCGACCCGGTTGGCAAGGCGCGGGCACGGGTCTGGCTGCTCGAAATCGAGCGCCGCCTGTACGGCCAGCTGGACGACCTGCACTCGCCGGGGGCAAAAAAGTCCGCCGCTGCCCGGGAGACCATGCGGAATTTCCTGATTCGGGTGACAGCGGAACTCAAGCAGCGGGAAAACAAGAAATTCTTCACCAGCGACAGCTTCACCTTGCTGGATGCCTCGCTGGCGCCGATCCTGTGGCGTCTGAAAAGCTACAAGATCGAAATGCCGCGCAGCTCCGGACCGCTTTGGAAATATGCCCGCGAGGTCTATTCGCGTTCGTGCTTCCAGCGTAGCCTGACCGAAGTCGAACGGGACCTGCACCTGTCCTGACGGGCTGATTCCATGCCGATTCGGCGATGACCTCCAATCGCCCCTATCTGATTCGCGCCATCTACGAATGGGTGGTCGACAATGACCTGACCCCGATGCTGGTGGTCCGGAATGGGGGCACTGAACTCGGAACGGCATTGGAGGACGACCAACTCACCGTCTACAACATTTCTCCGCGGGCGGTGCGCGACCTCGTGATCGACGAAGAAAGCATCCGCTTCCATGCCCGGTTTCAGGGCGTCTCGAAACACATGGTTCTGGACGTAGAGAAGGTGGCTCGCATCTTTTGCAAGGAAAATAACGAGGGACTGATATTTCCTTGGGACGATGGGGAATCTTCATCACCATCGGACAAGGATCCGACTCCGCCGAAAGGACCGCCTCACCTGAAAGTCGTCAAGTGATGGAGTCGAAGCCGGCATGATCGAAATCGTCGTCGGAGACATCACCGGCTTGGAGGTCGATGCGATCATCAATGCCGCCAACGCCAGCTTGATGCCGGGCGGAGGCGTGGATGGTGCCATCCACCGTGCGGCAGGCCCGGAACTGGCTCGGTTCACCGCCACCTTGGGAGGCTGTGAAACGGGGGAAGCGAAGATTGCGCCTGGTTTCGGCCTGAAAGCCCGCCATGTGATTCTCACGGTGGGGCCGATCTGGAAAGGGGGCCAGGGAGGCGAGGAAGCGCTGCTCGCATCCTGCTATCACAACAGTTGCCGGCTGGCAGAGCAGGAAAAACTCAGGTCGTTGGCGTTCCCGGCGATCAGCACTGGGGTCTATGGCTACCCGAAAGCCGAAGCGGCGAGGGTTGCGCTGGAAGCGTTACGCCAGCACGAGGCTAATTTCGAACGCTTGGTGTGCTGCTGTTTTTCAGAACAGGATGCGGAATTGTATCGGCAGCAGCTTTCTGAAACGGGGACTTGAAACTACCTAGTCTTCAGCCAGATCCGGCAGGTTCTTCCCCGGATTGAGGATGCCGTCCGGATCAAAGTCGAGCTTGATCGCGTGCATCATCTTCAGTGAAGCGGGATCCAGTTCGCGGGCGATGTGCTCCCGTTTTGCTATGCCTACGCCGTGTTCGCCCGACAGGGTGCCCCCGAGGCGCAGGACTGCCCCGAAAACCTCGTCCAGGCAGCGATAGGCGATTTCCCGCTGTCCATCCGAGCCGTCCGGCATCAGGTTGACGTGGATGTTTCCGGATCCCGCATGTCCGAAGCAGACGATGGGGATGGCATAGCGCGCACGAATCCCATCTAGTTCTTTCAGCAGTTCCGCAAGCCGACTGACCGGAACCACGACATCCTCGTTGATTTTCTCGGGAGCGATGCGACGCAGTGCGGGTGAGAGCGTGCGCCGTGCCTGCCACAAGGCCTCGCGTTCCTCATCCCCGAAAGCAATCTGGAAATCCAGGCATTTCTCGGTGGAAGCCGCTTGGGCGATGGGCGCGGAAGTCTGCGGCAGCTGGTCGGCGTCGCCATCAATGTCGATCAGGAGGAGGGCACGAGCGTCTTCCGGAAACTCTACTTGTCCATCATCACGGATCAGGTCCAGGCAGGCAGCGTCCATGAATTCCAGCGCACACGGCAGGTTGGGCTGGGCGAGGATGGCCTCGATAGATTCCATCGCATGTTGGGGATCGGCATAGACGGCGCGTGCGGTCGCGAGCGCCTCTGGGCGCGGGCGCAGCAGCAGGGTCGCCTCGGTGAAAATCGCCAGCGTGCCTTCCGAGCCGACCAAAAGGCGCATCAAATCGAACCCGACCACGCCCTTGCGAGTCAGGGTGCCGGCGCTTAGAGACTCGCCGGCGCCGGTGATGGCCCGGACCTGGAGCGTGTTGTCGCGGGTGGTGCCGTACTTGAGTGCCCGGGGTCCGGCTGCATTGCAGGCTAGGTTGCCGCCAATGGTGCAAAACGGGGAACTGGACGGGTCCGGTGCCCAGAACAGCTGGTATTCGCTCGCGGCATCCTGGAGTTGCTGGTTGATGAGCCCGGGTTCAACCCGCGCGGTCTGTTCGCGCGGATCAATGTCCAGGAGTCGGTTCATGCGTTCGGTGGAGAGGACGATGCCATGCTGCAAGGGGACTGCAGCCCCCGTGGTGTTGGTGCCGAGGCCCCGGGTAGTCAGGGCGATGCGGTGGGTCCGGCAGAATTGGACCAGATCCTGGATTTGGCTTGCCTCGCGGGCGAAAACTACGGCCTGTGGGGCACTGTGCTGTCGGCTGTTGTCGTAGCCGTAGGTCCAGCAGTCGGCCGGGTCGTCGAGCAGGTCCTCGGGATCGACCAGGTCGCGAAGCGCGGCCAGCCAGCCCGGATCACTCATGCACGAGCTGATCGGTCAGGTCGCACAGGCAGTGCAGGATCAGGATATGGACTTCCTGGACCCGGGCCGTGGAATCGGATGGAACACACAGTTCAATGTCACTCTCGCGCATCTGGTCGCGAATGGCGCCGCCGTCCCGGCCGGTGAGGGCAATCACCCGCATTTGCTTGGATTGCGCCGTCTCGATGGCTTGCACGACATTGGGGGAGTTGCCGCTGGTGCTGATCGCGACAAGAATGTCGCCTTCCCGCCCAAGCCCTTCGACCTGGCGGCTGAAAACCCGTTCAAATCCGTAGTCGTTGCTGATGGCGGTGAGTGCCGAGGTATCGGTGGAGAGGGCGACGGCAGGCAGGGCCTCCCGTTCCTTCTCAAAGCGACCAATTAATTCGGCGGCAAAGTGTTGTGCGTCTGCCGCCGAGCCGCCATTGCCGCAGCTCAACACCCGACAGCCGTCTGACAAGGCCTGCGCCAGCAGGGCTCCGGCCCGAGAAATCGGTTCGGCAAGCCGATCCTGGGAATCCCGATGGGTCGCAAGGCTGTCTTCGAACAGCTGCCAGACCCGTTGCTCGCCTGCCGAACTCATGTCGGGCCCTGAAAGTGGAGCAGCAGCAGCCAGAACCCCGAACTAGCCAGCAACAACCCGGTTATCGTTCGGAACAACTGCGCAGGGCTTGGAAGGGCCTTCTCGACGATCACGAAAAGCGTGATGGCCGCGACCCACAGCATGTTCATCATGCCGACGGCGAACAGGACCAGCATCAGTGCCCAGCAGCACCCAATGCAATACAGGCCATGTTCAAAAGACATTTGCAGGGCGCCGGTGCGACCGTCTTTCCAGCGGGCGAGCAGGAATTGCATGGGCGTCCGGCACAGAGTGAGGCAGGCGTCTTTCCATGGCGTCCACTGGTACAGGCCCGCCACGATCAGCAGGATGCCGCTGAACAACTGGCTTCGGCTGTCCATCATGGGGTCGAGCAGCCCCCATTCGTGCAGGGGCCACTGAACGACTGAGATCACTGCGGAAAACGCAGTCCACGAGGCGAGATAACCGACCAGAAAAATCATCCAAGGGACGGCTTTCAGGGTCTGCTGGCTCCGGTTTCGCTGTACGATCCGGTACATCCGCAGCATCGGCACGGCACTGGGCGTCATCATCGCGACCATCATGATCGCCCACATGACGAACAGCATCCAGAAGTCGTATCCGCTCCAGCCGCCGGCTCCGGCGGGCGGAGGCATCCACGCGATAGAGGGTCCACCCCGCATCATGTCGCGCATCATCCAGTCCATGTACAGCATCCAGCCCCACCCGCTGGCGGTGACGGCGGTGACGGCGCCGATCAGGGTCCAGCGTTCAGCCGTTGGCAGGGGCCCGAATTCAGAAGTGGAGGCGGTGGCAGGCATGAGCAAGGATGTTGAAAGCGACTTAGAATGGGTCGTCATCGCTAGCACCAGACAATTCGGAAAAATAGGCAAGATCCATTTTCTCTTCAAAAAACTCCTTTGCCGTCAGATTTTCGTAAATAATCCGGTCTTTCTCAACGTTCAGCATCTCCGCAATACGAGTTCGTTCAAGGTCTTGTTTACCATTGGAGGGTGGTACCACAACCAAGATTTTAAGGTATTCGCTACGAGTAGCCGCCTGTGCGATCAGACCATTAATATAGTCGTCACTAAAGCTATAACCAACGACAACAATAAATCGCAGAGCCTCATTCAACGAATACTTTCGAAGCTCATGTACGTAGAATAAGTAAGGATCAATCGAACTCAATTTGGCGGCAGTGCCAAAGATAAGCTCGGGATTTGGCTGAGGGTTATCACATAGTGTCAGTACTCCATCATTAACTGTATCTCTTATCCAATCTATAGAACCATGTAACTTATATAGATACAGGCCAACATCGGTATTCTCATTTGCATCAAATTTGGATGCTTCCCATTTTCGATTATCGTTGAACCCAAGTTCGACGCTAAAGCCTGTGCCTGCGAGTGCTTTCTCGACACAGATATCATAGTTGAGCGTAAATACGCGGATGGCGCTACCGACCTCAGACACCAAGTCTCTAAACCTGCAGAAATATTCCGCTTTGTCGTAATTGCTAATATTTATCCATTGAAAGAGTTGTGAACGTATCTGTTTATCCAGCTTTGTCACCTTCTCAAATTCTTCGCCCGCGACCTTAAGAAGGTGGATATTCCAACCACCAATAAATGGATATAGCTTATTCTGATGCTTTTGATTGATCTCCGATAAAACGTCTAATAATTCTTCGATAGTCGCTGTCTGATCTTCGAAGGCTCCTTCGAGCCCTCGCTGATAGATGATAGAACTTTTCAAGTAGTTATACAGTTCGTAAAACTCTTTAAAATCCGAGTCTGACCGTACCTTCTCTTCGATATCAAGAGTCATCGCCTTTGCATGCTTAATCCCCGCATCAACGCTAGCCCCGGCCCCCAGGAGGAACAACAACGAATCTTCTCTTAAGCCCATTTTGTTCTCCTTTTTATAAGAACCACGGTGCTACCGACTCCGCGCTCACGATACTCATGTCATTTACATTTTCGAAATGCGAAAACTCCTTCATAAATTTTGCGATAAGCCTCGAATATAAGATCGAAATTGGTTGAGCCTTTGAATTAAAACCACGCCAGTTCGCACCTGTTAGATTTAAGATGTCCTGAAGGCATTCCTTCTTTGTTACCCATTCTTCCTGCGACTCGATAAAGTCAATGTAGAGCGGCTCCGACACTCGCTTATGCAATACTTCTTTCCCGTGCTGCAATCCTTCCGCCCAAATCAAAAACTCGTTCGCTGAAAGCTGCACATAGGTGCTTTCGTATGGAACACAGGTATTGTGATCGCTAAATCCTAGGAACTTGTGTTTTGTATTGACGCGTATGACTATGACTTCAAATTCATCCGCCTTTCTAATTTGTGAAGCAACCGCCTTGATGGCCTCGATTTCTTTCCGACTAATCTTGTACGGGAGGTGCAAAACAAGCGATTTGTAATGCTCACCAAGCTCGCTTGACAACACGTCCTTTAAATTGGCTTTCAAATTGTCGAGATAAACTGCCTCATCGCTTGAGGATGATAACGGCTTGATATACTTGAAATCACCACTGGAATCTAAACAAACAGTATACGCCGTATAGCGTGTTACGCTATCCTGATTCTTCTCCTGTACGCTTCCTATTCCAAATATTAAACAGTCGTTCTTCGCGGGCTGGACGAGCCACGGCGCACCCCCAAATTTGCTAAACATCTGCAACCCAATATTGGAAACAGACCATTTCAACTGATCTTTCTTGAAGAAAGTATCTTCTGTTACGACCTGACAATAGGCATTATTTCTTAATGCCATCAATTTAAGATTACCGTATGCATCAAAATCCGAATCTACGCCTTTAAAACCTTTTGGAAGAACCGCTACGAGCATTACTTTGTCAGCCGGATAAGACGCTTTCAGTTGCTGAATCCGCCCTTCGATTGATTGTATGGCGGCTGCATCAAATGTGCTTACCAGATGATGCTCTACTATGTCCTTATGAATTGGCACTGAGAACATCTGCTCAAGGCCGGAAAACTGGCTGGGAAACAGTTTGCCGACCAACCCAAGATAGATATCCCTTGCTAATGACCTAGTTCTTTCAGTAAAAAGGAAGAGGTATCTAACGCCATCATCCATTTGCCGATACGGGCCATTAGATCTTATTCCCATAAACTGCGATTTTGCTGTCTTTCCACTACCAACCAGATAAGTTTTTACATCGAGTTGCTTCGTAGGCAAAACAGAAAAATTCGCGTCAAAGTCAAGACTGGAGCCAGACAAAGCTGGGCTAAGTATATCTTTTAAAAAAGTTTCAATAACTGATTTTTTATCTTTGTAAAAATAGATATTCGGTTTTCCGAACCTATCTAGCGAGAAACTACGAATTAGCGTTTGCCTGTTAAAGGGCTGGCCCTCTTTATGGGAGAATTTGTGCTCCACTAGTAATCCAAACTGCTTCTTTGCCTTTAAGTAGTAAGGCTTCACAATGACTTCGGTGTTGCCTTCGTCGAACTTTACTGTTACAAAGCGAACTTCTTTCAACATGATTGCCTTCTCTGGAATGTAGTATTCCAATTCACCGGTTTTTTCACCGGTTTTGGACTCCAGTATGTCGAGCAACTCTTGGTATATAAGATATACGGTCAAAACAGGATTCTGAGAATATTCATACTCGTATGCTTCATACCCGTCCTGTTTGGTGATTGAGATATCAAACAATGACCATTCGTCACTGTTGTCTTGTTCAGGAAGCTTCGTGCGGAAATCTGTTGCCTTTTTTAACTGTGAATTGTCAGGAACAGGGTTCCTGTAGACAGTTACGTTATTGCCCTGCTCAAGTAGCGGCACGAAATTCAATGCGATGCTATCCACGTTCATGGCCTCCGTTTACCTACCCCCAAGTTTCCAGAAGTTCCGGAGGTTGTTTCTGGTGGGAACCCTGAGAATAGCCACCGAGGATAAAGCGATGAGGGAAAAAGGGAATAGAAAAACGGCTCGAACTATAACTGTGAATAACAACGATAACTTCAAGTTATCTGATTGGTTGCAGGGACAGGATTTGAATCTGAAACCTTCGGGTTATGAAGCCGACGAACTACCAAGCCGCTCCATTCCGCATCACTTGGTCTAGTTTTGATTTTAGCACATGGCCTCTCTGTCCCCGCCTTTGAGTCAGACTCTTTTTGCTTGTAGTAAACTCCTGCTTTACGTTGGATAAGGCTAGGTCACGAATGCGCCCCAGAGAAGAAGACACTTAGCACTCTCCTTCAGAATCAGCGCAGGCCCTGTGAGAATCTAGAATCAAATAAGGCAATCAAATGAGAGCGGTAAATCGGGACAAGCCAAACCGGTGGAAAGAGGACACTATCCAGTCAGTTGATATGTATAACAAGTGGTTTATTCGATTTGCACCAAAAGCGTATCGAGAGGTTAGGATACGGACAACTCAAGATGTTGAAAAAATGCTTATAGCGACGGACAATTTGAGGAAAATCGACGTTGCGTTGCTCAAAACAGTTCCTGCTGCCCTGCCTACGCTCCGGATGATTACTTCTCCACCACTTGCCGTAGATCGCCTGATAGGACTCTCAGGTGCTTCTGCCAATCTTGTCAAAGTGATGGAAAAAGAAGGCAAATTGCCTTCTCGGATGTCATCAAGAGAATTGGGCTCCAACCTTCGGAAGATCAACAAAACAATCCAAAAAATGATCGATCCGGACATTTTTGCCTGGTTAGAGAATGACAGTGGCCCATCTCGACAGGAGATATATCGGGCTGCGACGATCGTAGCCGACCGGCTTTGTGGTGCTGTCGCAAATCCGATTATCCGAAATGCTCAGGAAAAGCGACAACTTACTGTCATTGAGAAATGGCTGAAGAGCCGGGGCTACGTGAAGATTTTGCCGGGAATAGGCACGAAATATAATGAAATGCAATCGGGGACATATTCGTTCCATTTGAATGTACCAGTCGAACAGGATCAAGCCAATAAATCGGTTAATGTTCCTGTAGACGTTGCCGTAATGCCGAGAAACGCTAAAACAAGAAAACTTCCCCTTCTTATTGAAGCAAAATCTGCGGGTGACTATACAAACGTGAACAAACGCCGCAAAGAAGAAGCTACCAAAATGAACCAACTACGGCAAACGTATGGGAGGAATGTGCAGTTTATTTTGTTTCTATGCGGATATTTTGACAGCGGCTATCTCGGTTATGAAGCCGCGGAAGGTATCGATTGGGTGTGGGAACATCGTGTCGACGACTTGGGGAAATTTGGGCTTTAGGGATGGCTAGAAGTGAAATTGCGGCGCTAGAGGAGCATCGTCTGACGCTTCAGGGACAGCTAGACTCAAAAAAGAATCAGGCTGAAAGAAATCAAATGGGGCAGTTCGCCACGCCTTCGGAATTGGCGATAGACATTCTCCGCTACGCAAAAGCCCAGATTGGAATCAACGAAGGGATTCGTTTCCTTGACCCGAGTTTGGGGACCGGGTCGTTCTACTCAGCCTTGCTTAGCGTGTTCCCACAGAACAGTGTTAATACTGCTGTTGGCTACGAAATCGACTCCCATTATGGAATTCCTGCGGCAAATTTGTGGGAAAAGACAGGCTTGGATGTCCGTTTGAGTGATTTTACGCGGGCTGAAGCGCCACCAGATTCTGAAAAATTTAACCTGCTTGTCTGTAACCCGCCTTACGTTCGACATCATCATATTGACAGTAGAGAAAAGCAGCGCCTGAAGGCCTGTTTGCAGAAAGCGTGCAGCATGCGGCTCAGTGGATTGGCCGGATTGTACTGTTATTTTCTTGGGTTAAGCCATAAGTGGCTGGCCGAGGGAGGGCTTGCGGGCTGGTTGGTGCCAAGCGAATTTATGGATGTGAATTATGGTGCTGCAGTAAGGAATTACCTGCTAAATGACGTGACGCTGCTGCATCTGCATCGATTTGATCCAGACGATGTGCAGTTTGAAGACGCCTTGGTGTCTTCGGTTGTGGTCTGGTTCCGCAAAGCGAAACCGCCGCTAGAACACCATGTCAGGTTCACATACGGCGGGTCGCTTGGTAGCCCGAGGCTGGAACGCTTGGTGCCTGCCAAGATGCTGTGCCGTAGCTCTAAGTGGACAGGCTATCCGGCAAAAGAGGACGGCGATAAAGCAAATGTGCCAGTTTTGGGTGATTTCTTCAGCATTAAGCGGGGACTGGTGACTGGGGGCAACCGGTATTTCATCTTGACACTTGAGGAAATCAAGCGCCGTGGGCTACCTCGAGAAGCATTTCGGCCCATATTGCCGAGCCCGCGCTATTTGCAAGAGAACGAAGTGGCGGCTGACGGGGATGGAAACCCGGTGTTGGGCCATCGTTTATTCTTGCTTGATTGCCGACTGGGAGAGGCGCAGATAAGGAAGAAATATCCGGCCTTGTGGAAATATCTTGAAGAAGGGGAAGCACTAGGCGTGGCCAAACGCTACCTCTGTCGGCATCGGACACCTTGGTATACACAGGAAGAGCGGCCGCCAGCGCCATTCGTATGCACTTACCTTGGAAGAAAGGGGACAAAAAGCGGGCGCCCGTTTCGCTTCATACTGAACCACTCTCGGGCGACTGCCGCGAATGTCTACCTCATGCTCTACCCTAAAGGACCGATTGCCCGAGCCTTAGAGGAAGATCCGAGTTTGAAAAAGAAACTCTGGAAGTTTCTCAACGCAATTCGTCCCCAGACAATGCTGGACGAGGGGCGAGTCTACGGTGGGGGATTGCACAAACTTGAGCCAAGAGAATTGAGTAATGTACCGGTTGCAGAATTTTCGGAACTATTGCCGGAACCAGCACGGTTACAGTCCGAAAAGCAAGGAGAATTATTTGTGGCAGTTTGACGCTTGGCCTTAGCACAATAGCCTTCGGGCCGTGTTATACTCCCCACCCGAACAACGCGCCGCGTACTCTAATAAAAAGGAGGAACAGCCATGGCATCAGACAATTGGAGCATCAAAGGCAATTACTTTGAATCCTGCACGTGCGACCTCATTTGCCCGTGCATCACGCTGAAACCCCCCACCACTGGAACCTGTACTGCACTGCTGGGATGGCATATCGACGAAGGCCATCTGGACGACCTGGAAATCAACGATCTCAATGTCGCAATGTTTCTTCAAGCCCCCGGTCTTCTGACCGAAGGCGGCTTCAAGGTGGCTCTATACGTTGATGAGCGTGCCAGCGAAGCGCAGTTCGATGCCATCACCCAAATGTACTCGGGCCAACTCGGCGGCCATTTAGCGGTCGTGTGCAGCTTGGTTGGCGAGGTGGTCAGCGTCAAGCAGACCTCGATCGAGTACTCCGTGGATGGCAAGACCCGTCGCCTGAAAGTTGGTGACGGCATCGGAGAGAGCGAAGTTGTAGAAGTCGAGGGTGCCGACGGAGGCCCGGTCATCGTGTCCAACCCACCCCTGGCCATTGCCCCAGGCAATGACATCACGATCAGTGATACCGTCAAGGTGGCGTACAGCGATAACGGAGTCACCCATGAGCATTCAGGCACCGTAAGCTTGGCTTCGAACTTCACCTATGGCCCGGATTGATCAGGATTTGACCGGCCAGGGTTCACAGACAACAATAATAACTATTACCTCCAAAACTCAGGCCGCCGCAAGGCGGCCTTGTTTTATGGGGCGACGGCAATGACAGATGCTGGCCTGATGGAAGAGACGAGGGAGTTGCATCTGTTCACGCGCAACCCTCTGACGCCGCCGTATCCGGTGCAGTTGCAGATCGCGGAATTCGCGTTGGGATGCTTCTGGGGGGCGGAGCAGCGTTTCTGGCAATTGAAAGGCGTATGGACCACTGCGGTGGGCTATGCCGGTGGAAAAACTCTGGATCCTTCATACGAAGAGGTGTGCTCTGGGCAGACCGGGCACGCCGAAGCGGTACGTGTCGTCTACGATCCCGACTTGATTACCTATCCGGAGTTGCTAGCCTGTTTCTGGGAAGGTCACGACCCGACTCAGGGAATGCGCCAAGGGAACGACATTGGCACTCAGTACCGTTCCGGTGTGTACTATGCCGACCGCGAGCAAGAGGAACTGGCCAGGCGGAGTCTCGAGCTGTATCAGGCGGCACTTTCCGCAAAAGGGGAGGACCCGATTACAACCGAAATCGTCCCGTCCGAAACGTTCTACTTTGCCGAGTCTTACCACCAGCAATACCTGGGCAAGAACCCGGGAGGCTACTGCGGTCACGGCGGCACCGGTGTGCCGTTTCCGTTGAAAGCGTTATGCAAAGAATGATGGCAGCGGGAACCGGTTCGGTTCTGCGGCGAAGGGAGGGCCACTGGATCGTTTGCGGATTGATTGGCATCCTGCTCAGCACCTCAGCGACGCTGTCGCACGCGCGTGACTTGAATCAGCAGTACAAGGCACAAGGCTTGGGCTTGGATACCTGTACCAGTTTTCTGGACGTTCCGGTCGAGGAACGCGGGCTGTACTACAGCTGGCTGGCCGGTTACCTGACCGCATACAATTACCTCGTACGCGACACGTACAGCATCGCGGAATATTCCGGGCTCACTCGCACCAACGAATGGCTTGAGAAGTATTGCAATAAACACCCCAACCACCTGATGCACGAGGCTGCCCGGAGATTTGTGACGGAACGCTACCGGATCCGGCTCAAGCAGAAACCTGAACGCGAGGACATGCTACGATTTCAGGAACGAATTCCTCGTGAGCCGGTTCAAAACCGGCCACGTTGATCTTGCGAGAAACTATGGACAGGGTTGCTGCGGTACAAATGGCTTCCGGCCCTAACTTGGATGCCAATCTGCTGGAGGCCGGGCGTCTGATCAAAACAGCGGTCGAGGACGACGCGCGGCTGGTGGTCCTGCCCGAGAACTTTGCCATGATGGGCCTGCAGGACAAGGATATCCTGCAATATCGGGAACTGGAGGGAGACGGGCCGATCCAGGCGTTCATCCGCAAGCAGTGCCGCCGACACCAGATCTGGATCGTGGGGGGCACCATCCCGTTGCATTGCGGGATCGATAGCAAAACGGCGGCCGCGTGCATGCTGTTCGACGACCAGGGAGAAATCCGGGCACGCTACGACAAGATCCATCTGTTCGATGTGACGCTGGTCGCCAGCGGGGAGAGCTACAACGAATCCGCGACCATTCGTAGCGGAAACGAGCCGGTCGTCGCGGATTCCCCGTTCGGACGCATCGGGCTGACCGTCTGCTACGACCTGCGCTTCCCGGAACTGTTCCGTGCGCTCCTGGATCAGGGGGCGGAGATCATTACGCTGCCTGCCGCGTTTACGGCGCTGACGGGCAAGGCGCACTGGGAGAGCCTTTTGCGCGCCCGCGCAATCGAGAACCTGGTCTACCTGGTTGCCAGCGCGCAGGGCGGCTACCACTTGAATGGGCGCGAGACCCACGGGCATTCCATGATCGTTGATCCCTGGGGTTCGATCAAGGGGGAACGGGCTCACGGGGCGGGCGTGGTCGTCGCGGATATTGATCGACAGCGGCTCGAGGAGATTCGGAAAAACTTTCCCAGCATCCACAACCGGAGGCTGACATGCCAGATGAGCGCGTAACCGACGGTGCGGTCCGGCGTTACCTCCTGGATCCGGGAGAATTGACGCCGCAAACGCTGGAACAGACCCTTGCGCATGCCTGGTCACGGGCCTGCGATTATGCAGACGTGTACCTGCAGCATTCACAGCATGAATCGCTGACGATCGAGAATGGAGTCGTCAAGGATGCGGCTTTTACCCTGGAACAGGGTGCCGGTGTCCGTGCGGCACTGGGTGAGAAGACCGGGTTCGCGTATTCCGAGGAACTGAGCCCCGAGCAATTGCTTGAGGCGGCCCAAGCCGCGCGTTCCATCGCGCATGGCGACCGACAGGCCCGTCTGCCGCAGTCGTCTTCGACTCCACCACCTGCCGTTTGCGGCTACGACAATCCGCTGCAGAACCTGGACATGGAACAGAAGATCGCCCTGCTTCGTGAAGTGGACGAAACCGCCCGCGGATTGGCCCCCGAGGTCAAGAAAGTGACGGCCACCTTGGCATCCACCTACGAGGTGATCCTGATCGCCTCGACGGAAGGCGTATACCAGGCCGACATCCGCCCGCTGGTGCGCCTGAGCGTCAGCGTTATTGCCGAACGGGACGGGCGGCGTGAAATCGGCGGACATGGCGGCGGCGGGCGCTATGGATACAGCCAGCTTCTGGAGACCGGGGCACCGGCCCGATTCGCGCAGGAAGCCGTGCGCGTGGCATTGCTCAACCTGGAATCCCAGGAAGCTCCGGCTGGCACCATGACCGTGGTGCTTGGACACGGTTGGCCGGGCGTGCTGCTGCACGAGGCCATAGGACATGGCCTGGAGGGCGATGCGATTCGCAAGGGCACTTCGGCGTTCACTCACCTGATGGGCCAGCGCGTGGCCAGCCCCGAAGTTACCGTGGTGGACAACGGCACCCTGCCGGACCGCCGCGGATCGTTGCGCATGGATGACGAGGGAACCCCGACCCAGAACACGGTGCTGATCGAGGATGGCATCATCCGCGGTTTCCTCTACGATCGGCTCAACGCGCGGTTGTGCAAGACCGAATCGACTGGTAATGGCCGCCGCGAATCCTATGCGCACCAGCCGATGCCGCGCATGACTAATACCTACATGCAGGCAGGCACCCATTCACCGGAAGAAATCCTGGCGTCGGTCGACCATGGACTGTATGCGGTTGGATTCAATGGCGGGCAAGTCGACATTACGTCCGGAAAATTCGTGTTTTCCGCTTCCGAGGCCTATCTGATCAAGGACGGAAAGATTGCGCACCCCGTCAAGGGAGCGACCCTGATCGGAGACGGTCCCAGCGTGTTGCGGCGCGTCAGCATGGTCGGCGACGACCTGGAACTCGACGATGGAATTGGCACCTGCGGCAAGGACGGGCAGCAGGTCCCGGTGGGCGTTGGCCAGCCGACGTTGCGGGTCGACAAGTTGACAGTCGGGGGGACCCGGATGCATGACGGCTGAATCCGCCTCGGCGCAGGACCTGCGCACGTGCGTTCAGCAAGCATTGGACCAGGCCCGCCGGCAAGGGGCCACCGCTGCGGCAGTTTCTCTGGATCGCGGTGAGGGCCTGACGGTTTCGGTGCGGCTTGGCGAGCTTGAGACCATTGAACGCGAGCAGGATCAAGGCCTGTCGATTACCGCCTACTTTGGCCAGCGGCGCGGCCATGCCTCCAGCACGGACTTGCGTGAAGACTCGATAGAACGCACAGTCGAAGCGGCCTGCCAGATTGCCCGCAGCACCGAAGAAGATCCCTGCCACGGCCTGCCTGATGAAGATCGGCTGGCCTTCGAATACCCGGAACTGGACCTTCATCATCCTTGGGATCTCGATAACGACGAAGCCGTCCGACTTGCACTTGAGTGCGAAGATGCGGCACGCGCCGATGCCCGCATAGCAAATTCGGAAGGGGCGGAGGTTCGCCGCTACGACGGCATTCGGGTGCTTGGCAACAGTTTGGGCTTCATGGGCACCTACCGGCGCAGCAGCCACGACCTCAGTTGCTGTGTCGTGGCGGCAGACGAGGCCGGGGCGCAAGAGCGGGACTACTGGCACAGCACCCACTGCGATTGGCGCAAGATGCAGGATCCTGGAACGGTGGGGCGCATTGCGGCAGAGCGAACCGTACGCCGCTTGGGAGCCCGACCGCTCGCCAGTTGTGTCGCACCGGTATTGTTCGAAGCTCCGGTCGCGCGATCGCTACTCGGACATTTCGTGGGCGCGGCCAGCGGCCGAGCCCTCTACCACGAGGCGTCTTTTTTGCTGGGCCGAAAGGATGAACAGGTCTGGGCGGAGGGTATCACCCTGACCGAATATCCGCATGAGGTCGGGGGGGCAGCCAGCGCACCGTTTGACGCGGAAGGCGTGGCAACGCAGGAGCGGACCGTGGTGGATAACGGCATCCTGCGCGGGTGGTTCCTGAGCAGTTATTCCGCACGCAGGCTCGGACTGGCCTCTACCGGCAATGCCGGCGGAGTACGGAATCTCGTATTGGAATCCCGGGAGCCCGCGTTGTCCTGGGATGAATTATTGCAGCGCCTCGGGCGGGGATTGGTGGTGACGGAGCTGATGGGGCAGGGCGTCAACCAGGTGACCGGAGACTATTCCCGCGGTGCAACGGGATTCTGGGTCGAGAATGGTGCTGTGGCGCATCCCGTGCATGAAATCACCATCGCCGGTTCCCTGCCGGACATGTACCGCGACATCGTCGCGGTCGGAGTGGAGCAGGATCGTCGCGGTTCTCTTCAGACCGGAGCGTTACTGGTCGACCGGATGCAGATCGCTGGTGTCTGACTGATCCAGGCTGGTCAATTCAAGCCGAACCTTTTCCTCGCCGTCCTCCATGCGCACAGTGCGGACCATCCACTGGTCGCGCTTGGGATCGTGCCAAGTAATGATGCGCGAGTCCTCGGCGCTTGCGCGGATGCGGACCACTTTCCAGACCAGTCGCTCTTGACCCAGCACTTCAAGGGGTTCCAACACCGGAGTCTCGAAACGATACACCTTGAGCAGGCCTTTGGAGAGGACACTGTAGTTGGGCGAGGGGCTGGGCAGGTCACGGAGCAGACGCACGGCCATGGCGGCGGGATCCAGCGTGCTGTCCCCGAGTGGTTCAACGGATTCGTTTTCATGGGTCGTGATGAGAACCTGGCCGTGAGACCGGTCGTAGACGTATCGGTAGTGGCGTTCCCGGCCTGAATCGTGATAGAAGTACTCTTGGGGTTGCAGATCTTCGCTGCTCATGGTGCCGCGCTCGATGATGGTGCCTTGGCCGAACAGGCGGGCCAGCCAGTTCGGCTTTGCGATGGCCTTGTAGTAGGTGTGGACTGTCTCGTGCGTGAGTGTGACGGTAACGGTCCCCGTCTGCGTGCCTTGGTAGTACAGGTCGTAGGTGGCTTGGGTGGTGTCCGCAGCGGCAGCGGATAAGCCAAAGAGGAGGAGGCCGCAGAGGCTAGGGGCCAGCCTCATAAATCAACGGTTCGTCGAGCCGTTCTCCGCGTAGATAAACGGCTCCGTCCTGCATGTGCAGGAGGCCGTCGCAGTACCACTGGACTGCCAGGGGCAGGATCAGGTGCTCCTGCTCCAGCACGCGAAGGGCCAGCGCCCTTTCGGTATCGTCCAGGTGCACAGGCACGCTCGCTTGGATGATCAGCGGGCCTTCGTCCAGATCCACGGTCACGAAATGTACGCTGCACCCGTGGTGTTTTTCGCCGGCTTCCAAAACCCGGCGGTGAGTGTTTGCGCCGCGGTAGGCTGGAAGCAGGGAGGGATGGATGTTGAGTATGCGCCCAAGATAGGGTCCAACTATGATTTCGGACAGGACGCGCATGTAACCGGCCAGGCAGACCAACTCGACGTTGTGTTCCTGCAGGGCCGCAAGCGTTTTTTCTTCTCGGGCCGTCCGGTCGGTGTCGCCGATGACCAGCGTCTCGATGCCGGCCGCTCTCGCGCGGTCCAGCCCGTGCGCTTGTGGTTTGTTGCTGATAACGCAGCGAATTTCAGCATAGATGCGGCGCTGGTGCACCGCATCGATCAGGGCCTGCAGGTTCGTTCCCTCACCGGAGAACAAGATGGCCATCGGGATCATGGCTGCGTATGGGAACTATGTAGCAAAATCCGCAAGGGATTCTTTGCCCATTTCTTGACGCTTCCCAGGCCGACTGTGGCAGGATGCCCCGCCGGTGTCGCCACCTCCACGTCCAGCAGCCCCATTCCCGAAGGCCAATATGTTCAACGCGGCGTTTACGTCCGCATCGTCCGCGTGCCCGCAAGCGGTGCACTTGAAGTCTGTTTTCTTCCTGCTGTCCTTGTCGACATGCCCGCATAAATGGCAGGTCTGGCTGGTGTACGCCGGAGGCACCTTGCGGACTTCCATCTTGTAGTTCAGGCACAACTCCAGCGTGCCCCATGCGCTGGCCAGAATCTGCCGGTTCAGGCCGGATTTCGATTTCACATTCTTGCCGGGTTTCTGTTTCGTGCCCTTGGCCGATTTTGTCATGCCCCGGATGTTCAGCTTCTCCACGTAGGCGACATCGTATTCGGATGCGATGCCCTTGCTGACGTGATGCGCCCAACTCAACCGGGCGAAGCATTCCGCCGCGTAGGCCCGTTGGTGCTTTATCTGGGTTCGCAGATACCGTTTGGAGGGCTGGTAGCGGGGCCTGCCCTGGGGTTTCGGCCCGCAGGGGCTCTTTTGATTCTTCCAATAGACCTCACGCTTGCGCGCCATTGACCGTTCATACCGCTTGCGCTTGGCCATTTTCCGCTCCAGGTCCGGGCCGCCGTGCATCGTCCCGTCCGATAGCACAGTCAGCCGGCCCTCGGCGATGTTCCGGTCGATGCCCACTTCCTTGATGGCATGAGGAAGGCTCGCTTGATCCTCCACTTCGTACGCTAGGTAGGCGTACCAGTTGCCGCATTCATACTTGACCGTGCCGGACCTGAACTCGCTGTCCGGGTACGGGTTGGTGCCGGTCATCTTCATCCAGCCGACTTTCTGCACGTACAGGCTGTCGCCCGCCACCTTTGCCGATTGGTAGTTGATCGGGAAACTCGGCGTGGTCGTCCACTTGCCATGGAACTGAGGGGGCTTCCGATTCAGCTTCCCGCCTGTCTCCAAGTCCTTGAAGAACGCCTGGTAAGCCCTTTCGATGGGTTGCAGCGAACTCTTGACGATATACGCCGAGTAGCCCTGCAGCCACTTGTAACTGTGCTTCCGTAGCACCGTGAAAGTCCGGCCCAGTCCCGGCGTCGGGACGTTCTTCGTGGACATGTAGGAGAGGTTGCAGGTGCCCCACGCCTCATACTCGTCCCTGAGCTTCCCGACCATGTGGTTCCAGACGAACCGGCAGGCTCCGGCGGTGCCGTGCAACTGCTGATTTTTTCTTGCAGAACCGGGGTGCAGGCGGTATCGGACGGCGCGGTGAACCTTCATTTCAGAATTATACTTTTGTATATTTTGCATAATTCCCCTATGCATTATATGCCGTTTGAGCGGGACCTTCCTGGGCAAAGATTTCACCAATGATTCGGGCGCCCAGTCCAGTGGATTGGATGTTCTGCGTCACGGTATCTGCGTCTTCCGAACGGACCAACGCGACCATGCCGATTCCGCAGTTGAAGATGCGTCGCATCTCTTCTTCGTCCACGTTGCCCTCCGACTGTATCCAGTCGAACAATTCCGGGCGTGTCCAGCTTTCGAGATCGATTTGTGCGGACAGGCCTTCCGGCAGGACGCGCGGAATGTTTTCAGTCAGACCGCCACCCGTGATGTGGGCCAGCGCCAAGACCTTCCCGGAATCAATGATTTCCCGCAGGTGTGGTTCGTAGATCGTGGTGGGTTGCAGCAGCGCTTCCAGCCGGTCCGGATCTTCCGGAGCCGTCTCCAGCAGGCGGTTGACGAGCGAGAAGCCGTTGGCGTGCACGCCGCTGGAGTCCATTCCGATCAAAACGTCTCCCGGCTGGATATCCGGGCGGGGGAGCAGTCGGTCGCGCTCTGCGATGCCGACGCAGAATCCAGCTAGGTCGTAGTCGCCGGGGCGGTAGAGCTTAGGCATTTCGGCCGTCTCCCCGCCAAGCAGGACGCAACCGGCCTGTTGGCATCCCGCCGCGATTCCGCGGACCACGTCTTCCGCTTCCTCCACGTTCAGCGTCCCGCAGGCGTAATAGTCGAGGAACAGCAAGGCGCGTGCGCCGTGCGTCAGGATGTCGTTTGCGCACATGGCAACGAGGTCGATGCCGATGGTTTCATGCTGCTGGAGCTTTTGAGCCAGGAGCAGCTTGGTGCCGACCCCGTCCGTCCCGCACACTAATACAGGTTGCGTGTAATCCTGTGCCAGCTGGTAAAGCCCGCCAAACCCGCCAAGGTCGCTGAGGACTTGTTCATTGAAGGTTTGCTGCGCGAGCGGCGTGAGGCGTTTCACCAAGCGATTGCCGGCGTCGATATCGACCCCGGCCTCCCGGTAGGCGGAAGCAGAAGATTCTTTCTCTGGCACGGAACCGCTCGGTACGCGCGCCATTTTACTCCTGCATTAAAATATTGGGAAAAGCCCATGATCCAGCACATTCCTAATCTGATCAGCGTCCTGCGCCTGCTTTTGGTGCCGTGGTTCGCCATGCTTCTGTTGGAGCAGCAGTTCGGCTTGGCATTGATCTTGTTCATCGTGATGGGCATCTCGGATGGCCTCGACGGTTTCCTGGCCCGCTACCTGAAAGCGACGAGTGCTCTGGGGGCCGGATTGGACCCGCTTGCAGACAAGGTGATGCTGGTGGCTGCTTTCGTGATGTTGGGGCACTTGGAACTGTTGCCGGTATGGTTGGTGACATTGGTAGTGGGACGCGATGTCATGGTCATCGGGGGAACCCTGATGAACTACCTGCTCCATCCCGGACAGAAAACCGCGGTCCTTAAAGTTGGGAAAATCAATACTTTCGTACAAATCATCACGGTGTTCGCCTTCATGGGAAACCAATTGACCGTTCTGCCGCCGATGTTGCTTGACGTCCTGCTGTGGGCGACCGTGATCGCCACGCTCGTCAGCGGGATCGGGTACATACTGGTCTGGAGTGGAGTGCTGGCAGATCCTGGGGACGCCTCCCAATGAGCCAATTGATTCTGCCGCTTGGCTCCAATCCGCGGCATACCTTTGCCAATTTCTGCACGGACGGCAACGAGGGAATTCTCGATGCGCTGGAATCCTTGCCGCGGCAGGGTGGGTCCTTGTGGCTGCATGGCCCTCAGGACAGCGGGAAGACGCACCTGCTGCAGGCGGTCTGCCATCAGGCGAAGGCACGGGAAGAGTCCGCAGCCTATCTGCCGTTGAAGCAAATGCGGGAACTGGGTCCGGAAACCCTGGATGGCCTGGAGCAGTGCCTGTGGATTTGCTTGGATGACGTGGATGCCGTGCTGGAGCAAGGGGACTGGGAACAGCGGCTGTTCGGCCTGGTCAACCAGGCGATGGATCATGGCGCCAGCCTGCTGATGGCGGCGCGCCAGTCTGCGGAAAGTGTGTCGGTGGAATTGCCCGACCTGCGCTCCCGCCTCCGCGGTGCCGTGTCATTTCCGCTACAGCTTCTGGATGACGAACGACAATCCGAAGCATTGCGCCGTCGCGCGCACAGCCAAGGGTACGACCTGCCGGAGGATGCGGTGCGCTACATGCAGCGCCATGTGGTCCGCGGTTTGGGGCAACTCTGCCAGTTGCTGGATCAGTTGGAGCAGGCCTCGCTAAGTCAGCAGCGGCGAATTACCGTGCCGTTCGTGCGTGAGGTGTTGGCCCAACCGCCGACTTCGGAGAGCCGGCTCTGAATTCAGTCAGATGCCGAATTTATTTTTTGAGCGAATAAGGCAAGACGCCGGCCCAGCGTTCGGCAGATGGCGATCTCGTGCTCGGTTAAAGCTGCGGATTCCTCGCGACCGTCCCAGTGGCTGGGTCCGTAAGGCGTCCCGCCGCTTTGCGTGGCATTCAGCGCCGGTTCGTCGTAGGGTACCCCGACGATCACCGCGCCGTGGTGCAGCAATGGGGTCATCATGCTGATCAGGGTGGTTTCTTGGCCGCCGTGCAAACTGTTGGTCGAAGTGAATACGCCGGCTGGCTTGTCGATCAGTGCGCCTGAATGCCATTGGCTCCCGGTTTGGTCCCAGAAGTACTTCATTGGCGCGGCCATGTTGCCGAATCGGGTGGGTGAGCCCAATGCCAGGCCGTCGCAGCGTTCCAGGTCCTCCGGCTGGGCGTAGGGCGGGCCGTCTTCCGGGATGTCCGGCTCGGTCTTCTCGCAGTTGGCCGAGATCGGCGGCACGGTACGGATCTTCGCGCTTGCGCCCTCGACTTCCTCGACGCCGTGCGCCACCCGGTTCGCCATGTCGGCGGTGGCGCCGTACCGGCTGTAGTACAGCACCAGGATTTCGACGTCTTTCACAACAGTTTCAGGACGTTTTCAGGCGGCCGGCCGATGGCCGCCCCGCGCGGTGTCACGACGATCGGACGTTCGATCAGTTTCGGATTCTCGACCAGCAGACGAAGCATCTGCGCCTCGTCCGGTGAATCCTGGTCCAGTCCCAGTTCCTTGTACAGCGACTCCCCGGTCCGGGTCAGTTCATGCGCGGAAATTCCCAACTGGTCCAGGATGCCGGCCAGGGTTGATTCATCCGGAGGCGTCTTCAGGTATTCGATGATGTTGGGCTCGACACCCTGTTCCCGGAGCAGTTGCAGCGTCTGCCTGGACTTGCTGCAGCGCGGGTTGTGGTAGATCGTGATGTTCGCGTCCATGCGCGTGGGGGACTTAGGGGATGGGCAGCATGATGACGGCGCCCATCGTCTTCACCGCGGCCTGGTGGGCGCGGTCCCGCCAACCGCTCGTGATGCTCACCAGTACTCGCTGGTGCCCGATGAGCCGGTCCAGGATCTGCCCGGGAGTCGGCTTGGGAAGCCCCGATTCTAGGAGCTGGGTATCGCCCTCGTGGCGTATGATCGGCTGGCCATCCGATCCGGTCCGACGTTCCAGGCTGACGCGAACGATTTCCAGGTTGTTGGCGAAGTTTTCGAGATTTTCGGAGTCCAGCCGGTTCAAGGCGAAAAATTCCAATTTGTCGTTGTACGCAATCCGCATCTGGCTGACAATGCCGACCATTAGCGCGAAGACCCGGTCGCCGATGAAGCGGGGCTCGAATGCCAACTGCATCGCCTCGGTGCCGCGGTGGCTGTTCAGTTCTCCGAATCGCAACTCGTCGTACGTGCGGTCCGGCAGCACTAGGGCGACTCGCTCGTCGACCGTGGCGCCTGGCATTTTCTCCAGTTCCTCAGGGTTGAGCCGGTACAACTCCCGCATCAGTTCTTCAAGCCCCTCGGTGGTCGCGTTCAGGTGCGCGTCCAAGGCGTAGTCCACGCTGGTTTTGGCGATTCCCTTGACTTCTTCGGGGATGTCCTGGGTGCTGAAGAGGTCGGTTTTGCAGCCAGCCAGCGCCAGCACCAGTGTCAGCGCCAGGCCAACGCGGATTCCATGGGGGTAGATAGTGTTCATAGAGTGATGCGGCGGTAGATGTCGGACACCTTGGTCGGGAGTTTCTCGATGTGGCTGACCACGGCGAAGTTGGAGGCTCCGTACATGTGCGGGAGGTACTCCATGCCCTCTTTGTCTATGGTAATGCAATACGGGTGGATTCCCAAATGTCGGGCCTCCTTCAGCGCCTGGCGGGTATCCTCGATGCCGTAAGTGCCCCGGTAGCCGTCCTGATCGTCCGGCTTGCCGTCGGACAGCGTGATCAGCAGGCGGGTGCGGGCTTCCGTGTCCTTCAGCAGTTGCGTGAGATGGCGGATCATCACGCCCATGCGGGTATAGTTCCGGGGCGTAATGCCGCTGATGCGACGGCGGACGTCACCGCCGTAGGCCTCATCAAGGTTCTTGATCGGATACAACTCGCAGTTGCGATGAGTGCGCCCGGAGAATCCGTAGATCGCATAGCGATCTCCCAGCGCTTCCAGTGCCCCGCACAGCAGCACCAGCGCCTCGCGCATCAGGTCATTGATCCAGCCGGACGTGGAGCTGCTCATATCGATCAGGAACATCACGGCGATGTCACGATCCAGTTTCTTCATCCGGGTGAACAAACGTTCGTCCAGTTCCGAGCCGTTGACATAGTCGCTGTAGGCGTTGATGAAGCTGTCCAGGTCCACCTCGTCACCATGCATTTCCCGACGGACGCGTTTCTCCTCGTCGCGCAGGGCTTCGAACGTGCGCCGGAGCCCGGCGAGCAGGCGGCGGTGCCGATCCAGCGTGTCCTGTGCGAATTGTTCGCTGGTGCCGGTAATCGGGCGTTCGTACAACTGGCACCAGTCGGGCCGGTATTTCTGACGGGAATGATCCCACTCCGGGTAGACGTAATCAGCATCTTCGCTTGCGGGCGAAGAAGCATCCTCCGGCTCTTCCGAAGCCGGGGGATAGGCGCCGGCACTGGCTGGCTCAAGGTATTCGTCGGGGATTTCCCCGAGGTCCTGAATGATGGACTCAAGAAGTTGCTGGATATCTTCGGACGGAGTGACGGTTTTGTCGCCGAGTTCCAGGGAAAACGCAAATTCGTCGGCCACTTGATTCTGATCCCTGCGCACGGTGAAGCGTTCGCTTTGCTCCTTCTCGGACTGGAAAGGCGACAGTTCCTTTTTTAGGCTGAGCAGGGCATTCGCCAGTTGATGCTGCTCTTCGCCCACTCGTCTGACTAGGATTTCGGATGCCAGTTCCGGGCGCAGCACGCCTTGGTATGGCACTTCCGGAAGCGTTACTGCGGTCGGGTAGAGCCCTTCGAGCAGGCGCAGAGAGTTTTCGACCGTGGCTTTCGGGTTCGAGATTTCCGCGATGGCGGTCACCCATGCGTCGGGTAGTTCCGTCCATGCGTCGGGTGGGTTGTGGCGCTTGAGGATGCGGCCGATGCCGGGCATGTCGCGCTGGATCCGGGCATCCAAGCGGAACATTTCCAGTGCATGGAAGTAGCGGCGGGCGCGGGCGCGGTCCGAATAGCTGGCGAAAGCGTCGGCGGGTGCCCGGTAAGTCCCGTATCGGGTTTGCGCCCACAGGTACGCGGCAGTGGCCTTGAGCAGGTCGAAGTTTTCCTCCCGGGTGCTGCAGGCGTCTATCAGCTCGGGCAAATAGACGGTTTCCGTGTCGGTGTACGGTTCTGCAGCGATTCCAACTTTGAGCGGCCGTCCACCGAAGCCGACCAGCAGCGACTCGACCAGCCGTTCCACGTCACTGAGACGGATGCTGCGGGCGCCGCCGAGGATTTTCTGCAGGTAATTTTCAACTTCCTGCATGGCTTGCACGGCGGCGTCGACCCCGATCTGGTCGTAGCAGGCACACAGATGGTCGAGCCAGCCATCCCAGTGCTCTTCGTCGATCAGCCGAAGCGACGGGATGCCGAAATGGAAGAATTGATAGGCAAGTTCGACATCGCGATCGGCCAGGGCCTGCCCGGAATCTAAAAAGCGGCGTTGCTCGAAGTGATTGAAGGGGGCCAGTTGCTTTGCGGATTCGTGCACGCGGCGCCGAGTGGAAAGGATGCGTTCGATGATCTGCTCCATGCGCAATTCCAGTTCGCGTTCGCCCATCCCGCCATATTGGGCACTGGCCTGGATGCGGGGGCCTTGTTCGATCAGTTCTTCCGGCAGCCGGGCCGAGCCTTGGCGGACGTTTCGGTACAGCTGGACCCACGGTGCGGCAAGTTTGCCGAGAACCAATTTCAGAAATGATCGAGTTGACATCGCAATCTACCCGTAGACACCGGATTCGGCGGAGTCAGTCGTCATCCGTGGGAGAATCCAGTTTTCGCAATTCATAAATCAGGTCTAGAGCCTCCTTCGGCGACAGCTGGTCGGGCTTCACCTGTCGGAGGCGTTCCAG
The DNA here is from genome assembly GCA_028819565.1 of Gammaproteobacteria bacterium. Taxonomy (GTDB): domain Bacteria; phylum Pseudomonadota; class Gammaproteobacteria; order Poriferisulfidales; family Poriferisulfidaceae; genus Poriferisulfidus. The sequence continues at coordinate 40,635 of JAPPLD010000008.1, read as the reverse complement.
AGCGGCCGGGACGGATGGAGGATCGGAAGGCGGCACAAATAGGTCTTTTTGCGGATTGCTGCGTGCCCAGCGCTGGGTGCTGTCGTCCTCGAGTTCCAACAAGTATGCCTGGGCCCGCTCCAGCACCGGCGCGGGAATACCCGCGAGTCGTGCGACCTGCAGGCCGTAGCTCTGGCTGGCGGGCCCTTCCTTGACGGCGTGCAGGAAGACGATCTGCTGGCCATGCATCGTGGCGTCCAGGTGCAGGTTGACGATTCCGGGATGGATCTCGGCCAGTTGGGTCAGCTCGAAGTAGTGCGTGGAGAAAAGAGTGAAGGCCCGGTTTCGGGTGGCCAGGTATTCGGCACAGCCCAGTGCCAGTGCCATCCCGTCGAAAGTGCTGGTGCCACGACCGATTTCGTCCATCAGCACCAGGCTGTATTCGGAGGCGTGGTGCAGGATGTTGGCAGCTTCCGTCATCTCGACCATGAACGTGGAGCGGCCGGAAGTCAGGTCGTCGGAGGCCCCGATTCGGGTAAAGATGCGGTCTATGGGGCCGATCCGGGCCTGCTTGGCTGGCACATGGCTGCCGATGCAGGCCATCAGCACGATCAGTGCGGTTTGCCTCATGTAAGTGGATTTGCCGCCCATGTTCGGACCGGTGACGAGGAGCAGGCGGCGTTGTTCGGAGAGCAGCGTGTCGTTTGGCACGAATGGTTCGTTCCAAGTCAGTTCGATTACCGGGTGGCGACCGGCTTCGATCTCGACGCCGGGTTCGTCGATCAGTTCGGGGCAGCAGTAGTGATGCGCCTTGGCCTGCTCGGCGAAGCTGCAGAGCACGTCCAGTTCGGATAGCGCAGCTGCGCATTGCTTGAAGTGGTTCAGGTGTGGTGTCAATCTTTCCAGGAGATTCTGGTAGACCTGCTTCTCTCGCTCCAGCGCCCGACTGCGCGCACTCAGGACGCGGTCCTCGAATTCCTTCAGTTCCGATGTCAGGTAACGTTCGCAGTTCTTGAGTGTCTGCCGCCGTCGGTAGTGGTCGGGCACCCGCGCGGCTTGGCTGCGCGGGACCTCGATGTAGTAGCCGTGAACCCGGTTGTAGGCGACTTTGAGTTGGGCGATGCCGGTGTGCTCCCGTTCGGCCGCTTCCATCTCTAGGAGGAAATTGTCGGCTCCACGCGACAGTTCGCGCAGTTCATCCAGTTCGGAATCGAATCCCGCCGCGATGGCACCGCCTTCGCGAATGGTCGGAGGAGGATTTTCCGCGAGCGCTGAGGCTAGATGTTCAGCCAGTTCCGGGTCTGATTGCAGGTGGGCACGGTAGGAGTCGAATTCCGCTGCGTCAATGTTCTCCAGCAGGCGACGCAGGTCCGGCAGGCGCTGTAGAGTCTGAGCCAGACCGCACAAGTCCCGAGGAGAAGCGGTATACAGGGCAAGGCGGGCGATGACGCGCTCGATGTCGGAGACTTTCCTCAACTGTTCGCGAATCGGGGCGCGGTGCGCGTTGTCTAGCAGGTGAGAAACGATCTGGTGGCGTGTCGCCAGCGTTTCCCGGTCGCGAAGGGGAGACTGGATCCATCGGCTGAGGCAACGGCGGCCCATGGCCGTGACGGTCTTGTCCAACACACCGAGCAGACTGTGGCGGGAGTCGCCGGAAATGGTCTGCTCCAACTCAAGATTGCGTCGGCTGGTAGCATCCAGGTAGATGTGGGTATCGCGCCGCTCCCTTTGCAGGCTCGTAATGTGCGGCAGAGCTGCCCGTTGAGTCTCTTGGGCGTAGTAGAGCAGGGCTCCGGCGGCTCCGGTGGCGGAGGGTGCGTCCTGGCAGTCGAAAGCGGACAGGTCATGGACCCCGAGTTGTTGGCACAAGAGCCGTGTGGCGGTCTCAACGTCGAAATGCCAGTCTGAAAGAGGCTGCCAGTGCGTGTCTTCCCAGTCCGGAGGAATGTTCGATTCCGGGTACAGGATTTCCGCCGGACGGAGGCGCTCCAGTTCCGCGTACAGGTCTTCGATGGACGGAAGCTCCATCACGTTGAAACGGCCCGAGCTCAGGTTCAGGCTGGCCAGTCCGATCGGATCCCCCGGCCACAGCGCAAGCAGCAGGGTGTCGCGCCCGGCGTCTAGCAGTTCGTCCTCGATCAGGGTTCCGGGCGTGACGATGCGTGAGATCTGGCGTTCCATCGGCCCCCGGCCGGACGGGCTGTCACCGACCTGTTCACAAACCACCGCGGATTCTCCGAGGTCGACGAGTTTTGAGAGATAGGAATCAAGCGAAACTACCGGGATGCCCGCCATCGGGATAGGCTGACCCTTGGAGCGCCCCCGTTCGGTCAGTACGATATCCAGCAATTCGGAGCCGCGTTTGGCGTCCTCGAAGAACAACTCGTAGAAGTCTCCCATTCTGTAGAGCAACAGGTGCTGAGGATATTGCGCCTTGAACTCAAGGTACTGGCGCATGCTGGGAGTGTGCTGCTGCTGCGGCGTGGGTGAAGTCAACAGTGGAGCCGGTTGCAGTGCCATCCGGCTATTTTGTCAAATTTCTAAAACCCTCTGGGACGACTACCGGCAAGAGCCTGCGACGGGGTGGATGGTTCGCAGGGGACTCAGGTCAGAAATGTTCCTTATTCAGTTCCTGAATGCTCAGGTTTGCGGGCTAGGAAGAAAAGCATTGGAGTAAAGATGCCGGTTTCGCCTCCTTCGACCAATGCGTCCGCCCCCCTGTTCAACAGCGTACTGACCATCCTGGTTCCCTTCGGAAATACCCGCAGTTTCTCCCCGACCCTTAGTATCAAGTTGGTCAAGGCACGCCCGAGCGGTGTACGTGGAACACTTGCTAGGCTGAGATCGCGACCCTGTAAAACTCGATACCAAGGCGTTTCGGGGTGCGATTCAGGGGCAAGATCGCGGGCGTCCAGAACCTCGAATCCGGCCGTGCGCAATGCGTCGCAAATTTCCGATTTGGCGGCGATATCCGGCAGCCCATTCCCTCTCTCGATCACTTTCTTGATTCGAAGGTGCTCGGCATTCTCCGGATCGAAGGCGTCGGTGAGACACCATTCGTAGCCTGTAAAACAAGATCCTGGGCGCAGGATGCGGAGGACTTCCCGGAACGCTGCGGTCTTGTTCGGTGCGTGGGGCATGGATTCAATGGCGAAGGCCGCATCGTAACAATTGTCATCTTCGGGAATCTGCATGTAATCGCCGCGGATGAAGCGGCACAATGACCGGACATCTTCGGTGTGCACTTTCGCTCGTTCGATCTGGTAAGCGTTATTGTTAATGCCGACAAAGCTGGCCCCGGAATAATGCGCCAGAGTGCGCATCGGGCCGCCGATCCCGCAACCCACATCAAGTACTTGCATCCCTGGCTTCAGGGACAGCTGGTCGGCGAGAAAATACTCGTGTCTAAGTAACGACTCCTTGAAGCTCTCTCCCCGATGCCGGGGCGCAAAGTGAAAGGACTGGCCCCAGCCGAATTCGTAGAAATCAGTCACCAGGTCGTAGTAGTGATTGACAAGCGATTGGTAGTCTTCTTTTCTATCCTCCAAGTCAGCATCGTGGAGCCCGGCGTAATGATTGACTACCCGTATCACCTCATCCGGAGTAAGGTCCGCGAGGGAACGAGAATCTGATCGTTTAGCAGGTGTAAGCCTCATTCGATTTTTCTCCAGTCGAAGTTTTCTTCAAGAAGGGGCGTGCGCACCGTGTGGTTTTTCTAATGCAGCCGCAGTCAAAGGTGTTTCGCTGCTTGCGGTCGTTTCGACGGCAAGGGAATCGATGGTTGCCAGTTCCAACCGGGTCCGGCGCCGCTGTTCGTAGAGGCCGAGGGCGTGCAGGGGGAAATACTGCCGATACAGGACATAGTCTAGCAGAGCCGTGCGGAAAAAGACCCCGGCCATGTCTTGCTTGGGCCATGCGCCATCCGCGTCCTGGGTGTCGAGCAGGAACCGGGCGCCCCGCGAGATTGCGGCCCAGTTGGGATCGTCTGCCTCAAGGAGCGCAATCAATGCCCATGCGGTCTGGATGACTTGGCTTTCATCGTGCGCAACGTACTGGCCGGTGAAACAACCGCTGTAGTGCTCACCCCATCCCCCGTCCCCGCGCTGACGGTCCAGCAGCCATCGGCAGGCCAAGCGTAGTGCCGGGTCGCCGGGACGGGCTCCGGCTGCAAGCAGGCCTCTGATCCCGAAGGAAGTGCCGTAGATGAACTGAACTCCCCATACACCGCGCCACGACCCATCGCTTGCCTGGGTTCGGCGAAGTCGGGCGCCGGCTCGCGACATGGCATCCGTCACTGTTTGATCCGTGATGTCCGGAAAGTGCTTCTTGCAGGCGGCGAGTGCCGCAAGGCAAGAAGCGGTGCACTCGACATAGGAATGTTCGGTCATTGACTCGCCGAACATCTCAGCCGGATTCAGCCATTCGAGCCCGATTACGGAGCGCTGTGCTTCATAGCTGCCAAAGCCTCCGTCGCGGTTCTGGCCTCGCAGCATGAACTGGATCGCGTCCTTGAGCATGGCCGTGTTCGTCGCCCCGCGGTGGGCGGAGATAATCCCAAGCACCGCTTCCGCAGTGCAGTCGGTGACCGGCCAGCCATGCCACTGCCCGGCAAAGCACCAGCCTCCCTTGGGGTCGTTTCGGAAAGCCTCGCGAAACCCTTCGAAACTGATCTTGATTTGTTGTGTTTCCAGGAAGTCGGCCCCGCGTTGGAGGGAGTTTCGAACTTCAGGAGCCAGGTCGAGTTCGGACATCGTGCTCAATGCCTGCAGGGCGAAGCCGGTATCCCACGAAATGCTTCTGGCCCCGGTGACTCGCGCCCCGTATTCCTCGTCTTCCCAGATCCAGTCGTCCAACTTCGCGAGTGCCTGACGACTGTCGGGGTCCTCCGGAGCGCGCAGCCATAAGGCCAGGATGTTGAGAAGCCCGCTGACCGGGGAAATGCTCGTGTGATTGGTCGTTCGCAATTCCCATCTGATGCGCTCGGTGATCGCGTCCATGCATCGAGCACGCAGGTATTTGCTATGGAATCGTTCAAACAATTGCGAAAGCCCGTACCCGATCCGGAGCCATACACTGGGTCGTGCGTGGAGGTCGGCGCTTCGCAGGCGATTGCGGCCTGCGGAAAAACCGACGTTGGCAAAGCCCTCGGGGTACAGTTCTTCTCGCAGTGACGCGATCAAAGGCGTGACGGGTGCCTGAAACCGATGTGAGTAGACGGCCGCCATCGCCATGTAGATGAGCCGGGTATGGCAATACCAGTTGGAGGGGTGCAGCGGAATCCAGCGTGGCAGGCTCCATAGTTCCGGCAAAATGGCGTTGATTCCGCGCCAGTCGTAGAGATTGAGGAGCGCCAGCCAGAATTTTCCCCAGCTCGGAATGCAGAGAACTTCTTCGGTTTGCAGGAACTCTTGGGCCGGCTTAAGCAGTGGGTCATCCCGCTCGACGCCAAGCAGCCTTGCCGCGACATAAACCAGCGTGGTGACAAACAAGTTGGGGGGCGGGTGTTCGTGCAGGCCCCATGCGCCTCCTTCGAGACGGGTCTGTTCGAAAGACCGCAGCACGCGTCGGCGCCGGTCGGGATCAAGCGGCTGTCCCATGATGTAGTGCAGCAGCACATACTGCGCGGTAAGCATGGGGCACCAGACCATCTCGCCTTCCCAGGCACCGTCCCCATCCTGGAGGTCCAGTAGGCGCTTGCTTGCGCTCTTCAATGCCGGGCCGGCATCGGGCGACTCGACTGTCCACGGGCGGGCAGGTTGAGAGTCGTCGGGTCTCGACGGGATGGAAACCAGGAACGTGTGGGACCAGGTGTCCCGAATTTGTTCGTCCTCTCCTTCACCCGTACTCCTCACCCGGTGCAACATCCGGGCACCCCGCAGCAGCCATTTGAGACGGCCCGAAAGTGAATTCAAGGTGTCTCGGGCACGGCGCCAGGCAAGTTTGTCGAAGGATCGCGGCATTTCTCCGGCAACCGCCCGGGCCATCGTCGTTAAAAATGCAGAACTCAGGTGGATGACCGATGTGTCTTCACAGGCGAGCAAACGCATGGTCCGGTCGCGCATTGTAGAACTTGCCCGCCAGCCTCGGTAGGTCGCATGCCGGAGAGCCACCACCTCGGTCCGATGATCGGCAAAGACCTCGTAGAGTCCTATGGCAAGGAACTCTGGGGCACGGATCGCCCGGAAGCGCTTCTTGGTGAAGTCGCGAAAGTCCCCGTTCTTAGCGAGTGCAAGCGCATCGCCGAAACCAAGGGTGATTCCGACCGCCGACATGGGGTGGTAGTGCCCGGCCGCATCGCCGATTAGTACTCGATGCGGACTCCCGTAGCTAACACGCGGCCTTAGCTTATTACTGGCAGTGCGAAACTGCCCCGCCCGCAGCGCCTTAACAAATGCGGGTCTGACTGATTCCGGCAACCAACCGGTGTACGAGTCCAACAGGAACCCAATCCGATCCCGGGGTGTCCAGCGATCCGCCGGAACATCAACGATGATGCGCACGCCGCGCTCCCCGAGGCGGTACATAAGGATCGGCCCGGGTCCACCTCCCAACACGTACCCATAACCCTCCAACGGCAACGTCACGTCGTCGACCAGGACTCCCACCATCCACGAGCAGGTTTTGTGGTTCGTCGGCAAGCCCAGTGACCGACGCACGACCGAATTCCGGCCGTCGGCGCCGACGATCCGTGTGGCCGCGACGGATTCATCGGCCCCGTTGCGAGTAAAAGTGATTCGTCCGTCTACGACCTCGCGGACTTGTGCATTGAAAATGAAATCAATGCTCGATTCGTTCTTGATCGCTTCGTGCAGATGCGAAACGAGTACCGCATGCTCGCAGGCCAATCCGTGAGATCCATCCGGATAGGGAAGTACGATCGGTTCCGAGTCGTCTTCCGGGTACACCACGAACCCGTTGCCTGCACCGATGGGAGGCTGCGTGTCGAGGCCGATCCCGAGTTCGCGCAGGATCCGCACGGCGGGGGGGTGCAGCCATTCTCCCGCCAGCCGCTTGGAAGCCTCGGGGCTCGCTTCGAGCAGGATAACCCGGGCACCTTTTCGCGCGTGGGCGAGCGCGCACACACTGCCGACTGGTCCCCCGCCGACAATTGCGACGTCGTAATGCCGGGTGGGGGGGATGCTCACTGGAAAATGCTGGCCTGTGGGCGGCGGCGGTAACGGATTCGGCAGGGCTCCCTGGGGCCTGTCACCCAACTGCCGTAATTCGGTTCGGGAAACTCGGTGACGGGCTGAAAATCGAAGCGATCAAACAGCACGGTCCAGATTGCTTTCAACTGCATGTAAGCAAAATGCTCACCGATGCACCGGTGTTTGCCGCCGCCAAAACTGATCAAGGCGTAGTGGTGCTGTTTGCCTTCGGATGCGGGCGGGGCGAACCGGTCCGGATTGAAGCGGTTCGGGTCGGCAAACAGGTGGGGCAACCGTTGAGCGACCGCCGGTGACACCATGGCCAGGGCACCGGCTGGCACGACATGGTCCTTGTAGTGCAAGGGCCTGAGCACCTTGCGGATCAGCATGATCAACGGCGGGTGCATCCGCTCGCATTCACGGATGGCGTGCTCCAGCGTTACTTGGTGCCTGAGGCTCTCGTAGCTCACGGTTCCCGCCTCGCGGTAGGTGTCTTGCACTTCGTCTTTCACCCGCGCCAGGTACGACGGCGCTCTCATAAGTTCCAGAAGGGTCCAGGTTGCGAGCACTGCGCTGGTGTGCTGGCCTGCGAACAGCACCGTCAGCAGGATTCCGGTAATCTCGTCGTCGCTCGGGGCGTGGCCATCCTTGTACCGGGCGTTCATGAGGGTCTGCATGAAATCTTCAGGTTGGGCTTCGGTCCGCCGACGTTCCGCCATGATCTGGCCGAAGAGCTTGGCGACTTTTCGGCGGGCCCGGTCGCGGCTCCGGTGTGCTGGAATCGGGAGATAGGGGAAAAAGAATCCTAGGGTGTTGATGCCGTTTTGCAGTTCGTGGTAAGCCTCGGCGAATCCCGCGTCCAGTTGGGCCCGGACTTCCTCTCCAATGAGGCAACGGCTGGCGATCTTGACGGTGAGTTCGTTCATTGCGTGGGGCAGGTCGACTTCCCCATGTTCGCCGAGGTCCTCGGCAAACTGCCAGGTTTCCTCGAACATGATGCGGGCGAACCGGCGCATCGCGGCTTCGTTGAGCGCCGGATACAAAAATCCCAATTGCTCGAGCATCAGTTCGGGTGTGGTGTCGTAAGCCACGCCGCGCCCGAAGATGGGCACCGTGAACTGGTAGACCTCTTTGGCGCTGAGCTGGTCTTCGGGTGCGTGGAAATAGAAATCGTGGGCTTCGGGCCCGGTGAAGAGGAAGAATTCGCGCGGGCCGAGCCGGAACCGGATGAGTTCGCCTTGCTCGCGCCAGCCGCGCTGCAGCATCGCGATCGGGTCTTTCTGAAAATCCAGCAAATGCCCGATCAGCGGCCACTTGCCCGCAACCTCGGGAATGGCCCGGGCCTCCTGCGGCGAAAGTGGGGTGGAACGTACGGTGGTCATGTCGTCAGATTGCCTCAATAGACGAACGGCAGCATCGCGAAACGTACTCGTTTCGTGTACTGCTCCCACAGTTCCCCGTACTTGGCGCGGCAGCGGCGATCGTCGCGTCTTGAGCGATGCGACAACAGTCCCACCAACCACGCAGGCAGCAGGTAGGGAACCCAGGATGCGAATCCGGTGGTCAGGGCGAACGAAAGGTAGATGCAGATCTCGCCGGTATAGTTGAGATGCCGCCCGATTCCCCAAAATCCGGAGACCAGCAGGCGCCCGTCCAGGGACTCGGCGGGTTTCCCCCAGATCGTGGCGTGAGAGTTACGCTTAAATCGGTGCTTCTGCCCGTTGGCGCCGCGGAAGATCCAGAAGCCGAAGACGAACAGCAGGGTGATCGCGACGGCGGCGACAGAGGGCAGGGGCTCGGTTGCGTGAACCAGCCACCAGCCGGCGAGGCAATAGAAAAACGGCACCAGCACGTAGTCTCCCCAAACCAGCATCCATCCGAAGCGTTCGCTGACGATGTCCCAGGTGTGGACCATTCCGTATTCGAAGTGGAAGTAGTTGAGGATGTACAGGAAGGCAAAGGCTTGGTAAAGCATCATCGCCAAAGTCAACTCGCCGTAAGTTTCGTACTGCACGGCGGCGAACGAGACGTTGAACAACGCGAGGCCGATGAGGGAAGGACGGTAGCTGAAAAACTTCAAGTCCACCCCGAACCAGGTCGGATGGCCTTCCACGCCGTAAAAGAAGCCTTCCAATCCCCTCGGGGAGTCGCCCTGAGCCCGAGTGCCTTGGTAGTACAGCAAGGCGGAAAAAGCAAACGCGAATACGTTCGCCACCACGAACAGGGCGAGAAAGTGGGTATACAGCACCGAAAGAGAGAACCAGCCGGAGACTTGGGCAAGTCCTCCCACGATCATGGTCAGCAGGAACAAGGCAAGGCCATTGCTCCTGTAGACCCTTGATTTGCCATCGTAGTCCGGTCCCGTGATCCGGCGTCCGGGCAACAGCCTCGAACCCAGGAACAGGAAGCCGAAGAATGCCAGCATCATGGCTGCCGCGTCGAGCAGGGTGCCGCTGGACAGCGCAGTCAGCGAGAAGGGCAGTTCAGGCATAAGCGTTGCCGTTCTCCGCTTTGCGTGCCAGGTATTCCCGCCACTTGCGTACGGTCACGTCCTGGAAAGCCTCGACCACGGGATTGAACTCGACGGTCGGAGCGTCCCAATGTTTCTCGTAACCCTCCTGTTCTCCTTCGAGTGCGTATTGATCCTGAGTGAGCAACGGGCCGATGAGGATGCGGTTCGAGATCTTTAGAACAAAGGTCATGGCGAAACGGGGAATGTGTACCGGCAGAAGGGGTATCTTCAGCGATTTGAAATAGAACAAAAAGAAGGTCCGGGTGGTTCGTTCGTCGATGGGAAGGACAAAAAGCCAGTGTTTGATCCAATCATCGGTGTTCGACCACTGGTAAGGGTATTGGTAGCAGAGATCCATGTGATTGGTGTCGAGCTTTTTGTGGTCGACGAACAGCCCGGAGATGCGTCCGCGTCCGACCTGCGTGTCGTAGGAAAGATGCACGTCGTCGCCGATGGTCTCGCAGCGGATGAGGGTGGCGCCGACGAACGGACGGTAATCACGGTGCAGATGGGCATGAGAGAAGTCGCTCACGTTGTCGATTACCATCGAGTGGTGTGCCGACCAGGTGAAAGCGAGCGGGACGCAGGCCCATCGGTCCGGCCCCTCGAGCTCGGGGATGTCCGGAATCTGCCGCGACTCTGCCTTTTCCGGGTCTCCGGGGAACAACCAGACCAGGCCGTAACGGACTTTCACGGGGTAGGACCGGATCGAGACGTTCTCACAGCTTTCCCCGAGGTGCTCGCGAGGTCCTCCGGCACGTTGCCCCCCTCCGTCGTATTGCCAGCCATGGTAGGCGCAGACGAGCCGGCAGTCTTCGACATGGCCGAGGGAGAGCTTGAGCTGGCGATGGGCGCAACGGTCCTCGACTGCATGGAACGAGCCGTCTTTCGCCCGGAACAGTGCAATGGCACGTTTCCAGAAAACAACCTCGACCACGGTTCCCCGCTTGACGCGGCGTACTTCTTCGACCGCGTACCAATAATCCGGATCCATGCCCGCGGCGCGCGCTTTCTGTCGTAAATTGCTGGCTTCATCGAAGCCAGGAGGCGGGCTTGTCATTGAGTCCATTTCAGCCTCCGTCCGAAGTGATGGGTGTGCCTTGATCCGGCATGAGTTCTTCTACTTGTCCCGTGCCATCCGTGCACGGGGGTTTCGCGTCCGGGTTCGTGATCGCCTTGCGCTGGTGGTAGTGAAAGGCGTAGGCTTCGTGGACCGCGGCGCGGATGCTGGTCGGCCGGTAGCCGAGTTCCTCTTTCGCCTTGTTGGTGTCGGCGTGACGGCACTTTTGCAGCAGGCGAATGGCACCTGGGGTGAAACGCTGAGGGAAACTTGGATGAAACCGGCTCAAGTAAAAACTTGCGACTTCCGCGAAAGCAAGCATCGCGCGGACCGGAATCCGCCGGTGTGGGCGCGGGATGCCAGAGACTTCCTCGTACAGGTCGATGATGTCGGAGATGGTTTTGTATTCGGAACTGAAGATGTATTTCTCGCCCGTGCGCCCGCGGTCCATGCACAACCGATGTCCTTCAACGATGTCCCGTGCCGCGACAAACTCGAAGCCGCCATCGACATAGGCGTGAAGCTTGCCGTTGGTGTAATCGCACAGGGTTCGGCCCAATCGTGAAGGGAAGAAATCGCTGCCCCCCACAACTGCGCAACACGTTGCGACGATGACATCCTGTCCGGCCGCCGCGGCGCGCCAGCACACCTGTTCGACGAGCGTCTTGCTGCGCTCGTAGGGCATTGTGCGTTCCATGGGATAGAACAGCATCGTCTCGTCGCTGGGGGCGGAGGGATCATCTAGGTTGTAGCCGACCGCGCTGAAAGAGCCCGTCACGACCACCCGGCCGGCTTCCGTCTCCCGTGCCGCCTGCAGCATGTTGCGGGTGCCGAGAACGTTGCACTCGTATATTTCTCGGCGATGAGCGTGGTTTCCTTCGATAGTCGAGACCTTGGCCGCACAGTGATAGACGCCTTGGCAGCCCTCGACCGCACGCCTGACGGAATTCAAATCCCGCAGGTCGCCGAACACGCGTTCGACCTCAAGGCCTTCCAGCGCTTCGTTGTTCTCTTCGTGTCTTAGCAGAACCCGGACCCGGGTGCCTTCATTGAGTAGCCGGCGCACGAGATTGGCGCCCACATGCCCGGCCGCACCGGTGACGAAAACGGGTGCAGCCGATGAACTGTCGGGTGTGCTCGATCCTGAAGTCATCTTGTGCCCTGATTCCGAAGCTTTTCCATGCATGTTTGATGGCATCGAGGGTACGCAGGCAGAACGCCCGACAACGGCCAGGATATGCCGGCGTCCGCCGCTCCATAGCCGCCTTGTTTCAAGTCAATCAGGCGATCGCAATCACCGATCTGCATCCAGCCATCCCTCGCAATATGACTGACGGCATAATTCTAACAAACTTGTTGCCCGGTGCCGAAGCGCCCGGTTATCGTCAATAGGTGCCGAAAATTGTTACGTGGAAGTAAAGACGATCATCATGCCGAGAATACCGGTTGCTCCACCGATAGAACTCAGGATGAACCATTGAACTTTCTGGAATCTATCTTCCATCTTGGCATATAGCGCCTGTATTTCGCCGCGAAGGTCGGATTTCATCTCCACCATGTCATGGCGGATGCTGGCTTCCATCTTTTGCATGTCGTGGCGAATACCGGTTTCCATTTTCTCCATATCATGGCGGATACCGGTTTCTGATGTCTCGATGTCTCCGCGTAGCGTGCTGAATGCCTGATTCAGATCGTCCTTTGTCGCTAGGCGGAGTTGGGCTTCGCCGAGGGTTTCGACGAGAACCGTGGCTTGATCCTCACTGAATGCGGCGGCTCGGAGCGCGTTCATGACACCGAGTCTATCAAATTTCGAAGGAGGCGAAACGGTTCGCTTGGATGAATCGGGCGCGGCCTCGGATTTTTTGGTGCTCGGGTTCATGTCAGTCCTCCTCGACAGGAATGGGATGATATGGGAAGACTCCTCCGTGGAAGGGTCTGCATGGCTCGAGTCGGGATGATGACACGGAATCAGCGGAAATCAAGGAAAAATGGTCGGAATTTTTAGACCATTTTTTCTACTTTAGAATCAAATATTTATGTATGAAACTCAATGCTTGCGAGTCGGATTTTTGGGAGTTTTTCGCGTTTTTCCATGGTCTGCTGGCCCTCCCAAGGACAGCGGCAACGTTCCGGTATTCCATTCCATCAGGCAGACTCTTGTGGTGGCGGTTGCCTGGGTCATGGTAATGGTGCTCGACGGTCCCGGTCGAGAGGTCCGGGCGATCAATGCAGTCTTCCAGATATTCTTGAATACGGTTTTCAATACGCTTTTCGGTGAGTGTTTTGGTCAGGACGGCGATGTTGAGTATCATGACGACGACGATGCATAGAGGCAACCAAAAGAAGGTCAACCCGTCACCGGCACAGCCTAATCTGCCGCGCCGCCTGCCGTCAAATTCGGACTGCTGGGATTCTCGGTCGCGGTACATATTCGGGAAGGGTTCGGTCTGGGTGTAGGTATTGCGATTCGGTTCGACAGAGCAGGTGACGATGATGGCCTAAAGGTTTGCGGAGGGGGACCGCGGAGCCAAGAGCCAGTCGCGAATTTCGGCCTCAGTGCTTTTTATCTGCTTAAGAGCCGCCTGAATTTCACGAGGTTTCGGGAGTTTGCCCTCAGTGCTTGGATAACGCCAGGCGGTTGCCGCTCCGGTGAGGCTGTCGAGTTTGGCGAGGCTTTTTCTGAGCGGGTGCCCTTGGGCGAGTTGTTCGGCAATGTGTGCGATGTCGTGGGTATGAAGGCTCGGAAGGCCCTCGTGCAGACATACGGCACGTGCGAGTTTCTCTGCGGCTTGCTGAGCATGGAAAGCGGCCAGGTCCGGGAGGTCTGGAAGAAGGCGCCCAATGCCGGCGGCGTCCCGTTCGGCCGCTTTCAGGAATCCTAAGGCGAGCGGGAAAATCATCGCAGGGGGAATGCTTCGCGATAACGCGTCCAAAATGGACCATCAACGCGCGCATCCAGCAATTTCCCTTCTCGGTCGACCGCATAAGGAAGCATGCCGACCACTTTCCGGTTTTTCTCGAACGCGGAGTATCGGCAGGGAACCACATCCACTGGCACGCCACACCCGGAAATGGGTTTCCGGACCGTCAGGTAATCGAGAGGCTGGTCGTCCGGGGTAACCACCATCAGGTCGAAGTCGCTGTCCGAGCGCGCGGTGCCGCTTGCGCGGCTGCCGAACAGGAAAATGGCATCTGGATTGAATGCGATAGCCAGATTCATGGTCAGCACGGAAAGGGCGGCCTCCGCATTGCGGAACGGGCCGAGACTCTCATCTGCCGCTGCAGCCTCGTGCCCCGGCCGGGGTTCGCTGCGGATGTATTCCAGTGCCAGTCCGATCAACTCCGGGTCGTCTTTGATGTAGTTCACCAATTCTCGGATGTCGGCCTGCCGGTCTTGGCGCACGCGGAAACTGATCGTCGGAGTATTCATGACTCCTCCTATGTGTTACATAGTGTAATACACTGTCGGAAGAGTGTGATGCATGTGGGATGGCTTGTCAAGCGGGGTATGATTGGAGTATGGATGATGCATCGCTGCTCAAAGCGGCAAAAGTGCTGGCCGACCGCAGTCGGGCGCAGGGCTTGCGCGTGGCGGTGGCCGAATCCTGTACCGGCGGCTGGCTGGCCAAATGTTGTACCGACCTGCCGGGCAGTTCCGACTGGTTCGAATGCGGGTGGGCAACCTACAGCAACGAGGCGAAAAGCCGGTCGCTTGGCGTAGACCCGGAACTGATCCGCCAAGAGGGCGCGGTTTCCCAGGCCGTGGTCGAGGCGATGGCGGCGGGAGCCTTGGAACGTGCGCAGTGCGATCTGGCTTGCGCGATCAGCGGGGTGGCCGGGCCGTCCGGCGGAACGGAACGTGCGCCGGTCGGTTGCGTGTGGTTCGCATTCCTGCGTGCAGGCGGGGAGATGTGCAGCGAACGACGGGACTTCTCTGGGGATCGCGATACAGTCCGACGGGAGTCCGTACTGCACGCGCTGCGTCGATTGGCGGAAGAGATTTCCTTGTAGTTTCAGGGCCGATCAAGCCCGGATTAATCCGGGGCGGCCCGTGTGGAATAATACGCTTGCTGCGAACCGGGCCACCCTTGAAGGGAGGTTGAGATACTTATGGACAAAGAACGGAAAAAGGCTCTAGAAGCAGCGCTCGGGCAGATTGAACGTCAGTACGGCAAAGGCGCGGTCATGCGCTTTGGCGAAGGCGTGGCGGTGCCCGAGGTCGAAGTCATACCGACTGGCTCGCTAGCACTGGATGCGGCGCTCGGCATCGGCGGCTTGCCGCGCGGCCGAGTCGTCGAGATCTATGGATCGGAGGCGTCCGGCAAGACCACGCTGGCGTTGCATGTCGTGGCCAACTGCCAGAAGCAAGGCGGCGTGGCTGCTTTCATTGATGCTGAACACGCATTGGACCCGGCCTACGCCACCAACTTGGGAGTGCAAGTCGACGACTTGTTGCTTTCACAGCCGGATCACGGCGAGCAGGCGATGGAAATCGCCGATACGCTGGTCACGTCCGGCGCGGTCGACCTGATCGTGGTGGATTCGGTTGCGGCGTTGACCCCGAGGGCCGAACTGGAAGGCGGCATGGGCGACAGTCACATGGGCCTGCACGCGCGGCTCATGTCGCAAGCATTGCGCAAGCTTGCCGGCAACATCAAGCGATCCAACGCGCTGGTGGTGTTCATCAACCAGTTGCGCATGAAGATCGGGGTCATGTTTGGCAACCCGGAGACTACGACTGGCGGCAACGCCCTGAAGTTCTACTCGTCGGTACGGCTGGACATCCGTCGCATCGGGGCGACCAAGAAAGGCGAAGAAGTGATGGGGCACGAAACCCGCGTCAAAGTGGTGAAGAATAAGATGGCGCCACCGTTCAAGAAGGCAGAATTCGAAATCCGCTATGGCGAAGGCATCAGCCGCCTATCCGAGTTGCTCACGCTGGGAGCCGACAACGGACTGATCCAGAAGTCCGGCGCCTGGTATAGCTACGAGGGCGACCGCATCGGCCAAGGCAAGGACAATGCGCGGCTCTACCTGAGCGAACACCCGGAGATCGCCGACGCGTTGGAGAAGAACCTGCGCGAAGCACTGCTGCCGGATCGCAAGGCGCCACCGGAACCGGAAGCCGTCGAACCGGAGCATGCCGCAACCGAGGCGTGACGCCGTGCAGCAGGCGGTCAGTCTTCTGGCGCGACGCGAACATTCGAGCCGGGAGTTACGAGACAAGCTGCGGGCGCGAAGCTTTTCCGCCGAGGCGGTAGAGGAAGCGCTGGCAACCTTACGCCAGAAGGACCTGCAGAGCGACCAGCGTTTTGCGGAAGCTTGTGCCCGTTCCCTGATGGATCGCGGTTACGGCAGCCTTCGCGTGGCAGGTGAATTGCGCGAGCGCGGCGTATCGGGAGACATTGCGCAGGAGTTCGAGTCTTTGGCTAGAGAAAAGGAATTCGAACGTGCCTGTGAAGTATTGCGCCGAAAGACGGGAACACGGCAGCAACAGTTGCGTTTCCTGAACCAGCGGGGGTATCCAGGCGAGATCGCGAGGCGGGCGGTCGATGTGGCACTTCGGGAGAGTCGGGATGACTAGCAGGCAAAGCGACGAAATTCGCCAAGCTTTCTTGGATTATTTCGCGGATCATGACCACCAGGTCGTGCCCTCCAGTTCGCTGGTCCCAGCGAATGACCCGAGCCTGCTGTTCGCCAATGCCGGCATGGTGCAGTTCAAGGACGTATTCCTTGGGCACGAAACCCGCACGCCACCCCGGGCGGTCAGCGCGCAGCGCTGCGTCCGCGCCGGCGGGAAGCACAATGACTTGGAGAATGTCGGCTATACCGCCCGGCACCATACGTTCTTCGAGATGTTGGGGAATTTTAGTTTCGGCGACTATTTCAAGGAAGAGGCGATCCAGTATTGCTGGGAATTCCTGACGGACACGCTTGCATTGCCGCCGGACCGGCTCTGGGTTTCGGTATACCAAGATGACGCCGATGCGGAGCGGATCTGGCTTGAAGAGATCGGAGTGAGTCCAGATCGGCTGGCCCGGCTCGGTGAAGAAGAGAATTTTTGGTCGATGGGCGACACCGGACCGTGCGGGCCTTGCACCGAGGTCTACTACGACCACGGAGAGGGGATTCCCGGAAAGCCGCCGGGGCAGGGCGACGACAGCGACCGCTTCGTGGAGATCTGGAACCTGGTTTTCATGCAGTACCGGCGCGAAGCGGACGGGAGCATGGAGCCGCTGCCGAGCCCGTCGGTGGATACTGGCATGGGACTTGAGCGCATCGCGGCCGTTATGCAGGGCGTGCACGACAATTACCAGACGGATCTGTTCATCCCGCTGCGGCAGGCCGTGTCCGAGATGGTGGATTCAGATACGCCGCATTCGGCCTCGCTCAACGTGATCGCAGACCATATCCGGACCAGCGGATTTCTGATCATGGATGGGATGCTGCCGTCCAACGAGGGGCGGGGTTACGTGCTGCGTCGAATCATCCGCCGTGCCTTGCGTCATGGCAACAAGATCGGTTTGACCGAGCCCTTCTTTCACCGTCTCGTAGATCCGTTGGTTGACGTGATGGGGAAGGCCCACCCGGATCTGGCGGAGGGTCGCGACCGGATCGAGGAGGCCTTGCTGCAGGAGGAGGAGCGCTTCGCGTTGACCCTCCAGACAGGCTTGAAGGTTCTGGACGAGGGGTTGGCTAAGCTTCAGGATAAGACCATTTCTGGAGAACTTGCGTTCCTGCTTTACGACACATATGGCTTCCCGATCGATCTGACGCAGGATATCGCCCGGGAACGTGACCTGACGGTCGATGTGGAAGATTACGAACGCCGAATGGACGAACAGCGCGACCGTGCCCGGGATACCGCGCAGTTTTCGGTGGATTACTCCCAGCTCAAGGATGTGGCGCAGGACGGCCGCTTCAGCGGTTACGAGCGGGCCAACCAGGACAGTTCAGTGGTCGCGCTCTACGCCGATGGGCGAAGCGTGCAAGCAATCGAGGCGGGCGACGATGCGGTGGTGGTACTGGAAGAGACTCCGTTTTATGCCGAATCAGGTGGGCAGGTCGGTGACACCGGCTGGTTGCGTGGCGAGAATACCCGGTTCGAGGTCCGCGACACGCAAAAACATGGGCAGGCTCATCTACATCTGGGCCGGTTGCGGGAAGGAAGCCTGAACGTCGGCGATTCGGTGACTGCGGAGATCGATGCGGAGCGTCGCCAGTCGATTGTCCTCAATCATTCCGCCACGCATCTAATGCACGCGGCTCTGCGCAAGGTTCTCGGTTCTCACGTGATGCAGAAAGGTTCGCTGGTCGCACCGGACCGGCTGCGTTTCGATTTCTCGCATCCGCAACCGGTTGCGGCGGAAGAATTGCACCAGATCGAAGAAATGGTCAATGCGGCTGTTCGCCGGAACTACGAAACGGAGTCGACGGTCATGCCGTTCCGGAAAGCGATGGATGCGGGCGCGCTTGCGTTCTTTGGCGACAAGTACGGGGATGAAGTCCGGGTGCTGCGGATGGGCGACTTCTCGATGGAGCTGTGCGGTGGCACGCATGTTTCGCGGACCGGGGATATCGGGTTCTTCTGCATTGTCAGCGAGACGGGCATTGCATCCGGCGTGCGACGGATCGAGGCCCTCACCGGGGCGGTGGCGAATCGCTGGGCTTGGGAGCAGAAAGAGTTACTGCGCGACACGGCCGAGATGATCCGGGCCGTGCCGGATAACTTCCGCGAGAAGCTTGAACGTCTGGTCGAACAGAACCAAGGCCTTGAGAAAGAACTGGAGCGGCTCAAGAGCCGGCAGGCGCACCAGGCGGGCGGAGACTTGGCGCAGCAAGCGGTGGAGGTCGAAGGCATCAAGGTATTGAGCGCTCAGGTGGACGCTGACGCCAAATCCATGCGCAGCATGCTGGATCAGCTCAAGGACAAACTTGGCAGTGCCGTGATCGTGCTGGCTTCGGTCAAGAACAAAAAAGTGACACTGGTAGCCGGGGTGACCCCGGACCAGACCGAGCGAATCAAGGCCGGGGATCTGGTCAACTCCGTGGCCAGCCAGGTTGGAGGGAAGGGCGGAGGCCGCCCGGATATGGCGCAGGCCGGAGGGGACCATCCGGAGGCGTTGAAGGAGGCACTGGAATCGATCCCGGGTTGGGTTCGCGAGCGGCTGCACTGATATGAGCTTCTGGGTACAGAAATACGGCGGGACCTCGGTGGCCAGCACCGAGAAGCTCTTGACTGTTGCCGAGCGGCTTCACGAGCAGCACAGCCAGGGGCATCGCTTGGTGGTGGTGCTGTCCGCGATGGGCGGGGAAACTGATCATCTGTTGTCGCTGGCACGTCAGGTGAGTTCGGAGCCGGGAGGTTCCGCACTGGACTTGTTGCTGTCCTCCGGTGAACGGGTCAGCATTGCACTGCTGGCACTGGCGTTGCAGGCGCTCGGATGCCCGGCTACCGCATTGACCGGGCGGCAGGCGGGAATCCTGACGGAAGGGCAAGCCAACAAGGCCCGGATCAAGAACATCGACAACGACCGTTTGAATGGCCTTCTCGACGAAGGGCAGGTGGTCGTGGTGGCTGGATTTCAGGGCATGGATGAATCCGGGCGAGTCACGACCCTGGGCCGGGGCGGGTCGGATACGACCGCGGTTGCGCTGGCAGCCTCACTGGGTGCGGACGAATGCCATATCTACACCGATGTTGAGGGGGTGTACACGGCGGATCCCCGGCTCGTGCCGGAGGCGCGCAGGCTGGAGCACCTCACCTACGAGGAAATGCTGGAGATGTCCGGGCTGGGCTCCAAGGTGCTGCAACTGCGCTCGGTGTTGTTTGCGGAAAAGTACAATGTTCCGCTACGGGTTCTTTCCGCGTTCGGGTCCGGCTCCGGAACGCTGATCTCAAAGGAGGCTGAAAACATGGAACAGGCCACGATTGCGGGCATTGCGCACAACCGCGACGAGGCGCAGTTGACTATCTCAGGCGTGCAGGACATGCCGGGTGTTGCGGCGCGTATCCTGGGGCCAATCGCCGAAGCGCAGATCGAAGTGGACATGATCGTGCAGAACGTCGGGCAGGACGGAACGGCGGACTTCACCTTCACGGTGCACCGCAACGATTACGCCAAGGCGCTGGAGATCCTGGAGCAGGTCGGCGGCGAACTCGGCGCGCGCGAGACCTGCGGCAACCGGGACATCGTCAAGGTGTCGCTGGTCGGGGTCGGGATGCGCTCGCACGCGGGGATCGCGAGCCGCATGTTCCGGGCCTTGGCCGATGCCGGCGTGAACATTTCCATGATCTCCACTTCGGAGATCAAGATCTCGGTGGTGGTTGGGGAGCCGTCGCTTGAGACCTGCGTGCAGGTGCTGCACAAGGAGTTTGGATTGGCGGATGCCCGGGATGCGTAGGTACGCTGGCCCTGACGTCAAAATCGGGGAACCTTTCATCGTTGATGACCAGGCACGGTGGCGGCAGTGATGGAGATCCGGCACGGCTTGGGTTGATGGCTGGGGAAGATCGGCCTATGCCGCGAGAAGCCTTCCGGCATCCCGTTGCATGGCTTGGGCTGCTGCTGGCCTGCCTGGCCGGCACGCAGGCGGAGGCTGCGCCTTGGGAGGTCGGCATCTCCCTGGGCGGTCACGTCGCACCGTCTCCGACCGTGTCGAGCCGCGGCAATGACCGTGCCAGCATCTGCGACGAGTACATCAACCCCCAAGCGCTCGGGGTGACCGGATGCACCACACCTGACCGAGGCGCCGGGGATGGCTGGCTCGCACCGTTTGACGGAGACGAAGGGGTTTCCGTCGAGGTGGAGCTGGGTTACCGGTTGCGGCCGCGCGTGCGGATTGCCCTGGCTTATTCCTACCATGCGACCGGCTTCGACCAGACGGTTTCGTCTACGGATGCGTCCGGGGCGGACTTCGACAAGATCGGAAACGAGCTTTCGACGGGCGTAGAGACCTTGGACACCGTCCGGTCCCACGAGATCTTTCTGATGGGTTTTTACGATTGGCCGACCCGGGGCAAGTGGAAACCTTACGTGGGGGTGGGGGCCGGCGTTTCGTGGATGCGCATGGAATTCTCCTGGCTTTGGGCCAGGAGTGCGGATCCGCGGGATATTGCCACCGGGGCCGGACAGCCCAATGCGGAGGAGATTCGCCGCAATCTTGCCGGGACCGTCAGCGTGGGCCGCAGCGTGCTGCGCGACGTGGTCGCGGGGTACGTCCTGGAGGCCGGCCTGGAGCGCACCCTTTCGGATGCCCTGACGGCGGGGTTCAAGGTGCAGTGGAAGCGCTTCGGCACGTTCGAATCTGGAGCTTACCAGGGCGATCTGCTGCGAAGCCACGCCCCCAACCTGCGTCTGGACGGGAGCGAGCCGGTCAGCGCTTGGTCCAGGACGGACGACCTCGGCCGCCTTTCTGTCATGTTCACGCTGCGCTATGCCCTTCCTTGAGGAAGTCTGGGCGAGATATGAGTCCTTGTTTTTCCGCAACCGAAGCTCTGTGCATAGGCCCTAAAGTCCCAAAGTTAGTGGTACACTGATTCTGCGTTTTTGCCTGGGCCGGAAGCCTAGGGTGCGAGGGAATGCTAATACTGACGCGGAAAATCGGGGAATCCCTGATTATCGATGACAAAGTCACGGTGACGGTCATGGGCATGAAGGGAAACCAAGTGCGGCTTGGCATTGATGCGCCAAGGAATGTTCGTATATATCGCGAAGAGATTTTCCCACGTGATGCGAGTGGCAAGGCGCGAGAATCCGAGAAAGAGTAGTCGTTGATCGGAGAGGTGGCTGAGTGGCTGAAAGCGCTCCCCTGCTAAGGGAGTATGGGCTGATACCCCATCGAGGGTTCGAATCCCTCCCTCTCCGCCACATTAAAGAATTGGTGCAATATTCCGATTCCAATTGTTCGAAGAACGTAGTGCGCTGGGATAAGTTCGCCGAGAACCAAAACGAGGACGAGCGATAGATGACGATGTGGATGGTGCGAGCCGCACGCGACGGCAGCCTTTTCCAGCCTTTCATTGACGGGGGTTTTGTTGCTATTGGGTGGTCCCGCATGGGAGATCTTGGGCAGTTCGAGTCTCAGAAAGCGCTTGTGGCAGAGTTACGCAAGCAATATCCGGGCGAACGTGCGGGATGGTACGCGAATTCCGGAGGGATGCTCTGGCGTTTTTCCAGGGAGATGCAGGCAGGCGATGGTGTCGTCACTTACGACCGCACGCGACGCGTCTACGCGGTGGGGAAGTTGCAGGGAGACTACAGTTCCGATTCAAGTTTCGAGTCCGGCTATCCGAACGTCCGTCGTGTCGAGTGGAAAGCGGTGGATGTTTCACGTGATGCGTTAGCCACGGCGACGAAGAACGCACTGGGGTCCGCGCTGACGCTCTTTCAGCTTCCGGAGATGGCCGAAGCGGATGTCTGGCGGGCGGCGAAAGGGGAGCAGGTGGAGCCGACCGAAGATCAAGAGGGGGACGACGAGGAAGAGAAGCTGCTTCTAAAGGATCTTGAGTTGCGAAGCATCGAGTTTATTAAAGACCGGATCGTTGGGCTGGACTGGGAAGAGATGCAATCTCTGATTGCTGGAGTGCTCAGAGCGATGGGCTACAAGACCCGGATTTCAGCGCGTGGTCCAGACCGAGGAGCGGACATCGTGGCCTCGAGGGACGGTTTTGGGTTCGAGAACCCGAGGGTCGTCGTGGAGGTTAAGCACAGGACTGAACAAATAGGCGCATCGGGAATCCGGAGTTTCGTGGGTGGCCGTCATGTCGACGACAAGTGCCTCTACGTGAGCACTGGAGGGTTCAGTAAGGAAGCGAAATACGAGGCGGACAGGGCGAACATCCTAGTTACTCTGCTGGACCTCGACGAGTTGGCAAAGACACTTGTTGAGAACTACGAAACTCTCGACGGCGAGACGCGAAGGTTGGTTCCGCTTCGCCGTATCTACTGGCCGGAGGGGTGAGCGTCAATGGCGAAGTAACTGGCGCGGGCGTTGGCGGAGCTCCTGTGCAAGTTCCCGGAACCGACCGCAAACGCCGAAGCAGAGACGTAGCTTGGGCGATTACCAGTTAGGTGCTTGCGGCCAGATAGTAGAACCAGTACTACACGAATTTTTGGCGGTGCCCGAACAAGCCACTGCGCTAGTAGGTGGCCTCGTCGTTTGACGATGGATACCTTCTGTAATCGCCCGTACACTTAGCCTAACGTTTTTTGTTGAATTTTTCGATCTGAGATCGGTACATCCTACATGCCCAGTCGGGTATGGGATTCGTGAGTCTGGTGATTTTGCCCTTAGCCATCGTCATGACGAATCGGTAAATCACGCCCGAATGGCCGGATTGACGAGAGTTATCCCAAACATAGGTGCGATCAGCAATCCTGCTCGCTTTCTGGATGTTGTCTACGGTTCGGTCGTAACGCGAGAATATTTTTTCTTTCGGCACGTCGTGGCCACCGGAGCCGACCCGGTCCAGAATTCGCTTGTAAGCCAGTTCTGCGGAACTGACATGGATATGGTTCAGTATGACTTCGAATCTGGCTTTCTGAGCGTCTTTGACAAGTTGGCCTTTTGATTCATGCGAGAAAACCGTTTCCGTAATAAAAGACTGCCCTACCTTTATGTATTGACCGCGAATTTGAGCGGCCAGCTTAGCCATTTCAAGGCTGTGTTTGCCAATTTCGTTGGGAAACTTGGCTTCCTCCATTTCGTCGGCATTGACGAATGGATACCCACGCCCAGACCGATCAAGAAGAGGTTTTACCTGTTCGTAGTAAAACGTGGTTTTACCCGCGCCATTTATGCCGCAGATGAGTATTAATACAGGTTTCTCAGTAACCATATTTGTAGTAGCTGCTCTAGATGCGACCGACCGTCACGATTCAGTTGCAATTGCAGGACATGTTCTGCTTAGAAAATTGTCATTTGCTTAAAATGTTGCCATCAACATCGCAGCGTGAGCCATTGGCTAATACACCGATAATCTTGCCGTCCTCCTCGCCCCAACTGATGCGGTCAGCAGCGGAGAATTCTTTAGTACGTCGAATCGCAGTCTCGGCGACAATTCCAGCCTCGGCATTTTCGACGAGGGTATCCATGATGCCGCGTAGAAATTCCGGGTCGGTCAGTTCAGCCGGGTTCGCCCGAAACGCGGCATCGATTAAAACGGCCAGTTGGGCGGGCTGGCTGCGTTTCTCACGGTCTGCAAGCATGCGCAGCTTGGCGAGAGAGTCGCGGTCGATTTTGGTGGTCGTCATGTTGGCTGCAGGCATAGCGGAACCTCCCATCGTGATTCAGAACCTGTTCTATTGTATACCAAAGGTAGACTAAAAAGTATACAAAAGGTTACCAGAATTTGAAAAATCTAAAAAACTTCGCTGCGAAAAATAAAACAATTAAAATAAAACTTTATTTTTCAAATATTTATTGAGAAAAAGTTTAGGTGTGAATTTTAAAATTTCCTTGGGGTTTTAAGGGGAACGCTCAGATTTCTTCCCTTGCTCTGGCCTGTAAAACGGTGGCTTTGATTCCATCAAACCGAACCGGCTCAGCGAGAGTTTCCAGTCTGCTCAAAGGCAGGCTTTTCTGGCCATTAAACTCTTTGTCCAACACTGTGGTTGGCAGCACATAAAATCTCCACTGATCAAGGTTCATCGGGTCAATTGTCGGCTGATCCTTATGCGCTAGAAGCGCGAATACATAAACGTCCGCATGTCTCTTGGGTGTGCCTTCAAAATCTCCAATTTCGGGATCCCATGCGTAAGATGGAGCAATGCCGAAGTTGATATCCGAAAGCCGGTCTTGTGCCCAACTCTGCAAATAGCTTGAAGACTTGACTTCGATCTTGACTCCTTCGGGGGTTTCCAGATCGAAAGTGGCCCACGGGTCACGGGTTCCAACTGTTGGGGCGCCTACAGCACGAGCCACGATGAATTCAGCCAAGACACCTCGAATCGTATTGTCCACAAGACCGGACATTGACCATTGCCAGAACTCCAGTAGATTGAAGCTGGCATCTGAACCACCAGAGTGGAAGCATTCTGCTCCACTCCTTCTAACGACATTTAATTTTGGAAATGTTTTTTCAGGCATGATCTCCAACATCAGCCTTTCCTCAGGGAGCGCTGGCGCACCATCTTCGCCAAGGCGGCGGAATCCAAATCCCCATCGCCCTGAGCGACCAGTTGCTCCATCAGATGCAGTGCGTCTTTCGCGCCGGACAGGGTCAGGCCGGTTTCCCGGGCCTCCCGTTCCACAATGCGGAGATCCTTGAGGTGTAACTCGGCTTTGAATCCGGGCTGGTAGTCGCCGGTTAGCATGCGCTGCCCGTGGACTTCTAGGATTCGGCTGTAGGCGAATCCGCCGAGCAAGGCGTCGCGCACCTGCTCGCGGCTCACGCCGCTGGATTCTGCTAGGAGGAATGCCTCCGCCACTGCCGCCATTGTCTGAGCCACGAGCAATTGATTGCAAGCCTTGGCTACTTGTCCAGCCCCAGCATCGCCGATTCGGCGCACTTGCTTCCCGAGCACCTCGAGCACCGGGCAGACACACTCGAATATTTCTTTTGGCCCTCCGACCATGATCGAGAGTGTGCCGTCGATGGCTCCAGTTTCACCGCCAGACACTGGGGCGTCCAGCATGGCGATACCTTTCGCTTCCAGTTGTTTGGCCACGGCTCGCGTTTCGGTTGGCGAGACGGTACTCATGTCGACCACGATGTGGCCGGACTGGGCGCCTTTGTCAATTCCGTTCTCTCCCGTCACGACTTCCAACATGTCGGGAGTGTCCGCGACCATGACGATGGTCAGGTCGGTTGCCGCACTGACCGCAGCCGGGCTGTCTCCGGTCGTCGCTCCAGCTTCGACTAGGGATTCCAACTGCTCGGGTCGGCGTGCAAATGCCTTGACCGGATAGCCAGCACGCAACAGGTTGAGGGCCATCGGACGGCCCATGATTCCGGGGCCAACCCAGCCGATGGAAAGATCGTTCATGGAGTCTTATTCCCGATACAATACGAAACGCATGGAAATTATGTAGCAAAATCCGCAAGGGATTCCTTGCCCATTTGTTGACGCTTCTCAGGCCGACTGTGGCAGGATGCCCCGCCGGTGTCGCCACCTCCACGTCCAGCAGCCTCATTCCCGAAGGCCAAGATGTTCAATGCGGCGTTCACGTCCGCATCGTCCGCGTGCCCGCAAGCGGTGCACTTGAAATCTGTTTGCTTCCTATTGTCCTTGTCGACATGCCCGCATGAATGGCATGTCTGGCTGGTGTACGCCGGATTGACATGACGTACCTCTGTCTTGTAGTTCAGGCACAACTCCAGCGTGCCCCATGCGCTGGCGAGAATCTTTCTGTTCAGGGCCGATTTTGTACCGACATTCTTGCCGGGTTTCTCTTTCGTGCCCCTGGCCGATTTCGTCATGCCCCGGATATTTAGTTTTTCGATGTAGGCCAGATCGTACTCTCCTGCGATGCTCTTGCTGATGTGGTGCGCCCAGTTCAACCGGGCGAATCGTTCCGCCCGGAACGCCTTCTGCAACCGCACCTTCGTCACCTTCTGCCGGTTGCTCCCTTTCACCTGTCGCGCCATCTTGCGCTGGTATCGCTTGCGACGCGCCACCTTGCGTTCCAGATCAGGGCCACCATGCTTCGTCCCATCCGATAGCACCGCCAACCGTCCATCGGCGATGTTGCGGTCGATTCCCACTTCCCGGATGGAATGCGAAAGGCTCGCTTGAGCCTCCACTTCGTAGACTAGGTAGGCATACCAGTTCCCACACTCGTAACGGACCCGCCCGGACTTGAACTCGCCATCCGGGTATGGGTTATTGCCAGCCATTTTCATCCATCCGATCTTCTGCACGTACAGACTTTCGCCGGATATTCTTGAGCAATAGCAATCAATCGGAAACGAAAGGTTAGTGGTGTACTTGCCATGCGAGCGTGGTGGCTTGCGGTTGAGTTTTCCGCCTGCTTTCACATCTGCAAAGAATGCCTTGTAAGTTCTCTCGATGGGCTGGAGTGAACTCTTGACGATGTACGCCGAGTAGCCCTGCAACCACTTGTAACTGTGCTTCCTCAAAATCGTGAAAGTTCGACCCAATCCCTGTGTAGGGACTGTTTTCGTTGACATGTAATGGAAGTTGCATTCACCATAATATTCGTAGTCGTCTCTAAGTTTTCCAACCATGTGGTTCCAGACGAATCGGCAGGCTCCAGCGGTGCCGTGCAACTGTTGATTCTTGTTGGCAGAACCGGGATGTAGGCGGTATCGGACGGTGCGGTGGACTTTCATTTCAGTATTATACTTTTGCGGATTTTGAGACATAATCGCTAAACGCATCACACCCGCATCGTGAAAGTCTACTTTCGGAAACTCCGCGAGGTCCTGGATGGACCGCTTCTGCCGGTGTACCTGATTACCGGAGACGAACCAGTACAGATGCGAGATGCGGCACGGATGATTCGCCAGCGGGCGAAGCAGGAAGGCTTTGATCGCCGCGAATTGCGGATTATTGAGCGGGGCTTTTCTTGGGAGGAATTACCGACGCTGTGCAGTCCGTCCCTGTTCGGGGATCAGGCCATGCTCGACATGCGGGTGCTGAGCGGCAAGCCGGACGCGACGGCGAAAGCCCGGCTCAAGGAGTGGTGTGAACAGGCCCCAGAGGGTAGCTTGATTACCCTGCAAGTGCCGCGGTTGGACAACCGGGCCCTGAACGAGGCGTGGGTGCGCGCCATCGACAAGATCGGCCTGATTGTGCGAATCATGCCGATGGACGAAAGGGAGACCCGGCAGTGGTTACAGGGGGCGCTTCGGAAGCGTGAGCTGGAGATGGACAGTTTCGAGATGGATTATTTCCTGTCCTGTGTGGAGGGCAACCTGCTGGCGGCCGAGCAGGAGTTGCACAAACTGCATATCCTGAACGGACCGGGGTCGATCTCGATGGAATCCTTGCAGCAGTCCCTGGGGCAGGATGCCCGCTACGAGGCGATGGATCTGGCCATGGCCATGCTGCAGGGCCGGGGGCGCCGCATCATCAGCGTGGCACGGAATCTGGAGAGCGAGGGTCACGACCCGGTCACGACGCATGCCATGCTGATGCGCGAGATACGCCAGTTGCTCGCCTTGAGCCGCCAGTCGTCCGGGCTGGATTCGATTTTTCCGTTCACTCGCCGTGACCTGTTGAAAAGAGCCTTGAATCAGCACTCTCAGGAGCATTTTCGCGCTATACTGGCACGCTTCATCCACCTGGAACGGGTGGTCAAGGGACAGGGGCCAGAAAGCCCGTGGCCAGCCATCCAAAATGCCTGCCTGGCTTTTTCAGGAAAGGACCGATTGCTACCGGTACAGGGAGTTTCTGACCATGCCTGACGAAAATCTGGATGCCCGGATTGCTGAACTAGGTCAAGCCGCGCGAGCGGCCGGGCGGGTCATTGCGGCCTCCAGCGCGGAAGCGCGCAACCAAGCCGTGAGAACTACGGCCAGCCTGATCCGGGAGCGCACAGGCGCGATCGTCGAAGCCAACATGGAAGACGTGGAAGCAGCAAGGGCGCATCGGGATGATGCGTTCATCGACCGTCTGGCACTGGACGAATCACGGATTGAAGGGTTGGCGGTAGAACTTGAGCATATTGCCGAATTGCCGGACCTTCTGGGCCGGATCTCGGACGTGCAGGATCGGTCCAACGGCCTGAAGATCGGACGGATGAGGGTGCCGATCGGCGTCATCGGCATGATTTACGAAGCCCGTCCCGGCGTGACCGTGGAGGCGGGCGGATTGTGCATCAAGTCCGGCAATGCAGTCATTTTGCGTGGCGGCTCCGAGTCGTACCGCTCCAATCAGGCGCTGGCGGATTGCCTGCAGGAAGGCCTGCGTCAGGCTTCGCTGCCTCCGGAAGGCGCGCAGTTGCTGCCGACCACGGATCGGGCCGCGATCGATGCGCTGCTCAAGATGGACCAGTGGGTGGATTTGATTATTCCCCGGGGTGGGACGGAGTTGATTGAGCGGGTCCGCAGCCAGACTCACATTCCGATGCTCAAGCATCTACATGGCGTGTGCCACGTGTACATCGACGATACCGCAGACCGGGATCAGGCGATTCGCATTGCCGTGAACTCCAAGACCCAGCGCTACGGGGTCTGCAATGCGATGGAGACCCTGCTGGTCGCGAAATCCCGTGCCGAAGAGTTGCTGCCGATTTTGGGTGATGCCTACGCCGAACATGGCGTGGAGATTCGCGGCTGTCCCCGCACTTGCGAATTGCTGAAGCAGGCCGTCCCGGCTGCCGAGGAAGACTGGACCGAAGAGTACCTGTCGCCGGTCTTGTCGGTGCGGGTGGTCGCAGACCTTGACGAGGCGATGGATCACATCGCGAAGTACGGTTCGCAGCATACGGACGCCATCGTCACTGCGGACGACGAACGTGCCAAGCGGTTCATGCGCGAGGTGGATTCCAGTTCGGTGATGGTCAATACTTCGACCCGGTTCGCGGACGGGTTCGAATACGGGCTGGGCGCGGAGATCGGGATCAGCACGGACAAGCTGCATGCCCGCGGGCCGGTGGGCCTGGAAGGGCTGACCAGCCAGAAGTTCGTGGTCTACGGCGACGGACAAATCCGCGTATAATCCGCGACCTACGAGACCCTCACCATGGAAGAACTCTCTCTGCCGGAACAGTTGCGTGACCTGACACAGCGGGTGGATGCGCTTAGGGGGTATCTTTGACCTCGACGGCAAGCGCCGCCAGCTGGACGAAATAAAGCAGCAACTGGAAAACCCCGAAATCTGGAAGGATCCGGACCAGGCGCGCGAGCTGGGCCAGGCGCGTGCCCGCCTGGAGTCCGTCGTGCTGACGCTCGACGATCTCGGAGACTCCCTGCGCGACACCGGGGAGTTGCTGGACATCGCCCTGGAGGAACAGGACGAGGACACGATGGACGCCTTGGCATCGGATGTCCGGGATTGCGCCAAGCGGGTGCACGACTTGGAATTCCAACGCATGTTTTCCGGGCGCTTCGATGCCAGCGACGCTTTTCTCGATATCCAGGCCGGTTCCGGCGGCACCGAGGCGCAAGACTGGGCCGAGATGCTGTTGCGCATGTACTTGCGCTGGGGGGAGAAGCGCGGCTACGGGACTGAGTTGATTGCCGCATCGGCAGGCGAAGTGGCGGGAATCAAGAGCGCGACGATCAAGTACACCGGCGACTATTGTTTTGGCTGGCTGCGTACGGAGACTGGTGTGCATCGCCTGGTGCGCAAGTCGCCGTTCGATTCCGGCAACCGCCGGCACACCTCGTTCGCGGCAGTGGTGGTCTCGCCGGTAGTCAGCGACGAGATCGAGATCGAGATCGACCCGAGTGACCTGAGAGTCGACGTGTACCGGGCCAGCGGGGCCGGCGGGCAGCACGTCAACAAGACCGAGTCGGCGGTACGGCTCACGCATCTCCCAAGCGGCGTGGTCACACAATGTCAGAATAGTCGCTCACAGCACAAGAACAAGGAGATGGCAATGCGGCAGTTGCGGGCCAAGCTCTACCAGTTGGAAGAACAGAAGCGGCGTGAAGCCGAGCAGCAAAGTGCCGGAGAGAAGGCCGACATCGGCTGGGGCAGCCAGATCCGTTCTTACGTGCTGGACCAGTCGAGGATCAAGGACCTGCGTACCCAGGTCGAGACGGGCACTCCGCAGACCGTATTGGATGGCGACCTCGATGCTTTCTTGGAAGCCAGTCTCAAGGCGGGGTTGTAATGGGCAAGACGAAAACCGGCGAAGAGCGCCTGCTTGCGCAGCGTCAGGAGAAGCTGCAGGAGCTGCGGACGTCCGGCTGGGCGTATCCAAACGATTTTCGACCCACACATACGGCACAGGAATTGCAGGAGGCGTATGCGGAACATACGGCGGCGGAATTGACTGACGGTCAGGTGAGCGTGGCCTTGGGTGGACGGTTGATGAGCCAGCGCGTGATGGGCAAGTCCGCATTCGCGCATATACAAGACCGGACGGGGAGAATTCAATTGCTGGTACGCCGCGACGGACTGGGCGAATCGGACTACGCAGACTTCAAGACTTGGGACATCGGTGACATCGTCGGGGCGCAGGGCACCCTGATGAAGACCAAAACTGGAGAGTTGTCGGTGGACGTGCAGGAAGTGCGGTTGCTGAGCAAGTCCCTGCGGCCGTTGCCGGAGAAATACCACGGGTTGACGGATATCGAACAGCGATACCGGCAGCGTCACGTGGATCTGATCATGAACAGCGATGCCCGGGGCGTGTTCCAGAAACGCAGTCAGTTGCTCAACTGCCTGCGACAGCAACTGGAGCAGCAAGGCTTTTTGGAAGTCGAGACGCCCATGATGCATTCGATCGCAGGAGGCGCGACGGCGCGCCCCTTCGTGACGCACCACAACGTGTTACACCAGGATCTGTACCTGCGCGTCGCGCCCGAGTTGTACCTCAAGCGCCTGGTGGTGGGTGGATTCGAGAAGGTGTTCGAAATCAACCGCAGCTTCCGAAACGAAGGAGTGTCGTCGCGGCACAACCCGGAATTCACCATGATGGAGTTGTATCAGGCATTCGCCGATTACCAGGACCTGATGAACCTTGCGGAAGCATTGATGCGGGAGATGGCGCAGTCCGTGCTGGGCAGCACGACCGTGGCCTACCAGGGCCAGGAATACGACCTGGAGCAGCCTTTCCAGCGCACCACGCTGACCGATGCGGTGCTGGCGCATCATCCGAGCCTGGATCGGTCCGACCTGTCCAACCGGGAACTGCTGGCCGGATTGTGCCGGGACAGTGGCGTAGAGGTCGATAAAAACCGAGGCGAGGGAGGGTTGCTGTTCGATCTTTTCGAATCGTCAGTGGAGGAGAAGCTGGAGCAGCCGACGTTCGTGACCGAGTATCCGCTCGAAGTCTCACCGCTGGCGCGGCGTTGCGATCACAATCCTGATTTTGTAGACCGCTTCGAGTTGTTTGTGGCTGGACGGGAAATCGCGAACGGATTCTCCGAGTTAAACGATCCGCAGGATCAGGCGGAGCGATTTCAGGCGCAGGTGAAGAAGCGGGATGCGGGTGACCAGGAGGCGATGCACTACGACGCCGACTATATCCGTGCCCTGGAATACGGCATGCCTCCAACGGCCGGGATCGGCATCGGCATCGATCGGCTGGTAATGTTTTTCTGCGATGCGCCGTCGATCCGCGACGTGCTGCTGTTCCCGCACATGCGCCCGGAAGCGGGCTGATCCGGACTAGACAATTTCCAGGAAACCGATAATCGCCAACCCGGCGGCGATCGCACCGAGGATGTAGAGAAGCATGCCGATGTCGCGCTGGCGGTTGAACAGAATGTAGCCGCCGATCAGCAACAGGATCGCCACGTACAGAATCAGCATCATCCGGGACATGTCAATCGTCTCAAGTCAACTGGTAGGGTAGCGGGAGCGGCTCCAGCGACGGACCGTCCGGACGTTGTGCACGAAGCGGCTGGCTGGCATCCGCTGCGCGGACGGAGGCCAGCATCTGGCATGGCCCGCCGCCGGGCGGGACGCGCGCATCAACTATCCGTCCGCAGGGACGGGCATCGGGGTCCTCGCTTAGGTGAATGGGATCACCCGGAACCGGGACTTCATCGAAGTTGCCACTCAAGCGGTAGGTGCGGAACTTGACCTGGCCACGGTATTTCATGCGTGCGACGACTTCCTGACCGGGGTAGCACCCCTTGTCAAAACTGATTGCATCGACCAAGTCGAGGTTCAAGTGCTGCGGGACGAATTGCTCGCGGTTTTCAGCGCGGACGAACGCAATCCCGTCCTCGATGTCCCAGAGGCGCCACAGGTCGGAGCCTGAGTCGGGAGCTTTGCTGTCTTCCCACAAGGCGGGTGCCGCATCTTGGGGGCTGATCACCAGCCATCGGACGCGTTCCCCAGGCCAGGTGATGGCGGTGTATGGGTCTGTCTCCATTTTGCTGAGGGGAGACCGGGGCAATTCAACAGGAAATTCGGGGTTTTCTTCGAGATAGGGCCCGGTGACGCCGAACAGGGAAAATGATTCCGCCAGGGATTCGATTTCGACGTCGGAGCGCAGTTTGAATAATTGCAAGCGTTGCAACACGGCTTCGTCGAGGCCCGAAGGAAGCACAATTCGGTAATGGTTCTCGCTCCTACGCCAGACCAGGAAATTGGCGATCATCTGCCCCTTGGGCATGCAATAGGCGGATAGCTGGGCCCGATTGTCGGGCAGAGCCAGGAGATCGTTGGTGAATTGGCCGTGCAGGAAGTCGGAAGCGTCGGCGCCGGCAACGCCGAGAATGGTCCAGTCGTTGAGCGCGTAAATGCTGGGGTCGGGTTTCCTGGACATGACTAGGCTCAATTCCAAGTTTTCCATTGTAACGGGCGCAAGCCCGATGATAAACTAATTACAACCCAATTTTTTGGTGGCGAGGTATGGGAAATCCATCAGACGACGCCCAGGTCTTCCCGTTCGAGGAATCCCTCAAGCAACTTGAGGATTTGGTCGAGCGGCTGGAAAGCGGCGAAATTTCGCTGGAAGAGTCGCTGCAGGATTTCGAGAGCGGCGTCGCTTTGGTGCGCACCTTGCGCGAGCGGTTGGACCAGGCGCAGCAGAGGGTCGACAAGATTGTGGAGCAAGAAGGTGGCGAGACGACTGCACAACCCATGGACCTCATGGACGATGATGATGAGGACAAGGATGACTGATCGTGGACGATTTCCCTTTTCTATCGAAGATCGAAAGCCCGGCTGATTTACGCGCGCTGGACCGCGAGAATCTCCCTGCGGTTGCAGATGAACTTCGCGAATTCCTGATCCAGGGCGTGGCCCGCTGCGGAGGGCACTTCGGCGCCAGCCTCGGTGCGGTCGAATTGACCGTGGCCTTGCACTACGCATTCAACACGCCAGAAGATTGGCTGGTCTGGGACGTGGGGCATCAGAGTTATGGACACAAGATTCTGACAGGGCGTCGCGACCAGTTGGAGACGATTCGCCGCTGGGGAGGTCTGGCACCATTCCCGGAACGGCATGAGAGTCCTTACGACAGTTTCGGGGTGGGACATTCCAGTACCTCGATCAGTGCAGCCTTGGGCATGGCGTTGGCCAGCCGCAATGCGGGGAAACCGTGCAAGTCGGTGGCCGTGATCGGAGATGGTGGGCTGACGGCCGGCCTGGCCTACGAAGCACTCAATCACTTGGGGGTCTCCGAGGCAGATGTGCTGGTGATACTCAACGACAACGAAATGTCGATTTCCCCGAATGTGGGTGCCATGTCCCGTTACCTGACCCGCCTGCTGGCAGGGAGCCTGTACTCCTCGGTGCGTGAAACGGGCCAGCGCATGCTGAGCACGGTGCCGAGAGTTAAAAAATTCGCGATGAGGGTGGAGGGGCAGCTCAAGGGAATGATTTTGCCGGCGGGCATGCTGTTCGAGGAGTTGGGCGTGCAGTATTTTGGGCCGGTTGGCGGCCATGACGTGTTGGGACTGCTGGAAGTCATAGAGAAGATGCGCGACCAGACTGGCCCGCGCCTGCTGCACGTCATCACTCAGAAAGGAATGGGCTACGAGCCGGCAGAAGGAGACCCCGTGGGCTATCACGCGGTGCCGACCTTTGATCCGGAAATCGGTGTGGAGAAGAAAGGATCAAGCGGAAGGCCGACGTATACACAAGTGTTCGGCGAGTGGCTGTGTGACCAGGCTGCCGCGGACTCCAGATTGATGGCGATCACTCCGGCGATGCGAGAGGGCAGCGGCCTCGTTCGCTTTGAGAAAGAGCATCCGGATCGTTATTTCGACGTCGGGATTGCTGAGCAGCATTCGGTTGCCGTAGGCGCGGGCATGGCTTGTGCAGGCGCGAAGCCGGTGGTGGCCATCTACTCGACATTCCTGCAGCGTGGATACGACCAGTTGGTTCATGACATCGTGGTTCAGGAACTGGACGTGCTGCTTGCCATTGACCGGGCCGGGATGGTCGGAAACGACGGGAAGACCCATGTCGGCGCTTTCGACCTGTCCTACTTGCGTTGCCTGCCAGGCGTGGTGATTATGGCGCCATCCGATGAAAACGAATGCCGGAAAATGCTGACGACCGGATTTCTACACGAAGGGCCGGCAGCGGTGCGCTATCCGCGCGGCAAGGGACCAGGGACCGAGGTTGAGAAGACTTTGGAGCCGATTCCGATCGGCAAGGCGCGGAAAATTCGCGAAGGGAGGGAGATCGCATTTCTGGTGTTTGGCAGTTTATTGGATCAGGTGGCTCCGATCGCCGAAGAACTGGACGCGACGCTGGTCGACATGCGCTTCGTCAAGCCTCTGGACATCGAATGTCTGAACGAGGTGGCAGGGCCCCATAGTCTGCTGGTAACCGTCGAGGACAACGTCGTGGCAGGCGGAGCGGGCAGCGCGGTAAGCGAGGCCTTGGATTTAAATGGCTCTGTACGATTGCTGCAATTGGGCCTCCCGGATCACTATGTCGAGCACGGGACCCGTGAGGAGCAGTTGGCTTCAGTGGGTTTGGATACGGAGGGGATTAGAAAGTCGGTTGCTGAGAGTCAGGCGAAAACCTAACTTGCGCTATGAAAATCGAGCGGCTGAAACTGATTGACGGTGCAACCGGGCGCATCCTGCGGACGCGCCAGCTTCTGCAAGCGGAAGATGCGGATGGATTGGACCCGGAAGAAGAGCGCGAACTGCGCCAGACGAAGATCTGGCTGATCATCGTCGCCGTGCAGGTCATGGCGGGAATCGGATTTCTGGTTTACGGGTTCGCAAGCGGCGCGATTGATTTTGGAATGATAGTCGCGCTGTCAGTGCTGGCATTCTTTGCGTCGCTCTGGTACGGGCAGTTTTGGCTGGCCATACTGATTTTCCTGTGGTGGCTCTGGATGAGTTGAAGCATCCGTAATGATTTATTCTGGATTGGCAAGGTGGGAACAGTTTTCTTATTCCTGCCCCTTTACTTTCTACTCCTTACGGCTCCTAAGTGACTGGTGTAGGCGCATATCTTAGGTCTGTATACTGTCGAAACCATGAGAGAAGTACAAATTTCGAAATTTCAAGCGACTCTCCGGTCAGTTCTCGACCAGATGGGCAAGACTCGTGAACCGGTTCTTTTGACCCGGTATGGGAAACCGGTCGCTCGCATTTTCCCTCCGTTGGACCCGGTGGTGGCTCGGTTGGACGCGATGAAGAAATCAGGGGAAATAAAGGGGGATATCGTGACGCCTGTGGTGCATTGGGCGGAGTGGGAAGTCCTTAAATAAGTGGACATCCTGCTGGATACCCATATTTGGCTGTGGGCGCATCTCGACCCGGACAAATTATCTGATGAGATGATGTGTTCCCCTATCGGCGATGCGCCACGAACTCTTGCGCCGTCAGTCCTATATCTCTGGCAATGCGGCGCAAAAGAATTGGCGACAGATCTCGACCGCCATGTACCGGGACTGTCGTAGACCGCCCGTCTGCATGGCGAAAGCGTTTATGTGAACCGCGCTGGCGAACTTCCTCAAAATCCAGCGCCTTGAGGATGGCCATGACCTCTCGCGGCTTGAGGACAGGAATGAGAGGCACTCGGCCTCAGGCCACCACGACAACTTGCGTGCCGACAAATTCTCCCGCCATCGCAGGCATGCCGTCGTCGAAGATCATGGTGATGGCTTCCTTGAGGTTGTCGTTGAGTTCCTCAAGGGTTTCGCCTTGGCTATGCGCACCGGGAAAACCGGGAACGTAACCGACGTAGAGCCCTGTATCCGGGCAGCGTTCGACAACGGCCGTGTAGCTTTTGGGGCTTGATTCATCCATGATCCGATCTTATCACGGCTTCTAGGCGATTGGCAGTGTTACTGCACCATCAGTCGTTCGGAACTCCCTGATTCATCCCTCTTGAGTCCTGCCTGTACAACTGCACGGTGCACTTTCTCAACAATGGTCGAATCATCAAGCACTTCTAGATCCCTTTTCGTCGTTTCCTTTGCCAAGTTGCCTATGATTTCTCTGAATTCAGCACCTTTGGGGTATGTGTCCATACTTTCTATTTCTTTTTGAAGAGATACTAGCACTCTGTGGTCTTTCCACATACTCTCGCGGTAATAAATAGCGCACCAATCGGTCCAACGACGAATCCAGCTCACATCTTTCCAGTCATAATGTGCTACCGCATAGCAAACAGGGAGGTGTCCTCGATGGGAAGACAGAAGCGTCCCGGACTTTCTCACTCGTGCCTGTCCCGCTCCCTTCAGACCAAAGTTTTCTGGAAGATGCTGTTTAATTGCCTCCCATATGTATCCCTCTTTCAAGTCCCGGTCCAGCACAAGCTCGTTGCCATCCACAATCCGCCGGAGTTCTTGACCGAACAGGTGCCATTTCCACATAGAACGCGTCCGATTAGGCAGACGAATGATTCGCTCAGCCGATACTGGTACTTCTTTTGTGAGAAACTTGTCAAGATCTTCAGCACGTTTCTGATTCTCTCTGGAAAGTTCTCCAGGCGGATGATAGACCTTAATTTCCTCTTCCTGTCCTGCGAGGTCCACAACAACTCTTAGAAGTACAGCCATAACACTACTCCCTAAAACGTCGCCAAAGGACTTCCGACATATATCTGTTAATTTCCTCGTAGACTTTTTCAGGCATCATATCTTCGCCACTCTTTACAATCTCGTCCGTGTTCAAGGGATGATAATCGGCCCCTTGGTCTGTATGCGGGCGAGTCAGGATAAAGTGCAGTGCGCCTTCTAGGCAGATAGTGAAGAGATAATCAGCTTGCTTCTCTTCACTTTCCTGCGCGTGGCGATACTGAGGATGCCGCGTGTTGTAGTAGATGGTAGGGTCATCGTGGAGATCGCCGTAGGGTTGCCACGCGCGGCGCGTGGAGAGTTCGGCAGGTTCTAGGTTGAAAGGCATGCGGTGGGGAGGGTTATCTTCCACCCAGAATCGGACTGTACGAATATCCAACTGGCTACCACTTTCAGCATCGGTTAATATGAGTCTGATGCGATATTCTCCAGGGACGTTGTAGCGAGAGGCATCAATGTTCACCTTGACGGGTGAAGCGTTGTCTGGTTTCACTACAAATGGCCCATTTTCGCTAGGTGCCAATGCTACGCAACTATTGTCTAGCAATACCTCTACGCACGAGTCGCCTAAAAGAACTCTAGCTGAGAGTAATCCTTCTACGGAATCGGCAGTTTTATTGAAAGCCTGTACAAATAGAGATATTGTTTCACCCCAGTCGATTCTAGGTTTTTTTCCTTCATCTGGAAATTTTGCACGAACCGTCAATCCAATCTCCTTGTGTGGAGGTGGCGGGGGATCAGGATTTGGATCTGCAGGGCCCGGTCCAGGGCCGGGGCGTGGGCTCCGCAAGTCGATATCGGGAGCAAAACGGCGGAACAACTCCATGGCTTCTTTTTCAGCACTGTTTCGAAGACGTTTCTGTTTTTCTTTTTCGTTCTCTCCAATGCCAAGTTTTTGTCGTCCAAACGCATCCAATTGCTTGTTGATGAACTGTTTAATTGCCCGGGGAGTAGAGCTTCGCCATTTTAGGCTGTAATGGTTTGGACTTTGATTCTTTCCCTTGCGTAACTCCCGGTCGAGTTCCCGGTCAAATTCGATGAATCCAGTGATTCCTCTGGAAATCTCAGGAGGAGCCATCTCCATGTTCAACGAAGATATTTTCATTCCATTCTGCACGATTGCAATTCCTTGAAGATCGTCCCGGATGCCGCCTTCACGGAAGAAAGCAGCATGAAATTTCTTGATTTTGAACTTCCCGTCTGCTGAGGCGATTTCAAAATTGTTGAAATCCTTTCCACATATCCAAGTCTTGACACTCGGAGTATCAACGCTAGGCAATGGGTATGGGGAAGGGGCGTAGATTCCCTTACTATCCCGTGTCGAATTGATTCGTACGCTCAACTGTTTTTTCTCAATGGCGCGAAGCCATGTCTCCTGAATCGCCCTCTCAAAATCGTCGCTTTCAATTTCCTCTAGAACTTCTGGCAGTGGGTCACAGACGATAATCCTCGTTCCGACTTCCCTCAAAGGCTCTAGGCCGCAGAGTTCGAATAATTTGGCCTCTGCAGTTGAACCTTCCCAACGTTCACCGTATAGAGGGTAAACTTGTCGACTAGTTTCTGTTGCTTGCGTAGCACCAAGCCGGTAGATGCCGTCGCTCCGCAAAGTGTCATATATCATCTTGTATTGCTGGGAGGCACGGAGGAAAATAAATTTCCCTTGCCCTCTGGCTCCTAGCGCATCGGGGTCGTCCTTGGTGAAAGCGAATGCTTCAAATCGCGCCCAGTGATCATCGCTACCAAGATTGCCGTAGTCTGACGCGGAATTCATCACCTCCCCAGTCAGCCCGACGGTATTGCTGTCAGTGAAAGTCAAGAAAGTGCCGCACTCATTTTCAATCACTTGAAATTCGACATGCACGGGAAATTTCTTGCTTTTCCGGGCATCAACGGAATTCTGTATGGCGTCTTTTTGTAAGCCGTGTGCAACACTTTCCGGATACGAGTCTGCAATCGTATTACAAATGTTTATGTAATTTGCGACCGCATCTCTTCCCGAGCCCAATTCTGACATGATGCTTTTTATTTGAATATTCTATGAACAGGTAATGAAAAACAGCTTGCGAAAAATTGTAGCAGGCGTGAATGGTCACCAAACAGGAATTCCGGCAATAATTTCCTACTAGATGGGCCGGTTCAAAATTATTTCCAATACCAGCTTGGTACCGAGAAAACCAAGAATCAAGAAGACAAGGCCTGCCAGCGTCACGCCGGCGGCCAGCCGTCCCCGCCAGCCGAACTGCCAATGTCCCCATAGAAGCGCGACAAGCGTAATCCACGCCAAGGCGGAAAATGTCATCTTGTGCAACATGCCGGGGCTGAATGGCTCGGTCAGTGCACTGCCGCCGACAGCAAGACCGATTGAAAGCAAGATCAGGCCCAGCGCAATGATTTTGATTAGCAAGGACTCCATGCGGTCCAGCGGAGGCAACCGGCCGGAGACCCGGTCGGCCAGGTGCCGGGAGCCGAGCTGATGCTCTTTCAATAGCAGCATCAGGGCTTGGGCTCCGGCCAACATCAGCATGCCGTAGGCCAGAAGCGAAATCATGATGTGCGCGTTGACGCTCCACGGAAGGGTTACGGCCTGCGAGCCTGTAACGGGTTCAATCCAGATAGCAGCCAGAGCGCAGGGCAAAGTGATCAGGCCCAAGTGCCAGGTCGGCTGGAACACAGCCCAAGCCAGGACCAGCGCGTTAATCAGCAGGGCGGTCAACGCCATGGCATTGAAGAAGGTAAATGTGAAGCTTCCTCCAGCCCCAGCCCCGGTCGGGTCGAACAGGACCCAGGCGTGCAGTACGCAGCCCGCTGCCCAGGCCACGGCCGTGGAGTTGCGGCTCATTTTGTCCGACAGGATGCCTGCTAGGGCAACCAGGTACAGGGCAAACGAAATGACGGGCAGCAGCGGGGACATGAGAATTTCCGAATTTAACTTGAGCCTGAACGCCTGAGAGTCAGTATGATGAGTCTGGAGCATCGCAGATTGTACTTTGTTGGTGGATGGATTGGTCTCGGAGGTTCTTCCGCTTTGGTGGAAGTTCGGGATACACGGCCGCTTCGCGAAACACGGGAATGGATATAAAATCCTATATTTCAAATATTTACAGACGTTAACTTTGATTCTGCAACCCTGTTAATTTTCATTTATCTCAGGAGATTGAAATATAAGGAATTTTTAGTGTTGGACAGACTCGCACGGACTGATTTTCTAATTAGGTGATGCTCAGGATTCCCAGAGAACAAGGGGGGGGGGGGGTATAATAATAAGAAAAAGATTAAATAAAGTTAAAGTAATAAAATTTTATTTAACAAAATTTTAAAATTAAAATTAACAAAAATACAGAAAAAAATTT
>JAPPLD010000023.1 GCA_028819565.1 Gammaproteobacteria bacterium | reverse complement strand
ACCCTATGCAGAATGTTACTATAACCAACAACAGATCAAATCCATATCAGTCCCATCGCTTTCTACAGTGGCTTTACTTGGACCGGCATGCCGGGGCGCAGGTTTTCGCCGCCGCGGATTACCACCCGGTCATGTTCCCGGATTCCACCGATCACTTCAATGCGATCAAGCGTGGCGATCCCGGTTTGGACCGCGATCTTTTCGGCAATAGACTCCTGGTTCACCCGGTACACGTAAATCCCTTCGCGACGCAAAACCAGGGCGTCGCGGGGCACCAGCACGGTCTCGCGCGGGAGCGCGGTCGGCACGGCCACGCGCAGCAGGTTGCCGGCACTCAGGGAGGGATTCGTCACGGAGAGCCTCAGTTCGTGCAACCGGGACACGTCCCCACCAATCGGCACGATCGTGCGCACCGTGCCGGTTCCGGAGATCTTCTCGTCGGTGTAGGTCAGCGGGGTTCCAACCGTTACAAGCTTCAGGGAACTGGCCGGAATGTGCGTTTCGATCTCCAGGTTGTCGGAGCTGACCAGGCGCACAATGGCATCTCCGTTATCGGCCCATTCCCCGGCCTGCAGCCATCGTTCCGATACGACGCCGTCGAAAGGCGCGAGGATGCTGGTGCGTTTGAGACGTTCTTTCGCCTGAGACAGGCGGGCCTGGGCGGACAGGATGTTGTTGTGCGCGACGGAGCGATCCATTCTTTCCTGGTCGACCTGGCTGCGTGCAATGTTGTTTTCTTCCAGCAGTTTCTCCAGGCGTTCCACTTGCCGGGTGTGGAAATCGAACTTGGCCTGTTCCCTCTGGATGATGGACTGTTCTTCGATGACCTGCTGCCGGAAGAAGGTGTCGTCCAGTTTCGCAACGGTTCCCCCCTTAAGGAAACGATCGCCGACTTCCGCGACCCACGTCAGGCGGCCAGCGATTTCCCCGGCAAGTTTGGCGTCGTCCCGGCTGATGACCGTGGCGCTGTACATCGCGGTGGGAGACACGAACTGCTTGACCGCGTGATCGACCACGACAAGTGCGGCGGGCGGCCCCTTCTGGTCTTCCGCCAGCGTTGCAGAGGCGGGCAGGACCAAGGCCAGGGCAACGGCGGCAAGTGCAGGTTTCATGAGGAGGCCCGATTCATTCGATTCTCGATTAGGTCGGCGACCACTGCGGGGTCGGCCAGTGTCGAAGTGTCGCCCAGTTCCGCATAGTCGTCGGCTGCGATCTTGCGCAGGATCCGGCGCATGATTTTGCCAGAACGGGTCTTCGGCAGCCCCGGCGCCCACTGGATGAGGTCCGGCCGCGCAATCGGTCCAATCTGTTCGCGCACCCAAGTGCCAAGAGCCCCCCGCAATTCCTCGTCCGGGTCCTGCCCGGCCATCAGCGTGACGTAGGCATAGATGCCTTGGCCCTTGATCTCGTGAGGGAATCCCACGACGGCCGCTTCCGCCACCTGCGGATGCGCGACCAGCGCCGACTCCACTTCGGCGGTGCCCATGCGGTGCCCCGAGACGTTGATCACGTCGTCGACCCGGCCGGTGATCCAGTAATCGCCGTCTTCGTCCCGGCGGGCGCCGTCGCCGGTGAAGTAACGCCCGGGGTATTGAGTGAAATACGTCTCGATGAACCGCTGGTGGTTGCCGTAAACCGTGCGCATCTGCCCAGGCCAGCTGTCTGCGATGCACAGGTTGCCTTCCCCGGCTCCCTCGACTTCCGCGCCTTGGGCATCAACCAGAATCGGGCGGATTCCGAAGAATGGACGGGTTGCGGAACCCGGTTTCAGGTCCATGGCGCCGGGCAGCGGGGCGATCATGATCCCGCCCGTCTCAGTCTGCCACCAGGTGTCCGCCACCGGGCAGCGGCCGTCGCCGACCACTTGGTGATAGAACAACCAGGCTTCCGGGTTGATCGGTTCGCCGACCGTGCCGAGCACGCGAAGCGTCTTCCGGGAAGTCCTGCGCACCGGTTCCACGCCCTCGCGCATCAGCGCGCGGATGGCCGTCGGCGCGGTGTAGAACAGGGAGACCTGGTGCTTGTCGCAAACCTGCCAGAATCGCGATGCATCCGGGTAGTTCGGTACGCCCTCGAACATTAAG
This sequence comes from Gammaproteobacteria bacterium, assembly GCA_028819565.1. GTDB lineage: Bacteria > Pseudomonadota > Gammaproteobacteria > Poriferisulfidales > Poriferisulfidaceae > Poriferisulfidus. The sequence continues at coordinate 19,257 of JAPPLD010000023.1, read as the reverse complement.
GTGGTGGCACCGTTGGCCAACGGACCGTACACGATGTAGCTATGCCCGGTCACCCAGCCGACGTCGGCGGTGCACCAATAAATCTCGCCCTCGTGATAGTCGAACACGTACTGGTGGGTCATCGAGGCGTAAACCAGGTAGCCGCCGGTGGTGTGCAGTACGCCTTTTGGCTTGCCGGTCGAGCCCGAGGTGTAGAGGATGAACAACGGATCCTCTGCGGCCATCTCTTCCGGCGGGCAGTCGTCATCGACTTGCGCGTCCAAATCGTGCACCCAAAGGTCGCGGCTGTCGTTCCATGCGATTTCTGCGCCGGTATGCCGCACGACAACCACATGTTTGACCGACGGGCAGGCCTCGACCGCCTGATCAGTGTTTGCCTTGAGCGGGACTCGCTTGCCGCCGCGCACGCCTTCATCGGCCGTGATGACCATGTTGCTGTCGGCGTCGCGGATGCGCCCCGCCAATGCTTCGGGCGAGAAGCCTCCAAACACAACCGAGTGGATGGCCCCGATTCGCGCACACGCCAGCATGGCCACGGCTGCTTCCGGAATCATCGGCATGTAGATGGTGATCCGGTCGCCTTTTTGGGCACCGGCCGTCTTGAGGCCGTTGGCGAAGCGACAGACCTGCCGGTGCAGTTCCCGGTAGGTGATGGCCTTGTCCTGATCCGGCTCATCGCCCTCCCACAGGATGGCGACCTGATCCCCGCGCGCTTCGAGATGGCGGTCGACGCAGTTGTGGCAGACGTTCAGGGTGCCGTCGTAGAACCAGCGGATATGCAAATCGGATGCATCGTAGGAGACGTCCCGAATATGTGTGTAAGGTCGGATCCAATCGACTCTTCGGCCGTGTTCCAGCCAGAACCCCTCCGGGTCCTCGATCGAGCGGCGGTAGTTCTCAAGATAACCGGCCCGATCCACCAATGCCGTTTCTGCCACAGTGTCCGGCACGGGGTAGACCCGGTCTTGAAGGGAAGTGTCGGTGGAGGCGTCAGGCATGGGAAAGGTCAGGTTTCCACGATGTGGTTGGCCGGAAGGCCAACAACTTCCCGCATTTTAAGACACATGGCACGAGGACTCTCTTCTGGGAGCCCACCGGGTTTCAAAATCAGCGAATGGCATGGCAGGTACTCGTCTGCATCTGTAGCGTATGTCTGACTGTCTGACCTCTCCTAACCTGTCTCCATCGTGATACCATGGTCTCAACATCGGGGTGTGGCAATGGTCGAGCTTGCAGAGAAAATAACTGAAATAGATGAGAATTTCAAGGCGTTCGAGGAAATTCTTCCAACCGTCAAGAGTGAACACGGTGGGGAATTCGCGTTGATGAGAAAGAAAGAAATCATTGACTATTTCGATTCTGCGGCTGATGCCCTAAAGTATGCCGAAGCAGTTTACGAAGATGGGTTGTACTCAATCCAAGAAGTGACGGATGAAGTGGCAGACCTAGGATATTTTTCTCATGCCATCAATAGTCCGAACCTATGACCCGAAAACCGGTCCGCTCATTCGCGTACGAATTGTTCCCAAGGGGACACTTGATTGGAGCAAGCCGGAGCAGACCTGCGAATTTCTTCTCGATACGGGGGCGAACTCCACATTAATAGCACCGCACATAGCGGGCGAACTCGGATTGCAGCCACAAGGCCGGAGCAATCTCATGACGGCTTCTGGCCGGGCATCGGCACACTATTACCTTGCTGATTTAGGATTGATTTTTGACGAAGGCAAAGTCCACTGGGAGCATAATCACAGGATATTGGCTTTTCCGGGAGAGGCGCTAATCTACGATGGAATTATTGGGCGCGATATTATTTGTCGCGGAAATTTCAGCATCTCAAGAGAGGGATTTTACGGGTTCTACCTATAGGCCGCGTATTCCGACGGAATCAATGTCGCCCCAAAGCTGAAATGTCCCCTGCGGTTGGATAGGCGTTGCGCACGGGGCGGCCGAGGATGGCGCCGACTAGGGTGTCGTCGCGGCTCAAGGGCGCCAGATCAGGGCGAGCGCCAGTTCGGTCTCCCGCAGGTCCAGCTGGAATTCATGGGCGATGTCCGGAAAAGACCGGTCCCAGCGGTGCTTTTCGTACTGGGTGTGGCGGAGTTCGCCGCGCAATGCGAAATTCGTGCCGAGAGGGATTTCCAGCCCTCCGCCGAAGGTCCAGCCCGTCTGGTAGAAATCCCAGTGTGGGCCGCCTTCGATGTACTGGTCATCGGTGCAACCGCTCTCGAGGGTGCAGCCGCGGGAGTGGTAGCTGAAACTGTTGCGGGCACGGCGGGCGCCGGCCAGCAGGTAAAGCTTCGAGTCGTCGCCGAGCAGTGAATGCAGGAATGCCGGGCTGCCGCCGAGCCGTAGCGTCAGGCCGAAACTGCGATCCTTCTCGAAGCGCCAGCGGTAGGGCCAGCTCTCGCCGGCCTGATCCCGGCCGGAGGAAGCGCCGACGCCGGGCAGGAGCCCGCGGGCGGTGCCGCCATGCACGGCGGCATCGAGCTCCACTTCCAAGAGCCGGCCGTCGGCGAAGGCGTGGCGGTAGCCGAGCAGCAGGCCCGCGCTGGTCAGGGTCTCGCTGTCCTCGTCGCGGTCGCGCAGGGTCCGGCCGAGTCCGGCGGGCACGGCCTGGGTGCGGTTATGGAAGACGCGCCCGATTTCCGGCTCCGCATCCGAAGCGGCCGCCTGGATGCCGATGTGGAAGTGTCCGTCGCCCGCGGCGGCGGTCTGGGCGGCGATCAGGGCGACGGCGAGCAGTGCCGCGCCGCGCCCGATGCGGAGAAGGGTTGGGTCTGGGTTGCAGAAGATGGACATGGCGATTTCTCCGGGGTGCGGGGTCAGACGGTCAAGACAGACACGAATTCCCTATTCTAGGATATGAAAGCGGTGTTTTGGGTCTACAATGAGGGCATGGGAACTGGCGCAGACCCTATTCTCAACCCAGACGAAGCGACGGCCCTGCTGCGCGAGCACGGTATCGCGCCGACCCGCCAGCGCGTCGCCGTCAGCGCTATCCTGTTTGCCTGCCGTCAGCACATGGCGGCCTCGGATCTGTTCCGCCGGGTGCGGGCGAGTGACACCTCGATTTCCCGCAGCACGGTCTACAACACGCTGGAGTTGTTCGTCGAGAAGGGCCTGCTTCAGGAATTGAATTTCGGCGACTCCCCGCGCATCTACGATACCAACCTAGCGCCGCACCACCACCTGTATCATGTCGACTCCGGAAAGATCGAGGATCTGGACGTCTCCCAGATCAAGGTTAAGGTGCCGGACGAGGTCTTGGGAAATTCCAGCCTGGTGGGCGTGGATGTGACCCTGCGGGTCGCCGGCTGATTTCCCTGTCGCCGATGCGGCGGACCTGAAGCCCGCAATCCGGAATCCGCCGGCCGCGGGCCGCTGAAACCCCCAAACGGACATGCCCCGGAAATACATCCCCGGCGCCTGGGTCGAGGTGAACGACAAGATGCAATCCGGCTACCGGTACCGGCTCATGGCGCGAGTGGGGCGGGATTTCGCGCCGGACTTCAAACCATGTTTTACACCCAAGGAAATGCTGGCGCACGGCGTATTCGAGGGAAAGTACCTGAACGATTGCCGTGCAGAATTCCCGGTTAGCTGGTACCGCGGCGCAAAATTGAGCGAAGTGCCGGATCCCTCGGTCAACCGTTTCGGCGTCAAGTCCCGGCAATCGCTGCAGGTGTGGCAGAAAGAGGATTGGATTCACGGCGACGACCCGCGCGGCTGGTTCCAGTGGTACTGCCGCTATTACCTGGGCCGGCGCGACCCGAAGGTGGACGCGATCCAGATCCGCAGATGGAAAGGCATCGCGCGACACGCGGCTCAGGTCCGGAAAAACTGCCAATCCGGCGATCTCACCTGTCGCCCGCGCCAGCGTCAGGCGCTGCTGCAATGGGCTTGGCCTCCCTTCGAGTGATGGGTGACTCAGTTAAAATGGGGTGTGGTGCGGTGCCGGTGTAGCTCAGTCGGTAGAGCAACTGTTTCGTAATCAGTAGGTCGGGGGTTCAATTCCTCTCACCGGCACCACCCATCTGGCCCGTTTGCTGCAAGGCTTCGGCTCTTGGTGGATAATAGCCGCTCCCATAAACCAACGAAAGTACCCATGCTCTTGCCAAGAAAAGGAATGTCGCAGTTCATCGCGGCACTGGCCGCACTGCTGCTTTCAGGAGACCTGCTGATGGCCGCGAACGACGACGCTCCCAAAGTCCGGATGGAAACCTCGTCCGGCACTCTCGTGCTTCAACTGGATGCCAAGAATGCACCGGAGACGACCAAGAACTTCCTGATATACGTCGATGACGGCTTCTACGATGGGACGATTTTCCACCGCGTAATCAAGGGATTCATGGTTCAGGGCGGCGGATACGACCGGGACTTCAAACAAAGACCGACCCTGCCGCCGATCCAGAACGAGGCAGATAATGGCCTGAAGAACGAGCGGGGCACCATTGCCATGGCCCGCACCGGCGATCCGCACTCGGCCACTGCACAGTTTTTCATCAACTCGGTCGACAATGACTTTCTGGATCACCGGGAAAAGAGTCCCCAGGGCTGGGGCTATGCCGTGTTTGGCAAGGTGGTCGAAGGGCTTGAGGTGATCGATGCCATCAGCGGGGTGGCGACCGGCCAGCATGGCCCGCACAGCGACGTCCCCCAGAGCCAGATTCTGATTCTGAAGGCCGAACGCGTAGAAGACTGATCTGATATGGACACCTGCGTGGTGGGAGGGGGCATCATCGGTGCGCTCACCGCGCACGCGCTGGCGCAGAAAGGATTTGACGTTCGAGTGCTGGACGCCAGCAGGCCCGGCGCCGCTACGCCGGTTTCGGCCGGGATCCTGTTTTCCATTTTCGATCCAACGAGCGATAGCGTTTGGGCGAGCCTCGCGCGTCATGGCCATACCGCCTATCCGAAATTGTGTGCGGGTATTGAATCGGAGACCGGATTCGAACGGCGCGGCTTGCTGATTGTCGGCATGGAAGCGAAACAGGCTGAGCAGTGGGCGAGAGCCAACAGGCTGGATTGTGAAATCTTGTCTCCTGGCGAGTGCCACAGGCGATTTCCGCGGTTGGCAGCCCCCGAGCACGATGTCGCCCTGATGCCGGAGGTGGCCCAGATCGATCCACCCCGATTCATGGAGGCGTTCCGCTCCAAGCTTCAGGACGACGGAGTGCGTTGGGAATCTGCCCGGGTTTCCGGGATTTTGCAGGAGGGAAACCAAGTCCGGGGCGTGAGCAACGGCGAGCAGGAGTGGCAGGCTGAGCAAGTCGTGATTGCGGCAGGCGCCTGGAGCACGGAACTCCAACAAGCCACAGGATCAGAACCACCGATTCGTCCACGCCGGGGACAGGTCATCGCTTGGCGGTCGATCGATGCAGGGAACCTGCCGATCATTCTGGATGGTCGCCGGTATCTGGTGGTGCGGGAGAACGGCGAGGTGCTGGCGGGGGCGACCAACGAGGATGTGGGATTTGATGCGAGTGTCACCGTGCAGGCAAAAGCAGAACTGGTGGACTTCGCTCGGCGCTGGTGCCCGGGCTTGCTGGCAGCGGAGCCGGATACGCAAAGAGCAGGCCTGCGTCCGGAAGGGGAAGCCTCTGGACCGAGGATCGGCGCACATGGCAAGATTCGAGGATTGTTTTTCAATACCGGGCACTACCGGCATGGGATCGTTTGCGCGCCGGGTGCGGCGGCGCAACTCGCCGAGAACTTCTGATCGCAAAGTTCGTGGCCTCCATTGAATGTAAATCCCCTATAATTCGTATTTCATTTTTCCGATTCCCCGATTTTCCCCTGCCACAGGCTTACAGGAGAACCCGATGGCTTTGTCACAAAAAGAACTTGACGCAATCATGGAGCGGAAGGGCAAGATGCGCCGGGAGGCGTACGATCGTCGTGCCGCTCAGGAAAACAAGGACGAAATCAGTGCCCAGGCGGTCGCGCGCCTGATGGCCTTGCAGGAGTACCAGGATGCGAAGACCGTCATGTGGTACATCGACTGCCGTTCCGAAACCCGCACCAAGCCCGAGTTGCTCGAAGAAGTGGCCAAGGGCGAAAAAAGGATCGTCGTGCCGTATTGCACGGTCGACGAAAAAGGCGATAACAAGCTCGGCCTATGGCACATGGAAAGCTTGGAAGAGATGGTGGTCGGCAAGTGGAACATCCTCGAGCCGCCCAAGGAGATGTGGGGTAATCCGGAAAAGGAACCGCCGGCGGAAGAACTGGACATGGTGATGGTTCCCGGCGTCGGGTTCGATCGCACCGGGGGGCGCATGGGTAACGGCCAAGGGTACTACGACCGCCTGCTTGAGAAGGTCCGGCCGGACTGTACGCTAGTGGCGCTATGCTATGAGTCGCAACTGTTCGACGAGATCCTGGTCGCTCCGCACGACGTGTACATGGATTACGTGGTGACCGAGGATGCGGTGTACAAGGGCCGCGGGCGGGACTGAGCCATGCCGGCACGGGTCGACGACACTTACGCGGAGGCGTTCCGCAGCCTTTACACTGAATTCCTGATCACGGCCCGGGACCAAACCTGGGTCAAGCATGCGGTGGATGCCGCAGTCGGCAATGCTGCCAGCACCATCCTGTGCGATTGCGAAGCTGGCTTGGACCGCTTCGTTGGGCCGGGCGGAGACGACTCCTTCGAGACCCCGGACGGTCGCCCGGGCGCCATCGTGCAACTGCACGTGCCCCGCTTCTGGAAGGATCGCGTAGAAAAACTGGAACGATCGGCGCTAGTGCGAATCAGCCAGAACGTGTTGACCTGTCCGACCGCTTCCTGTTTCAACTTGCTGGATACGGAAGAGTACTACCAGATGGGCCGCAAGGTGGCCTATTTCGGCAATGGCAAGCAACGCCGCATCGAGCGCTTCGGACGGAAGATGTGGTGGGTGCCGATTCTGGGCGGCGAGTTCGTGCTGGACCGCCGGCTGGGTTACGCCGACGGCCTGATGGGCGGCAACCTGTGGTTCTTTGGCAGTGATGCCGACTCCGCACTTGAAGCCGCCATGAAGGGCGTCGAGGAGATCGACAAGTCTCCCGGCGTGGTAATGTGCTTCCCCGGTGGAATCGCAGGATCGGGTTCCAAGCCCGGCAGCAACTACGAGTTCTCGATCGCCAGCACCTACGAGAAGTATTGTCCCTTGCTCCAGAGTGACCCGGAGGTCGAGAAGGGTCTTCCCGAGGGCGTCAACTCGGTTATGGAGATCATCATCAACGGGCGCAACTTGGAGACCATCATCCAGGCGACCCGTGCGGCCATCGACGCATCGCGTGACACCGACGGTCTGATCATGATCTCGGCCGGCAACTACGGCGGCCGTCTTGGCAAGAACTTTATCTATCTCGATCCGGACAAGCAGCCCCCCATTGAGTGAATCCGGCCAGTTGATCGATGGCAATGCGGTGGCGCGCGGAATCCGCGTGCGACTGGCCGAACATCTGGACTCCGCCGCCCCGGTAACCCTGGCGACCGTGTTGATCGGCGAAGACCCGGCCAGCCAACTGTATATTTCCCGCAAGATCAAGGAAGCCGGCGAAGCCGGCATTATTTCCCGGCACCAGACGCTGCCGGCGGACATCGCGCAGGACGATCTCGTCGAGGCGATCCACATCCTGGCACGTGATTCCTCCGTGCACGGAATCCTGGTGCAGATGCCATTGCCGTCGGCGCTGGATGCCGCCGAGGTGCTGGCCGCCATCCCCCCGGAGAAGGATGTGGACGGCCTGACGGAGACCAACCTGGGCCGTCTCGCGGCCGGGCTTCCCGGGCTTCGCCCCTGTACGCCGTTCGGCGTGATGGAACTGCTTCGGCACTACCAAATCACGATTTCCGGGGCAAGTGCGCTGGTGATCGGGCGTTCCCGGCTAGTGGGCATTCCAATGGCCTTGATGCTGGCAGAGAAGGGAGTGGATGCGACCGTGAGCGTGGCCCACTCGCGCACCCGGAACCTGCAGCAACTCGCCCGCGAGTCGGACATTCTGGTGGCAGCGACCGGCAGTCCCGGAATGGTTACGGCGGATTTCGTCAAACCGGGTGCGGCGGTGTTTGATGTCGGGGTCAGCCGCGTGGACGGGAAGATTCAGGGCGATGTACGGTTCGAGGAAGTCCGAGAGGTTGCGGGGTTCGTGACACCGATGCCCGGCGGTACCGGCCCGATGACGGTGGCCTGCTTGCTGCTCAACACGGTGCGGGCGGCGGCGGTGCAGGGCGTGGTTGCGCCTTTGCCGTAGTCCTTTGCGACTTAGCCCGCATCCCAAGGGTTGACGATCTCAACCCCCAGATTCTCAAAATCCTTCACGTTCCGCGTGACTAGCACGAGATTGTTTGCTTGAGCTGTTCCCGCGATTAAGATGTCGGCCAGTTCGGGGGTTCGGCCGGAAAGTTTTGCCTTGGCCATGAGATAGGCAGCCGCATCCATCTCTTCTTTCCCGACTGGCAGGATACGATTTTCAAACAAGTCCATCAGGAAGTTGATTTGAATTTTCAGCGTATCGCGGCGGCGACCCCGAGGGAGAAGGTGAGCCCCGAAATTCAGTTCATAGCACACAACGGAAGAGGTCCAGAACCTTTTCGGATCCGCTAGAAAGGCGATGCTCGACGGGGCCGGATCGTGCTTCGTAAACTCCGAAAACACGTTGGTATCGAGAAGGAAATCGGGCATGTCACTCTACGTCGTAGTCAATGAATGGAATGGGGCGGTGCCCACCTTCTCTCTTCGGAATTTCCAAGCCTTTCTCGGGCAGATCTTCCGGGTTGGGCCTGAACTTCATAATCATCTCGCCCAGCGACATGCCTGAAGTCTCCGCGGCTTCCCAGGCCTCCAGCGGCATGATGACAAAGGTCTTTTTCACCCCGACCTGCTGCGGCCCCTCTTCTTCGGCCCGCCTCAGAATCTCGGACAGACGAGCTTTGGCCTCGGCGATGGGCCAGACTTTCTCGGACAATTCAATAGAAGGATTTTTCATGATTCCTCCATATAGACTAGTTCATTCTAGTCTAACATTTTTTCCCTGATATATGCCCTCATGCGTTCAGAGTTGCGCGATGCCGGGTGCTATACTGAAAAAAAACAGTTTCGCTCCCTTCGTCTAGCGGTCAGGACATCGCCCTCTCAAGGCGGGAACAGGGGTTCGATTCCCCTAGGGAGCGCCATCGCCCAACCCTCTCTTTCGCACCGCTCAGCGTCCAAGTGACGGAGGCTGAGGCTGGCGCTCTTCGGGCGTTCCAAACCCGCCAGGCTAAGAAGAAGTCGATTTGGCGAAATCCCGGCTCTGTGGCATATTACGCGCCTAGCGGGCTGGCGACGGGTGCTTTTACAAAGCCGCCTGCCCCTATGGCCGCTCTGGCGGCTTTTTTGTGACGGCGCGGGCGCTGTGGTGCTCGGTGTGCGTCTTTATCCATTAACGAAAAGGACTTTCTTATGCCCGCTGAAAAACTTGTCTTTCCTGGTCGTAACTATCTATACGCGCCGGGACCCACGCACATTCCGGTCGAGGTTCAAAATGCCATGGTCGTTCCGATGGAGGATCATCGGGCGCCCGATTTCCCCCAACTGGTCAAACCCCTGCTGCGCGACCTGAACAAGATCTTCAAGACCCGCACCGGCAAAAGCTTCATCTTCCCCGCCACCGGCACGGCCGGCTGGGAAGTGGCGTTGACCAACACCCTGTCGCCGGGCGACCGCGTCCTGACTGCCCGTTTTGGGCAGTTTTCGCATCTGTGGGCAGATCTGGCCCAGCGCATGGGCTTGGACGTGGAACTGGTGCAGGTGAAATGGGGCGAAGGCGTGCCGCTGAAGCAATTCGAGCAGATCCTGAGAAAAGACAAGGAACACAAGATCAAGGCAGTGCTGGCCTGTCACAACGAAACCGCGACCGGAGTCACCAGCAACATCGCGGGCCTGCGCCGGGCCATGGACCGGGCCAAGCACCCGGCCCTGCTGATGGTTGACGGCGTCAGCTCCATCGCGAGCATCGATTTCCGCATGGACGAATGGAAGGTCGATGTGGCCGTATCTGGCTCACAGAAAGGCTTCATGTTGCCGGCCGGCATGGCGCTGGTGTGCTTTTCGCGCCGCGCGCTGGCGGCAGCCAAGACTGCCAAGTGCAAGCGCTGCTTCCTGGACATCGCGGATCACATTGCGACCAACAAGGACGGATTCTTCCCGTACACCCCCTCGGCGCCGATGCTGCGCGGCCTGCGTGCCTCCATCGATCTGCTGCTCGGGGAAGGCCTGGACAACGTGTTCCAGCGTCATCACCGGTTGGCCGAAGGCGTGCGCCGGGCCATTGGCGGATGGGGCCTGGACCTGTGCGCGGCCGAGCCGAAATGGTATTCCGACACGGTGTCGGCCATCAAGGTTCCGAGAAACGTCAATGCTGCCGAAGTCATCCACATCGCCTATCACCGTTACAACATCTCGCTGGGCGCCGGCTTGTCCGAAGTCGCCGGCAAGGTGTTCCGCATCGGCCACCTGGGCGACAACAACGAGGTGCGCATGATGGCGGCCCTCGGTGGCGTGGAAATGGCGATGCGCGATGCCGGCATGAAGGTGCGTCCGGGCTCGGGCGTGGCCAAGGCGGTCGAGTACTACTGCGACACCGCGAAGGGCAAGAAGAAGATCCCCGCATTCGGCACCGCCAAAGGCCCCCGCGAAACCGCGGTCAAGAAGACGGCGTCCAAGCGCAAGAAGAAATAAGGGGATCCTGAATGAGTCACACTCAAGCCACCCCCGCGCCGACCCGCCTGCAGCGCAGCGAGTTGGCGGTTCCGGGTTCCAATCCGGCGTTGTTTGAAAAAGCGCTGAACTCCGCGGTCGACTATGTCTTCCTGGACCTGGAAGACGCGGTCGCGCCAGGCGACAAGGAGCAGGCCCGGATCAATGTGATCCAAGCCCTGCTCGACCTGGACTGGCGAGGGGCGGGGAAAACCATCTCGGTTCGGATCAACGGGCTGGATACCCACTACATGTATCGAGACGTGGTGGATCTGATGGAACAGGCCGGTGACCGCCTGGATACGATCCTGATCCCGAAGGTCGGAGTACCGTCGGACGTCTACATGGTCGAGGCGATGGTGAACCAGATCGAACAGGGGAAAGGCTTTGAAACCCGGGTCGGCTTGGAAGCCCTGATCGAGACGGCCCTCGGCATGGCCAACGTCGAAGCGATCGCCGCCTACGGCGGACGCCTGGAGGCCCTGCACTTCGGGGTGGCGGACTATGCCGCTTCCAACCGTGCGCGCACGGTCAACATCGGCGGGCTCAACCCTGACTACCCGGGAGACCAGTGGCACTTCGCCCTGTCCCGCATGACGGTAGCTTGCCGGGCATACGGCCTGCGGGCGATCGACGGGCCGTTCGGCGACTTCAAGGACCCGGACGCCTACCGGGCGGCGGCACGCCGCGCCGCTGCACTCGGAATCGAGGGCAAATGGGCGATCCATCCGTCCCAGATCGAACTGGCCAACGAAATCTTCTCTCCGCCGGAGGCGGAAGTGGACCGGGCCCGGCGGATTCTGAAGGAACTGGAGATTGCGGCAGCGGAAGGCCGGGGCGCGGCCGCCGTCGACGGCAAGATGATCGATGCGGCATCGGCACGGATGGCCGAAAACGTGGTGCGTTTGGCGGAAGCAATCGCCGCGCGCGACTAAAACGAGGACAAAAACATGCATATACACGAATACCAGGCCAAGGAAGTCCTGGCCAATTACGGGATCCAGATCCAGCCAGGCACCTTGGTGTACAGCCCCGACCAGGCGGTCGCGGCCTACAACTCCCAAGGATCCGCGGTGTGCGCGGTCAAGGCGCAGATTCATTCCGGAGCCCGGGGCAAGGCGGGGGGCATCCGCCTGTGCCGGAGCAACGACGAAGTGCGCCGAGCTGCGGACGAAATGCTCGGTGAAAAGCTGGTAACCCACCAGACGGGATCAGCGGGCAAGCTGGTTCAGAAACTGTACGTCGAGGCCGGGGTCGACATCGACCGCGAAATCTACCTCGCGTTCGTATTAGACCGGGCCAAGCAGCGGCATGTCGCCGTCGCTTCCGCCGAGGGAGGCATGGAAATCGAGCAGCTGGCCCAGGAGAAACCGGAAAGCATCCTGCGCATCAGCATCGATCCAGCTTCCGGCATGCGCCATTTCCAGGCACAGGAACTCGCCTTTGGGCTGGGTTTGGGGCCGGATCTCGTAAAACAGGCGGTGGCCACGTTCCGCGGCCTGTATAAGGCGATGATCGAACTGGACGCCAGCATGGTCGAGATCAACCCGCTGGTGGTGACCCGGGACCGGCGCTTGATCGCCCTGGATGCCAAGATGGAATTCGATGACAACGCACTGTTCCGCCACCGCGAAGTAGCCGAACTGCGCGACATGTCGCAGGAGGACCCACGCGAAACCGCGGCCTCCGACCACGACCTCAGTTACGTTGGCTTGGATGGCGACATCGGTTGCATGATCAACGGGGCCGGGCTGGCCATGGCCACCATGGACATGATCAAGCTGTCCGGCGGAGAGCCGGCCAACTTCCTCGACATCGGCGGCGGCGCGTCGCCGGAGCGGGTGGCCAAGGCGTTCGAGCTGGTACTGCAGGACGGCAACGTCAAGGCCATGCTGGTCAATATCTTTGCCGGAATCAACCGCTGCGACTGGATTGCCGAAGGCCTGATCAAGGCGCTCGGCGTGGTCGATCTTGGTGTGCCCCTGGTGGTGCGCCTGTCTGGCACCAATGTGGAGGAAGGCACCCAGATGCTGGTCGACAGTGGGTTGCCCATCATCATGGCCGACACGCTGGCCGATGCCGCCCAGAAGGCGGTGGCGGCCGCACAGGAACAGGGAGGTTGACACGATGTCGATTCTGATTAACAAGGACACCAAGATCCTGATCCAGGGCTTCACCGGCCGGATCGGAACCTTTCACGCCAAGGAGATGCTGGAATACGGCAGCAACGTGGTCGGGGGCGTCACGCCGGGGAAAGGCGGACAGGCGCACCTGAACCTGCCGGTGTTCAACACCATCAAGGAGGCGGTGGACGCAACCGGCGCAACGGCCAGCATCGTGTTCGTGCCGGCGGCCGCGGCTGCCGACTCGATCATGGAGGCTGCCGACGGGGGCATCAAGTATTGCGTGGCAATCACCGACGGCATCCCGGCCCAGGACATGATTCGCGTCAAGCGCTTCATGCTGCGCTATCCGAAGGAACGCAAGATGATCCTGACCGGACCCAATTGCGCGGGCTCCATCACGCCGGGCGAAGCAATGCTCGGAATCATGCCGGGGCATATCTATGAACCAGGCCGGGTTGGCGTGGTCGGGCGTTCCGGCACGCTGGGCTACGAGGCCGCCTCGCAGATGAAAGCCGAAGGTATCGGCATCTCGACCAGTATCGGGATCGGCGGCGATCCGATCAACGGCAGTTCGCACCGTGACATCCTGGAGTTGTTTGAACAGGATCCCGACACGGATGCAGTCATGATTATCGGCGAGATCGGGGGCCCGCAGGAAGCCGAAGCGGCAGCATTCGCCCGCGACCATATGACCAAGCCGGTTGCGGCCTACGTGGCCGGATTGACCGCCCCGAAAGGGCGTCGTATGGGTCATGCCGGGGCCATCATTTCCGGGAAAGGCGAGAGCGCCTCGGAGAAAGTCGAGATCTTCCAGGAAGCCGGCGTGGCAATCGTGCCGAACCCTTCCGAATTCGGCACCACCATGAAAGACGTCGTGTCCAAGCTCTAAGGAGGCCGCATGTCAAAACCCAAAGTCATTGCCACGCGCCGCTGGCCGGAGCCGGTCGAGGCGCACCTGTTCGAGCATTACGATTTCACGCTCAACGAAGACGATCATCCGATGAGCGTGGACGAATTGCACCAGGCCCTGCGCGAGTACGATGCGGTCTGCCCGACCGTGACAGACCCGATTACCGCCGAGGTGCTCGGCATCGACGGCATCCGCGCGAAGATCCTGGGGAATTTCGGCGTAGGCTTCAACCACATCGATCTGGACGCGGCCAAGCAGGCCGGTCTCGTGGTGACTAACACCCCGGAAGTCCTAACCGACTGTACGGCGGACATCGCCATGAACCTGTTGCTGACCGCCGCCCGCCGCACTGGCGAAGGCGAACGGCACCTGCGCGCCGGGGAATGGTCCGGCTGGCGCCCGACCCACATGCTGGCGACCAAGGTCACTGGCAAGACTTTGGGCTGCGTCGGTTTCGGCCGTATCGCCCAAGCCATGGCCCAGCGCTGTCATTTCGGTTTTGGCATGAAAGTGATCTTCCACGACCCGTACCCGCCGAAACCGGAAGTCGTAGAGAAATTCCAGGCGACCGCCTGCGAATCGGTCGAGGAAGTGCTGGAGAAGGCCGATTTCGTGTCCCTGCATTGCCCGGGCGGCGAATCGACCTACCATCTGATCAACGATGAACGTCTGGCCCGGATGAAATCTTCCGCCATACTGGTCAATTCCGCGCGAGGCGACATCATCGACAACCAGGCCCTGATTAAGGCGTTGAAGAATGGCACCATCGCGGGGGCAGGGCTCGATGTCTTCGAAGGCGAACCCAAGCTCGACCCGGGATTCCTGGGCCTTGAGAATGCGGTCCTGGTACCGCATCTGGGAAGCGCGTCGACCGAAACCCGGATCGCCATGGGCATGCGGGTGGTCGAAAACCTGGATCTGTTCTTCGCTGACCAGGAGCCGCGCGACCGCGTCGCCTGAGTACCCGCCTCGGGACCGGCCCCGCCTGCATGCCGTCCGACGTCGCCGCTTCTGCCGATCGCCCGGAAGACCGCATACGCGCCGACACCCTGCGCTATACCGAGAGTATGGTCGAGCAGCTGGGCGGGCTGCTGCTGGAAGTCATCCGTCGCCGCACCCCGGAAATAGTCCCGCTTCTTGAAAGCCGAGGACAAATAACTTCGGAGACCCGATTGCGGGTTCTCCAGGCTTACGGAATCGGCTTCCAACTGTTCAATATCGCCGAGCAGAATGCGGCAATCCGGCATCGCCGGGCAATCGAGAGCGAACTCGGGCCGCAGCAGGTTCCCGGTTCTTTCTCTGCCGCGCTCGCGCACGCACGTGCCGTCGGGCTTGATGCTGAAGCTGTTCGCGACCGCTTGCGGGGTGCGCAGGTCGTGCCGGTGCTAACGGCGCACCCGACCGAAGCCAAGCGGGTAACGGTGCTGGAAATCCACCGCCGTATCTACGTGCTGCTCAAGGAACTGGAAGAGACCCGCTACACGGAACGGGAACGCCAGCGCATGATCGATGCCATCAGCGATGAGATCGACCTGCTGTGGATGACCGGAGAAATCCGTCTGACCAAGCCCACCGTGACCGAGGAAGTCGCGTGGATCCTGCACTTTTTCGACGAATCGCTTTATCGTGGTGCGCGCGACCTGTTCTGGCAACTGTCACAGGCGCTGAAAGAGCATTATCCCGACACTCAGTTCGAGACGCCGCCGCTGCTCCACTTCGGTTGCTGGGTCGGCGGCGACCGTGACGGCAATCCCCACGTGACACCCGAGGTAACCCGGAAGGCCCTTGATGGCTACCGAGAAGCCGCGCTGTCGCACCTGTCCCGGCAGATGGCCGAGGCCCGAAGCCGGCTGTCCATCGCCGCCCATGCAGTGACCGTGCCCGGGGACTTCCTGTCACGGCTGGACGTGATGCTGGGCGGGCAGGAGGATGCCGAGGCGCTGCGCGCCCGCAATCCCCAGGAAGTGTTTCGGCAATACTTGAACCTTTTGATGCGTCGCCTTGAGGCAACCCAAAATGAGGCGCCGGATGGATACGCCAACGCGACCGAACTGGTAGAAGACTTGAAGGCCTTGGAGAAAGGCTTGCACGAAACCGATTGCGGCTCCATTGCCGACTTGCTGGTGCGCCCGCTGCGCCTGGAAGCGCAAGTGTTCGGTTTCCACACCGTGAGCCTGGATATCCGTGAGAACAGTACCGTGATCAACAATACCCTGGCGGTCCTGTATCGCCAGATGGAGGGGGAGGAACCACCGGAGCCGAACAGCGAAGCGTGGCAGGAATGGTTGAAGCGGCGGCTCGCCGAACCCATGGAAACTCTTCCCGAATTTGAACTCAAGGACGAGATGGCGCAGCGCACCGTGGAGTTGTTCCAGTTGCTCGGCGAGATCGCGGACCGGCGCGGGATGGAGCCGTTCGGAGCCTTCATCCTGAGCATGACGCACACGCCGGCGGATTTGCTCGGGGTGTACCTCTTGGCCAAATACGGCGGGCTGTTTTCCGACCTCAAGAATTGCGAAACCTGCCGTCTGTCGGTAGTGCCGCTGCTGGAGACGATCGACGACTTGCGCCGGGGACCCGTGCTGCTGCGCGAGATGCTGGATGTCCCGATGGTGCGCCGGAGCGTCCGCGCTGGCCCTGGAGTCATGGAGGTCATGGTCGGGTACTCCGACTCCAACAAGGATGGCGGATTCCTGTGTTCCAACCATGAAGTGTCGCTGGCCCAGGCCCGAATGCGCCGGGTGGGCGAGGAACGTGGCGTGCCGGTGGCGTTCTTCCATGGGCGCGGCGGATCTTCGTCACGCGGCGGGATGCCGGCCGGTCGTGCGATTGCCGCTCAGCCGCCAGGCACCATCGGCGGGCGGATGCGCCTGACCGAACAGGGCGAAGTGGTGTCGGGAAAGTACGCGAATCGCGGCTACGCGGAGATGCAGCTGGAGATCTTGGCGGCCAGCGTGCTGGAACACTCCCTGCCTGGGGACGAGGATCGTCATCCCGGATTCGAAGAGGCGATGGAAGCCTTGTCGAAGCTGTCGTACACCGCCTACCGGAAACTGGCCGACCATCCCGGCCTGGTCATGTTCTACCAGGATGCCTCGCCGGTCGAGGAACTGGCGCTGCTCAAGATCGGTTCCCGACCAATGCGCCGTTTCGGTGCCAATACCCTGGACGATCTGCGCGCCATTCCCTGGGTGTTCGCCTGGACGCAGAACCGGATGATGGTTCCGGGTTGGTACGGGGTGGGCGATGCCATTACGGAGTTCATCCGGGTGCGGGGCGAGGCCGGCGAAAAACTTTTGCGCGAGATGTTCGAGGAACACCGCCTGTTCCGGTTGGTGATTGACGAGGTGGAGAAGACCCTGTTCCAGGTCCAGCTCGACATTGCACGGGATTACGCTGCATTGGTCCCGGATCCCGAGGTGGGAGCCGAGATCTTCTCGATGATCGAACAAGAGTATGAGCGGACTTGTGAGGCCGTACTTCGGGTATCTGGCAGCGGGGCCCTATGCGATCGTTTCGTGATGTTCAGCGACCGCCTGTCGCGGCGGTTGCCGATCATCGACCGGGTCAGCCGCGAACAGGTCGAACTGATCAAACTGTGTCGGAGCCAAGAGCGTCCGGAGACCTTGGACCTGGTTCCGCTGCTGCTGTCGATCAACTGCGTGGCGGCTGGGTTGGGCTGGACCGGTTGATAATCACGGCAACAACGCGCACATCATCTAAAATTCGCCAAGCCTGGAAGGATTCATGAAGAAGCTGCTCTTTCATCTGGACACGGACGCCCAGCCATCCGCTTTCGATCAGGTGGTCGCCTACGATGGAGGTGCGGATGCCGTCTTGGCCTACGGTGGGGTCACTGCTGACAACTGCTTCCCGCTGGTGGAGGGCGCGATCTTCACCCGCGCGCCGAAAAACAAACGCTATACCGCGATCCTGATCGGCGGCAGCGACCTGGCACAGGCACAGGCTCTCATGGACACCGTGAAGTCCCAGTTTTTCCAAGGTTTCCGGGTGTCGCTGATGATGGACGCCAATGGCTGCAACACCACTGCGGCGGCAGCGGTCGCGATGCTGGGTGCCGCGCATCCGCTTGAAGGCTCCAGCGCGACGGTGTTGGCCGGAACCGGGCCGGTCGGCCAACGCGCCGCGGTCATGCTGGCGCAATCGGGGGCCAGGGTGCGCCTGACTTCACGCAAACTGGAACGCGCCCAGCAGGCGTGCGAGGGGATTTCGGAGCGCTATGGCGTGACGGTGGAACCCATGGCGGCATCGGATGCGGCCGGGACGGCCGCCGCAATCGAAGGCGCGGCCATCGTCCTAGCCACGGGTCAGGCCGGGGTGCAGTTGCTGCCGACCGAAATCTGGCAGGCATCATCCAGCCTGCGCGCGGTCGGGGACGTGGGAACCTGTCCGCCCTTGGGCGTGGAGGGGATGGACATGACCGATGGCGGTCGAGGAGTTGACGGAATCCCCCTATTCGGCGGGTTGGCTTTCGGAGCCCTGAAGCTCCGAACCCACCGCGAGGCAATCTCGCGGATGTTCGAAAGCAACGATCAGGTATGGGATGCCGAGGAGACGCTGGCCTTGGCCCGCGAGCTTCACGACTGACGCCGACGCAACTCGGTGTCGATCCGGTCGATCTGTTCTTTTAGCGTTTCAGCCTGATAGCTAAGTTCCAGCCGCTCGCGCGCTTCCTGGACCAAGCGATAAGTTTCCTTCAGGCGCTGGGAGTGCTGGCCGAGCATCGTCTCGGGATCTTTATGATCCTCCAGCATCCGGTCCCGAACTTCTTCCTTCCTCTGCATGATGGTCATCATCGCGGCGTAGCTGACGCCTAAGCGGAAGTCGTAAGGCTTGTAACTCTGCAGGGTGGTGACTTCCGGGCGCAATTCCTCGACAATCTTGGTCAGTGTACGCCGGAAGTTCATCAGATCTTCCTTGAGCGTCCCCTCGACTTCGTAGTGCTCGATGATCTGCGGGATCAGGTCGATGATCTGGATACGTTCGTCGTCGTAGACCAAAAGTGCATGGAGCAATTGCTTCTCCAATTCTTCGACGGTGAGGGCGGAGGCGGTGTCCAGTTGCTCAGCATAGGTTTCGCGTTGAGCCCTAAGTTCGCTGATCGTGCTGTCTTGCAATGATTCCGCGGAAGGCATGGCCGTGCGCGGGATATCGACGACCGGATGCGGCGGCTCGCTTTCCGCATAGGCGCAAAGCGACAGGGTGGCCAGCAGGACACCCGGGAAGAAGGAGAGGATGCGAGAAAACACGGAAAGTCGGTATCAGAGTGGACAGTATAACTGGTGGGTTCAACAATCTAGGCGTTTCTGTCACTTGCACAAATTCAGGTTGGAACCACTGTGTTTCCGTGCGGCTCTTCACGGAATTGTGTGGAAAGGCGGTCTGGGATACAGGTCCAATCCGCCGAGGTGGAAATAGATGGCTTCGCGGAAACGTTCGCGGCTGCGGTAGCCGCAGGCCTGCCGCTTGA
>JAPPLD010000028.1 GCA_028819565.1 Gammaproteobacteria bacterium | reverse complement strand
GCGTAGCTCAGTTGGTTAGAGCGCTACCTTGACATGGTAGAGGTCGTTGGTTCGATTCCAATCGCGCCTACCAGATCATTTCCTTTTGCCTTTCTGCGCGCGCTCGCGCGCCTTGCACTTCGGGCATCGCGCCGTGAAAGAGGGCACCGGGCACTCGACGCAAATATTCATTGCGCGCCGCCGCGCCCGTTCGGCCTTCCGGGGCATCAGCCTTCCCTTACGGGAACTGAAGCAGCCCGTTTGATGGCGGTTTCCAATCGCGACTCGTCCAGCATGTTGTACCTCGCTTGGGTCTCGGTGGCTGCCGGTGCCGACGTCGTGACCAGATCACGCGGCGACCCACCGTGAATCCCCCATTTGTTTGACATTTGTGAGCGGCCAAGTTCCTTGGGAGGGGGGGAGCCCCGGCGGATTCCGGGAAGGCGACCGGTTTCCGATTCAGGGGCTGGGGGCTATAATTTCAATTCGGGTTTTGCGGAAGCCGTTGTTTGCAGGGACCGCTGATGAGGCCTCCGCCATTCGATGCCGCTGAGCCCATATCGCAGAGTATTTCCGCGGCTTCGCGGGACCCCGCGAGTTGAACCGGGAGAGAGTCTGAATGCTTGACGAATACCTGGCTGTATTGTTGTTCCTTCTGGTGGGTGCAGGCATCGGTGTGGCCGTGTTGTTGCTTGGGCATCTGATGTCGAGGCGAGATCCGGATCCGGACAAATTGCGCCCCTACGAATGCGGATTCGAGGCCTTTGACGATGCGCGCATGAAATTCGATGTGCGCTACTACCTAGTCGTGATCCTGTTTGTGTTGTTCGACCTGGAGGTCGCATTCCTGTTTCCGTGGGCGGTGGCGCTGGAGGAAGTCGGGGTGTACGGGCTGATTTCGATGGCGGTGTTTTTGCTGATTCTGGCCGTGGGCTTTGTGTTCGAATGGCGGCGAGGGGCGTTGGAATGGGATTGATGGAACAGCTGCGCCCGCAAGAGGCGGAACAGTTACAGCGTGGCTTCATGGTGACTAGTGCTGACCTGTTAATCAACTGGGCGCGCTCGGGCTCGCTATGGCCGATGACTTTCGGGCTTGCCTGCTGCGCAGTGGAAATGATGCACGCCGGCGCGTCGCGTTACGACCTGGACCGGTTCGGTGCGCTGTTCCGGCCGAGCCCGCGGCAATCGGACGTGATGATCGTGGCGGGGACCCTAGTCAACAAGATGGCTCCGGCCCTGCGCCGCGTATACGACCAAATGCCGGATCCGAAATGGGTCATCTCGATGGGGTCGTGCGCGAATGGCGGGGGCTACTATCACTATTCCTATTCCGTGGTGCGCGGTTGCGACCGCATCGTGCCGGTCGACATCTACGTTCCAGGCTGCCCGCCGACAGCGGAAGCGTTGCTGTACGGGATCCTGCAATTGCAGAACAAGATCCGCCGCACCCATACGCTGGCCCGCTGAATGACCGCTTCAGATCCTTGGATTTCCGCACAGGCGGACTGGCTGGGCGACCGGGCTGAAGTCCGCGCCGACCGGGATTGCCCGTGTCTGATGACCTCGGCCGAGCATGTGCTCGACATCCTGCGCCACCTTCGCGACGCCCCGGAATACCGGTTTGAGCAGCTCATCGATCTGGCGGGCCTCGACTATGCCGAATACGGGCAGGATGAATGGCAGACCGAGGAAGCGAGCGCTGCCGGATTTTCGCGGGCGCCGGCGGCGGCCACCTCTGCCCGCTACTCTTTCGCGAATCCGCACCCGCCGGTGACGCAGAACGGGCGGTTCGCCGTCGCCTACCAGTTGCTTTCGCTGTCCCACAATCGGCGGATCCGGGTCGTAGCGAGTTGCGCAAGCGGCGCGTGGCCGACACTGCCGTCGGTACGGGATCTCTGGCAATGCGCGGACTGGTACGAGCGGGAAGCCTTCGACCTGTTCGGCATCGTGTTCGAGGGCCACCCGGACTTGCGCCGCATCCTGACCGATTACGGTTTCATCGGACACCCGCTGCGCAAGGATTTCCCCCTGAGCGGGCACATGGAAGTCCGTTACGACCCCGATCTTCGGCGGGTTATCTACCAACCGGTGACCATCGAACCACGGGTCACCGTGCCGAAAGTCCGGCGAGGACAAGACCATGGCTGAGATTCACAACTACACCATGAATTTCGGACCGCAACACCCGGCGTCCCACGGGGTCCTGCGGCTGGTGCTGGAGCTGGACGGCGAAATCGTGGAGCGCATCGACCCGCACATTGGCCTGCTACATCGGGGCACAGAGAAACTGGCTGAAAGCAAACCCTACAACCACAGCATCGGCTACATGGACCGGCTGGATTACGTGTCCATGATGTGCAACGAGCACGCCTACGTACGCGCGATCGAGCAGTTGCTCGAGATTGAACCCCCACCGCGCGCGCAATACCTCCGGGTCATGTTTGACGAAGTCACCCGCATCCTCAATCACCTGCTCTGGCTGGGCGCGCACGCGCTTGATATCGGCGCCATGACCGTGTTCCTGTATGCCTTCCGTGAGCGGGAAGACCTGATGGACTGCTACGAAGCGACCACCGGCGCGCGCATGCACGCGACCTACTACCGGCCCGGCGGCGTGTACCGCGACCTGCCGGGGTCGATGCCGCGCTACCAGCCGTCGCGTTTCTGCTCGAAACGCAAAGCGCGCTTACGGAACCGCGACCGCGAGGGCAGCTTGCTGGATTTTCTGGAAACATTCACCGGCCGCTTTCCCGGTTGCGTCGACGAATACGAGACGCTGCTGACCGACAATCGCATCTGGAAGCAGCGCACGGTAGACATTGGCGTGGTTAGCCCCGAGCGCGCGCTGCAGCTGGGGTTCACCGGTCCCATGTTGCGCGGTTCCGGCATCCCTTGGGACTTGCGCCGTCGGCAGCCGTATGCGGTGTACGACGCGATGCAGTTCGACGTGCCGGTCGGCACCAACGGCGACTGTTACGACCGTTACCTGGTGCGGATTGAGGAGATGCGCCAGTCGAACCGGATCATCCGCCAGTGCGTGGAATGGTTGCGCAAGAATCCAGGGCCGGTCATCGTCGCCGACCACAAGATCGCGCCGCCGCCGCGAGAAGAGATGAAGCACGACATGGAGGCGATGATCCACCACTTCAAGCTGTTTACGGAAGGGTTCTGCCTGCCGGAAGGAGAGACCTATGCCGCGGTTGAACATCCGAAGGGCGAATTCGGCGTATACCTGGTCTCGGACGGGGCGAACAAACCGTACCGGCTGAAGATCCGCGCGCCGGGGTTTCCTCACCTGGCGGCGCTCGATGAATTGGCGCGCGGGCATATGTTGGCGGACGTGGTCGCCCTAATCGGCACCCTGGACCTGGTGTTTGGCGAGGTCGACCGGTGAACGATATCCTGCACTCGGACCTGCGCGGCCGCATCGACACCTGGCTGGAACGCTTCCCCGCGGAACATCGGCGTTCCGCAGTACTGGGAGCCCTGCGAGAGGTACAGAAGGAGTACGGCCACCTGACCCCGGAACGCATGGATGCTGTGGCCGAATACCTGGACCTTCCGGTAGTTCAGGTGTACGAGGTTGGATCGTTCTACACCGGATTCGAGCACCAGCCGGTTGGGCGCCATACGGTAGCGGTTTGCACCAACATTTCCTGCTGGCTGCGTGGCGGCGAGGAGATGCTGACCCACATCGAAAAAAGTCTGGGCATTCGTGCTGGCGAGTCGACCCGGGACGGTCGGATCTACCTGAAATGCGAGGAGGAGTGCCTGGCGGGATGCTGCGGTGCGCCGATGATGCAGGTCGACCACGTCTACCACGAGAACCTGACCCCGGAGAAAGCCGACAAGGTTCTGAGGGCGCTGTCGTGATCGAAAACCACAACCAGATGTGCTTTGCCACGCTCGAGCGTCCGGAGCCTTGGTCGCTGAAGGCGTACGAATCGGTCGGCGGCTACCGCGTATGGAAAAAAATCCTCGCCAAGCGCCCGCCTCGGCGCGATCTGATCGAACAAATCAAAAGCTCAGGGTTGCGTGGGCGGGGCGGTGCGGGGTTCCCGACCGGGGTGAAATGGGGGTTCATGCCGGATTGCGACGAGAGTTATCTCGTGTGCAATGCCGATGAATCGGAGCCGGGCACCTGCAAGGACCGGGATATCCTGCGCTTCAATCCGCACGCCCTGATCGAGGGCATGGCAATCGCCTGCTATGCGATTGGCGCTGGCACGGGGTACGCCTACTTGCGCGAGGAATTCGGCGACGAGCCGTACCGCCGGTTCCGGGGGGCATTGCGCGAAGCGTATGGAAACGGAATGTTGGGCTCCGACATTCAGGGCAGCGGCATCACGGTCTACCTTCATGACACGTTGGGGGCCGGGGCGTATATCTGCGGCGAAGAAACCGCGCTGCTGGAATCTCTGGAAGGCAAGAAAGGGTTTCCGCGCTTCAAGCCGCCGTTTCCGGCCAATTACGGTTTATGGGGGCGCCCGACCACGGTCAACAACGTGGAAACCCTGGCGCTGGTGCCAGGAATCCTCCGTGAAGAGCCGGGCTGGCAGGTCGGGACGGAGAAGAGCCGCGGCACCCGGTGCTTCTCGGTGTCCGGCCATGTCTCCCGACCCGGCAATCACGAACTTCCGCTCGGTATCCCGTTTGCGGACCTGCTCGAATTGTGCGGCGGAGTCTGGAAAGACCGCGAACTCAAGGCAGTCATTCCGGGCGGCGCCTCGGTCCCGGTGCTTCCCGCCAAGACCATGATGGGGCTCGACATGGATTTCGAAAGCCTCGCGGAGGCGGGTTCGATGCTCGGCTCCGGCGCGGTGATCGTGATGGATGAAACCACCGACATGGTGCGGATGCTGCAGCGCATTTCCCGTTTCTATTTCCAGGAATCCTGCGGACAGTGCACGCCATGCCGGGAGGGCACGGGGTGGCTGTACCGCGTGCTGACCCGCATCGTCGAGGGGCGGGGCGAGGAGCAGGACTTGGAGATCCTGGAGAAAGTGCCCGGGCGCATCGAGGGTCATACCATCTGCGCGCTTGGAGATGCCGCGGCCTGGCCGGTGCAGGGGATGCTGCGCCACTTCCGCGACGAGTTCGAACACTACATCCGTTACGGCAAGAGCCCGGTGAGTCCAGCATGAGCGATCCGATTACGATCACCTTGGACGGACGCACGGTCGAAGCGACCGCTGGCGAGATGCTGATCGCGGTGGCGGACCGCGAGGGCATTTCAATCCCACGCTTCTGCTATCACCCGAAACTCTCGGTGGCAGCCAACTGCCGCATGTGCCTGGTCGAAGTGTCGGGTGCACGCGGCCCGGCCCCGGCCTGCTCCACCCCGGTGGTCGACGGCATGGAGGTGCAGACCCGCTCTGAGCCGGCCCGCGACGCGCAGCGCGCCACCATGGAATTCCTTCTGATCAACCATCCGCTCGATTGCCCGATTTGCGACCAGGGCGGCGAATGCGAACTGCAGGACCTGGCTCTCGAGTACGGCAGCGACATCTCCCGCTACTCGGAAGCACGGCGGGTGGTGCCGGACCCGGACCTGGGTTCTTTGGTGTCGACCGACATGACGCGCTGCATCCATTGCACCCGCTGCGTGCGGTTCACCGAGGAAATTGCCGGCGATCAGGAGCTGGGCGCGTTCGGGCGCGGTGAATTCATGAAAATCGGCACCTACGTCGAGCGAGCGATGAACTCCGAACTTTCAGGGTGCGTGATCGACCTATGCCCGGTCGGCGCGCTCAACGCCCGGCCTTCGCGGATGAGCGCCCGGGCCTGGGAGTTGAATGATCACCCGGGAATCGGCGAACACGACGGGGTCGGATCCCACCTGTCCCGGCATACCTTGCGCGGGCGGCAGATTCGCTGCGTGCCACGCACCGAAGAGACGATCAATGAAAGCTGGTTGTCGGACCGGGACCGGTTCAGCTACCAAGCGGCCAGCCATCCGGACCGCTTGTGCTGGCCGTTGGTCCGTCACCGCGACCACTGGGTTCGGGTCAGTTGGGAGGAAGGTCTGGCGTTGGCGGCGGAGATCCTGGCGGAGTCTGGCACCAAGGCCGGCCTGATTCATCCGTCCAGCACGGTAGAGGAATGTTTCCGATTCCAGCAGTTGCTGCGCCGATGCGGTGCCGAGACGGTGGAACACCGGACCCGTATGTCGGATTTCCGCGGGGGCGGGCAGTATCCGCGCTGGCCGACGCTCGGGTGCGACGTGGACCAAATTGCCGAAAACGACATTGTTGTCCTGATGGGCGGCTTCTTGCGACACGACCAGCCAATCCTCAACCACCGGTTGCGCCAGGCGATGCATTCGGGCACGGAAGTTTGGATCATCAACCCCGCCCCGTTCGACTGGAACTTCGCGCCGACCGAGAAAGTCGTCCTGTCGCCCCGGCAGTGGCTGACCCTGCTGCAGTCGGTGGAGCGTGCGCATGCCTTGAAGCCGAAAGAAGCCTATGCGCGTTTTTCCGACCGGCTCGCCCGGCGTCTGGGCGAGGCAGACAACGCCCTGTTCTGGCTGGGCCCGCTTGCGCTCAACCATCCGGATGCCAGCCTGCTTTACGCTTCCGCGCACAACCTGTGCAAGCGAACCGGAACCCGCCTGGGCACCCTGCCAGAGGGTGCCAACGCACCCGGGGCCTGGCTGGCCGGATGCGTTGCCCACCGTGGTCCCGGCGGCAAGGCCGTGGATGGCGTGGACCTGCCGTCACGGCTGGAGGAGCCGCCGGACCTTTGGGTGTTCTACGGAATGGACCCGGCCTGCGACGTCACCGACCCGGCGCAGATGCGCGAGGCGTTGGCGGCGGCGCGGAAAACGATCGGTTTCCAGTCGTTCGTCCCGGATCCGCAGCACCTGCCGTACGACTTGTTGCTGCCAATCCTCACGGTCGGGGAACGCGGGGGCCACTTGATCAACCTGGAAGGCCGCTGGCAATCGATGACTCCTGCCGTCTCTCCACCGGGCGAGGTGAGGGATGGTGCGGAAGTGCTGGTGGAACTGCTGCGCATGACCGGCCACAACCCGGGCTTTGCCGGAGTTTCCCTGGTTGCGCACTGCCGTGGCTTGGAAGCACGCACGGTTGTGCCCGACAAGCCACCCAAAGACGCGAGGCGGCTGCCGGAAAAAGGCCTTTTGCGGGTGGGTTCTCCATCGATTTACCAGCAGGACCCGGTGACCCGGCATGCCCACGCCCTGCAGCAGACTGCGCTGGCGCAGGACCTGGCGCTACGGTTGCATCCGGAGACTCTGAACGAACGAGGCCTGAAGGACGCAACGCATGCATGCCTGTCCCAGAACGGGTCGTCTCTCAAGCTCCCCCTGGTAGTGGATGCGCAGATCCCGCGCGATTGCCTATACCTGCCGACCGGGGATGTTCGCCTGGGGCTGCTCGGCGCCGCATTCAGCGTGGTGGACCTGCACGATGCCTGATTGGATGACCGACTTGTCGGTGTGGCTCCGGGTCGGAGAAATCCTGCTCGGCGCCATGTTGATCCTGCTGCCGTTGCTGGCGGTGGTGGCGTACTACACGTACGCCGAACGCAAGGTGGTCGGGTTCATGCAGATGCGGCTGGGGCCGAGCCGGGTCGGGCCGCGCGGCCTGTTCCAGCCGATCGCCGATGTGCTGAAGCTTCTGACCAAGGAAGTCGTTCTCCCGGCCCAGGCCAACCGGGGTCTGTTCCTGCTGGCGCCGCTCGCGGCCCTGGTTCCGGCGCTTGGCGCCTGGGCGGTGGTGCCGTTCGACGACGGCCTCTGGCTGGCGAACATCGATGCGGGCCTGCTGTACGTTTTGGCGCTGACTTCGCTCGGCGCGTACGGCATCATCATCGCCGGTTGGGCGTCCAACTCGAAGTACGCCCTGCTCGGAGCGATGCGCCAGGCGGCGCAAGTGGTGTCCTACGAAATCGCGATGGGCTTCGCGCTGGTCGGCGTGCTGATGCTGAGCGGCAGTCTCAACCTCGCCGCCATCGTCCAGGCGCAATCCGGCGGCATTTTGGACTGGTTCTTCCTGCCCCTGCTGCCCTTGCTTCTGGTGTACCTGGTGTCGGGCGTGGCCGAGACCAACCGCCTGCCGTTCGACGTGGTCGAAGGGGAGTCGGAGTTGGTGGCGGGCTTCCATGTGGAGTATTCCGGTTCGGCGTTCGCAGTGTTCTTCTTGGCGGAATACTCCGCCATGATCCTGATTTCGGCACTGACCGCGATCCTGTTCTTCGGCGGCTGGCTGTCGCCGTTCGAGGGCACGCAGCTCGCGCAGGCAATCCCGGTCCTGGATTCCGGCATCCACTGGTGGCTGCTCAAGACCGCGTTCTTCATGTTCTGCTTCCTGTGGTTCCGGGCGACCTTCCCGCGCTACCGCTACGATCAGATCATGCGCTTGGGCTGGAAGGTGTTCATCCCGGTGACGCTGATCTGGATCTTCGTGCTGGGCGCCGCGCGCTATGCCGGGTATACGGGGTGATATCGTGCGCTGGCTGAATTCCCTGCTGTACCTGCTGCGCAGCCTGAGCCTGTGGGACCTGTTTCGGGGCCTGAGGCTGACCGCCCGGCGCCTGTTTTCGCACAAGATCACTTTGCGCTACCCGGACGAGAAGACCCCGAAATCCCCCCGCTTCCGCGGCCTGCACGCGCTGCGCCGCTACCCCAACGGCGAGGAACGCTGCATCGCCTGCAAACTGTGCGAGGCGGTCTGTCCGGCACTGGCCATCACCATCGAATCCGAGGAACGCGCCGACGGCAGCCGGCGAACCACCCGGTACGACATCGACCTCTTCAAGTGCGTGTACTGCGGCTTCTGCGAGGAGGCCTGCCCGACCGACGCGGTCGTCGAGACCGACATCCTGGAATTCCATTTCGAGCGTCGCGGCGACCAGATCATGACCAAGGAAGACTTACTGGCGGTCGGTGACCAGTACGAGGAGCAGATTGCCGAACACCGCAAGAGTGATGCCAGGTTCCGCTGATGGCCTTCCAGACGTTGCTGTTCTACTTGTTCGGGACCGTGCTGCTGGCGGCCGCCACGGCTGCCGTGACTCTGAGGAACATGGTGCATGCGGCCCTGTCCCTGATCCTGTCGTTTTTCACCGCCGCCATGCTCTGGATGCTGCTGGAGGCGGAATTCCTGTCGATCCTCCTGGTGCTGGTCTACATCGGGGCGGTCCTGGTGCTGTTCTTGTTCGTGGTGATGATGGTCGAACGGCATACGCCGACGATTCATCGGCGCCGTAACTACCGGATTGTCGCTTCGGCGGTGGCCGCGGTGATGGTCGCCGAACTCGGCATGGCTCTTCTCGCGCCAGATTTCTCCCCAATCGCCCAGCCTTTGCCGGCGCCGCTGGAATACAGCAACACGAAGGCGCTGGGATCCGTGCTGTATACCGATTACGCCTTGGCATTCGAGGCTGCTGCGGTCGCGTTGCTGGTCGCCATCGTCGGCGCGATCGCGCTGACGCTGCGCGTGCGCCCGGACCATCACCGGCAGAACCCGGCGCGACAGAGCCGGGTGCGCAAGCAAGACCGCCTGCGGTTGACCGACGGCCGCTCGGAGCCGCCATGCTGAGCCTGACTCATTTCATGCTCCTGTCCGGGGCGCTGTTCGCGATCGGCGTCGCCGGCGTGTTCGTCAACCGCCGGCATGCACTGGTGTTGCTGATGTCGCTGGAGTTGATCCTGCTGGCGGTCAACACCAATCTCATTGCGGCATCCCACTACCTGCAGGATCTCGCGGGGCAGGCATTCGCGCTATTCGTGCTGACCATCGCCGCCGCCGAGATCGCGATCGGCCTGGCCATCGTTGTGGTGGTGTTCCGCAGCCGCGAAACCATTGATGCCGAAGACCTGAGCGAGGTGCGCGGCTGATGGATCTTCAGGTTCTTGCCCTGATCGTCGTGGGCACGGTCGGTGCGGGTTCGGTTGTCGCGGGACTGGGCGTACGCGTCCTGAGCCCGAAAGCCGCTACGCAACTCACCCTCACGGGTGTTGGCATCGCGTTTCTGGCCAGTGTCGTCCTGGCGGTGGGTTATGCGCAGAACCCGGAACCGCAGGCTTTTACCCTCTACCGCTGGGGCCCGGGCGACTTCGGGATGAAGATTGGTTTTCTGATCGACTCCCTGAGCGTGGTGATGATGGTCGTGGTCACGCTCATTTCGTTGCTGGTGCATGTCTACAGCATCGGCTACATGCGCGAGGACCCCGGCTACGTCCGGTTCTTCGCCTACCTGTCGCTGTTTACGCTCGCCATGCTGCTGCTGGTCATGGCGGACAACTTCCTGTTGCTGTTCATCGGATGGGAGGGGGTCGGCCTGGTGTCGTACCTGCTGATCGGGTTCTGGTACACCCGGGCGCGGGCACCGAGCGCGGGACTCAAGGCTTTTCTGGTCAACCGCCTGGGCGACTTCGGTTTTCTGCTTGGCATGGGGGCGCTGCTGGCCGTTGCCGGCAGCCTGGACTATTCCACCGTGTTTGCGCAGAGTGAGGCGCTGGCGCAACAGCCGTCGCCATTCTCTGGCTTGAGTGCGCTGAGCCTGATTTGCCTGCTTTTGTTCGTTGGCGCCATGGGCAAGTCGGCGCAGGTGCCGTTGCACGTCTGGCTGCCCGATTCGATGGAGGGCCCGACCCCGATCTCGGCGATGATCCACGCTGCCACAATGGTAACGGCGGGCATTTTCATGGTGGCGCGGCTGTCTCCGTTGTTCGAGGGCAGCGAGGTGGCGCTCAACTTGATCCTGCTGGTCGGTGGTGTCACCGCTCTCTCGATGGGCTTGCTCGGACTGGTTGCCAACGACATCAAACAAGTCATCGCTTACTCGACCCTGTCCCAGCTCGGCTACATGACCCTGGCGCTTGGCGCCTCGGCCTACGCCGCGAGTATTTTCCATCTCTTCACGCACGCCTTCTTCAAGGCATTGCTGTTCCTGGCCGCCGGGTCGGTGATTCTGGCGATGCACCACGGGCAGGATATCCGGCATATGGGCGGGTTGGCGCGGCGCATGCCGATCACCGCCGCCACATTCGCCGTCGGCTCGCTGGCGCTGATCGGCATGCCGGGTTTTGCCGGCTTCTTCTCCAAGGAATCCATCATCGAAGCGCTGGCGCATTCCGACCTGCTGCTGGCCAAGCCGGCGCATTTCCTGGCGCTTGCCGGAGTGGCGGTGACCGCGTTGTATTCGTTGCGCCTGTGGTGGTACGTGTTCCAGGGAACCCCCCGTTCGACGGAAGCGGAACAGGCGCGGGAACGGGATCCGACCGTGGTCCTCCCGCTGGTCCTGCTGGCGATGCTGACGCTGGTGGCGGGCTTCGGGGTCGAGGCGTTCCTCTATGGCGGGTTGCTGGGGGATGCCTTGGTCGTTCATGCTGCGCACGACACGCTGGCGCGGATGGCGGAAAACTGGAATGGGCTGGGTGGCGCAATCCTGCACGGATTCGCGACGCCTGCGGTCTGGCTGTTGGGGCTTAGCCTTGTGGGCGGGTATTTCCTGTATGCAAAAGGCTATGCCGACAAACTGGCGCCGAATGTTTCCCAGCTGCGTTTGATCCTTATCCAGAAATACGGCTTCGACGTGTTCTACGAGAACTGGGTCGTGCGGGCTGGACGTGCCGTGGCGAACGGCTGCGCTCGCATTGGCGACCAACACATGATCGACGGGTTAATGGTGAACGGGACAGCGCGGATGGCCCGCCGCGCTGCCGCCACGCTTCGCCAGGTGCAAAGCGGCGTGCTCGGGCACTACGCCCTGGCCATGTTGCTGGGCCTGATTGCCGCACTCGGCTACCTGTTCCTGAGAGGGTAACGCGGTGTCTTTGCTCGGCCTGATGATTTGGGCGCCGATTGCGGCGGGGTTCGCGGCTCTGCTGTTGAAGGATCCGGACGTGGTGCGCCGCTGGGCGCTGGCGGCCAGCCTGTTCGTGTTCGTGCTGGCGGTGGTGGCGGCCTTGGGCTTCGACCCGGCGGGCGGCTACCAGTGGCAGTACCGGGCTCCGTGGATCCCGGCCTTCAACATTAATTACCATTTGGGCGTTGATGGCTTGTCGCTGCCGCTGGTGGTTCTCACCGCTTTCATCGGCATACTCGCCATCCTGACCGGCTGGAACACCGCCACGCGGCATATCGGCCAATTCTTCGCCGCATTCCTGATGCTCGAGGGCCTGTTGATCGGGGTGTTCTGCGCGATGGATGCCGCGCTGTTCTACATCTTCTTCGAGGCCATGCTGATCCCGATGTTCCTGATCATCGGAGTCTGGGGCTCCGACAACCGGGTTTACGCAGCCGTCAAGTTCTTCCTGTACACCTTCCTGGGATCGGTACTGATGCTGGTGGCGTTCGTTTACCTGGCGATTCAGTCCGGAAGCTTCCAGATTACGGACTGGCACACGTTTTCATTGTCGTCGCTGGAGCAGACCTGGCTGTTCCTCGCGCTGCTGCTGGGATTTGCGGTCAAGGTGCCGATGTGGCCGGTTCACACTTGGCTGCCGGATGCCCACGTCGAGGCTCCGGCCGCAGGATCGGTGGTGCTGGCGGCGGTGTTGCTGAAGATTGGCGGCTACGGCTTGCTGCGTTTCTGCCTTCCGATCGCGCCGGACGCCTCGCTGGCGCTCGATGGGCTGGTGATCGGACTGTCCCTGATCGCCGTGGTCTATATCGGTTTCACCGCGTTGGCGCAGACCGACATGAAGAAGCTGATCGCGTATTCGTCCATCGCGCACATGGGGTTCGTCACCTTGGGGTTGTTCATCCTGTACCGGCTGGCGACGGAGACGGCCATGCTGAGCGTCAGCGGCGCGATCATGCAGATGATCTCGCACGGCCTCGTGTCGGCCGCGCTGTTCGTTTGCGTGGGTGTGCTGTATGACCGCCGGCACAGCCGCAACATTCAGGACTATGGTGGTGTGCTCGAGACGATGCCGGTATTCGGTGCGCTGTTCGTGTTCTTCGCACTGGCGAATGCCGGGCTGCCGGGCACTTCCGGTTTCGTGGGCGAAGTGATGGTCATCCTGGCCACGTTCCAGGCCGGGTGGTGGCTGGCCGCGCTGGCGGCGATGGTGGTGGTTCTGGGGGCCGCTTATTCGCTATGGATGGTGCGGCGGGTGGTTTTTGGCCCGGCCGAACATGCGGAGGTTAAAGCATTTCAGGACTTATCCGGGCGCGAGATGTTGATCTTGCTGGCGCTGGCTATCCCGGTGTTGGCCGTGGGGTTGTGGCCGGTGCCGCTGCTGGACCTGATTGAACCGTCCGTGGCGCAGTTGATTGACCAGGCGCAGACGTTCAAGGCGGGAGGTGCTCCATGAGCGTGGCACAGGAAATGATCCTGATGCTGCCGGAGATCGTGCTGGTCGTCGGTGCCTGCTTTGTTCTGCTGTGCCCGCGTTTTCTGGCTTGGCCGCTGACGATGCTGGCGCTGGCGGGGACGGTGGGTGCCATCGTCGCGACGGCGCCGGAAGATCCGACCATGCTGATGACCGGCATGTTTGAGCGTTCCTCCGAAATCGACTTTTTACGAATCCTGGTCTGCGTGCTGACCGTGCTGATCTTGCGTTACGCTCGTGGGCACCCGGTCTCTCCGGACCGCCTCCAGTCCAACGAGTTCTACACGCTGGCAATATTCGGGTGCGTCGGCATGTTCCTGATTAGCGGCGCGGAACACCTGATTACGCTGTACCTAGGACTGGAAATTCTCGCCTTGTCGCTGTACCCGATGATTGCGATGGTGCGCGACGACGGCCGCGCTGGCGAAGTGGCGCTCAAGTATTTCGTGCTTGGGGCGCTGGCTTCGGGTTTTCTCCTGTACGGGATGTCGCTGATGTACGCAGCAACCGGAACCCTGCACATCGGAGAACTGGCGAGTCAACTGGGACAACTGGAAATGAATCGGGTGCTGCTGCTCGGCATGGTGTTCATGCTGGCGGGTCTGGCGTTCAAACTGGGCGCCACGCCGTTTCACATGTGGCTTCCGGATGTCTACGATGGCGCCTCCCTCCCGGCCGTAACCTACCTGTCAGCCGCCCCGAAGATCGCTGGGTTGCTGCTGCTGCTGCGCCTGTTCAGCGATGGACTGATGGCTCTGGCCGTCGACTGGACGACCCTGATGATGGTCCTGGCCGTCCTGTCGCTCCTGCTCGGCAACCTCGTCGCGATCGCGCAGACCCGAATCCGCAGGATGCTGGCCTATTCGGCCATCGCCCATACCGGTTTCGTGTTCCTGGCGCTGGGCGCAGGTACTCCGCACGGGATGAGTTCGGCGGTTTTCTACACCTTTGTCTACGCGCTGATGGCCGCCGGGAGCTTCGGGATGCTGTTGCTGCTCAACTCCCGGGTCGCGTCCGAGGATATTGAAGACTTCAAGGGCTTGAACCACAGCCACCCTTGGTTGGCGATCATGGTGCTGATCCTGATGTTTTCGATGGCGGGCGTGCCGCTGACTGCCGGGTTCTACGCCAAGTTGTACGTGCTGCAGGCGGTGGTTGATGCCGGGTTATGGCCACTTGCGGTCGTGGCGGTGCTGCTGACGGTGGTGGGGGCTTATTACTACCTTCGCATTGTTTGGTACATGTACTTCGAGGAGGCGGATCGCCCCGCCGAGCCCGGGGAGGATTCGGCTCATGTCTTCCTGGTCAGCGCAAACGCACTGATACTGGTGTTCATCTTTGCGGTGCCGCAGCCCTGGCTGGAAATGAGCCGCGATGTGGCAAGAGTGTTTGTCGGGGGGCAGTAGGGTCCGTTATGAAAAGATGGATGCTTGTGTTATTGAGCATATCATTGGTCGGATGCCTGGACACGATGCCGAATGTTTACATCAGTGATGTGGGTTACGGAAAAGTATATGTTACCTATGACTATGTGCTCTACGAAAACCTCGACCAACCAGAGGGTGCCGCCCCACACTTGGCACCTGACAGATTCAAGGTGGATGATGAGTTCTGGCAACTTGTAATGGAAAAAGCCGAGGAGGGATGTGCATTGCAGGGGAAATCCGCCACGGGTCCGTTGAGCGAAAAATGTATTTCAGAAGGCGTTCTACTTACTGAAGGCGGGTTTGTGACCTACTGCGAGCAATATGCCCACCTTTTCGCTTGTACTGACTAAAGGGATAGGCGAACACCAAATCGATTGTGGAGAAGACAGTCATTGACTGATTCCATCCCCTTGTAGGCCTCAATCAAACGCGTCGCGCAACTCCCTGAAATTCTGATATGTTCGAAGCAGTTGGCTTCGTTCGGGTTCGACAGAAGACCCGGTTTACGGACGCAAGCCCGGTATCCGCCGAATCAGTCCAGCGCGTCCCTCAAGGATCGGATGATCCGACGCGTTCCGCCGAGCAACTCGCCCTCATCGGCGTAGCCGTCGTCTCGCGCTTGCTCGACCGCTTCGTTGAACCGCGCCACGGCATCGGCCTGCGTTTGGGCCGAGCTTTCGTATTCCTGCCTCAGCGCCTCCAGTTCCCGGCCGAGTTCCTCGATCTTCTCCGCCATGCTCTCCCGGTCCTGGGGGATGCTTTCGTCTGCCGCGAGCTTCTCCTGCAGCGTCTTCCGCTCATGCTCCGTCCGCCCAATTTTATTTTTCAGATTTTCCCGTTCCTGCATGATGTCCCAGGCTTCTGTCTCCAGCGTGTGTACCATCCGCCCCCTGCGAAGCCCAGGCTCGAACGCTTCCGCCAGTGGACCTTCGCAGATTCCATGGTAGGGTTGGCCGCTTCGGCCGACCTTGTAGCCGGTGAACCGGGTGCAGTAGACCGCCAGCCCGCTTTGATGACCTTTGGCATAGGCGTCGCGGTCGGGCGCCACCCCATGCTCCGCGCAGGATTCACGGTGTTCTTCTAGGTGAGCGAGAGGCAGGCCTTCGGATCCGTCTTCCTGGCCGATGAGCCACCAGTCCGCCGCCTCGCATTCATTCTCCGACAAGGTGGCGCAGCCCTGGAGTAGCCCGATCGAGACGGCCAACAATAGGACTATTGCCAGGCCTTTCTTTCGCAAGACCTGTCGGGTGGGCGGATAAAAAATGGAGAACACTCGGAAATCTGTCAGGTTGCATTCGCGATGGGGCAAGATTTTACCGCAAGCATGACCGGAGTCGCCCACGGTGAATGGCCAAGCCGGTTCCCAAGAGACATAGAGACGGAGAAGCGGCCTATATTTTACAAAAAGGATATCGATCCTTATGATATAGTACGATTTATATTTCGATGGAGAATCCTTCATGACCACCGTCACCGTTTCGCCAAAATACCAGATTGTGATTCCTAAAAAAATCCGGGAGTCGAGCGGGATCGTTTCGGGGCAGAAAGTCCAGATGATTAGTTACCGCAACCAGATACAACTGATTCCCATAGAGCCGATGGAAAACCTGAGGGGGTTTCTAAAAGGCATTGACACCCATGTAGAGCGGGATGAAGATCGCCTATGAATGTGGTCGACTCATCCGGTTGGTTGTCCTACTTTGCCGACGGTCCAAACGCGAAATCCTTTGCTGCCCCCATAGACAGTCTGGGAGAACTGCTGGTTCCCAGTATCACCCTGACTGAGGTGTTCAAGAATATCCAGCGCCAAAGAGGAGAAGAGGCTGCCCTGCGAGCCATCGCGCATATGGAGCAGGGGCGGGTGGTTGCCTTGGACGAGAGGCTGGCAGTGGATGCTGCCGTTTTCGGGATTGAATACCAGTTGCCTTTGGCGGACAGCATCATTTATGCGACTGCGCGCAGGCATGAGGCCACACTGTGGACGCAGGATGCCGATTTCAAGGATTTGACGAACGTCAAGTATTTTCCCCATCAATAGATGGATTCAAGCACCGTGAGTTTTTTCTGCTTGGAAAAACGTATCCTATTGAAAAACCTTGCAACCAAAAGATGATTTACTCAGTGCACTGAGTAAAATTACTCAATATAGTGAGTAATTCGCACGATTTCGTGCTCCATCTATCGGCTCGCGGTCTCAATCAAACAGGGTCGCTTGTCAACGCTTTCGCCTTGCCCAGTTGCAGGAGGCAGGGAAGAAGAATCAGTGTGAAGGCGGTGCTGACGGCCATTCCCCCAATGATGACGCTAGCGAATCCCTTGTAGATCTCGGAGCCGGGCCCCGGCAGGAGCAGCAGGGGCATCATCCCGAAAATCCCGGTGAGAGTGCTCATGAGAATGGGTCGCAGGCGGATGTGCACGGATTCCCACACGGCGTCGTGTCTTGATCTTCCCTCGCGTTCGGCGGCGCGTGCCTGATGCACGAGCAGGATCGCATTGTTCACGACCAAACCCAGAACAACGATGAAGCCGAGCATGGTCAAGAGATCCGCGGGTAGGCCCAAAAAGCGCAGCATGAACACACCTCCTACCGTCGCGAGTGGCAGCACCAGGATGACCCAGATACCGTCGATAAACGATCGGAACAAGGCGCTCACCAGCAAGTAAAGAATGATGATCGCCAGGACGAAACTGCTGGCGAAACTCTGGATCGCCGTCTTCAGGTTGTCTGCAGAACCACTAAGCCGGATTTCCCCGTCCTCGGGCAATTCCTGTTCCATCACCGGCACGACTTCCTGGTTTATTTTGTCGATCACCTCTTCCAGTGGCATTCCGTCAGGTGGGCGCAGTTCCAGCGTCACCGTGCGCCGCCGGTCCAGGCGACGGATCTGGTTCGGACCGGCCGTGCGCTTGATGTCGACCAGTTCGCTGACCGGCAAAACGCCTCCTTCCGTTGTGTACAGGGGGATGGACGCCAATTCTTCCGGAGTCTTCCAAGGCTCCACCCTGGCGATCACATCCAGTTTTTTCTCGCCATCAAAACGCTCGCCCACGAATACGCCCTGACCCAGAAACCGGGCAATCTGCGCCATCACGGCTCGGCTCCACCCGATTTCGGCCAGGCGTTCATCCTTGGGGTCCATTTGAAGTTCGGGCTCGGCTAGTTCCAAGCCGGGTCGCGGGCGGGCGCGGGCTCCGTTGAAGACTTCCGGTATCTTGGCAAACCCGACTCTTGCGGCTTGCAGCAGATCGTCGATGTTGCTTCCCTGGACGTTGATATCGATTTCCGCGCGCCCGCCGACGCCGCTGAACAGGGAGGCCTTCTGCGCGATGGCAAAACTGTCCGGAAAGCCCGATACGACCTCGTTCACCACGCCGACCAACTGATTGATTTCATCTTTGTCGGAGTTCTCGGCCCGCGCGCCGAGAAATATGGAGCCTTCCGCGGCGACAAAGAAAAAGCGTTTGACTTTCGGGGTTTTCTCGCCTTCCAGGTAGGGTTGAAGGCGCTCAACGATCACTTCGCCCATTTCCTTCTCGATGTGATCGATATTGACGCCCGGGGGCGGGATGATGATGCCGATCACCAGATTACGGTTGCCCGTGGGCATGTAGTCGGTCTTGGGAAACATCAGGTACGTAATGGTCACTGCCGCCCCGATCAGGCCGGCGATCCACAATGCGCGCAAGGTGGCGGTGCCGGTCAGGCCCATGATGATCGAGGTCGCACGATTCCACCAGGCATCATGCAAGCTTGTCAGTTTGTCCTCGGCCAGGAGCTTGTGCTTTGCGACGGGGATGACGACGCTTGCGACCAGCAGCGAGGTCGCAATGGCGACCGAGATCACGATGGCGAGGTCCGCGAACAACTGGCCACTCTGATCCTTCATGAAGATGATGGGCAGGAAAATCGCAATTGTCGTCACCGTGGATGCGAACAGGGCAGGCCAGACTTGGCGCACCCCCTCAAGCGCCGCCTCCCGGGAGGGCATGCCCCGCTCGCGCATGCGCACGATGTTCTCCAACACGATAATGGCGGCATCCATGACCATCCCCACGGCGAAGGCCATGCCTGCCAGGGAAATGATGTTGATGGTGCGGCCGGTCATGTTCATTACGACGAGCGTCACGAACAGGCACAGCGGAATGGTGAGGGCGACCGTCAGTGTGGCGCGCAATTTCCGCAGGAACCACCACAGGATCGCCACGGCCATCAGGACGCCCAGACTCAGGCTGTTGCGCAGCAGCCGGATGGCGCTGTCGATGTAGACGGTCTCATCGTAGACTTGTTCAAGGACGAGATTGGCGCGCTTGATGGGACCGCGTTGCATCTCCTCGACCGCGGCACGGACCTCATCCATGGTTTCGAGCACGTTAACGCCCGTCTGGCGATAGGCGTTGACCGCGATGGAGTGCCCCTCCTTGGTGACCACGAAATTGCTGCGGTCGGCAGGCAGGAGTTCAATGCGGGCGATATCCCCCAAAGTGACTGGCTCGCCTTCGCGCCACGCCAGAATCAACTCCCTGAGTTGCTGGGCATTCAGTGCACCGGTGTAACGCAGCGTGTAGCGGCGTTTTCCGACGTCCGCCGTGCCGCCGGAGATGTCGTCGTTGCCGGAAGCGAGCCCGATTGCCTGAGTCAGGTCCACCCCCAGTCCTGCCGCCTTGTACGGATCAACTGTGATGCGGACTTCGTTCTCATTGCCGCCGTACACTTGAGAGAGAGCGACCCCGGGAACCCGCTCCAGGCGTGACTGGACGGATTCTTCGATGAAATCCTGATAGGCGCTGATCGGCTTCGGATTGCCTTCGGCCGGCCGGATGACGAACCAGGCAATGGGGCGGCCTCGGCCTCCCGACGTACTGAGGATGGGCTCGTCCGCGTCCTCAGGGTAGCTGGGAACGCGGTTCAGACGGTTGATGACTTCGACCAGGGCGCGGTCCAGTTCGTGGTCTACCTGGAAGGTGATCGTGATCTTTCCGGTGCCCATGCTGGCTTCGGAGAGAAGTTCCTTTGCGCCGGGCAGCCCGCGGAGCTGTTTCTCCTGGGGCTCGATGATCTCGGCCTCGACTTCTTCCGGAGCTGCCGCACGCCAGGTGGTCGTGATGACGATCTCCGGTTGCTCGACCTCGGGGGCAAGCTGGATCGGAAGGTGGGTCAGGGTCACCGACCCGAACAGGATGGCGAGCAAACACCCGGCCAGCGTTGCCACGGGGTTCCCTAGGGCAAGCCGGATGAGACCCATAGATCGCTTTGGGGCTTATATACAATAATCCGCAAGCAGACCTTGTATATCCATTGACAGATCATCGGGGTCGCTTGACCGGGCTAAGCCCGAAGGCCCGGCCCTGACAGAGGCGAACGCCCCTCCCTGTCCAGCCGCGCCAGTCCCCAGCGCCAAAATGTTGAACGCGGCATTGATGTCCGCGTTCCCCGCGTATCCGCAGGATACGCATTTGAATCTCTCTTTCCGGCGATTTTCTTCCGCCACGTGCCCGCACTGATGGCAGGTCTGGCTAGTGTACGCTGGATTGACTTTCTCTACCCGGTGCGCCTTGTAGTCCAGCATCCAGCGCAACCGGCCCCAGCCGCTTTCCGAAATTCCCCGGTTCAGGGACGATTTCGCCTTGACATTCTTGCCAGGCTTCTCCACCGTGCCTCTAGCCGACTTCATCATGTTCCTGATCTTCAGATCTTCCACGCAGACTGTCCCGAATCGACCTGCCAGGCCGCGACTGACATGGTGCCTCCAGTTGTCCCGGATGTGGGCGATCCTCCGGTACAGTTTCGCCACGATCCTCCGTTCCTTTTCGCGCCGGTGCGAGTTCACCGTGATGGCCTTGCCCCTCCGGGTCCGCTTCGGCTCCCCGTCTGCATCCAGCAAGGGCACGCGCTGGCGGCGGCTCATCTTTCGTTTGTGCCGCTTTAGTTTGGTTTCAAGCCTAGAAATGTCCGGCATGAATATTCGATCCGGTTCGGTAGTCGCCACGTTCCACTTGCCCATGTCCAGTCCCACTGCTTCCCCGTTGTCCTCCAGTTCCGCATCCGGGACTTCCCAGGACACCGACACATACCACTTCCCGTTGGGATGCTTGACCACCACGGCCTGTTTCGCCTCGCCGTGCGCCCACGGGTCGCCGCCCTGTCGGTGGATCGGCACCCAACCCACCTTGGTGACGTACAGCCCGCTATTCTCAATCCGCACGTTCTGCGGAATGGTGAACGAGTCACCGTCTTCCTTGTGCTTGAACTTCGGAAATCCGCGCCGGCCTTTCCTGGCCTCTCTCATCGCATCCGCATACCGCTTCAGGACATACCGCACTTCCGCATACGGCAACGCCTTCAGCCATTCGTGGTCTTCGCTGTTGCGCAGTCTCGTGAATTCCAGCCCCAGAGTGAAGAAAGTCGGCGACGGCTTTTCGCCCTTACCTTCTTCATAGGCTTTCATCGCGTCGCGGTTCTGTCCGATCGCCCAGTTCCAGACGTAGCGGTTGGCTCCGGCGACGCCGGACAGCAACTGCGCCCGGCGCAGGGTGCCCGGATACAGGCGATAGACGGAGGAGCGAATCATCAACGGATTATGCCACGCCGGAAACCGACTCGCCAAAAACTTTATAAGATATTGAATATAAATGAATTATAAGGGGTCTTGCGGATTATTGTATATAGACATGATGGATTTGATCTGTCCTCGCTCTCGGAGCAACGAGTATGCTTCCGGGAACAGTT
>JAPPLD010000018.1 GCA_028819565.1 Gammaproteobacteria bacterium | reverse complement strand
CGGCGTGCGGGTTTTTCACCCGCATTATCGTTACTCATGTCAGCATTCTCACTTCTGATACCTCCAGCGGACCTCCCGGTCCACCTTCAACGGCTTACAGAACGCTCCCCTACCATGCGCCCGAAAGGACGCATCCGCAGTTTCGGTACGTAGCTTAGCCCCGGTAAATCTTCCGCGCAGACCGACTCGACCAGTGAGCTGTTACGCTATCTTTAAAGGATGGCTGCTTCTAAGCCAACCTCCTGGCTGTCTGAGCCTTTCCACATCGTTTCCCACTGAGCTACGATTTCGGGACCTTAACTGGCGGTCTGGGTTGTTTCCCTTTCCACGACGGACGTTAGCACCCGCCGTGTGTCTGCCATGCTCGCACTTTCCGGTATTCGGAGTTTGCCATGGTTTGGTAAGTCGGGATGACCCCCTAGCCATAACAGTGCTCTACCCCCGGAAGTGACACATGACGCTCTACCTAAATAGATTTCGAGGAGAACCAGCTATCTCCGAGCTTGATTAGCCTTTCACTCCTATACACAGCTCATCCCCCCATTTTTCAACATAGGTGGGTTCGGGCCTCCAGCCGGTGTTACCCAGCCTTCACCCTGGCCATGTATAGATCGCTCGGTTTCGGGTCTGCTCCCAGCGACTGGACGCCCTATTAAGACTCGGTTTCCCTGCGCCTTCCCTATACGGTTAAGCTTGCCACTGAAAGCAAGTCGCTGACCCATTATACAAAAGGTACGCGGTCACCCCGAAGGGCTCCCACTGCTTGTATGCATACGGTTTCAGGTTCTATTTCACTCCCCTCCCGGGGTTCTTTTCGCCTTTCCCTCACGGTACTGGTTCACTATCGGTCGGCAGAGAGTATTTAGCCTTGGAGGATGGTCCCCCCATGTTCAGACAGGATTTCACGTGTCCCGTCCTACTCGAATAACGTTGCTTGTCTTTCGCGTACCGGGCTATCACCGTCTATGGCCGGCCTTTCCAGGCCGTTCCGCTAGAGTCCACAACGCTTTAGGGCTAGTCCCCGTTCGCTCGCCGCTACTGAGGGAATCTCGGTTGATTTCTTTTCCTCCGGCTACTTAGATGTTTCAGTTCGCCGGGTTCGCTTTCGGACCCTATGTATTCAGGTCCGAATGACCCCGAAGGGTCGGGTTTCCCCATTCGGACACCCCCGGATCAAAGCTTGTTTGCCAGCTCCCCGAGGCTTATCGCAGGCTACCACGTCCTTCATCGCCTTCTGCCGCCTAGGCATCCACCATATGCACTTGGTCACTTGACCATGCAACTCCAGACGATCCGGAGTCACATTATTTTTTCATAACGATCGACTTGATTAAACGTTGGATCCTCTGCCCTCGAAAGGACCGAAGATCCAATTGAATCTCAGCCCCCGAAGGGACTGAATTCGCATGTGAATCATCCAAATTTTGAAACAGCCACGCCATCTGCAGCGACGGCGCGAAAAATCTTGTTCGACGGCGGCGGGTGGTGGAGCCAGGGAGGCTCGAACTCCCGACCTCCTGCGTGCAAAGCAGGCGCTCTCCCAACTGAGCTATGGCCCCAGGGCCCGGTTGGTGGGTCTGGGTGGACTCGAACCACCGACCTCACCCTTATCAGGGGTGCGCTCTAACCGAGCTGAGCTACAGACCCGTTTCCGGGGGCCGCGGTCAGCCGGCGCACCCTGCCATTCCGTCTGGTCGTCAGATCAAAGCTTGTGTGGACGTCCGTCAAGTTGTGTTCTTGCTCTTTAAGGAGGTGATCCAGCCGCAGATTCCCCTACGGCTACCTTGTTACGACTTCACCCCAGTCATTGACCACACCGTGGTGATCGCCCTCCCTAAGGTCAGGCAAACCACTTCTGGTGCCGCCAACTTCCATGGTGTGACGGGCGGTGTGTACAAGGCCCGGGAACGTATTCACCGCGACATTGCTGATTCGCGATTACTAGCGATTCCGACTTCACGGAGTCGAGTTGCAGACTCCGATCCGGACTGAGACCGGCTTTGAGGATTGGCTCCCCCTCGCGGGTTGGCAACCCATTGTACCGGCCATTGTAGCACGTGTGTAGCCCAGGCCGTAAGGGCCATGATGACTTGACGTCGTCCCCACCTTCCTCCGATTTGTCACCGGCAGTCTCCTTAGAGTCCCCACCATTACGTGCTGGCAACTAAGGACAAGGGTTGCGCTCGTTGCGGGACTTAACCCAACATCTCACGACACGAGCTGACGACAGCCATGCAACACCTGTCTCCGCGCTCCTTGCGGCACCCCGCCATCTCTGGCAGGTTCGCGGGATGTCAAGGCCTGGTAAGGTTCTTCGCGTTGCATCGAATTAAACCACATGCTCCACCGCTTGTGCGGGCCCCCGTCAATTCCTTTGAGTTTCAACCTTGCGGCCGTACTCCCCAGGCGGTCAACTTATCGCGTTAGCTGCACCACTTGACCCTCAAACGGGTCCAACGGCTAGTTGACATCGTTTACGGCGTGGACTACCAGGGTATCTAATCCTGTTCGCTCCCCACGCTTTCGCACCTCAGAGTCAGTCTTGGCCCAGTAAGCCGCCTTCGCCACTGGTGTTCTTCCGGATATCTACGCATTCCACCGCTACACCCGGAATTCCGCTTACCTCTGCCAGACTCTAGCGAGACAGTATCAAATGCAATTCCCAGGTTGAGCCCGGGGATTTCACATCTGACTGATCTCGCCTCCTACGTGCGCTTTACGCCCAGTAATTCCGATTAACGCTCGCACCCTCCGTATTACCGCGGCTGCTGGCACGGAGTTAGCCGGTGCTTCTTGTGCAGGTAACGTCAGTACCGCGGGAGTATTAGTCCCCGGCGTTTCTTCCCTGCTGAAAGTGCTTTACAACCCGCAGGCCTTCTTCACACACGCGGCATTGCTGGATCAGGCTTTCGCCCATTGTCCAATATTCCCCACTGCTGCCTCCCGTAGGAGTCTGGGCCGTGTCTCAGTCCCAGTGTGGCTGATCGTCCTCTCAGACCAGCTACAGATCGTTGCCTTGGTAGGCCATTACCCCACCAACAAGCTAATCTGACATGGGCTCATCCAGTAGCGCGAGGTCCGAAGATCCCCCGCTTTCTCCCGTAGGACGTATGCGGTATTAGCCCGAGTTTCCCCGGGTTATTCCCCACTACTGGGCAGATTCCCATGCATTACTCACCCGTCCGCCACTGTACTCGCTCCCGAAGGAACTTTCTCGTTCGACTTGCATGTGTTAGGCATGCCGCCAGCGTTCAATCTGAGCCAGGATCAAACTCTTCAATTAAGACGTACACAGATTTGGAGATCTGTGGTTGTCAGGTTTGCAGAGTTCGCCCTGCCCGTTGAAAATCACAAAATTTTCTCAGGCGTGGCGTTCTGCCAGGTTTTACGTTGAACACGCGACCCGACGAACGTCCACACAAGCTTTGTATCTGATAACCGAATTGTCAAAAATCTTGCCTCGTACCGTGCGAGGCGGCGGACAAGTTTAGCATAGGTGGGAATGAAGCCTCCCACTTGCGCAGGCTCAGAACATCTAAGAATAGAGCAGAACTCCCTCTCTCGCTCAACCGTGCATTGGCGAAGCAAACAACCCAATGTCCAGAAGACGTATGGAACGCCGATCACAAATAAACGGTTTGAAATGAGTCAGTCGAACTAGTGCCACAGTCCTTATATAATAGGATTGTCTTTGGATAATTTAGTGAGTGCTAATCGAACTGTACTCCAAAGAAGTGCCTTGTTATGTCGGGTGCCCAATAGGCGCAAAAATCACCCCAAATTTCTAGTCCGGTCTGCTCGGAGAAAAACCTATGGCAAGACATTCCGTACCCAAATATCAAGACTTGTTATGGCCTACTCTGAGGGCTTTGATCACTAGAGGCGGCTCTGCTTCAATCCATGAATTGTCTGAGCAAATAGCATCTGACATGAAATTGTCTGATG
This sequence comes from Gammaproteobacteria bacterium, assembly GCA_028819565.1. Classification (GTDB taxonomy): domain Bacteria; phylum Pseudomonadota; class Gammaproteobacteria; order Poriferisulfidales; family Poriferisulfidaceae; genus Poriferisulfidus. The sequence continues at coordinate 110,898 of JAPPLD010000018.1, read as the reverse complement.
AAGTCCTAGATGTTTTGCACTCCGAAGGCCCGCAATCTGAATTTGAGTATCGTTTGGCGTGGACCCGCACGTATCTCAAAAAATATGCCAGGACGGTTGATAACACATCAAGGGGCATATGGACGATCACCACGCAAGGTAGGAAGATCAAAACTGAGGACAAATTGCGCAAACTTGTCCGTGACAGACATGCAGAGGAGACTAAGACACGCCGTACCCAGGGAAAGATGCCAGGCGGTGGGAACGACCACGACGAGATTAATGGCTCAGAATGGAAAGAAGTCCTGCTCAAAATCATTCGAGGAATAAAGCCAGGCGCTTTTGAGCGTCTTTGTCAATTCATATTGAGGGAATCTGGCTTTCTAAAGGTAGATGTCACCGGCCACTCTGGAGATGGAGGTATAGATGGCACTGGAATTTTGCGAGTAAATTTGTTGTCTTTTCATGTTCGATTTCAGTGCAAAAGATACACAGGCTCAGTCGGGGCGCGGGATATTCGTGATTTTAGGGGTGCAATTATCGGGCGTGCAGATAAAGGACTATTTATTACTACTGGCAGATTTACCAAAGATGCGGAACGAGAAGCCATAAGAGACGGAGCGCCCGCAATCGATTTAATAGACGGAGAAGCTCTTTGTGATCTACTCAAGGATCGGAGCATTGGCGTAACAGTAAAGACCAAAACTGTTGAAACGGTCATTCCTGAGAAAGAGTATTTCACTAAGTTTTAGGGCTTCGTGAATAACCTTATTTTCTCTCTGCATCTAACTGTAGAAAAGATCAATCATGGAGAAAAATAACGCAAGTAGTCGAAGATGGCTGACTGCAGTAGATCTCTTTGCGGGATCGGGATCAGTGACCGCAGCACTCAAGTCCTCGCATTACCGAGTCTTGGCCGCAGTCGACGAAGATGCCAATGCTTGTGCCACGTACCGCTTGAACCACCCTGGAACAAAATTGTTTCAGCAAGACATTCGTACGGTGGGAGTGGCTGATATACGCCGAGCGATTGCAAGCTCACTGCCACTCGACCTTATCGTAATTTGCGCACCCTGCCAACCCTTCAGTAACCAGAATAGGTACCGTAAGAACGATGATCGTTTTTCGTTATTGCTCGAAGGAGCGCGGCTTGTCAAAGGGCTAAAGCCCAAAACGGTATTTATCGAGAATGTACCGGGCCTCGCAAATTCTGACAAAGGCAATCTGCTCGCAAAGTTTATGGCCATCTGCGGACAGGACTATGCTTTCACAGAACCATTAATGGTCGACGCGGCTGATTACGGTGTGCCACAGCGACGACGGCGATGCCTAATTATGGCTGCGAAAGGAAAAAGTCCTCCCGAGATTCCCAAACCAAATACTCCTAAAGACCGGCGCGTAACGGTAAGGGCGGCGATCCAGTCATTGCCGTCTCTCCGATCTGGCGAGACAGATGCTGCCGATCTGCTCCATGCGGCAAGAAAGCATCGTCCAATAGCATTGAAACGCCTAGAGGCGATTCCCAAAGACGGTGGAAGTAGATGTGATCTCCCCAATGAACTTACTCTTACTTGCCATAAGGGTCAGACTGGATACCCAGACGTTTACGGGCGAATGGCTTGGGATGACGTTGCGCCAACCTTGACCACCGGTTGCACTGACATAACGCGGGGGCGATTTGCCCATCCTGAAGACGATCGAGCCATCACCAACAGAGAAGCGTCTCTGCTTCAGACTTTCCCTCGCAGTTATAAATTCTCGGGCATGCCAAAAACCATTTCGACACAGATAGGCAATGCCGTCCCCTACGAACTGTTTCGTGCATTCATACCATCTTTACGTCAAGCAGCTAAGCAATGTTTTTAGACTTGACTCCTACTCAGGCCCAAAATGACGCTATCGAGCATGACGATGGCAATTTGCTAATCCTCGCATGTGCGGGTAGTGGAAAAACGGAAACATTGGCGGGACGAATCGTTCATATGGTCCGGAACGGCGCTGATCGAAATTCAATTGTCGCTTTTACCTTTACCGATCATGCAGCGGAGGAATTGAAACAACGTATCAGAAGGAAATTGGAGAAAGAACTTCCTGGCGAACCTGCCTTAGGTGACATGTACGTAGGAACCATCCATTCATTCTGTCTCCGCACACTTCAGGAGCAAAATCCGAGATATCGTCTATTCGAGGTCATGGACGATGCTCGTCAAGCCGCATTAATTGCAACGAATTTTGTTCGTTTCGAGGATTCCGGAGATGGCATCGGCCTAGATCGTTTACGCACCCGAACTCGGTCCAAGTCTTACGGAGAAACGCTCAGGACTTTTTTAAATACTCTCAACATTGTCTTCCAAAAGAATATTGACACCTCCAGACTTGATGACCCTGTATTAGCCGAAGCGATCACCACTTATCGGAAGATTGCTTACGGAGACCCAAATTATTTTTTTGATTTCAACCAAATCATTGAAGAATTGATTCAGTTTTTAGAATCTCACCTGGAGGTACTCTCCGACCTGCGTGATCGTTTTACTCACATTTTCGTTGACGAATACCAGGACGTGGATGATCGACAAGAACACTTAATAAGACTACTGACCAATAATGGTCGTGGCCCGAACTTGACCGTGGTGGGCGATGATGATCAGGCGCTTTATGGATTCCGAGGAGCGAGCGTAACGAATATCTTGACTTTCAAAAAACGTTATCCGAAAGTCAAAAGTATTACTTTGAAAGATAATTTCAGGTCAACACATGCCATTGTTTCCATCGCTGACGAGGCTGTACGCAGTGTTAAAAATCGTATTTCCAAGGAACCTGTCGCCAGAATAATCGGAACAAGTGGTTCACCAGAGGAACATTTTGCCGATCCAGGCGACATTCAACTACAAACCTTTTCCACAGAAGATGATGAGGCTGATTGGGTGGCTGAACGCATACTTGCGCTTCGCGGAGTAGCCTATAGCGACAAAGGAGAAAAACGAGGGCTCGATTATGGCGATATGGCTATTCTTCTCCGAAGCGTCCGCAACTCTGGTGCAGTTTTTGTCGAACGGCTTCGTAAAAAAGGTATTCCGGTTGTGATCAGCGGAGTGGGGGGGCTATTCGACAATGACGAAATACGAGTAATCCAAGCAGCATTCTGTCTTCTTGCAAAGTCTGAGTTCGCCGTGCCAGATGCAAATGGACACATCAAATTACTTTCTACTGGAGAAACCCGCGATTTTGTGCGTAAAGCTATTGATGAGTTAAAAAATTCCAATTGTTTCGGACAAAACTGTAGTTCGACGCACTTTCTTTCTTTCCTCGACCAAACCCGCGCTAATCTCGATCAACGCGCTTTGCCCAAACCAGAACGTCCAAGCCGAATCGGTGCGCGCATTTACCCGCAAGCAATTTTCCAAGAAATGCTCAAAGAACTTGGCGCGCATGACGATAATTGGCCACCTAGTACTTTGTTTAATCTCGGTGCTTTTAGCAACTTACTCACTTCGTTCGAAGCAGTTCATCAATGGATCACTCCAGCGCGCTTAAAAAACCTTACACTTTTTTTATCTAATTGGGCGGCAAAGTATGTTGACGAAGGTGCACTAGGTGAAGTCGGAACATTAAATTCCGTACGTATCATGACTGTTCACGCTGCTAAGGGGCTTGAGTGGCCTGTTGTGTTTTTACCCCGCGTGTCATCAGCAATTTTCCCAAGCAGCAAAAGAACACGTGAACCTGATACTTTCCTGTCGAAGGATACCTTTGACTTATCCGATTACATTAGTGGCGACGACGGAGAGCGTCGGCTTTGGTATGTGGCTTTGACGCGCTGTTCAAAATTTCTACACGTATCATCTCTAGACCGTACAAGGAAGAGACCAACGAAGTACTTTACCGACATTGCCCATGATTGTGTTCGCCGAGACAGATCAGATCCGACACCGCGCGAAAAATTGTCTCCGACTCCTCCGGCTGGCTCGAATATGTTGCCCACCACCTACTCGGACCTAGCAGCCTATTGGCGCTGTAAAAGAGAATATCAACTCCGTTCTTTGATGAATTTCAGTCCAGGTGTGGGAGAACAATTCGGCTATGGCAGGCAAGTGCACAATATCCTTGCCGAAATCCATTTACGAGCTGTCCACGGCACACTCATTAAAGTACCTGACATTCCCGACTTAGTAGATGAATTTTTCCATCTTCGTTATACACGTGGGGAGCCACTCGACAAACTTAAAGAAGCTGCGGTCAAGGGACTGACTCGGTATGTTGAAAAATTCGGCAATCAAATCCGAAAAGCGCAAGCAGTCGAAAAGCGATTCGAATTTGTCGAGCCAGATTCTGGTGCTTTGATTTCTGGAGTCGTGGATCTTCTAGAACGTGGTTCCGAATCCACCCCTCCGTCACATCGAGAAATTGTCGGAATAATTGATTTTAAGGTAAAGAAAATTAATTCACTAACAGACTATGAGGCCGCAACTGCAAGTGCGGCAGAACAACTTCAAATGTATGCAGTCGGCGTGCAATACGCTCTCGATTGCGAGCCTGGCTCCGCCGCCGTACACATCATCAGCCATGCCCCACTTCCTCCAGACGTCATAGAAGCAAACAAAGACGAACGCATGCCGGTAGATATTAGTGAATCAGCACGAGGCACCATACAAAAAAGGGTTGCTGAAACTGTTCGTGAAATCCGTACAGGCATGCAAACTCAAAAATTCGAGACGTCAGGAGTCGCGACGGGCAGTTGTAGACGTTGTGATTTCAGATCCTTTTGTCCAGGTTTCAAGCAATATAAGTCAAACAAACCAGATGTTAAAGACTCTGGTTTGGAAGATCAACGCGAACAAGATATGAAAGAACTCACCGAGGATCTTAATGCCAGGCAATAATCTCAATAATCTCGAAGAAGACCTTCTCCAGTTTTGGGAGAACCCAGGTGCTGACTTTGAACCCGCGCTTTTAAAAGCGATTTCGATTGAAGGACCGCCTGCTTTACGCGGCATTATGAATTTACGCGTTCCATTTAACTATCCGTTAACTGCTATTTCTGGTCGCAATGGCGTAGGGAAAAGCACTGTCATGGCCCTAGCTGCCTTCTCAGCATTGAAGCCACCATCCTGGACAGTAAACCAATGGCCAACATCAATACATCGGATGCAACCAAAGAGTATGGCTTATAACTGGCATGATTTCTTTTTTCATCATGCGGGAGAACCTCTTTCCGATGGGCTAACAATCAATTTCGCCTATGTCGCGAAAGGTGATGAATTCGACGTCAAACGGTTTCGATCATCGAGGGCCTGGAAGACCCTGCCAGATCCTGGACGCTCACGAACCCCAAAATTCCCCAAGCGTCCAATTGAATTTGTTCCTCTTTCAAGGATTATTCCGCCCGCAGAAATCAATCAATTTAGATTAAGATTTGGAAAACAATCAAAACCAGCCACCATTCAAGAACTCGGTACGAATATATGCTCCAGTATGACAGAAATATTTGGCCGCGAATATGAACATCTTGAACTCCATGAAGTTGACGGTCTGAGGCTCGCCAAATGCCGCTCTGGCGCACACTACACTGGCTTCAATATGGGGGCGGGAGAAAATGCTGCAATTGCGATTCTTTTTGCATTGTTACGCTTACCCAAAGGTGGGCTTCTTCTAGTGGAAGAGATTGAAAATGGGCTTCATCCAGAGGCCCAACGTCGCTTGGTCAGTGTTCTTGCCCGTGTCCTAAAAGAGAGGCGCAGTCAATTGATCTGCTCCACACATTCAGAAACTATTATCGATTGTCTGCCCAGACAAGGCCGGATTTTGCTTACGCGTTCAGGCCCGTATCATTTCTGCCACGATGGACCCACCACACGCTTTGCAATTTCAGAAATGGACAGCCGACCACATCCAGAAGCGACTGTTTACGTCGAAGACAATTTTAGCGAACACCTAGTCAGACGGGCGCTTTCTTCCGACACACGCAAGCGTGTCAGGATCATAGCAGTAGGAAATAATGTACGTGTTGTACGGCAGCTCGCGGCCCATATTCGCGCACAAAGCCCCGGACCAGCTCTTTGTGTTTTAGATGGAGACTGCACAGAAACCGAAGCTGGCAAGTGGCTTAGAAGCGAGGACATCCCGGACGAAGAATCAAAATTGAAGTTTCTTCCTGGCAATGGACTACCGCCAGAGAAATGGGCGATTAAGGTCCTCCGAGAGAGAACATATTTAAAACGCTTCGCACACAATCTTGATATTGAAATACCAGCAGCACGCGATCTCATTCAGGCGTTGGATGCTTTGCCTAACCACCATGATTGTTGTCACGAATTAGAACAAAGACAAGCATTAAGTACTGGCGAAGGATTGAGTATCCTCTTGTCAGCGATTGCTTTAGATCATCCTGAACTTGACGAAATAAGACTTGCCATCAACACTTTGATCGAGCAATAAGATATCGCTAATCGCAAAAAGAGCAGGTCTCGCTTTCCTTGCTGAAATTCGGCTAGGCCGGTAAAGCATTTGGGTTAGTGGAAAACCCACAAGGCAATATCGAACTTTACTCAACATGCAGACAAACATCATCAAAAGTTGCTCAAAGCATAGAGCAAGGCTGCCACACCATTTTATTTTCCATCAAGAAAAGCTGTCACTCGCTCAAGCAAATCATTTTTCCCAATAGACGAAATTTCGCACCCCCATATAACCATAACTTTCCAACCCATCTCTTCCAACGCCAGCACAGACTCAGAATCACGCTTCCGATTGGCCTCAAATTTGCGCCTCCAGTATGCTATACGAGTCTTGGGCATTGAGGCTTTTTTGCACCCTTCATGGCGGTGCCAAAAACACCCATGGACAAATATTACTTTGCGACGGCTACGGAAAACTATGTCTGGACGGCCAGGAAGATCTTTGGCATAGAGCCTGAAACGATACCCCTGTCTATGCAACAATCTACGGACAAAAATTTCGGGTTGTGTGTCTCGTCCTCGAATTTTTGCCATCAATGCGCTGCGCTCCGGGCTAGGAGGAGGATCAACTCCGTCAAAAAGGTTCGAATCCTGGTGTGTCGTTCTATCCTGAAAAAGATTTGCCATGATTGAACGTGGGATTTACTGTCCTAAGACTTCAGCCTACTGTATTGCGCCACATGGTGGTTTTCTAAATAGTGACCGCCACAAAAGTTCCTTGGGCGGAACAAAGCCCACCTTGATAATATCTACAAACCCGTCTCGTCCTGGAGATTCTGAACCAACTGAAATCGGACCTGAAAAAAACTGAAAATTTTCCAACAATACGACTCCAGATGCCTGATCCGGCAATAGAGACTCTTCATACCCAAAAACTAGCACATTAACCTCATCTGCCGTCTCGCTCAAATATTGGTGAAGATCCAGCCTGGTTGACTTTGAAATGTAATCAGCCAAAACATCTTGAAGAATCCATACGGTTCTCCCTCCCCAAGCAAGCCCGATCTGTGACTTTGCGACGAGTTGACTCGCCATCCGGGCCCAAACTTGACGGTAATTAATTCCAGGGCCTTCATGGTCTTTCCCTTTCAGGATAGCATCCTCGAAAGCCATCCCAATTTGGGTTCTTTTTTCCTTATTTCCTCCAGAAGTTGAACACGTCATAATTTCCACTATCGCGATCGGGTCACCGGGAAAATCGTCTATCCAAACTCGACCATCGCGCCTCGCCAAGGTAAATTGATTTTCCCCTGCTAAGCGTTCGCAAACATTTTCACTCATGCCTGTCATCTCGGCGACCTCGGATATGGATTTTCGACAACTGCTGGCCACCACGTAGTCGAAGGTGTAATCAAAAGTTATTTTTTCTCCGGCACTTTGGGTAGAAGTTTTAACTTTCACTTCTGACCAAACACGGCACCCCTGCGCCAAGGAAAGACCACCGTGTTTAACCAACTGACCTCGGACCGTTTTCTGCAACTCTATTTGCCCTGAACTCCCAAGAACAAGCAAACGTCTTGGGCAAACAATCCAGGGCTTGTCTCGAATCAACAGAGAACACACACCTACTTGAAGGCGGTTTCTATCAGGAAATCTTTTTGCAAGTTCCGGATGTGCCTCTAGTTGTAATGCGGATAGATAACGATTTCCTCCACCGTCGCAGTCGATCCCAGAAAATGGACATTTCGCTTGTTCCCGGTGCGAAATAGCATCAGGGTGGTTCGATTCCAATGGAAATCCAAAAACTTCAAATATCTTGCTCAACTGAAATGTTCTCTTATATAAATGGTGATCTGCGACCCTAATGCCTCTGCTACAGGAGGGGGGACTGAATTCGCAACTTGGCGGTGTTGGTCAAGGTTTTTTACGGTGCCCGTTCTACTTCTAATCGGCCCTTTGAGAATATAGGAATCAGGATATCCGTGGATCCTCATGTATTCCCTTGGAGTCAAATAGCGATCTTCAGTGGGGTGGTAAAAGATCTCTCCACATCTCAGGGTATTCGATGGCCTGGTGCGATGAAGTCGTAAGTATTTTGTTGTGTCTTTGGGTTGCAAGCCCCGAAGAATATCCTTGCTCAAATGAGTCTGGGCTGCCAAATAAGAGCCTTCCGGCACTTGGGCAATCCTCTCCCTATCTCGCAGAGGGGTTACATCAACATGGCTGTCTCCGCGGTGATGAAAAGTTGTTCCCTTGTTTTTAAGCGAAGGCGGGCCTAAATCGGCGATAACTTCGCCGACTCCTACGTAAGGCTGGCAAGGGAAAAGCCCCGAGTTCTCGTCTGGTGCCGCATGAGTCCTTTCAGGAAACATAAATCCATTTCTCTCTCTTGTAGCTACCACAAACAAACGTTCCCTTAGCTGGGGCACGCCATAATCGGCCGCAACCAATACTCTCCACTTGGGGGTGTAACCGATGGCCTCCAACTGTGACAAAAAGATTCTAAAAACTTCGCCACGCTTACAATTGGACCCCTTTGCGGAGAGAAGCCCTTTTACTTGCTCCAACAAAATCACCTTAGGTTGGAATTCTTCCGCAAAACGGATTACTTCAAAAATAAGTAACCCTCTATCATCGCTCAAGCCTCGTTGCTTACCAGCTAGGGAAAACGATTGACAGGGAGGCCCTCCAAAAATTAGGTCAAGTTCTTTTTTACGCAACCCATGTTTTTTGCGAAGTTGAACTGCATCAATCCCTCGGATATCAGCTTCAATTACTTCCGTCAAAAATTTCTCTTTGCAATTCGCCGTTCGCAATGTGTCGCAGCAGTGTTCGTCAATTTCAATTTGGCTTAAAATGTCGAATCCCGCCGCGTGAATGCCAATGTCCATCCCCCCTGCACCGGAGAAAAGGCTAATAGATTTGTAAGCGCGAGAATCTTTCATTTCAAAAACTCCCGTACGACACGTCTCTGTATGACTGCGTCGCAAACTGGTTATCCCGTAGCCTCCATTTTCAAAATTGTTCCGAGTATGCCAGGAATTATATAACGCTTGATGAAGAATCCTGCGCATGATCGTCTCTGGCCCCTATATCTTGTGGGGAAAGTGTTGAAAACACCTAATTTTTCTCTGTTAGCGAATAAAACTCTTGACTTTGCGAATAATATCCCTACAATAGTGGCGCGTCCAGGTGATGGATAGCGCCACAAGTTGATCGGCTTCGGTCGATCGTGGGGGCTACGGCCCCTCCCCTTGCGCCGGGTGCTCCGTCTTTCCGATGTACGAGAGCGACGGGACCCTGGGGTTAAAGCCGCGTGCGCAGTGCGCGGCAATGAGGATACCTAGGAGCTACCGCATGCCTGACCTGCCTCTTGGGTCGGCGCAGACTCGTCGGGATTGACCTGACGGGATAACCCCACCGGGGAATACCCAGGAGGATGTTTATGGACGAAAAGTCCCATAAGCCCCTGGACGCCGGGCAGCGGGTTCGCCGGAGGAACCGGTGGTATTTCATCTGCGAGAAAGCACGACGCATTCTCCGGAGCCGGTTCTTTCTGCTAGCTGTACTTTGGGTGGCTAAGGCTACCGTGAAGCTAGTGCGGTTTGTCAGTGTTTTCGGCGACTCCTAGGCGTCCATCTCGCCTTCATAGGGCAGGAGGGTGCTGAAATGATGGACCGAATTCTAAGATTAATCCGCGTCTACCACGACCTGAATCTGTCTGCGGCATCAGAACGTGTAGGGCTTTCAAAATCTTATATTTCTGAAATGGAGCGAGGCCACAAGAAAGTCACTTTGGAGGTTTTGGAAAAATATTCTCATGCTTTCGAACTGCCTGTATCCTCATTAATGCTATTCGCTGAACAAATGGAAAATGAAGCGTTTTCTGAAAAAGCCCGAGTTCATATTGCTGGCAAAGCCTTGCGAATGTTAGAGTGGATTGCGATGATTTCATCTGACAGAGAGTTGAATCATCATGTCAAATAGACGAGCCTATCCCCGAAATCAATCGCGTCTCTATAAGATCAAATCACCTGCCCAACTCGCAGATGTTTTGAACATCAAGAAGCACCAGTTGGAATCGTTGGCGAAATACAGTAATGAGAACTACCATCGCTGGACCGACGAGGCGAGCGGACGAGCAATACAAAGACCAAAACCAATGCTCGAAAAAATACACATTCGAGCGGCCCAGTTGTTGGGGCGGATTGAAACGCCGGAGTTCCTGCATTCTGCAGTCAAAGGCCGATCATACATCTCCAATGCTGAACAGCATGTTTTCGGCCAGCCGACCGTGAAAGCGGACATCCGTAGATTCTATCCATCGACTCGTGCCCCAGCCGTTTTCCATTTTTTCCAAGACCGAATGCATTGCGTGGGAGATGTCTCTGGCATTCTCGCCCAACTCTTGACTGTTGATGGACATCTCGCGACGGGCAGCAGTGTCAGCCCAATACTGTCGTTCTTCGCATATGAAGACATGTTTGACGAAATTGAAAACCTTGCGCTTCGGTATGAGTGTGGAATGACTTGTTATGTTGATGACATGGTATTCACTGGCCCTGGTGCAAGGCGGCAGCTTATCTACGACCTTATCAAGGTCGTTCGGCGCTACCAACTACTAGTACACAAGACCAAAATTTTTAGAGCCCAGCAACCTAAGGTTGTCACTGGCATTGCTATGACTCAAAGAGGGAAACGATTGCCGAACAGGCGACAGCATGCGATTTCACAAAGGTTTAAAGAATTAAAATCCGCTCGGACAGATTTAGAACGTCTCCGAATAATGGAAAAATTGATCGGCCAACTTTTTGAGGCAGCACAGGTTGACTCTACGTGGTATCCGAGAGCATTACAGATGCGTGATGAAAGACGTGCTTTGCAGCGTAGCATTTCCCAGCGCAGCCAAATTATCAATTGAGTTTTCTTCAGGGTCATTACTCTAGTGGGGCAAAAGAAACAAGAACTGAGGCTACCAATTTGCAATTTGGCAATCTTTAACGTCGTTGATACACATACACCGAATCTCCAATATCCACCGCCATCAAATCCTCCCCTATCTTCACTTCCCCCTTGTAATGCTCGCCCAGCGCCTCCAGCACCTGCTCTTCGGTCACCCCAAACCTCAACATGTGAACCAGAATTCCCAACTTCGGCCGGATCTGCGCCAGAATCTGCCCAGCCTGCTTCGGGCTTGAATGGTACTTCTGCACCTTCTTGAGGCGGGGGTTCTTCTTCAGAAGGCTCTCGCTCACCATCATCACCTCGTGAATCACCACGTCGGTGCCCTTCGACCACGTAACCAGATTGGATTCGTATGTCGTGTCCCCAGAAATCACCACGCTGCGCTTGCCGTAATCCACCCGGTAACCGAACGCCGGCTTGACCGCCCCATGATCCACCGTGATCGCGGTCACCTTCAGGTCTCCGTCCAGATAAACCACGCCGGGCTCAATCTCCTCCACCCATAAATCTCCTAGATCTCTCCCCAGCCCACTTTGGCGGTGCCGTACGTGCTGGTCGACCTCGTAAGCCCGCCGTATATGATCCACGAATTCCTTGATCCCCTTCGGCCCATGCACCGTCAGTGGCTCCATACGCTGCCACAAGCGGGCCGTCAGCCAGACGTCATCCAGTCCGACAATATGGTCGTAGTGCAGGTGCGTCACGAAGACCCGGTCAATCTGGTCACTGGAGACCCCGATCTGGTGCAGTCGCATCGCGGCCCCGCGCCCGGCGTCGAACAGCAGCTTGTGGTCGCCCGCCTCAACCAAGATCGCCTGACTGAAGCGCTCAATGTCCGGCCTCGGCGTGCCGGTGCCCAACAATGTCACAGTAAGCATCTGAGCCGCGGCCGGCGAGGCCAGCAGCATCAGAGCAAGAACAACTCCGACCCGTCTCACGGCTCCAGTTTCAGGATCGCCATGAACGCCTCCTGAGGAATATCCACGTTGCCGACCCGCTTCATGCGCTTCTTCCCTGCCTTCTGCTTCTCCAGCAGCTTGCGCTTGCGGGTCACATCCCCACCATAGCACTTTGCCGTTACGTTCTTGCGCAAGGCCTTGGTGGTAGTGCGCGCGATGATGCGAGAGCCAATCGCCGCCTGAATCGCGACGTCGAACATCTGCCTGGGAATCAGGTCCTTCATCCGCACCGTCAGGTCCCGCCCCAACGACATCGACCGGGACTGGTGCACGATGACCGATAGCGCATCCACCCGTTCTCCGTTGATCAGCAGGTCCAGTTTCACCAGCGGCGCCGCCTCGAAGTGCGACAGTTGATAGTCGAACGACGCATACCCACGACTAACCGATTTCAACTTGTCGTAGAAGTCTGTCACCGTCTCGGACAGCGGTAGCAGGTATTCCAGGTTGACCTGGTTGCGCGAGTACTGCAGGCGCTTCTGCCGCCCGCGCCGTTCCTCGCACAGCGTGATAACCGCGCCGACATGCTCCTGTGGCACCAAGATGTGCGCTTCGATGTAGGGCTCGCGGATTTCCTCGATCTCGTGCGGCTCCGGCAGCATGCTGGGATTGCCGGTCTCAAGCGTCTCTCCCGAATTCAGCACCACCTGGCAGGCCACCGTCGGTGCCGTGGAAATCAGGTTCAATCGGTACTCTCTTTCCAACCGCTCCTGCACGATCTCCATGTGCAACAACCCCAAGAACCCGCACCGAAACCCGAATCCCAGCGCCTTGGAGGTCTCCGGCTCATGGCTGAACGAGGCATCGTTCAACCTGAGTTTCGCCAACGCATCCCGCAATTGCTCGTAATCATCGGCATCCACCGGGAACAGGCCCGCGAACACCTTCGGCTGCACTTCCCGGAACCCCGGCAGCGCCTCTTCCGCCCCTTTGCTCGCCAGCGTGATCGTATCCCCCACCGGAGCACCCTCGATGTCGCGAATGCCCGCCATCACGAACCCGACCTGCCCGCAGCCCAGTTCCTCGCCGTTCTCCGGATTCGGGGTATACCACCCCACGGAATCCACTCGTCGCGTCTGGCCGGTCGACATCACCCGGATCTTGTCCCCTTTCTTCAATTTTCCCGAAAACACCCGCACCAGCGACACCACGCCCACATGACTGTCGAACCAGGAGTCGACGATCAACGCTTTCAGCGGCCCTTCGGGATCCCCATCCGGCGGCGGCACGTCCCGTACTACCCGCTCCAGCACCTCTTTCACGTTCAGCCCGGTCTTCGCGCTGATCTGCGTCGCATCCGTCGCATCCAGCCCGATGATGTCCTCGATTTCCTCGCAGGCACGCACCGGATCGGCCTGCGGCAAATCCATCTTGTTCAACACCGGCAGGATCGCCAGATCCTGCTCGATCGCGTTGTAGCAGTTAGCCACGGTCTGTGCTTCGACTCCCTGCGACGCGTCCACCACCAGCAGTCCGCCCTCGCAGGCCGCAAGCGACCGCGACACCTCGTAGGAGAAATCCACGTGTCCGGGCGTGTCGATCAGGTTCAGGCGATAGGTTTCACCGTCCTGCGCCTGGTAGTGCAAGGTGACGCTGCGCGCCTTGATGGTAATGCCACGTTCCCGCTCCAGATCCATGTTGTCCAGGACCTGGTCGCTCATCTCGCGGTCGCTCAGCGCGCCGCACAACTCGATGAAACGATCCGCCAGCGTGGACTTGCCGTGGTCAATGTGCGCGATGATGGAGAAGTTTCGGATCTTCTCCATTGGAAAGATATTCAACACAGCCTAGTAATCCGTTATGAGAGATCTCTAGTACATGAAAATGGGCAGATACGGCAGTACAAGTTTATCGATCAAACGATATGCCCAGTGTCGTTAGCCATTTGAAGATGCTTTTTCAATTAGGGAGTTATATACTTGACAATCCTGAAATAACGGCCTCACGGCTCCCCAACATCTCCTCATTGCTTGTTTCTGGGGGTATCCAACGCCAAAGCAATTATTAATGCAATCGGGGTTGCAACCGCCAAGTGTGCGGACACCGCTTTGACTATTTCTAAGCCAACAACATCAGATGCACCGATCGCGATCGCAACAACAATAGTGTAGCTGGTTTTACAGTACTTGCCTTTTAGCATAAAAGAAAGTGCAGGTATAACTGAACCCACGAACACCGCTGCACCAAATAAACGCACAGCAATGCTAAATGACACAGTGCCAACGCCATCAACGCCCAAAAAACTCATTGCCAACAGGCTAAGTTCGGGGTCAAATTGCCAGCACATGCTCGCGACAATAAAGCCAAGTAAAGCCAGCCCCATACTGAGAAACCTATGGCGACGCGCTTCCGTATTCAAACGATCAATCTCCTCACGCATGCGGTCCGCTTCTTGTTAGGTATCTGTTCGTTTGCCCCGCTCAGTGGCAGCTAGTCTCTTATGCCGCTCAACTTCCGCAAGTAGTGCTTCTTGTTTCTCGTGTGCGCTAGAAGTAAGGAATTTTCTTAGTTCAAGAGCGACTTCCATGTTGTCATCGCGCCGATATGGCCTTCCACTCAGTAGGTTACTCTTGACATAGTCAAAAGCCGGCAGCAGTTGCTCCGTGGGAACCGACAAAACATCAACGAGAGTATTGCGTATGGGAGACGTCTCGAGAAATGGAGACACACTATGAAGAAGTGCTGTCAGGGGAAAACAAAAGGGCAACTCGTCAGGTGCCAATTTGGCTGCAGCGTTACTTAGCGTTCGATCTTTCGTCAGAAACCATGCTTTCGGATTCCCTTGCCTCTCCTCTTGAACCAGCATGAAATGGCATACATCGTGGAGACTTACGTGATCACTTTTCCCCCAACCTCGAGTTATCTCCGCTGCATTGTTAACAATTTGGCATTCCCTTGACACGTCCCGACCATCCACAATCTCGTTCGCATCTCTATTTTCGAACGTGATATTTAATTCCTGCAAAAATTCTGGCAATTCTTGGAATCGTGTCATGAACTCGTCAGGTGTCATCTCGGAATCTTTTGCCTTTGCATCCCGATACGCCCAAAAGAATTGGTCTTTAGTCCTTTCAAGTAGTTCTTCTGGTACCTTAGCGATAACTTTCTCTATATCCTCCATATGGCGCGCTGCAACGTGAATTGCTTCGTCAATCGTGGCACGGGTAACCCTAAGTTCGATACCTAAAGTGCTTGACGCTGCCACAATCTCACTGAAACGACGAACTGAATCATCAGACATCACCCCATCAAGAACGACATTGGTATCAAGGTAAAAAACCGCTCCGCGAAAAGCATCGTCCGCTAGCAAATTAGAGTCCTGCGGACTCAATTCCAAGAGCTGTACAACGTAATAACTCTGCGCAAGGCGAAATTTCAGATCCTTGTCATCGGGTTCCATGCTGTGCAAGAAGCGGTTGCATCTGGCGCGGAGAGTCTGTACGGCTTCTTCGGAGAGGGAGACTGTTTGAACGGCTGCTTGAAAAGCCCCCTCAATGTCTGCCCCACCAAATGATTCGTCATCTGCCAAATCGCCGGTAACGGCTTTCGCAATCTGATGCCCGAATCGCGCAAAGCACTCCGATATAAACGTCCGACATACATTTTCGCCATCATGCTCAGAGAATAATCCGGTGGTATCACGCAACATGCGATCAAGAACTGGACGAAAAAGTTGCGCGGCAGAATGGGTGGCTTCATCGGTGTGCTGTCGACCGAGACCGGTCAGGAAATAACTGTCTCCAGCCGAAGTTTCCACATGATCGACTCTTCCAGCATGGACAAGGCGCACAAGGGTTTCGTCAATCACGTCAGTACGCAACCCAGGGGACTTAGGTGCGAGCACAGTGAGTTCTTGGACTCGCTGAATGGTCATCGGTTCCGACTCAGACGAACCCAGAAGTGCTACAAGAACGAATCGGTCAAGAGCTCGTTCGCGCAACGACCCAGCTTCGGGAGAGTGTCGCAATAGGGCCGCATAAAGTATCTGGCGCTGTTCGTCGGTATTCATGGGAACATCTCAAATGGTGTCGTGTTTTTCGTGCGAGAGATTTTATACTTCGCAATGGTACGTGCTGTTATTTGTTGCACAATTCAGAAGCAACCGTGTGCGTCGCCAAAGATTTTCAGCGATTCACTAGCCGTGGCCGGGTTTAGAATCATCAACTATACAACTCTCTTTAATTATCCGCCTCACCAACCCCTACATGGAGCGCAATCAGCATGGTATCAGACATCTATGCTGCCCTCATTGTAGGCTGAATTTTCCTGCAACTGGCCTAAATTCAGTGAAATTGACCTCCCGCTTTAGGGAAGTGCTACCATAGCGGCCACGGTAGAAGAAACCCCGATTTTGAGACAAGAACCATGAATCTGGCAACCGCTTGGGCATCCAGCGAAACTATAAGAGTGCTCATATTTCTCTTGCCTGGATTCGTGGCAGCAGGTATCTTTCAGACGCTAATCTCAAATCCAAAACCTAACGGGATCGGCATAATTGTGCAGGCTTTTGTTTTCACTATGCTTGTCCAGCTGATCGCACAACTCGGTTTATGGGGAATTGGCACCGTTTGGCCAAATTCTTCTATGAGCAGTATGAGAGACTGGGATGTATCGGCATTGGTTGTGATGCTGGTTTGTGTGGCAATTTCGCTTGGATTAGTTTCCGCCTGGATTTGGAATTCTGATCGATTGCACAGGCGTCTTCGCGACTGGGGAGTGACAAGGGAGAGTTCTTATCGGTCAGCGCAATATTCAGCCTTTGCCCACCACAGTGATTGTTATGTCGTTTTACACTTGAAGGGAAAGCGGCGCTTGTATGGCTGGCCGAAAGAATGGCCAAGTCGTTCTGAGGACCAGCATTTCCTGATCGAAGAATGCGAATGGTTAGTTGACAAAAATGAGCGAGAACAACCTGATGGAGTTTCTCACATGCTGGTTCCCGCATCTGAGGTGAAAATGATAGAATTTCTACCTATGCTCTCCAGCGAAGACAATCCGGAGTAAGCCATGAAACAGAGACCACCAATTACAACTAGAGTGCACAACAGTAGAGGAGGATCTACCCGTGGCGTGTCGCCGAAACCGCCGAATGCCATCAAACCTCCTCCACCGCCACCGCCACCATCTTCCAAAAAATAGTCTATCTCGTCGGTACGGCCTGAATATCGGGTAGTAGGCTAACGGCCCCGCAGGCCGTGGGAGTCTGCACTATATACACTAGAGGCGAGCTTGCCAGACGAACAGGCGATTGCTTGCGCTAGAAAGAATCTATCACTCCACCGCCGTAAAATCACCCGGCATTCACAGGAATGCCGTGACCCGCGTCGATCTCAGGAAGTTGCCCGATCAGGATTGCGGTTCAGGCGGACAGGCGACAAAACCTTCCAGCAAACCTTCCATTCTCGCCATGCGTTCGCGGAGATCCGCCGTATCCTTGCGAACATCGGCAATATCCTTGCCGACATCTTTGCGCAGGTCGGCCATGTCCCGGCTGACTTCCTTGCGCAGATTGCCCATGTCGCGGTGGAGAGTCCAAAGAAAACCGATAATGGCCACCAGAGCGGCCATCTGGAACGAAATAATCTGAATTGTTATGGTGTCCATCATGACTCCATGTTCCGGTCGGTCATGCCTTATTTGTTCCAACCTTGAGGGTTTCCATCAACCTCTCGGAACCTCCCTGTCCAGAGAGCGTCGAAAGCGATTCTAGCATGGCCATCCGGCACTTCCGGACACGATCTCCACCCCGACTACATCCTAGCCCGCGAGTTCTACAACTCGCGTCAAACTCTTGAAAATTATCCGGTCAGGATTGCGGTTCTGGCGGGCGGCCGACGAAGCCTTCCAGCAAACCTTCCACTCTCGCCATGCGCTCGCGCAGGTCGGCATTGTCCTTATGCAAATTGACGACTTCGTGGTGAAGCTTCCAAAGAAAGCCCAAGATTGCCACCAGTGCGGCCATCTGGAACGAGACAATCTGAATCGTTACCGTATCCATCATGATTGCCTCCTCCGACGCGCCTCGCCCCTCTATTCAGGCGTCAGCGCCAACCACCGCGAACCCTGCTGGCGCTGCACCAGGATCGGCTGCGGCTGCCCGGATTCAAGGTCCTCCGCCGCTTCCTTGAAGTCCTCCAGCGACTCGATCTTTTCCCCGGCAAACATCTGGATCACATCGCCCTTCTGGATGCCCGCGGAACGCGCCGGATCCCCGGTCACTTCCTTCACCTGGATGCCGCCTTCTCCAAGATTGCGCTTCTTGCGCACCTCTTCCGAAATCTCCTCCAGGCGCATGCCCAGGATCTCCTCTTCCTCCGACGGTCCCTCATCCCCGGACGGCACTGCCATCGGCGCCCCATCGTCCGGCAACTGCCCCAGGGTCACCTTGATTGTCTTGCGCTCGCCGCCGCGCAGAATCTCGACCTTGACCGTCTCGCCGGGCTTCACCTGCCCGACCATCGGCGGCAACGCGCTGGAACTTTCCACTTCCTTCCCGTTGAACTCCAGGACGATGTCGCCAGCCTCCAGTCCAGCCTCATCCGCCGGGCCATCCTCGGTGATTTCGGCAATGATTGCGCCTTTCGGGCGATCCAGTCCGAACGATTCGGCCAAGTCGCGGGTCACCTCCTGGATGTACACGCCGAGCCAGCCGCGCACGACGCGACCGTCTTTCTTGATCTGCGCGATCACTTCCGACACCATGTCGATCGGAATGGCGAAAGACAGGCCCATGAACCCGCCGGTGCGGGTGTAGATCTGCGCGTTGATGCCGACCACGCGCCCGTCCATGTCGAACAGCGGCCCGCCGGAGTTGCCGGGATTGATGGCCACGTCGGTCTGGATGAACGGGATGTAGTTCTCGCTCGGCAGGCTGCGCCCCTTGGCGCTGACGATGCCGGCGGTCACCGAGTGCTCGAAACCGAACGGCGAACCGATGGCCAGCACCCACTGCCCGACCTTCAGTTCCTCCGAGTTGCCGAGCGTCGCGGTCGGCAGGTCATCCGCATCGATCTTCAGCAACGCCAGGTCGCTGCGCGGGTCGGATCCGACCTTCTCCGCCACGAATTCCCGCTTGTCGCTGAGCTTCACGATGATCTCGTCCGCCCCGTCGACCACGTGGTGGTTGGTCACGATGTAGCCGTCCGAGGAGTAGATCATCCCGGACCCGGTGCCGTGGCGCCGCTGCTGCGGAGGACGCTGCTGCTGGCCCTCCGGCATCTGCTCGAAGAACCGGCGGAAGAAATCCGGCATATCCTCCGGGGTCTCCTGCGGCGCGTTCCTGCCGGAAGCGGACCCCCCGACATTGCGGCTCGTGGTGATGTTGACCACGACCGGCGCGTTCTTCTCGATCAGGTCGGTGAAGTCCGGCAGCTCGCGCGCCTGAAGCGGCGCGAATGCCATCATGAGGCCGAGCGCCACGGTGAGCGCCTTGGGAATCCAGGTTGGTTGCATCAGGTCTCCTTTTCCTTCAAATCCGGAACATCAGTGCTCCAGGTGGAGCGAATCGCCGATCATGCGGACGGTTTCGGCCGGGACGCCGCCGATCACGGTGACCCGGTGTCCGCTTCTCACCGTCACGTATCCGTTGAGCGCCTTGCGCGAGAATTCCCGGCCCTTGACTTGCCCATCCTCGGGCAAGGGAGTAATGAACACCGAAACCCGGGACAGCGCATCCGCCAGCACCATATGGTACACCGGGTTCGGGTCGAGCGGCAGCTTCCGGATGACCGCGAACTGGACCTCGAAGCCGGGCGGCAGGTCGTGGACGTGCCACGTGTGCGGGGCCAGTTCGGAGCCGTACGGCAAGCCGATCATCTCGAAGCCGTGCGTGTCGGTCGCGAGCCAGAAGCTATTCGGCTCGAACTGCTGCATGGACTCCAGCACGTCCAGGGACGTGAAGGCGAATTGTTCGATCTTTTCGCCGCCCGGCACCATCATCCGCACCCGCAGCGGCAGCCCAGAGACCGTGTCCACGCAGAGTTCGCAACCGTAGCGGTAGTCGTCTTTCGATTCGGCCGCGACCAGTTGGCAGTCCCGCCCGGCGACCTTCTCCTTGCCCTGGAGCTCCAGCCGGTAGTGCTGCTTCAGCTGGTCGAGGTTCTGATGGATCTTCGGGATCGGGCTCTGCGGGCGCTGGTAGCCGTGGATGACCACCCGCCGGTCGGGGTACGCCACGGTGGATTCGTCGGCCCGCCGCAGGATCTCGCATTCCTCCCCGCCGGACACCGAAACCAGCCGCTGGTGGGTGTTTCGCCCGTCGAAACCCTGTTCGATCTTCATCGTGCGGCGCGTCTCGCCGTCGTCGGCCAGGGACATCGTGCCGGAAAAATTGGCTCGCTCGGCCGCCTGATCGGCGCGAACGAGCCAACTCGCCGGATCCGTCTCGCCGTTCACTTGGGGGGTCAGCGTCGCCAAGAACGTCACCAGCAAGAGCCTCCCATAGCCTTTCGGGCAAATCCCCCCCATCAGAGAGACCGCGCCCGAAGGCAAAAGTTCAGCGCGGCGGCCCGGCCGCCCGGCAACGCATGGCGTCGTTCTACTTGTCATATTCCACCAACTGGACGTAAGGCATCAGCGCCCGCGACTCGACCTCCGCGTGAGCCGTCAGGTAACTCATGATCTGGTGATGTTCTTTCGCGTCGATTTCAGTTTCGGGGACCTGCGCGATGTGGTCGATCGGAACATCGACCACCACCGGAACAGTTTCCGGTTCCTTCGTGTAGAACCACAGCCCCACCGCGACCAGCGTGGCCAGCATGCCGGTGGCCACCGCCAGCGGGGCCGGATGCCGGATCCAGTGCCACAACTCCTGCAGGGTATGGTGCTTGGGGGGGGAGGAAACTTCCTGGACGATTTTCTGATGAACCCGGGACGCGAGTCCCAGTTCCAGATGATCCGGGAGATCGCCGCGCATCGCGTCGCCGATCAACTGGTAGCGGCCCAGGCGACGGCGCGCCTCCGGCTGCCGGCTCAGATCCCGGCCACCGCGCGCCCGCTCCGCGGGCGTGAGCTCGTCATCCAGGTAAGCGGAAATCCACTCGTGGTTCGGATCGCTCATCCGCGTCCCCCTGACGAGTCGTCTAATATCGGCCGCAATCGCTCATCGATCGCCTCGCGTGCCCGAAAAATGCGCGAGCGGACCGTGCCGATAGGACATTTCATGATATAGGCAATCTGCTCGTAACTCATGCCCTCCAATTCACGCAGGGTGATCGCCACCCGTAAGTCTTCCGACAACTCGGAAATCACTTCGTTCACTATGGCGGACACCTCCTCCGCCTCCACCTCGCCCTCCGGCGTGTCCAGGTCGGCCTGCATGTCGTCCATGCTCGGGTCCTCCCCGTCACCCGGCGGCAGCGTATGCTCCGGCCGCCGGCGCACGGCGGCCAGGTGGTTCATCGCCGTATTGACCGTGATCCGGAACAGCCAGGTGTAGAACTGGCTGTCGCCCCGGAAGGTCTTGATGTTGCGCCAGGCCTTGATGAAGGCTTCCTGCGCCACATCCTGCCGGGCGGCCCGGTTGGACACGTAGCGGCCGGCCAGCTTCAGGATGCGGTGCTGGTACTTCTCGACCAGCGCATCGAACGCGCCGATCTCCCCCGCCTTGGCGCGGCGAACCAGGTTCCGGTCGCTTTTGTCGCTCATCTCGGCGCGCTGGGCCGATCCGCCAAGGAGGACTCTCGCGGAGCCGCGTCAAGCACACAGGGGAGGATAATTCATGAGGGAATTATTATAATCGTGGTTTGGTGTGGCGAATTGGCGCAATTGTGGTTGCAGACGGCACGGCGGTCACGCACGATACTGATGTCCTGATTCTCGGCAGCGGTGCGGCCGGCCTGTGCGCCGCACTGGAGGTGGACCCGCGCCTCAGGATCACGCTGCTGTGCAAGGCGGCCGCGGCTGAAAGCTCGACGACCTACGCCCAGGGCGGCGTGTCGGCGGTCCTGGACGACAAGGACTCGGTCGCCCTGCATGTCTCCGACACGATCTCGACCGGGGGCGGGCTGTGCCGCCCCGAAGTGGTCCAGCACGTGGCGGAACGCGGCGGCGCCATGATCCGGTGGCTGCAGGACCAGGGCGTGAACTTCACTCCCTACACGCCTTCCGGCGAACTGCACCTGACCCAGGAAGGCGGGCACAGCCGCCGACGGATCGCGCACGTCGCCGATCACACCGGCCGCACCATCCAGGAGGCGCTCATGGCACAGGTGCACGAACGTCCCAACGTGGAATTGCACAGCCATTGCATCGCGGTCGACCTGATCGTCGACCGAAGCGCCGGGAAGCGCCGCTGCATCGGGCTCTACGCCCAAGACACCCGGAGCAACGCCGTCAACGCCTACCGCGCACGCTGCGTGATCCTGGCGACCGGCGGTGCGAGCAAGGCCTACCTGTACACCTCCAACCCCGACACCTCGTCCGGAGACGGACTGGCCATGGCGTGGCGGGCCGGCTGCCGCGTGGCCAACATGGAATTCATCCAGTTCCACCCGACCTGCCTGTACGATCCGCGCGCCAGATCCTTCCTGATGACCGAGGCGCTGCGCGGCGAGGGCGCGAAGCTGCGCCTGCCGGGCAGCGATGCGGAATTCATGCAACGCTTCGACGAACGCGGCGAACTGGCCCCCCGGGACATCGTCGCGCGGGCCATCGACCACGAAATGAAGCGCCTCGGGCTGGATTACGTGCACCTCGACATCAGCCACAAGGAGGCCGCCGGCCTGCGCGAGGCGTTCCCGAACATCTACGAGCGCTGCCTCGAGTACGACATCGACCTGACCCGCCAGCCGATCCCGGTCGTGCCGGCCGCGCACTACACCTGCGGCGGCGTTGCCACCGACCTCTCCGGCTGCACCGATCTCCCCGGGCTGTACGCCGTCGGGGAAGTGGCCCACACCGGGCTGCACGGCGCGAACCGGATGGCCAGCAATTCCCTGTTGGAATGCCTGGTGTTCGCCCATGCCGCAAGCGAGCACATCAACGAGACGCTGTCCCGAGATGCGCCGGTGCCGGAAGTGGTGCCCTGGGACGAGAGCCGGGTGTCGGATTCAGACGAGGAAGTGGTGGTCTCGCACAACTGGGACGAACTGCGCCGCTTCATGTGGGACTACGTCGGCATCGTGCGCACCAGCAAGCGGCTGGAACGGGCCCAGCACCGTTGCACCCTGCTGCGCAAGGAGATCAACGAATACTACCGGGATTTCCGCATCTCGCGGGACCTGATCGAACTGCGGAACCTCGCCCAGGTGGCCGACCTGATCATCCGCTGCGCGATGATGCGCCGCGAAAGCCGCGGCCTGCACTACACCCTGGATTATCTGGAACTGGATCCGGCCATGGACGGCTGCGACACCGTGCTGCATCCGCAGGCTGGCCGCGATCTCCCGCTTCAGGAAGCGGCCGTGCGCTGAAACAGCTGCTGACGGTAATGCGCCAGTTCCCGGATCGACTCGTGAATGTCCTCAAGCGCGCGGTGCGCGGCGGCTTTCTGGAGTTCCTCGACCTCCGGGTACCAGCGCCGCGCCAATTCCTTCAGCGTGCTGACGTCCAGGTTCCGGTAATGAAAGAATTTCTCCAAGTCCGGCATCCAGCGCGCCAGGAAGCGCCGGTCCTGGCAAATGCTGTTGCCGCACATCGGCGAGGCTTTGTACGGGACATGCTCCGCCAGGAACTCGATGGTCTCCTTTTCAGCCTGCGCCTCGCTGCAGTCGGAGCGGCGCACTTCATCGGTCAACCCGGAGGCGCCGTGGTGGGAGGTGTTCCATTCGTCCATCCCGGCCAGGCACGACTCGGACTGGTGGATCGCCCGCACCGGGCCGGTCGCCAGCACGTTGAGGTCTGAGTCCGTGACCACGGTGGCGATCTCGATGATCCGGTCGGTGTCCGGGCTGAGCCCGGTCATTTCCAGGTCGATCCAGATCAGGCTCTTTTTCTTGGACATGAAGGCGTGGCAAGTCTGCGTTCTGCTCGTCGCGCTCGCCTTCCCCGGGACGGGAGGCGTGCAGGCGTTCGATTCGGGCAGTGTACATCAAGAACACTGCACCGCCTGCCACGCGCGCGTCACCGGCGGCGACGGCCACCTGCTGTACCGCGGAACGGAGGGTCTCGTCGGGGATGCAGGGCAGTTGCTCGCACGCGTCGACCATTGCCGCGAAGGGGCCGGGCTGGACTGGACGGCGGAGCAGATCGCGGTCATGCGCGATTTCCTGAACGAACGGTTTTACGGATTCGAAGCGGGAGAGTAAACGCGCGGGAGACGATCCTGATCATCGGACCGCCTTTCGATCCTGTCACCTGAAAGAACTGCCCGAACCACGTCGCCGTTTTCAACTGCGGCAATAGCTGCGCTCAAGCGCTCCGCATTCCGGGGTGAACCGAGAAGGTGACGTGTCTCTGTTTCCGCGTCGTGCTCGAACTTCGTCTTCATGGTCGTTATCGCTGTCTGCTTCCCTGAGAGCCAACCTGATGGTTCCCGGTCCGATCGGGAGAGAGAATTCCGGGTTTAATGTCGCTATCTTACCTCTACAGGGAAAACCCAAACAAAACCTTGCAATTTCGGAATGGATTTACTAAAATACAAGGTATGTTGGATCGGCTGATTAAGGAAAAGGTCCAGGCGACCCTCAAGCGCGTCCCCGCGGTCGCGCTTCTCGGCGCACGCCAGGTCGGCAAGACCACGCTGGCGCACCAGATTGGCCGGACCTGCGATTCGGTATATCTGGACCTGGAGTCCCCGGACGACCTGCTGAAGCTGCGCGACCCCCTCTCCTTCCTGTCGGAACAGGGCGACAAACTCGTCATCCTCGATGAAATCCAGCATGCGCCCGACCTGTTCAAGGTCTTGCGCGGCCTGATCGACAAGAATCGCCAAGCCGGCCGAAAAGGCGAGCAGTTCCTGCTGCTGGGGTCCGCCTCTATGGATCTCCTGCGCCAGTCGTCGGAAAGCCTGGCCGGGCGCATCCACTACATCGAGATGGGTGTCCTGAACCTCCTGGAAGTGCCGCACGACAAGCCGAAGGACATCCAAAAACTCTGGCTGAGGGGCGGCTTCCCGGACAGTTACCTGGAGTCTTCGGACGCCGCCAGCATGGAATGGCTGGAAATGCTGATCCGGACGTACCTGGAGCGGGATGTGCCCCAGATCGGGTTCCCGGTGCCCGCCAGCCGGCTGAGACGGCTGTGGACCATGCTGGCTCACCTTCAGGGGGAGACGGTGAACTGCTCGAAACTAGCCGGCAACTTGGACGTCGACAGCAAGACGGTGGCCCGCTACCTGGACCTCCTCGTCGACCTGCTGCTGGTCCGGCGGCTGGAACCTTGGCACAAGAATGCCAAGAAGCGGCTGATCAAGTCTCCCCGCTTCTACGTCCGGGACACCGGAATCCTGCACCGGCTGCTCGGCATCGCGGATCACGACGGGCTGCTGTCCAATCCGGTTCTCGGAAAGAGCTGGGAAGGCTTTGCCGTCGAGAACCTCCTGTCGGTCCTGCCGGTCGGCGTCGAGCCCTACTACTATCGTGCCTCCGGCGGGGCGGAGGCCGATCTCGTGCTCAGGATCTCCGGCAAGGACCTGTGGGCGGTCGAGATCAAGCACGGAATCGCCCCCCGAATCCGGTACGGCTTCCACCATGCGGCCGAGGACATCGGGGCAAACAGGAAATTTGTCGTCTACGGAGGAGAGGACGAGTTCCCGATCGAAAAGGACACGGTGATGGTTCCCCTGCCGGCACTGATGGAAAAATTGCGTGACTTGGAAACGGGCTGATGGTCTCCAAGAGTAAACTCTGCAGGAAAGGTCGAGGCAAGCTTGCGCGTGCCGGGGGGCAAAGGCGGAAATGACCGAGCTGGAAATCCACGGCATCCTGGTCTGGGCAGTTCTCGCGATCTCGATCCCGACTTTCCTGTATTTGCTTTACAAAACCGCCCCGTTCGGCCGGCACTACCCGGCCGCCGGTTGGGGGCCGTCCATCTCCAACCGGACCGGCTGGATCGTCATGGAGTTGCCGACCGTGGCCGTCTTCCTGTACGTGTATCTCTGCGGAGAATCCGCCTGGGAGGTCGTGCCGCTGGTATTCCTCGTCATGTGGCAGGCCCACTACGTGCACCGAACGCTGATCTTTCCGTTCCGACTGCGCACGCGAGGCAAGAGGATACCGATCGCGGTCGCCGCATCGGGTCTCTTCTTCAACGTGATCAACGCCTACATCAACGCCCGGGTCGTCTCGGAATTCGCCACGTACGACATTTCATGGCTGAGCGACCCCCGCTTCCTGATCGGCCTCGCGATCTTCCTGTTCGGCATGGCCCTCAACCTCCATTCCGACACGATCCTGCTGCGCCTGCGCAAACCCGGCGAAACCGGCTACGCCATTCCCCGGGGCGGAGGATTCCGTTTCGTCTCCTGTCCGAACCATCTCGGGGAAATACTGGAATGGGCCGGCTGGGCGCTGGCGACCTGGACGATGGCAGGCTTTGCGTTCTTCGTGTTCACCGCCGCCAACCTGGTGCCAAGGGCCTACAGCCACCATCGGTGGTACCGAGAAACGTTTGAAGACTATCCGACCGATCGGAAAGCAGTGATTCCGGGGATTTTCTGAACCGATCCTGCCGTAACTCCCGTAAGGCCGGAGCCTTGTCCGTGATCAGGGATTAACTGAATCCAGCGGCGGGCTTGCGAAACCCTTGGAACAACTCTTCAAGATGATCCATCCTGCCATCGAGGTGATCCATCCGGCCTTCAAGGCGGCCCATCCTGTCCTCCAGATGGTCCATCCTGTCTTCAAGGCGGCTCATTCGGTCCTCCAGATGGTCCATCCTGTCTTCAAGGCGGCTCATTCGGTCCTCGAGGTGCATTATCCTGTCCTCGAGACGACCTATCCTCCCCTCAAGGTGCCCCATCCTTTCGCGAAGACCGGCAACGTCCCGGTGAAGGCTTATAAGAAAGCCCATCGTGGTGAGCCACAACGCGACAATCGCGATCAATTCAAGACTAACGTTCATGGTCCTGCTGATTTCCTATCCGTTGAGGGTGGTTAGCCTTATCCCAGACCTCGGGTTAAGTTCGATTCCCTCGTCCGCATTCCATTGCCCGAGGGAGCCAGATGAATCAAGTATAGCATTCGACTTCTGGCCATGCTGATAGCCCTTGAATCGTGTAGTCAGGGCTGCGAAGCCGATTCGCCGATCCCTGCAATTGAGTAGCTCGTGCTGCGCCCGCCGCCGGGATTCTTCTCAAGGGCGCCCCGCCCGATCAAGTCAAGAATATCCCGGTACGCAGTGTCCTGCGAGCACTTGGCGAGTTTCGCCCATTTGGAAGACGTAAGCTTTCCCTCTAAACCGTCGAGCACCCGGTTTAGGATCTTGATCTGCCTTTCGTTGAGCGGTTCCTGAGAGAAGCGTTCCCAGAATCTCGCCTTTTGCAGGACCGCGCCGACAGTCTCTCGTGAGCTTTCGACCGCCCGGACCAGGCAGCCAAAGAACCATTCGAGCCATGGGGTTACATCCAGGCTCGACTTCTGCGTGTGTTCAAGCATGGCGTAGTACTGTTTGCGTTCCGCGCGGATTTGTGCAGACATGCTGTAGAAGCGCCAAGGGCTACCGTCCGATTGCGAAAGAACCATGTCGGCGACCGCCCGCGCAATGCGTCCGTTTCCGTCCTCGAAGGGGTGGATCGTCACGAACCACAGGTGAGCGAGGCCCGCCTTGATTAAAAGATCCATGTCCGTCGTCTGCCCGAACCAGGCAAGAAACTTCGCCATCTCGTCGGGCAGTCGATCGGCCGGCAGCGCCTGGTAGTGGATTTTCTCCCGACCCACCGGGCCGGAGACGACCTGCATGGGGCCCTTGCGGTCGTCGCGCCAAGCACCCGCCGTGATTTTCCGCAGACCGCTGCGCCCGGCCGGAAACAGGGCCGCATGCCATCCGCACAGGCGGTCTTCGGTCAAGGGCTCATCGTAGTCGCCGATTGCGTCCAGCGCCATCTCGACGATGCCTTCGATATCCCGGTCTGCTGGAAGCAAGCCTCCGATATCCATGCCCAGGCGCCTTGCGATAGACGAGCGCACCTGGTCACTGTCCAGGATCTCCCCTTCGATTTCGCTGGACTTCACCACTTCCTGGGTCAGGACCTGGAGGCGGGCTTCTTCCCGAAACTCGAACCCCAGCGCCTCCATTCTCCCCAGCAGACGCCCCTTCTCGCGGTGAGCCAAGGCCAGGTGTTTGCTGAGGCGCTCCCCGTCCCAAGAAAAGTCGGGCCATTGGGCCTGTTCCCAAAGATACATGATAATATCCGCAGATTATGCGGATATTATACCCTTTATTCTCCGCAACAGCAGGATCTGCCCGGCCTAGTCCGCTTGCGCCTGTCCCAGCGGGCGCAGCGTCAGCAGCAGTGCTGGAAGCAGTGCCAGCGAGGCCACCAGCGCGGTCAGCATGGCCAAACCGGTGAACAACCCGAAGTAGAACGTCGGCACGAAGTTCGACAGCATCAGGATCGAGAATCCGACCACGATGGTCAGCGAGGTGTAGTACATCGCCCGCCCGATGCTGCCGTGGCAGCGCCACATGGTCGCCCGGTAGTCCCGGTCCTCCGGAAACTCCCGCCGGAAACGGATGATGTAGTGGATGGTGTTGTCCACCGCGATACCGACGCTGATCGCGGCGATGGTGATGGTCATCAGATCCAGCGGGATGCCAAGCCAACCCATCGTGCCAAGCACCAGCAGTGCCGGCAGCATGTTCGGCATGATCGCGATCAAGGCCAGGCGCAATGAGCGGAACAGTGCCAGGAACATGGCGAGGATGCTCAGGAACACGAAGCCGATGGTCTGGATCTGCGAGGCGAACAGGCTCTGCAAAACATTGTTGTAAAGCACCAGCAGGCCGCTTTGCCGGTAGCGGGACTCATCGTAACCCATCTCCTCGCTCAAAAACCCGTCGACCCGCTCAATCAGTTCGGCGCGACGCAGGTTGACATCGGAATCAATCACCCGGAGTGAGACGCGCAGCCGGTTTCCGTCCTCGGACAGGAACGGACGAAGCAGCACGTCTTGCATATCCTCCGGCAGGCGCGACAGCCCTTCCCGCAACAGGCTGATCTTGAGATCGTCCAGGGGCTCGCCGTCGTTGATGCTCTCGGCCATCCTTATCATCGTGTCCAAAGACAGCACCTTGCCGATCTCCGGCTGTGCATCGAGCCATTCGTGCAACTGTCGCAATTCACCCAGGCGCAGCGGGTTGAACCAATAGCCGGGCGACGATTCCTCGGCTTCACCCTCCAGTTCACCGTAAAAATCCTCCTCAAACTCCTCTTCCTCCTCAACCAATGCCTCCGGATCCGCCTCCAGGATGATGTCGAGCGGCGTGGTTCCACCCAAATGCTGATCAATCTCCAGCATGCCCTGGAAAATCTCGGTATCCTCGTCGAAATAGTCGATGAACCGGTTTTCCACGTCCAGGCGAGCCGCGCCGAACGCACTGATCACCGCCAGCACCACCGCGACGCCGAGGATCGGTTTCCGGTATCGCTCGGTCAGGCGCGCGAATGCCAGGGTAACGCCGCGTGTGAAGTCGCGCTCCTCGCCCTGCGTGCGCGGCAACAAGGCAACCACCGACGGGAACAGCAGGAAGATCACGCCCAGCGCCATCGCGATACCGGCCGTCATCATGTAACCGAAATCGATCACCGGGCGGATCCCGCTAATCAGCAGCGACACAAAGGCCACCATCGTTGTCAGGGCCGTGTACAGAATCGGGGTAAACATGAAGTGGACGGTTCGGGCAACCAAGTCCCGGGGATTGCCGCCCGGTTCCTTGGCCTGGAGTTCCCGGAAGCGCACCACCAGGTGGATCGTCATCGACATGCAGATGATCAGCAACAGCGACACGAAATTGGAGGAAATCACGGTCACCGGCCAACGCGCCAGTGCCAGGGTTCCCATCATCAGCACCACTGCAGCCGCGCAACCGGTCAGCGGCAGCAAGATCCAGCGCAGGCGACGGAAGATCACCGTCAGCATCAGGATCAGGAACACGAACACGCTGATACCGAAAGTCCGCAGGTCGCTGTCGATGAAGTCGATCATGTCGGTCGCAATCATGGCAACGCCACCGAGGAAGATGCGTGCCTCGTCGCGGTGGCGGTCGAGCACTGCCCGGACCTCGGCAATGGTGCCGGCGCGTTTTTCCGCGACCTCGGCCATGTGGTCGGCGTACTGCCGAGTCACCTCGTCCAAGCGCTGCAGGCCCGCCTCGTCCAGGGTTCCTTCGCGCCGGGCGTCGCGAAGCTGGGTGCGCTCGCGCAGCAACTCGTTGCCGACTGTGTCGGCCTTCAGGTAGGCCGCCAGTGCGGTGGTCTCGCCGTCCTTACTCATCAGCATGTCGCTGTAGAACGGGCTGGTCGTCAGTTCGCGCTGCGCCAACTCCTGTTCAGTGCCGGCATCGCGCAGGGTGCGGTTGGTGTCACCGAGCTCAGTGAAGTCGATCGGTGGAGAATTCAGGAGCGGCACGTCCAGGATGGTGACCACGTCCTCGACCGCCGGCACTGCCAGCAGGTCTTCACGCAGGGCCTCCAAGCCCTCCAGCATGGCCGGATCGAGCATCGGCGCGTGCGGGTTGTAGGTCACGAACAGGAAGTCCCGGGTGCCGTACTGCTCAAGCACCTTGCGGTAGTAGCGCAGGTCCTCGTCGCCTTCCAGCAGCAAGGAATCAGACGAGGCGTCCAGCCGGAAATTCCCGGCCTGCGTCACCATGGCGGCCACCACCGCGGCCAGGAACACCAGTACCGCCCACGGGCGGTCCAGCACCAAGTGATCGTAGAAGGCGCGCAGCCGGTCAGTCATGAAGAGAAAAATGCGCTGCTGGCAGCATCTGGATTCCGGAGCAGAAAGGGCGTCTCGACCCAGCGCATCAACCTAGTCTACCAAACTCCCTGCAGGCTCCACAGACCTTTCGCCAACGCTCCAGACCCGGGTGCCCGTAGAGTAAAATTGCCCATCCGCGGGCATTCTTTCCCGACTCTTACAGTGGAAGCGACGGCCCCCGCCTGCCTCGTATCTTTCTGAACACCAACCCGATTCGCCCATGCTCCTGACCTACCTGATCGTCGTCGCAGTCGGATTCGTAGCCTTGGCCTGGAGCGCAGACCGGCTGGTCGAGGGCGCATCCTCCCTGGCCCGCCAACTGAACGTCTCGGCCTTCGCCATCGGCGTAGTCATCCTGGGATTCGGCACCAGCCTGCCGGAATTGCTCGTTTCTGCGACGGCTGCCTTCCGCGGCAGTGGTGGCATTGCGATCGGCAACGCCTTTGGCTCAAACATTGCCAACATCGCACTAATCCTCGGCATCTCGGCATTGATTCTCCCGCTCGCCGCCGATCGAACCCTAGTGCAACGCGACATTCCCCTGATCCTGTTCGGCACCGCGGGCGTGTTCCTGATCCTTTCGGACCTGGCGCTGGGACGCTGGGAGGGTATCCTCCTGATGATCGCCTTGGTCGGGATCATCACCTTGATCGTACGCAGTGGACAGGCCGCCGCCCCCATCACCAGCAAGTCGACCGAACACACCACCGTAGCCTCTCTGGCCCTAATTCTGATCGGGCTGGTCCTCCTGCTCGGCAGCGCCTGGTCACTCGTCTGGGCCTCCGTCGGGCTGGCCCGGATGCTGGAAGTGGACGAACTGCTGATCGGCCTGACCCTGGTCGCCATCGGCACGTCGCTGCCGGAACTTGCCGCCTCGTTGGCATCATTGAAACGCGCCGAGGGCAGCGGACTTATCCTTGGCAACGTGGTCGGCTCCAACCTGTTCAACACGCTCGGCGTGGTCGGGGTCCCGGCCGCCATCCGCCCGTTCTCAGTATCGCCGATGCTGTGGTACGACAGCCTGATCATGCTGGCACTCACCGCCCTGCTCGGCTTTCTCCTGTTCCGCCGGGGGGGCTTCCAACTGACCCGTTCCGGCGCAATCCTGCTGCTGGTGTGCTATATAGCGTACCTAGGCTGGAATGCCGAGCGCATGATGGTGCCTGTATGACCGACTCTGAACAAACTTCGGACATCCTCAAGGTCGCCCGCGACGTGTTGCGGCAGGAAGCGGACACGGTGCGCAACCTGGCGGACTGCACTGGCAAGGATTTCGTTGAATGCTGCCAAGTGCTCAGCAAGTGCACCGGGCACATCATCGTCATCGGCATGGGCAAATCCGGCCACATCGGACAGAAGATTGCCGCCACCTTCGCCAGCACCGGAAGCCCTTCGTTCTTCGTCCATCCGGCCGAGGCCAGTCACGGCGACCTCGGCATGATCACCCGCAACGACGTCGTATTGACCCTGTCTTTTTCCGGCGAAACCGAGGAATTGCTGAACCTGCTGCCGCTGGTGCGCCAGATCGGCGCCACCATCATCGCGCTGACCGGCCAGCCGGAATCCACGCTGGCTCGTAAAGCCGATCTTCATCTGGAAATCCCGGTAGCGCGCGAAGCTTGCCCGCTCAACCTCGCCCCCACTTCCAGCACCACCGCCACGCTCGCCATGGGCGATGCGCTCGCTGTCGCCTTGATGCACGTACACGGTTTCAAGCCGGAGGACTTCGCAAGCACTCACCCGGGCGGCAACCTAGGCCGGCAACTGCTGACCACGGTCCGCGACGTGATGCGCGACGGAGAGAAAATCCCGAAAGTCGCGGTCGGGACCCTGCTCCGGGACGCCCTGCCCGAGATCTCCGAGAAAGGACTTGGCATGACGACCGTGCTGGATGAAAACGGACAGGTCGTCGGGGTATTTACCGACGGTGACCTGCGTCGCTGTTTGGGCGATGCGGTGGACGTCCACGTCACGACAGTGGATCAGGTGATGACGCGGGACTTTCAGACTGCCGCACCGGACGAACTCGCACGCGACGTGCTGCACCGGATGCGGGATCGTCGCTTCAACGCTGCCCCGGTCATGCAGGACGAACAATTGGTCGGTGTCCTCAACATGCACGACTTGGTCGCGGCCGGGCTGCGATGAACCCCCGGGACGTCAAACTGCTGATCTTGGATGTCGACGGTGTCCTCACCGACGGCCGCCTGTATCTCTCCGAAGACGGCACCGAAAGCAAATGCTTCCACGTGCACGACGGCCAGGGGCTGGTCCTGCTGTACGACATCGGCGTGCAGATCGCGGTAATCAGCGCCCGGGCAAGCAAGGCGACCCAAGAGCGGTTGCAGGAACTGGGTATCGAAGAAGTCATCCTCGGTTGCGAGGATAAATACGCTGAAG
This sequence comes from Gammaproteobacteria bacterium, assembly GCA_028819565.1. GTDB lineage: Bacteria > Pseudomonadota > Gammaproteobacteria > Poriferisulfidales > Poriferisulfidaceae > Poriferisulfidus. The sequence continues at coordinate 77,340 of JAPPLD010000018.1, read as the reverse complement.
CCAATGCCCTCATCCAGCGACTCGGCTTTCGCTGGAATGAGGTCGTCTGCATGGGCGACGACATCGCCGACGTGCCCCTGCTTGAGGCTGCCGGCTTTGGCGTGGCGGTCGCGGATGCCCGCATGGAAGCGCGTCAGGCCGCAGACTGGATCACCCCGAATCCGGGCGGCATGGGCGCGGTACGGGACGTGTGCGACTGGATCTTGAGGAAATAGTGAACCTCCGCCTGCCACTGGCCCTGCTACTGGCACTGGTCGTCATCGTTGGCCTGTGGGCCCTGACCCGAACCCCGACCCCGGAGGAAACCGCCCTGACTCCTGATAAAGGGGTTCCCGAGAACAGCTACCTGCAGGTACAACACTGGATCCGGGACTTGAAAGGAGAATTGCTCTACGAAGTTGTCGCCGAACGGTTGGACCAGTATCCCGGCAGCGAAATCCTGAATCTTGACACTCCCCGCTTGCATTGGCTCGACCCCGCGTTCGAAAATTCCTCGGCCTCGGCACAGCGCGGGGAAATCCGGGAGACCCAGGTCACCTTGGATGAAAACGTGGAACTCTTGCTCGACCCCCCGGACTACTCCCCGGTCCTGATGCACGGCGAATCGCTGACCTTGGACGCGGAGAACGGGCGAGTCTACAGCGAACAGGCGGTCGTGCTCAGCCAATCCCATGCGGTGATGCGCGGCACCGGACTGGACTACCAGTTGGACGGCTCGGGTGGCCGACTGCAGCAGGACGTGCAGGCCCGCCAGTTTCCGCCGTCTACGCAAAAACCCACGCAGGCGCTGCTGGAAAAAATCCTGGATGAAACGTTCAGCGCCGCGCACGCTGCGGACAACCCGGAGGAAACGCTCGACCTGAGCGCGGAACGGATGGAGTGGGATGCCCAGAGAGAGGTCAGCGTCTACCACGGGAACGTGCGTGCCACGCAAGGCGAGATGGTCCTGCTTGCCGATCGACTCACGGTGCACGCCGAAAGCGACCGGGTCCAGGCCCTGCACGCCGAAGGCAACGCCCGTTGGACCCAGATTCTCGATTCCGGGAAGCCGCTCCGCGCAAGTGCCGGTAGCATCTTCTACCAGATTCCGCAGCGCAAGGCGACTCTGAAGAAAGACGTCAATCTGCGCGTCGACGCACACCATTTCACGGGAAACGAAGTCGTTTACCTGATCGACGAGGAACGCGTGGAGACTCCCGTCACCCGGAAGCCCTCCGAGCGGGTTCGAATCCGCCTGAAAACCGACTCTGATTGATGGCCACGCTCGAAGCGCAGGACCTGTGCAAGTCCTACCGTGACCGACAGGTCGTCTCGGAGGTCGAATTGCACGCAAGCGACCACGAGGTGGTCGGGCTGCTTGGCCCGAACGGTGCGGGCAAGACGACCTGCTTCTACATGATCACAGGGCTGGTGCCGTGCGACCGGGGCCAGATCTTTCTGAACACCCAGGACATCGCCGGGCTATCCATGAGCCAGCGTGCCCGCCGGGGTATCGGTTATCTCCCCCAGGAACCTTCCGTGTTCCGCCGCCTGACGGTGGAGGAGAACGTCTTGGGTGTGCTTGAGCAACTGTCCCTGTCTAAGGAAGAACGGGAAGCGCGCCTGGAACTTCTTCTTGAGGAATTCTCCATTGCCGAGATCCGCGACAGCCGCGGGTTTTCGCTGTCGGGCGGAGAACGCCGGCGGGTCGAGATCGCCCGCGCACTGGCGATGGATCCCGCCTTCATCCTGCTGGACGAACCGTTCGCCGGCGTAGACCCCCTACACGTGGCCGACATCAAGTCGATCATCCAGCAATTGCAGGAGCGCGGCATCGGCATCATCATCACCGACCACAATGTGCGCGAGACCCTCAGCATCTGCCGCCGCGCCTACATCCTCTCCGAAGGCCGCATCATCGCCGAAGGCGAACCCGGCGAAATCCTAGAGAACCCGCAGGTGCGCGAGACTTACCTGGGAGAAGAATTCAGGCTTTGATGGGAGATGTCCGGAAATTTTTAGACCGGTGATTAGCAAAGATACCGACATCCTTGGAGGAACGCCGGTCTTCTCCGGCACCCGGGTTCCTGTACGCATCCTGATGGAATATCTGGAAGCAGGCGACTCCATTAATGAGTTTCTGGACAACCACCCCACAGTCTCGCGAAGCCAAGTCGTCGAAGTGCTGAATAGGGCAAAGCAAGTACTTGCCGAGGTTTCGCAATAGATCGGGTGCCATGTCTGGCGGGCGTAAAATGCCTGAGCTCGGAATCTATGCAAACCCATCCCAAGGCAAACTCTCGTAGAACTCGGAAACCCGCATATAGCAGCCTTCAAAGTCCGGGGTCTCCCCCACTTCCAATTCCATCGTTTCCCACTTAGCACCTGACCGCTCCTTGACTTCAGGAACGTCCAAGGAAGTCTGTGCTGGTTCAAGATTCCGCGACCGGCATTTTTCGATGAAAATCTCCAGGATTTGTGTGCGAAGCTTCTCGTTGATTTCGTTGCCCGAGATCAAAGATGTCCTGCTGCCGATTCCGGTTACGCGTCACTTGCTGAAGTACGGCGCGGTATTTCTCGGCGATCAGGTCGGCCAGCCCGTACGCGAACAGTTCCTGGCCCCCGGTGATTGCCAAGATTTGGATATGCCCCAAGCGTTCATTGAATGAAATGTCGATGCCGATCACTTCCGCAGCCCGGCCCCTCTTTAGTGCCTTTTCCTGATTGGTGCCACGCAGCGCATACCCGACCTTCAACCTCAGAGCCGGAAATTCCGCGGCATCAGGAAACCCGCCCCGCTGCCATTTTGCCGACTGGACCGCAGTCACGAGTTCGTCGTAACCGAGCCGGTCGGCAACGCTAGGCATCTCCTCGTTTAATTGTTCACGGATCCATTCACCGACATTACTCTCGGCTTTCAGGCTGGTCGTCAAGTCGATATCGACGGTCTGCCTAGGGCTGTCGTAGGCCAAGCCCATGAGGATCCCACCTTTCAAAAACATTTTGTGATTCAGGGGCGACTTCGCCGCAATGGCATTGAGAATAATCGCAACCCCTTGGCGCTGCCGGTAGGCGGTCGAGTCGGCTCGGACCTGCTCGACCCATGCCACCACATCGACCTTGATCTGAGAATCAGGCATTAAGCGAAATCCCCCAGGTTTCAGAAAATGTTGGAGCAAAAGCCCTGCGCGGGTCAAGCCTGCGGCTCCCGCCACGCTGGACGCACTCCTTCCAGCGTTCGGTTTCCGGACGGCGCAGACCAAGGTATTCCTCCAGGATATATCCGGCCCGACACTTGGCAATGCTGCTTGGTGTCTGATCAACCGCAGCGATGATGTCGTCCAGATAGGTCAACGCATGCTCTTCCCAGACATCCAGAACATGCGCCATGCCTCCGCACAGGCGGGGATTCTGGAGCATATCCAAGAAGGTCTGTCCAGTTGTGGACAGAAAAGTCTCAAATCCGTATCTGTAGCTCTTCCGGCATGCGCCCGCAGCCTTGCTCTGGTAGATGCGGATCGGCCGGCGCCTCACACTGGCGGGATGGCCGATCGGGGTCAAGGGGAATGGAGAGGTCTCGTTCTTCAAGGTTTCCTTCATGCGGGCTTCTAGCCGGGTTGCGGCAGCCTCACGGTTGGGGCGGGTCAGCATCAGGGCCCTCGGGACGCGTTCGGTCAGCCCGCGCCACTGCATGGCAGAAAGATGCGAGATATAGCAAGTCGGATCGAGGAGGTGGATAATCCCATCGGCCGGGAGATCCGGGACAGACAGCACCCGGATGACCCGCGCGCCGTAATCCCGGTCATTCCCGATCACGCCGGCCTTCTTCAGGCCCGCCCTGAACCGGACATAATCCTTGGCATCCGGGCTATCACTGCGTAGACCCAAGTCCTTTGACGGGGACTCCCGGTACACCTGCCGAATCATCTCGAAAAACTCGAACCGGGTTACGACCGGCTTTTCATTTTCTTCCAGAAGTTCGGCTAGACGGGCACCTGCCCGACTCAGCTTCTTGGCATGGAATCCTGCGGTAGGCCGCTTCATGAGTATATATCCTATATAATCGTCCTAAGGACGATTATATAGGATATTTAGTGAGTGTCAACCCCCTGAGGTGTTGTTCACCGGTATGGCCCTTCAAGATAAAGCAAAGGGCCTCAAGAATTTCTTCCCAAGACCCTGCGGCCCGCCAGCGAAATGACGGGGGTAGATTAGGTGGAAATTGTAACAGAAAGCGGCACGCACGACACAAAGATTGACCCTACGAGATCCTGGAAAACCCGCAAGTATGCGAGACTGATCTAGGAACGGAATTCAGGCTCTGAAGCGCGACCTCTTGAAGACATCAATCGTCGTCAACAACTCTTATTGCACTTCCCGCCGGCGTCCTTGAGCACCTGAGGCCAGCTGGGGTTTTCCCTCTCCGAATGATAATCCAGCGGGGTCTTGCCCTCCCGGTCTTTCGCATTAACATCCGCACCCGCATCCAGCAGCAGTTGTGCCACCGTCGCATTCCCCCTGAAGCGTGACGCCAAATGTAGGGGCGTCAGACCCCCGGTATCCTGTGCGTTCGCATCGGCCCCGGCATCCAGGAGCAATCGCGTCACCTCCGGGTTCCCGTTGAAGGCCGCCGCGAAATGCAACGGGGTCGCATCGTTCTCAGCCCTCGCATCCACGAATGCCCCAGCCAGCAGCAGTGTGTCCACGATCTCTGGATCCCAGTAATGTCCTGCTGCCAGATGCAAGGGAGTCAGGCCATCCTCGTTCTTCGCATACGTTGTCGCCCCGGCATCCAGCAGCAGTTGGATCACCTCCAAGCGCCGGGCCGTCTCGCCCGATTTGTTTCTCGCTTCCGCGTTCGACTGCGTATGTGCGGACATCGGGGTGGGGTTGACCACCGCGAAATGCAATGCCGTCATGTCGTTATGCCCCTTCAGGTCCACCTGGGCCCCGGCATCCAGCAAAGCCTCTACAACCTCGGGATTCGGGTTGATCAGGGCCGCATGATGCAGCGGGGTCTTGCCCTGCTCGAATGAATTGACGTCCGCGCCCGAATCCAGCAGTTTCTGCACTTCCGCGAGATTTCCCGCCCGGGCCGCTTTGTGCAGGGCGGACTCGGCCAGCACCGAAGGTGAAACCGCCAGCGCCAGACCCGTCACGAGCCAAGCAAATACCCCTGCCTTCCTTGCGGACACACCAAATTCCTCGCGCATTGGACACATTCCAAAATGGCTCATAGTCTACCCCAGACGGATTCCAACCCGGGTGTCCAGACCCCTTCCCCTCTGTATATAATGGATGGGCTACGGAGGAAGTATTGTTATGAACTTGAAGCTCACCGGACACCACCTAGAAATCACCTCTCCGCTCCGCGATTACATCCACACCAAATTTAAACGTCTAACCCGTCACTTCGATGACGTGATCAATACCCAGATCACGCTCGCGGTCGAACACGACACGCATCGCGCGGAAGCCACCATGCACGTCCGGGGCCACCACATGCACGCACGCGCCGAACACAGCGACATGTATGCAGCGATCGACACGCTGACCGGGAAGTTGGATCGACAGATCCTCAAGTACAAGGAAAAACGCAAAGACCACCATCAGAGCCAGATTACCCACCATCAGCTGAACTGAGGCGGCCATGCGAGGCATCCTGGATTTGCTGCGCCCCGACAGCCTCCTGCTGCTGCAGCAAATCGGCAGCAAGAAGCGTGCGCTCGAAGTCCTGAGCACGGCACTGGCCGGAGGTCTGGAAACGACCGGTTCCCGCACACTGCTGGACCTGCTGACCGCGCGCGAGCGCCTCGGCAGCACCGGACTTGGTGGCGGGGTCGCCATCCCGCATTGCCGGATACCCGACGGGACACATAGCTCTGCCGCCATCCTGACCCTGACCAAGGGCGTGGATTTCGACGCGGTCGACGGGCAGCCGGTTGACGTGTTCGTGGCGCTGGCGGTACCGAGCGAAGCCGAGGACATCCACCTGCAATACCTAAAGGAACTGGCGGAGATCCTGGACTCGCCCGAGCACCTCAAGACGTTGCGTGCCTCCCGCCAGCCCGAACCACTGCTGGCGGCCCTCTCCCAGCCCTGAACCATGCAGCTCGTCATCGTCAGCGGCCTGTCGGGCTCGGGAAAGTCGGTGGCGTTGGACACGCTGGAGGACTTCGGCGCGCATTGCGTCGACAACATGCCGCCAACCCTCCTGCTGGAATACGTGGAACTGCTAATGCAACCGGATTCGCACTATCCGAAGCAGGCCGCCATCGGCATGGACGCCCGCGCGCTGCCGAAAGACCTGGACCGGCTCCCGTCCATCCTAGAACAGATCCGGGAATTGCCTTGCGATATCACCGTCATGTTCCTCGACTCCGACGAAGATACCCTGATCCGACGCTTCAACGATACGCGCCGTCGGCACCCGTTGGCCGACCGGGTTCCAACCCTGCGCGAGGCAGTGCGGCAGGAACGGGAATGCCTTGCAGCGATCGCCAACCTGGCCGATCTGCGCCTGGACACCTCCCGCACTAACGTCCATGAACTGCGCAACCTGTTGCGTCAACGCCTGAAGCTCGATCGCGCCCCATTGTCAGTATTGCTACAATCCTTCGCCTACCGGAGCGGGGTGCCGAGCGATTCGGACTTTGTGTTCGATTCGCGCTGCCTGCCAAACCCGCACTGGGTGGACGAATTGCGCGCGCTCAACGGCACGGATCCCGCGGTTCGCGACTATCTTTCGAATCAGCCACAGGCCGCCGCCATGCTTGAAGACCTGAAGAAGTTTCTGGATCACTGGATCCCCTCCTTCGTCGAGGCGGGGCGGCATTACCTGAACATCTCGATCGGCTGCACCGGCGGACAGCACCGCTCGGTCTACCTGGTGGAACAACTGGCCGAATTGTTTTCGGACAGCTCCACCCTGCAGATCACCGTGCTGCACCGGGACATGGAGGCCCAACCATGAGCGTAGGCATGCTGACAATCACGCATCACCAGCTGGGTCAGCAGCTGGTGGACGTCGCGTCGCGAATTTTCGCGCGCCCCCCGGAAAATCTGGCCTGCTACGGAGTCATTGAGGACTGCGACCTGGACGCCGCCCTCGCCGAACTCCGGGAGCTCTATGCATCGTTGGACTGCAAGGACGGACTGCTGATCCTGTCCGACCTGTACGGCGCCACGCCGTACAACCTGGCGAAGCGGCTGATGCGCGAATATCCGGAAACCACCCTCGTCTCCGGCATCAATTTGCCGATGGTCGTGAAGCTGTTCAACCTGCAGCAACGCAGCCGAAGTCAACTTGCCGAAAGCCTGGCCACCAACGGCCGCATCGGCATCATCATCGAAGCGGGAGAGTCCGAATGATCGAAAAAAACGCTACTGTCGTCAATAAGCTCGGGCTGCACGCGCGGGCCGCCGCCAAGCTGGTCAGCGAAGCGAGCCAGTACCAGGCGCAAATGGAAATCGAAAAAGAAGGCAAGCGGGCCAACGCCAAAAGCATCATGAGCATCATGATGCTGGCGGCCACCCACGGCACCCCGGTGCAGCTGTTCACCAGCGGCCCGGACGAGGAAGAGGCCATGCAGGCCCTCGTTGCCCTGTTTGAAAGCGGATTTGGAGAAGGCGCTGAACCATGCCCATGATCATCAATGGCATCGGGGTCTCCCGAGGCATTACTCAGGGCTGGGTTCACGTCCTCAAGCGTGGTGAGACCCATATTTCGAAGCGCACCCTGGAGTCAGATCAGATCGAATCCGAGATCGAGCGCCTGAACGAGGCGCTGGAGGAATCCCGCAAGCAGTTGCGCGAAGTGCGCGACATGGTGCCCGAAAAAATGCGCCAGGAAGTGACCGGTTTCCTCGACGCCCACCTGCTGATGCTGGATGACGCCATGCTTGTGGACATGCCCGCGGAGACCATCCGCGCCCAGAGCTGCAACGCCGAGTGGGCGTTGGAGGACACTCTGGAGCAACTGGTTGCTGTGTTCGACAGCATGGAGGATGCCTACCTGCGCACGCGCAAGAACGACGTGCAGCATGTCATCCGCAAGGTACAGGAGAATCTGAGCGAGACCGAAGAGGGCACGGCCGAAGTCCAGGAACGCGACCTGACCGGCCGCATCGTGGTCGCGGACGACCTGACGCCGGCCGACACCGTGCTGATCCAGCACCAGAATGTCGCCGCCTTCGTCACCCAGTTCGGCAGTTCCATGTCGCACACCGCCATCCTGGCCCGCAGCCTGCAGATTCCGGCGGTAGTCGGCCTGCACGACGCGGGCATGCTGCTGGAAGACGGCGAGCTCGTGCTGATCGACGGACACGGCGGCACTATCCTGTGCGCCGACGACGCGAACTGGCTGGTCGACCAGTACCGGGAGTACCAGCGTGCGGAGCAGGAGCGCGTGGAAAAGTTGATGGCGCTGCGCGACAAGCCGACCATCACGCGCGACAAACAATCAGTCACGTTGAAATGCAACATCGACCTGATCGAAGAGATTCCCCATGTGCACGAGGTTCAAGCGGAAGGCGTCGGGCTGTACCGCACCGAGTTCTTCTACCTCGACCGCCCTGAAGGCGCCAGCACCGACGAACAGTACGAGGTGTACCGGGACCTGGTGGTCGCGCTGGACGGCAAGCCACTGACCATCCGCACCCTGGACCTGGGTGCCGACAAGGAATTCGACCCGGACTACGAAGGCGCGATCGCGCCGAACCCTGCCCTCGGCCTGCGTGCAATCCGGCGGTCCCTGCAGAATAAGCCTGTCTTCATGGCACAACTGCGTGCGATCCTGCGCGCCTCCGCGCACGGGCCCGTCCACGTCATGCTGCCGATGCTCACCAACAGTTCTGAGCTGTCGCAGAGCCTGGCCCTGATCCGCGACTGCATGGAGAAACTGGGATCCGAAGGCGCCGCATACGACCCGGAAATCAAGATCGGGGGCATGATCGAGGTGCCGGCCGCCGCCATCTCTGCCAGTGTCTTCGCCCATCATTTGGATTTCCTGTCGATCGGGACCAACGACCTGATCCAGTACACGCTGGCCATCGATCGGGTCGACGACCAAGTCCACTACCTGTTTGACCCGCTGCACCCGGCCGTGCTATTCCTGATCCACCACACGATCCAGGCCGGCAAACAGGCCGGCACACCAGTCAGCATGTGCGGCGAAATGGCCAGCAATCCGCGCCTGACCCGGTTGTTGGTCGGGCTCGGCCTGCGCGAATTCAGTACGCACCCGGGTTCCCTGCTCGAAATCAAGCAGATCATTAACCACGTTTCGTCCGAAACACTGCAGAAGCAGTGCCAAGAGATCCTGAACTGCCCGCAGCCGGAAAAGATCCACGGGATGGTCGAGGCCCTGGCGAAGGCCTGAGCGCCAAACCCACCGCCAGCACCGGGACTTTGCCGAGGCCCTGAACGTTTATTTGCCCCGCCTCACATGACTGCCGCCGTCCCTACCCCGCCGCCTGTCCAACCGCCCGTGCCGACGCCGAGCGAGCAGGTCACGGCATTGGCCGAGGCCCTGAATTCCGGCACCATGCAGACGGTCCGCAAGATGCTGCGGGCACTGCATCCAGCCGAGGTCGCGCAACTGCTGGAGTCCCTGCCGCGCGCCCAGCGCTTCATCGTCTGGGGCATGCTGGACCACGAGCACGACGGCGAAGTCCTGCTCGAGGTCGGCGACGAGGTCCGCGTTTCCCTGATCGGCGAAATGGACGAGGACGCCCTGGTCAGCGCGACCGAGGGCCTGGACATCGACGACCTGGCGGACCTGCTGGCCGATCTCCCGGAGGCCGTCAGCTCGCAGATCCTCAACGACATGGATCAGCAGTACCGCTCGCGGCTGGAGGCGGTCCTGACCTACGACGAGGACACCGCCGGCGGGTTGATGGACACCAGCGTGATCACGGTGCGCGCAGACGTCACGCTGGAAGTGGTACTGCGCTATCTGCGCCGGCACGAGAGCATCCCGAGCCACACCGACGTGCTGATGGTGGTGGACCGATTCGAACACTATCGCGGCGTCCTGCCAATCACCGCCCTGCTGCTACACGATCCGGACACCCTGGTCGGCGAGGTGATGGAATCCGACCGACCGCCGATTCCGGCGGAAATGCCAGACGGCGCGGTCGCCGCGGTCTTCGAGGATCGCGACCTGGTGTCGGCGGCTGTAGTAGACGAGAACAACCTGCTGCTTGGCCGGATCACGGTGGACGACGTGGTGGACGTAATCCGCGACGAAGGCGTGGAAACGCTGCACAGCTACGTCGGACTGAGCGAAGACGAAGACCTGTTTGATTCGGTGCTGTCCGCCTCGCGGCGGCGTGCGGTCTGGCTCGGCGTCAACCTAGTCACGGCCTTCATCGCTGCGGCCGCCATCGGGCTGTTCCAGGACACCCTGGAGCGCGTGGTGGCGCTGGCCGTGCTGATGCCCATCGTCGCCAGCATGGGCGGCATTGCCGGCAGCCAGACCCTGATCCTGGTCATCCGGGGAATAGCGCTCGGCCAAGTCAGCTCACAAAACGTGCGGGCCCTGCTGCTCAAGGAACTCGGCGTCGGGTTGGTCAACAGCCTGGTCTGGTGCGGCGTGGTCGCGCTGGTTGCCGGGCTGTGGTTCGATACCTGGATGATCGGTGCGGTCATCGCGCTGGCGCTGATCGCCAACATGGTGTTCGCAGCGCTGACAGGCGTACTGCTGCCGCCGACTCTGCGGCGCCTGAATATCGATCCGGCACTGGCCGGCGGCGTGCTCCTGACGACCGTGACGGACGTGGTCGGATTTGTGGCGTTCCTCGGCCTGGGAACCGCACTGCTGCTGTAGGGGGCTTCAGTCCTGCGGCAAGTTCCGCTTGGCGACTTCGTCGAGTTCCAGAAGAACCTGTAGAAGCGGTTCCATCTCAGACATAGGCCAGGCGTTCGCCCCGTCGCTGAGCGCCTGATCAGGGTCTGGGTGAGTCTCCATGAACAATCCAGCCACGCCAACGCCTACCGCCGCCCGCGCCAAGGTCGGCACGAATTCCCGCTGACCGCCTGAAACACCGCCGCCCGCACCCGGCAACTGCACCGAATGCGTGGCATCGAACACGACCGGGCAACCGGTTTCGCGCAGGATCGTCAGCGCGCGCATGTCAGAGACCAGGTTGTTGTAGCCGAAACTGGCCCCGCGCTCGCAAACCAGCAGGTCCTCCCCGCCGACCTCACGCGCCTTGGCCACCACCTGGCTCATCTCCCAAGGGGAAAGGAATTGGCCCTTCTTGAGGTTGACCGGACGCCCGGCCGCCGCCACCCGCGCGATGTAGTTGGTCTGCCGGCACAGGAACGCCGGCGTCTGCAGCACATCCACTACCGCCGCCACCTCGTCCACCGGCGTGTCCTCGTGGACGTCCGTGAGGACCGGGACGTCGAACTGCGTGCGTACCTGTTCCAGGATGCGCAACCCTTCCTCCATGCCCGGACCGCGGAAACTGCCGCCACTGGTACGGTTGGCCTTGTCGAACGACGCCTTGAACACGTAGCGCATGCCGAGCTGCTGGGTCGCTTTGACCAAGTGTTCGGCCACCTGCATCGCCAAAGCCTCGCTCTCGATCACGCACGGCCCGGAAATCAGGAACAGCGGCTGGCGGACTCCCGCCTGAAAATCGCAGAACACCGGCACGTCAGGAACAGGCAGCCCGAATCAGGCTGTTGAACAGCGGGTGACCCCGGAGCGGGGTAGAAGTGAACTCGGGGTGGAACTGGCAACCGACAAACCAAGGATGGTCGGTCAACTCCACGGCCTCCACCAGCCGGTCGTCGTGCGAACGGCCCACGACCGCCATGCCGTTCTGGGTCAACTGGTCCAGGTAGTTGTTGTTGATCTCGTAGCGGTGGCGGTGACGCTCGTGGATCAGGTCGGCTTGGTAGATCTCGCGCAAGCGGCTCCCTTCCGCCAGTTGGCAGGGCTGCTCGCCCAAGCGCATGGTACCGCCTAGGTCGGAATGCGCGCTGCGCAGTTCCAGTTCACCCTCCCGGTCCATCCATTCGGTAATCAGGGCCACCACCGGGTGCGGCGTACCGCTGTCGAATTCGGTGCTGTGCGCCCCTTCAAGCCCGAGACAGTCGCGCGCGTACTCGATCACCGCGACCTGCATCCCGAGGCAAATGCCGAGGTACGGGATCTGGTTCTCGCGCGCGTGGCGCACCGCCAGAATCTTGCCTTCGATGCCCCGCTCCCCGAATCCTCCCGGCACCAGCACCACATCGGCGCCTTCCAGCAGGCCCGTGCCTTCCTGCTCAAGCTGCTCGGAATCCACGTAACGGATCTCGACCCGCACCTGGTTGTGCAAACCGGCATGCCGCAAGGCTTCGTTCAGGGACTTGTACGATTCGGTCAGGTCCACGTACTTGCCCACCATGGCCACCACCACCGTGCCCTGCTGCGACTCACGTGCCGCCACGACCTTCCGCCATTGCGTCAGGTCCGCCTCGGGAACTTCGAGGCCGAACTGCCCGACCACGATGTCGTCGAGGTCTTGTTGGTGCAGGGCGAGCGGGATGGCATGGATGTCGTCCTGGTTGACCACCTCGATGACGGAGGTCTCCGCAACGTTCGTGAACAGGGCGATTTTCCTGCGTTGATCCTCTGGGATCGGCATATCGGTCCGGCACAGCAGGATATCGGGCTGGATGCCGATCGAGCGCAACTCCTTGACCGAGTGCTGCGTCGGCTTGGTCTTGATCTCGCCGGAAACCTTGATGTACGGCACCAGGGTCAAGTGGATGAATGCCGCGTTGGACGGCCCTAACTCCCCGCCCATCTGCCGGATCGCCTCGATGAACGGCAGGGACTCGATGTCACCGACCGTGCCCCCGATCTCGACGATGCAAATGTCCGCGTCGGCCGCCCCCACGCCCACGCATTCCTTGATCTCGTCGGTGATATGCGGAATGACCTGCACGGTGGCGCCCAGGTACTCGCCGCGGCGCTCGCGGGCGATCACCCGCTCGTAGATCTGCCCGGTGGTCCAGTTGCTGGCCTTGCTGGCCCGGAAATCAACGAAACGCTCGTAGTGCCCGAGATCCAGGTCGGTCTCTGCACCGTCGGCGGTAACGAACACCTCGCCGTGCTGGAACGGGCTCATCGTGCCGGGATCGACGTTGATGTACGGGTCCAGCTTGATCATGGAGACGGCCAGTCCGCGCGCCTCCAGCAAGGCGCCTAGAGAGGCGGCGGAAATCCCCTTTCCAAGAGAAGAAACAACCCCGCCCGTAATAAAGACAAACCGCGTCACAACCTGAACCTCGACGCTGTCAGGACGGGCATACAGGATACCACAGAGGCCGCTTCAGGGAGGTGTCGAACGGAACGCTTCTGCAAAAATTCCGTCCAAGAGTATACTGAGTTCATGTCCGCATGACGGGCATGAAAATTACTCCAAGAGGAGGGAACATCATGACAGTTAACGTGCATATCGTGGAACGCGTCCTTCGGGTGGTTGCCGGAGTCGTGATCCTGTATGTCGGACTGGAGATGTACGACGCGGCCTGGTGGGCATGGCTGGGATTAATCCCGCTGGTGACCGGCCTAGTCGGGAACTGCCCAGTCTATAAGATATTCGGGATTTCCAGCAAGTAGCCCCGATCCCTGGCTGCTACGGCCGGCACGCGAAATGATCCCAGACCAACCGGAGATTCGCGTGCTGGTAGACCAGCGGGATCCGACCGCGGCGCCACGGCGGAACACCCGCTTCCTGTAGCAGTTTTTTCAATGAATGGCGATGTTGCCGGCCTTCGGGTCGGCAGCGTTCCCCGCCTGTACGCAGGCGCACTTCAAGGTCCGTTTCGACCTCCTCGCCCAGTTGCGCCTGCAGCGACTCCCAGCGCAACTCCAGATCCAATTCCGGAAGAACCAGCGCTTCCCCCCGGCGCCAGTGCCAGCACTGCCCCTCCGGGACGACTGGCAGCCGAGGCACAAGATGCAGATGGCCGCGCCAACGGTACATCCGGTAGGTCTCGAAGATATCCGCCGGCACGCGGTCGGTGCCGGCGGCATGCACCGTGTCCAGCCACCGCGAAAGCCGCCGTTCGCTTGGAACCGGAAACCCCTGTCGGGCAATCCAGAAGCGCACCAGGTTGATCTGCCGGTCCTGCGAGAGCGAGGCCAGGAATTCCACCTCGATCGTGTCTGCGTCGCCCAAGTCCTGTTCGGCGCGCTCTTGCAGCAGGCGCGCGGCGTGTGCATGATGCCGGGTCGAGCGGGCCAATGTTTGCGATGCCGAAGGCCAGCGTTCCTCCAGCAGAGGCAGCACCTCGCGGCGCAGGAAGTTGCGCTCGATTCCGGTATCGAAGTTGCTTGGATCCTCCATGAACGTCAAACGGTGACCGCGGACATAGTCTTCGATCTCTTGGCGTGACACGTCCAGCAGCGGGCGCACGAGTTTCCCTTCTCCCCAGTCCCGGCACAATGGCATGGCGGCGGTCCCGGCCACGCCGGCGCCCCGCAGCAACTGCAGCAGCAGGGTTTCCGCCTGGTCGTCCCGGTGGTGCGCCAGCAGGATCGCAACCCCGCGACGCGCGTGCCGACGCAATGCCTGGTAGCGGATCTCGCGTGCCTGCGCCTCCGGGCCTAGTCCGGGGGTCGGATCTGCCTCCCGTTGCATCCGCTCCAGTGGAATTTCCCACTCGCGGCAGACTGCCGCGCAGTGTTGTTCGAAGTCCCGGGCCGCAGGCTGAAGCCCGTGGTTGACGTGCACCGCCCGAACCGCATCACCGCGCTGCGCGGCAAACGCGCGCGTGGCATGCAACAGTGCGGTCGAGTCCCGGCCCCCACTGTAGGCCACGACCCAAGTCCGCACGCCGGGACAGAGTTCCGGCAGCGCCTCCAGGGCTTTCGCGACGGCAAGAGCGGACGGCGTCATGTCTGGTACATCCCGACCTGCAGCAACCGGTCCTCCCGACGGTCAACCAGCGCTACCGGATCCAGGGCTCCGAGTTCCGCCAAGCCCTTCGCCAACGCCTGCTTCAGGGTGGCAGACATTGCCTCCAGGTCACGGTGCGCACCGCCCAGCGGTTCCTCCACGATTTCGTCGATCAATTCAAGCTGCTTGAGGCGCTCCGACGTCAGGCCCAGGGCCTCGGCAGCCTCTTGCGCCTTTTCGGCGCTCTTCCAGAGAATGGACGAGCAGCCTTCCGGGGAAATTACCGAATAAATGCTGTACTGCAGCATCATCAGGTGATCGCTAACGCCGATCGCCAGTGCGCCGCCGGAACCGCCCTCACCAATCACGACACTCATGATCGGCACCCTCAATTCGGCCATGACTTCCAAGTTTCGGGCAATGGCCTCGCTCTGCCCGCGTTCCTCTGCTCCAATGCCTGGGTATGCGCCCGGCGTGTCGATGAACGTGATGATCGGCATCCGGAAACGCTCCGCCATCTGCATCAGGCGGCGCGCCTTGCGGTAGCCCTCCGGCCGCGGCATGCCGAAGTTGTGTTCCAGCTTCTCCTTGGTGTCCCGGCCTTTCTGGTGCCCGATCACCATGACAGGCGTGCTGTCCAGGCGCGCCATCCCGGCCAGGATGGCCTGATCGTCCGCATACGCCTGATCGCCGTGCAGTTCATGGAACTCGCTGAACAGGTGCGGCAGGTAGTCGCGAGTGTAGGGACGCTGCGGATGGCGGGCCAGTTGCGTGACCTGCCAGGCTGACAGGTTGGAGAAAATGTCCTCGGCCAGCGCCCGCCTGCGGCCTTGCAGGCGCTCGATCTCTGTGTCGAGATCCAGGTCGCTCTCCGCCCCCATGTGGCGGAGTTCGCGGATCTTTGCGTCCAGTTCGGCGATCGGCTGTTCGAAGTCGAGAAAATCCGGGTTCATGGCGGCGAAAAACTAGGGGTCAATCGGCGAGTATAGGACATTTGCCGATTCCACGCCCGCTACGCCCCGCAACGCCTGCAGCGCCTCTTCGTCCGCGGAAACCCTCCAATCCTCGTCCAGCACCCACTTGCTGGGGCCCTGTTGTCCCACGTATTCGACGCTGACCTCGCAGCCGCCCCGGTGGTCGGCCAATGCCTGCTTGATGGCACGCACCGTGTCCGGACCGCTGTCGCCGTTGAGGACGATGTGCACCCGTCTCGCCCAGTGCTGGTTCACCTGTTCCAGGGAATAAAGTGATTTTGCCCGGATCCGGAGGCGTTCGCCGCGTTCCGCCTTCGGCTGAACCCGGGCCTCGCCCTGGACCAGCACCAAGTCTCCCACCTCGAAATCCTTCGCACGTCTCGGATCCTGGGAGACGATCTCCAGCCGCTCTTGGTCATCCTCAAGATCAAGGAATGCTACCTCACCATTGCGCGGATAGGAGATCTTCATCACCACGCCGGCGGTGCGTATCTCCCACGACCGTCCGCGCCCGGCTTCCACCGCCTCTTCAGCGGCCTGCCGCACTTGGGACAGCGACTGCGTCACCACCTGCGTCACCTGTTGCCGGTACTGCAGGAACGGATGCCCGCTGAAATAGAGCCCCAAGGCTTCGAACTCGTACGCCAATCGCTCAGACGTCTCGTATTCCTCTTCGGCCTGCGGCAGTGCACAAAACTCTGCGGCTGGCTCTTGTGCGAACAACGAATCCTGACCCACGTCCCGGTCCGACTGAACCCGCTGGGCCTGGGTCTTGAAGCGACCGGCCGCCTCCGCCATGGCTCGGCGGCTCGCATCGAATCCGTCCAGCGCACCTGCATGAATCAACGCACGCAGGTCCCGCTCGCTGTAGTCGCGGGTATCCAAGCGATGGCACAGGTCCTCCAAACTGGCAAACGGCGTCTCTCCGCGCTCCTCTACCAGGCGCGCCACCAGGCCCTGCCCGACCCCCTTGATCGCGCCCAGTCCGTAACGGATCTCACCTTCTGCCGGGACTGTGAAGTAGTAATCGGACTCGTTCACGTCCGGTCCCTTCAGCGTCAACTCGAGTTCACGCGCCTCCTTGCACAGCAGCGCGAGCTTGTCGGTGTCGTCGATCTCGCTGGACATCGCCGCCGCCATGAACGCGTCCGGATGGTGCGTCTTGAACCAGGCGCTCTGGTACGCCAGCAGCGCATACGCGACCGAATGCGACTTATTGAACCCGTATCCCGCGAATTCTTTCATCAGGTCGAAGATCTTCCGTGCCA
This sequence comes from Gammaproteobacteria bacterium, assembly GCA_028819565.1. GTDB lineage: Bacteria > Pseudomonadota > Gammaproteobacteria > Poriferisulfidales > Poriferisulfidaceae > Poriferisulfidus. The sequence goes on along the minus strand of JAPPLD010000018.1, from coordinate 60,216 downwards.
CGAGCGGGGCCAAGCCATGCTCGGCGGCTCCCTTCTGGAAGCGCTCGGTGTGTTCCGCCATTTCCTCCGGCTTCTTCTTGCCCATGGCGCGGCGTAGCAGGTCGGTCTCGCCGAGCGAATAGCCTGCCAGTTCGCGAGCGATCTGCATTACCTGCTCCTGATACAGGATCACGCCGAAGGTCGGTGCCAGGATTGGTTCCAAATCCGGATGCAGGTAGCTGACCCGGCTCGGATCGTGCTTGCACTGGATGTATTCAATGTCCATCTTCGAGTTGAGTGGCCCCGGACGATATAGCGCGACTAGTGCCACTAGATCGTCGAAGCAGTCCGGTCCCATCCGTATCAGCAGGTCACGCATCCCAGCCGATTCCAACTGGAATACTTCCATGGTCTGCGCCCGCTGCAGCAATTCATAAGTGTCTGGATCGTCAAGCGGCAGCGTGTCCAGGTCCAACTGCGGCTCACCCCGCGACTCCCGGTGCGCATTGACCGTGCCCAGGCACTGGTGCAGCAGCGTCACCGTGCGCAGGCCAAGAAAATCGAACTTGGTTAGGCCGATCGCCTCGACATCCTTCATGTCGAACTGGGTGATTGCCACGTCGGGCTGCCGCGCCTCGAAATACAGCGGCGTGAAGTCAGTGAGCGCACCCGGTGCGATCACCACCCCAGCAGCATGCCGCGAGGCATTGCGCACCACCCCCTCCAGCTGCAGTGCCACTTCATACAGGTGCGCGCCCGTCGTGTCTTCTGGATGGCTGACCAGCTCCCGGAATTCCGGAGAGTCCTGGTAGGCTTTCGCCAAGGTGATTCCCAGTTCGTTCGGAACCGCGCGCGCGATGCGGTCGCAGTAGTTGTACGGCGCGCCGAGCACACGGCCGACATCGCGGATCGCCGCCTTGGCCGCCATCGTGCCGTAAGTGATGATCTGCGCCACACTGTCCTCCCCGTAACGCTTGCGCACGTACTCGATCACCCGGTCGCGGTTCTGGTTGCAGAAATCGATATCGAAGTCCGGCATGCTGACACGGGCAGGGTTCAGGAAGCGTTCGAACAGTAGTCCGTAACGCAACGGGTCGAGGCCCGTGATTCCGAGGGCGTAAGCCACCAGCGATCCCGCACCGGAGCCACGCCCGGGGCCGACAGGGATGTCGTTGTCGCGCGCCCATTCCACGAAATCCGCGACGATCACGAAATAACCGCTGAAACCGGTCTGGTGGATGACACCCAGTTCATGCTCAAGCCGCTCCCGGTAGTCGGACTCCGGCCCTACCATCCGCCCGCTGGTCTCAAGGCGCTCCAGGCGACGGGTTAAACCCTCGTGCGCCAACCGGTCCAGGTAATCGTCCATCGACTCCCCGTCGGGAGTCGGGAAGGCAGGCAACAGCGTCCGCCCCAGGTCCAACCGGCAGTTGCAGCGCACAGCGATCTGCCCAGTGTTCTCAAGCGCCTCCGGGTAGCTCTCGAACGCCTCCCGCATCACGATCTCCGAGCGCAGATGCTGCTCCTTGCTGTACTCGCGCGCCCGGTCCGGATCGTTGACGCGCTGCTGGCTGCGGATGCATACGCGAACCTCGTGCGCCTCGAAATCTTCGCTGGATAGGAACCGCACATCGTTGGTCGCGACCATCGGCAAATCGTGTTCGCTCACGCACTCCAGCGCGAACTGCAGGAAATCCTCCTCGTGCTCCCGGTCGGTCTTGGTCACCTCCAGGTAGAACCGCTCGGGAAAATGGCGCTTCCAGTATTCCAGCGCCGCGCTCGCGGCCCGATGGTTTTCGGCGATCATGGCCTGCCCGAGATCCCCGGCGACGCCGCCGGAAAGAGCAATCAACCCTTCGCTACACTTCGCCAGGTCCTTGCGCAAGATCTGGTCGCTCCCTTTCCGATAGCGGTCGCTCAGCAACTGGCAAAGATTCCGGTAACCGTCCTGGTTCTGGCACAGCAGCACCGTCCGGGCGGACCGGTCGTGCATGACCGGGATCTCGAGGTCGATCTCCGCGCCCAGGATCGGCTTGATGCCGTAGTTCAGTGCCGTCTTGTAGAACTTGACGGCTGCGAACAGGTTGTTGCGGTCGGTCAGGGCGACCGCCGGCATGGCCAATTCCGCCGCCCGCTCCATCAGCGGGTCAATGCGCACCAACCCGTCGTCCAGCGAATACTCGGTATGCAGGTGCAGGTGGACAAAGCTCATGCGGCCTGCTCCTCCAAAACTGCGCGCACCGGGGCATAAGTACGCCGATGCTGTCGCCCGGGCCCATGTTCGGACAGCGCGCGCAGGTGTTCCGCCGAAGGGTAGCCCTTGTGCCGGGCGAACCGGTAGCACGGCTCCTGCAAGTCATAGTGGCGCATCCAGGCGTCGCGCGCCTCTTTGGCAAGCACCGATGCCGCGCTGATGCTGGCTACCCGAGCATCTCCGCCAATCACTGCCGTCGCCGGACACGGCAATTCCGGACAATGCCGACCGTCTACCAGCACGTGCTCGATCCCGTCCGGCAGCCGAGCCACCGCTTCCGCCATCGCCTGCAGGCTCGCCTGCAGAATGTTGATGCGGTCAATCTCCTGCGCCGGTACGAATGCCACTGCATACGCCCGGGCAGAGGCCCGAACCTGCACCGCCACGCGCGCCCGCTGCGCCGGCGTCAACTTCTTGGAATCGGTCAGGCCCTCGATGCGGCAATCCGCCGGCAGCACCACGGCGGCGGCAGCAGCCGGGCCGGCCAACGCGCCCCGCCCCGCCTCGTCCACCCCTGCAACGCAGCCAAGATCCGGCAGGGTCGGCAATAACTCCAGCGAGACGGGCATCGGCAGGGTCAGTTAAGGTCAGACAGCAAAATCGAGCGTACAACCGCATTGTACCCAAGGCGGGATTCGTGCCTCGGAAAGTCCCGCGGGCTATAATTTCGGGAACCGCGCCGCACTGTCCGACCGCCTTTTCTCCCGTGACTTCCCCGCTTCGCACCGCCGTCATCGGGGTCGGTTACCTGGGTCGGTTTCACGCGCAGAAATACGTTGACTTAGGCGATTCCGAACTGGTCGGCGTGGTCGACACCGATTCCGAACGCGTTACCGCCGCTTGCGAAGAACTCGGCGTCCCCGGCTTTACCGATTACCGCGAAATCCTCGGTCAGGTGGATGCAGTCAGCATCGTCGTGCCAACCGCGAAGCACTACGAGATTACCCGGGCCTGCCTGGAAGCCGACTGCCACGTGCTGGTCGAGAAGCCTTTCACCTCCTCGGTCGAAGAAGCCACTGAACTGATCGAACTCGCCCGCCAGAAGCAACGCATCGTTCAGGTCGGCCTGCTGGAGCGGTTCAACTCGGCGTTCTGCGCCCTGATGCAGGGGCTTGAGACCCCTCGCTTCATCGAAGTCCACCGCTTGGCGCCTTGGACTCCACGCGGCGCCGAAATCGACGTGACCCTGGACCTGATGATCCACGACATCGACCTGGCCTTGACCGTGGTCGGAGAGGATCCCCATGAAATCCGCGCCAGCGGCGGCGCCGTGATCGGCGACACCCTGGACATCGCCAATGCTCGACTCGAGTTCCCCGGCGGCTGCGTCGCCAATGTCACCGCCAGCCGCCTGAGCCGCCGCAGCGAGCGCCGGATGCGCGTCTTCCAGCACCATTCCTGCTACGCTCTCGACCTGCACAAGCGGGAACTGGACCGCTACCGCCTGCGCGAAGGCGATGCCCCACCCTCGGAACGCATCGAGCATACGACCGAGGCCTTCCAGGAGACCGATTCGCTGCGCGAGGAGATCCGCCACTTTATCGACTGCATCCGGCAGGGCACCGAACCCATGGTGCGGGGAGAAGATGGCCTGCGCGCCTTGCGCACCGCACTGGAAGTCACCCAGCGAATGCGGGAGACGGACGCCCCATGAGCCCCACCATCCCCATTCTGGACCTGACCACGCAATACGCGGCCCTGCAGGAGGATATCGAGGCCGCCGCCCTGCGCGTGCTGCGCAGCGGCCGGTACGTGCTCGGTCCGGAGGTCGAGGCCCTGGAAACAGAACTCGGCGCAATGCTCGGCATTGGCCACGTGATCAGTTGCGCTTCCGGCACGGACGCACTGTGCCTGTCCCTGCGTGCACTTGATGTTGGGCCCGGCGACGAGGTCCTGGTCCCGGCCTTCACGTTCGCCGCGCCCGCCGAGGCCGTTGCCCTGACCGGTGCACGCCCGGTTTTCGTGGACATCGACCCCGACTCTTTCCTGGTCGATCCCGAATCGTGCCGAAACGCGATTACCTCCCGCACCCGCGCGGCCGTGGTCGTGCACCTGTACGGCCGGCCGGCCGACATTTCCGCCGTCCGGGAAGCAATCGGGCCGGATGTCGCCATCGTCGAGGATTGCGCGCAAAGTTTTGGTGCAAGAACCGCAGACCAGGCAACCGGCACGTTCGGGCAGGTCGCCTCCTTCAGCTTCTTCCCCAGCAAGAACCTGGGCGGATGCGGCGACGGCGGTGCCGTGGCAACCGGAGACCCTGAACTCGCCGCCCGGCTGCGCGCCTTGCGCAACCACGGCTCCAGCCAGCCCTACCACCATGAAACGCTGGGCCTGAACAGCCGCCTCGACGAACTCCAGGCCGCCGTTCTGCGCGTCAAACTCCCCCATGTCGCCGAATGGAACGAGAAACGCCGGCAAGCCGCAGGCCGCTATACCGAAAAACTCCAGAAACTGGACGGAATCCAGCCTCCCGCAGGCGCGGACGGCCACGTCTGGCACCAATACACCCTGCTGAGCCCGCAGCGTGACGCCTTCCAGGAGCAACTGTCCAAGGACGGTATCGAGAGCCGGATCTACTACCCGATCCCCCTGCACCGGCAGGAAGCCTACACGCCATGGGCGGATGGGGTTTCGCTGCCGGCGGCCGAGCAGGTCTGCGACCAGTGCCTGTCGCTACCCATGTTCCCGGAGCTTTCGCCCGCCCAGATCGAACAAATCTGCGCCAGTCTCGCTCGTGCCGAATCCTGAAGCGGCTCCCCACCTGATGCTGGTCTCCGGGGAAGCCTCCGGGGACCGATACGCAGCGGAATTGGTCGAGGAATTGCGTGCCCGGCATCCCGAGTGGACCTGGTCCGGCATGGGCGGCGAAGCCTCGCGCGAAGCTGGCATTGAACTGGTGGTCGATTCCACCGAGCTTGCGGTCGTCGGGCTGGTGGAGGTCTTACGCCATTACCGAGAGATTCGCGGCGCATTGAAGACCCTCAAGGCGCAGGTCCTAACCCGGAAGCCCCAGCTTCTGGTGCTGATCGACTACCCGGAATTCAACTTGCGGCTTGCCCGGTTCGCGCATCGGCACGGCGTGCCGGTGCTGTTCTACATCAGTCCGCAGATCTGGGCTTGGCGGGCCTGGCGGGTGCACGAGATCCGGCGCCATGTCGACCACATGGCGGTAGTCTTCCCGTTCGAACGGGATTTCTACGAGAAACATCGCGTGCCCGTCACTTATGTCGGACACCCCCTGCGCGGACAAACAAGTCCGACGCGACCGCCCGATACCGTCCGCGAGCGCTGGGGACTGGACGCACAACGCCCCGTGATCGGTCTCTTCCCCGGCTCCCGGCGCAGCGAACTCGCCCACCTGATGCCGGTCTGCGCCGGAGCGGTGCGCGAACTGAGGAATCATCCCGCCCGACCGCAGTTCGCACTGGTGATGCCGCCCGGGCTGAAACCGAACGACTACGCCCCGTGGCTCGGCGACCTGCCCGAAGTGAAATGCCTACAGGAACCGGTCTACGACGCCATGCAGGTGTGCGACATGGCGGCGGCGGCCTCCGGCACGGTCACTTTGCAGCTGGCCTTGATGCGCGTCCCGTTCTGCATGATCTATCGCCTGGCGAACCTGAGCTACCTGCTGGCACGCTTGCTGGTGCGCATTGACCGGTATTGCCTCGCGAACATCGTCGCGGGCGAAGACCTGGTTACCGAGTTGATTCAGGCCGATGCGACGCCCCAGCGGGTTACGGCCGCCCTTACGCCGTGGCTGGACGATCCGGCTCAACTTGATCAGGTGCGTGTGCAACTGCAGAAAGTCGAGGAGCGACTGGGACCGGCGGCCGGCATGCGCCAACTGGCCAACTGCGCGGAACAGGTGATTTCGACGTCTGGATGATCTCTGGCGCAACAGCGAAAAGATTTACCTAAATGGAGGCTTTACGATTGAGCCGGAGACTTGCTATCATCCGAATCGGCGATGCCGGTCAGTTCCACTGGAGGACGGTCGGGAAACTTCGCGATCAGGCTCAATCGCCCGCCTAATGCTTCGACGTGCCGCCTGAGCGTCGAGACCAGGAGGTCCCGGCGCCGCTCAATTCGCGAAACATTCTCTTGGGTGATTTCGAGCACCTCGGCGACATGCTCCTGGGTTTTTTCCCGGACCTTGCGCAAGTCCCGCAGCGACATGATTTCGGCGATCAGTTCGTCCGTTCGTTCGTCGATTTTCTTGCGCTGCTCAGGAGAAAGCTGGTTCAGCACCTCCTCCAAAGTCTTCGATGTTTTTCTGTCCACAAAAACTCTCGGTGATTGCCCGGAATTCTAAATCTATTTTCTTGCTCGCTCAGTAGAACCGCTCCGTCCCAAAGGCGAAAAACCTGTCTGGTCGGATCATTCGGTTACCGCAATATCTTCCCCGGTCCGAGATCTCTCGATGTAACCTTCGAGCAAGCCTTCGACACGCGCCATGCGTTCGTTGAGATGCGCGATATCGCTCTTCAGCTCCGTGCGCAGATCGCTCATATCCTGGCCTAGGGTCCACACGAACACGAGAACGGTCAGCCATCCGCCGACGATCCCAACCATCTCGGGACTCACTTTCACTCGCTTGAACTCCATCTCGATTTCGCGCCCAAAAGCCATGAAGACGCTCCCATGATACCAAGGGTAAGCCGCCTTCGAGTTGCCTGGCCCGGGGCTTTCCGCTGAAGCGTCATTCGGTGGTCACCGCCACATCTTCAGCTCGAGACCGCTCGATATAGCCTTCGAGCAAGCCTTCGACACGCGCCACGCGCTCGTTGAGATGCGCAATATCGCCCTTCAGTTCCACACGCAGATCGCTCATATCTATGCGCAGATCGCTTATGCTTTGACCGAGATTCCAAATGAGCACGAACAGCGCCAGCATAAATGCGAGAACGGTCACGCTCCCGCTCGCGATCCCAACCATCTCGGGGCTCACTTTCACTCGCTCGAACTCCATCTCGATTTCGCGCCCAAAAGCCATGAAGACGCTCCCATGATACCAAGAGCAGGGACAGCCAGAATCCCGGACTCCTGCCCAGCAGGCGAATCAAGCGCGGCTGACCATCCCATGCGCATAATATAACTTGTAGATTCTATGCTGTCAAAAGCATAGGCGCGGCGGGCATTCTGCGCCGGAAACCGTCTGGCGAATCGATTCAGTCGGAATTCTTTTCGCGGATGATGCCGCGGCGACTCTCTGCGATGAACGCCCGCATCTGCTCCACTTCCGGATATTGCCCGGCCAGTTGCCGGATCTCGTCCTCCGACCGCCCGCCCGATACGCGGACCAGCAGCTTGTAGGCCCGCGATAGCGCCTCCATCGTCTCCTCGGAGAAGCCAGCCCGGCGCAATCCTTCGCGATTGAGCCCGTAAGGGCGGGCCAGGTTGCCCGACGCCAGCACGAAAGGCGGGAGATCCTTGTTCAAGGCGGAGCCCATGCCGCTGAACGCATGGCGCCCGATGCGGCAGAACTGGTGCACCAGGGTGAAGCCGCCCAGAATCGCGTGATCCTCGATCTCGACATGACCCGCCAGCGTTGCACCGTTCGCAAACGTCACGTCGTCCCCGATCACGCAGTCGTGCGCAATGTGCACGTACGCCATGATCCAGTTCCGGTTCCCGATCCGGGTGCAATTTTCGCCCTGGGCCGTTCCGCAGTTGAGGGTCACGAACTCGCGGATGGTGTTGCCGTCGCCGATGACCAGTTCGCTGTCCTCGCCGGCATACTTCTTGTCCTGCGGAATCTCGCCGACCGAGGCAAACTGGAAGATCCGGTTCTCCCGGCCCACGGTGGTGCGCCCGGTGACCACGGCATGCGGGCCGACCCAAGTGTCGGCACCGATGCGCACGTGTGGGCCGATGACCGCGTACGGGCCGATTCCCGCCGTGGGGTCGATCTCCGCCCCGGCGTCCACCACGGCCGTCGGATGAATGCTCAAGCGTCGAAGTCCGGTTACGCCTCTGACGGCAGTTCCTTGAACATGCACATGATCCCGGCGGTGGCCACGACTTCGCCATCGACCGAGGCGGTGGCATCGAACGAGGCACAGTTCCGGCGCATCCACATCAGCTTCACGCCGACCTCCAGCTGGTCGCCAGGCACGACCGGCTTCTTGAAGCGGGCCTTGTCAACCCCGACGAACATGTACAGGTTGTCGTCCTCCGGGCAATACTCCGGCGTTTTAAACACCAGCAGACCCGAAGCCTGGGCCATCACCTCCAGGATCAGGACGCCCGGGAAGATCGGGATTCCGGGGAAATGCCCCTGGAAGAATGGTTCGTCGACCGTGATGTTCTTGATCGCCCGGATCGACACTCCGGGGTCAATTTCCAGAACCCGATCCACCAGCAGGAACGGGTGGCGATGCGGTAGCAGCCGCTGGATCTCCTGGATGTCAAAACCTTCGCTCACGGCTTTTCTCCTTGCTTCAAGGCCCGCACGATCCGGTCGAGTTGCTTGAAGCGAGCCACGTTGCGCAACCAATCCGCATTCTCTTGGATGGACGTGCCGGAACTGTATGCGCCGGCGCGAGTCAGCGTCTGATTCGCCTTGGACATACCGGTAATGATAACCCCATCGGCCAATTCCACGTGGCCTTGTACTCCGGCTGCCCCTCCGATCTGGCAGTAGCGGCCGATCTTCGCGCTTCCCGCGATACCCGCATTGCCGGCGATGGCGGAATGGTCGCCAATGTGAACGTTGTGCGCAACTTGTACCTGGTTGTCGATCTTGACCCCGCAGCCGATCACGGTATCGTCCAGCATGCCGCGGTCGATGGTGCTGTTGGATCCGATCTCGCAGTCGTCCCCGATCCGTACGCCGCCGCGGTGTACCAGTTTGACCCACTGCTGATCCTGTTGGGCATAACCGAAACCGTCGGACCCGACCACCACGCCGGGCCAGAACTCCACCCGGTCACCGATTTGGACCCCTTCGTGCAAGGTAACCCGGGCATGTAGGACACAACCCTCGCCCAAGGTCACGCCTTCGCCGATCACACAGTGCGGACCCAGCACGCTGCCCGCGCCGACGCGCGCATCCGCCCCCACCACGCAACCGAAGTCCACTCGCACCGGCGCCTCCAGCTGCACGCTGTCGTCGACGAGGGCGCCGGGATGGACGGCATGCGTCACCTCGGGAATCGGGTACAGGGCTTGCAGAACTCGCGCCATGCCGAGGTAGGGATCCTTGCAGGACAGCGCCGGAACCGGGCAATCGGCCCGATCCGGTTCGCGCAGCAGCACCACGCTTGCCTGAGTCTGTTGCAGTTCAGCCCGGTGGCGGGCGTGACTGTAGAAAGAAATGGAACCGGACCCGGCAGTGCCCAGGGAAGAAGCGTGATCAATAAGGAGATCCGGAACCGGCGGAGGATCGGAAATCCGGGCGTCCGCGATTTCCGCGATCTGACCCAGGGTCAGTGACACCACACCCGGTTACGGATTATTCATCTTCTTGAGCACCCGCTCCGTGATGTCGATGCGCTTGCTGGCGTACAGGGACACGGCTTGGGTGAGGATCAGGTCGAAGCCCTCCTCGCTCGCAATCTCGGCGACCACCGTATTGACCTCTTCCTGCAGCTTGCCAAGTTCCTCGTTGCGGCGGATCGCCAGATCCTCGCGCACCTCGTCGCGCTTGCGCTCGAAGTCGCGGCGCCGACGCTGCACCTCTCGCTCCTGCTCAAGCCGCTGTTCTTCCGACATCACGTCGCTCTCATTCGCCAGCTTCTGGGCCAGATCGGTAACTTCTTTGTGAAGTTTTTCCAACTCGTCGTTGCGGGGTGCGAATTCGTTTTGAAGTTTCTGCCGAGCCGCCACCGCCTGCGGAGAATCCTCCAGAAGGCGCCCGACATCCACGAATCCAACTTTTGCGTTTTGTGCGGCAGCCGTTCCACCCATGGCAAGTAGTGCCAAACCGACCACATGCGACCAGAAAATGGATGATTTCTTCATCAGTTGAGTGCTCCTGTTGTCTCTCATTTTACACGGTTGCCTAGAGCGACCCTAGATTGAACTGGAACGACTCTGTCTTGTCCGTTTCATGGTCATTGATCGGCATCGACAGGCTCATCGACACCCCCCCGAGCGGTGACAGCCAAGACAGGCCGATGCCGAGCGAGCCACGCATTTCTTTGACGTCGAAATCCTCTGCCTCTTCGAATACGTAGCCCGAATCCAGGAACATGGCCCCGCGCAGGTTGGCCTCGTCGATGAACGGGATCGGAAACGACAGTTCGAACGAATAGCCCAACTTCAGGTTGCCGCCGTATGGCTCGTCGAATTCATCACGGGGGGCCAGCGTGTTGATTTCAAAGCCACGCACGCTCTTCGGGCCGCCGGTCACGAATTTCTGCGAGAACGGCAGGTCGTCGGTGTCCCCGTAGCCATCTCCGTAGGCGGCCTCGCCCTTGATCGCGAACGTCAGGTCCTCGGTCAGCTTCAGATATTCCTCCTGAACATAGGACAAGACGTAGTATTCCAGCCCACTCCACGGCATCGTCGCCCGGGCGGACACCTGGCGCAGCGAACCCTCGCGCGTGAACAGGCTGCGGTCGCGGGTGTCGTAGGCGAAGGAGCCAATCAGGGACAGGTTGTAGTACGTGGCCTCGCAGTAAACCAAGTTCGCTTGCGTGTTCGCAACCGTCCCGGCATACAGGCAGTCGCCGTCGTTATTCGCGAGGAAGTCCAGCACCAGGAAGGACGAACTCCTGCCTGCATCGAAATTAATCCTCTGGAAGCGGGCGGCGAAAGTGAAGGTGCTGTCATCGGCGATCGGGATCCCGTAGCTTAGATAGCCGGCGAAGTCGCGTGACTCGTACTGGGTCTGCTGGTCGGCATCCGACGTATCCACCTTTCGCGTACTGAAGCCGAAACTGCGGCTGACGCCGTTGATGGTGTAGTACGGGTTGTAGAAGTCGAAGGAATACCGAGTGGAGGTCTCGCTGTTGTCAAAGTGAATGCCGACCCGGTTGCCGGTACCGAAGAAGTTCTCCTGCTCCACGCCGGCCGCTAGCGACAGGCCGCTTCCGCTGCTGAACCCCGCGCCGGCCGTGAAGTTGCCGGCCAGCCGCTCGGTGACGGTGATGGTGAGATCAACCTGGTCGTTGGTGCCCGGGACCCGGGTTTGCGTAATCTCCACGGTGTCGATATACGGAAGCCGCTGCAGACGCCGGCGCGAGCGCTCCAGGTTCGGAGACGACAGCCAGGCCCCCTCCATCTGCCGCAACTCCCGGCGCAGCACCTCATCCTGGGTCGTGTAGTTGCCCATGATGTCAATCCGACGCACGTACACTCGCTGACCCGGATCAATGAAGAAGTTGACCGTCACCTCGCCCGCTTCCTCATCGAGATCGGTGACCGGGTTGACCTTGGCGAAGGAATAACCTTCTTCGCCAAGTCGGGCGGTCAGCCGGCTACTGGAATTCTGTGCCCGCGAACTGGAGAAGTATTCGCCCGCCTGAATGGTCAGCAACGAGGTCAGTTCTGCCTGCGGCACGATGAAGATGCCGGAAAGGGAGACCTCGCGCACCACGAAACGTCGGCCCTCGTTGATGTGGACTGTAATGTAAATGCCCTCGCGATCCGGGCTCAGCGAAATCTGCGCCGAATCCACCCGAAACTTCAGGAATCCCCGGTTCAAGTAGAACGAACGCAACCGTTCCAGGTCACCCGACAACTGCAATTTCGAGTACTTGCCGGTGTTGCCCATGATGTCGTACCAAGCCGGCTCGGAGGATTCGAACAGCTCCAGCAGCCGTTCCTCGGTATACGAGACATTGCCGACCACGTGCACCTGCCGGATGGCCGCCGGCTCGCCCTCCACCACGTTGATATGGATCGCCACCCGGTTCTCGCCCATGTCGTGGACGCTGACCGCGACTTCCGCGTTGTAGAAGCCGATCGCGTGGTACTGCTGTAGGATCTCGTTGTTGAGGCGGTCCAGCAACGGCTGGTTGAAGATCCGTCCGGTCGCGATGCCGGCGTCCTCCAGCACCTCCTCCAAGGTTTCGTCCTCGATAACCTCGAGGCCCTCGAAGGCAATTTCAGTGATGGCCGGGCGTTCCACCACCCTGACGACCAGCACGTTGCCGCGGCGCGACACTTCCACGTCGCTAAACAACTGGGACTTGAACAGTGCTCGCACCACCTCGCTGGTTCGGGACACGTCGAAATCCTCGCCCACCTCCACTGGGAGATAGGTAAACACGGTCGCGGCCTCCAAGCGCTGCAGGCCCTGCAACTCGATATCCTCCACGATGAATGCAAATGCGCGCGGCACCACCAGCATTAGGGCAAGAACGAGCAGAGTCGGACCGAATCTCGAGCGAAACATGGGCTATCCCAGCAATCGGGCAAGGTCATTGTAAAGGGCAAGCCCCATCAGTGCCGCCAGCATGGCCACGCCCAAACGTTGACCCACAGCTTCGACTGTCGGCGACACCGGTCGACCGGTTAAGGCTTCAGCCAGACAGTACAACAGGTGCCCACCATCCAGGATGGGGATCGGAAGGAGATTGAGAATTCCCAGGCTGACGCTCAGCAAGGCCAGCATGGACACGAAGGCCGCAAATCCGATCATGGCCGACGTCCCGGCGAATTCGGCAATGCCGACCGGGCCACTGATGTTCTTAACCGACGCGCCGCCGACGATCAGCTGCCCGATCAGGCGGACGGTCAAGACACTGAAGTCCCAAGTCCGCTCCGCGCCCAGCAACAGGCTTTCCCCGACCGGGTGGCGCACGATGACGCTCAGGTGTTCCGCCAGTTCCGGATCCCGGTACGGCGTCACGCCGATTCGGCCGACCGGCATGCCGGAAACATCAACCGCCTCGACACGAATCTCCTGCCACATGCGCTGCCCGTCCCGTTCGAGTTCGACCGTCACGGTCTGGCCTGGCCGCGCACGGATATATCCCGACATCCCTTCCCAGGTTGCCACCGAAGACTCGTCGAGACGCACGATGCGATCGCCTTCACGCAAACCGGCCGCCTCGGCCGGTGCTCCTTCTAAAACGGTGCCAACCACGGGCATGGACGTCGAGCGCAGCGGGTGCAAGCCGAGCGCACCGAATACATTCTCATTCTTCAGCAGTCCCGGTCCCACGTCGATGACCGGGTATGCCACATCGCCATCCTCGCGGAGCACCTCCATGGCGATGACGCCATCGCCAAGTCCGGAATCCAAGAGCGGCACGATGAAAGCCTGCCAGGTGCGAATCGGCTGGCCGCCGACGGACAGGATTTCATCGCCGGTCTGGAGGCCCGCAACTGCGGCCGGAGAGCCCTCCGCCACGTGGCCGACCAGCGGGCGACGACCAGTCTCGCCCGTCATGAAAACCAGGGAATACAGCAGGAAGGCCAGCAACAGGTTGAATGCCGGACCGGCGGCGATAATCGCCGCCCGCTGATACAGCGGTTTTCCAGTGAACTCGACGTCTTGCTCTGCCTCCGGGATGTCCCCCGCCTCGCGCTTGTCCAGCATCTTCACGTACCCGCCGAACGGCAGGACGGAAATCACCCACTCGGTCCCGGTGCGCGGCGAGACGTAACAGTACAGGGGGCGGCCGAAGCCGACCGAAAACCGGAGCACCTTCACGCCGCACCGGCGCGCCACCCAGTAGTGCCCGAATTCGTGGAACGTCACCAGCAAGGCGATGGCCACCAGGAACGCCGCCAGGCTGATCAGGAAACTCACAGCGCTTCCATGGCCTGTCGGGCTCGGGCACGCGCCTCGCGATCCGTCTCGATAATGTCGTCGATTCCACTCGGGTCGCCGGATTGCCCCCCTTCCAGCGTTCGTTCCACCACATCCGCGATCTGCGGGAACCGGATGCGCTCGTTCAAGAACCCGTCAACCGCGATCTCGTTGGCCGCATTCAGTATGATCGGCGCTGGCCCACCCATCTGCATAGCCTGGCGTGCCAGTTCCAGGCAGGGATAGCGCCCGGGCGGCGGCGGATACCAGTTCAATGGCGCGCATTCCGCCAGGTTCAGGGACTCGACCCCGGAAGGCAGGCGCTGGGGGCCGAACAAGGCGTAACTGATAGCCACGCGCATGTCGGCCGGCCCCAGGTGAGCCAGCGTGGAACCGTCGCGCAGGGTCAGCAGGGCATGGACGATCGATTCCGGGTGAATCACCGCGTCGACCCGGTCGGCATCGAGACCGAACAGCCAGCGCGCTTCCATTAACTCCAGCCCCTTGTTCATCATGGTCGCGGAATCCACGGAGATCTTCCGCCCCATCTTCCAGTTCGGATGCGCGCACGCCTGATCCGGGGTGACCGCGTCAAGTTGCTCCAGCGGGGTCTCGCGGAACGGCCCGCCCGACGCAGTCAGGGTCGCACGTTCGATGGCTTCGGGGTCGGTCTGCGCCAGACACTGGAACAACGCATTGTGTTCGCTGTCGACCGGAACCAGTTCGCAACCGTGCCGACGTACCTCATCCATGAACAGCTGGCCTCCCGCCACCAGTGATTCCTTGTTCGCCAGCAGCACTCTCCGCCCGGACCGGACCGCGGCCAGCGTCGGCACCAGCCCGGCCAGCCCGACGATTCCGGCCATCACGCAATCGGCGGTTGTATCGCCCGCCAAATCGCGCAACTCGTCTTCCCCCTGCAGCACTTCGGTATCGAGTTGCTCCGCACGGAGCGCCTCCTGCAGGCTTTGCGCCGCATCCGCATTGGCCAAGGCGGCATAGCGCGGCCGATGCTGGCGGCATTGTTCGAGGAGGGTCGAATGATCCGAATTCGCGGCCAGCGCGAATACCTCGACGTGATCGGAGTGACGTGCGGCGAGATCCAGCGTGTTGATCCCGATCGTGCCCGACGAACCCAGCACCGTCAGCCGCATCGTAGTCATATCAACAGTACTCCCTGCAACGCCTGAATGCCCAAAGCATACACGGGTGCCGCAGCCAGCAGGCCGTCGACCCGATCCAGTGCTCCCCCGTGCCCAGGCAGGAAGCGACCGCTGTCCTTGACATCTGCCCGGCGCTTGAGCAGGCTGACGCTTAGGTCGCCGACTACGCTGAAGCAGGCCACGAGCAGCGCCAGACAGGCGAAATAGAACCAGCTTGCCAAGGGGAGGCCAAGGCCCCACGCAATCGGGATGCTAACCACCGCCACCGCCAGCAGGGCGCCAACAAGCCCAGCACGCGTCTTGCCCGGAGAGATCTCCAGAGCCAATGCGGTCTTCCCATACCGATGGCCTACGAAGTAAGCAGCCGTATCCGCCACGATAACCACCACAAGAAATGCCCACACAAACGGTCCTAAAAAAGCTACCAGGGTTAGTCCCGCCACCGGAACAGCCACCCATCCCAGCATACCAAAAAACAGGGTCTCGGCGGTGCGCGGGAACGGGACGCCCGCGATGCGCAAGAGTGCAATGATCCACAGCCCGAACGCCAGCCAAACCGCATTCTCGAGAGCCGGCGGCATTAGGGCCGATACCAGCAACGCGCTGGCCGCCAGGTAGGCGATCTGCCCCAGGCGTCCCAATCCCAGCAACCCGGCCCACTCCCAGACCGCCACCCCGCACGCCACGGCAACGAACAGCATCCAGGGCGCGGGGCCTACGCCGACCTCGTTCAGGGCCAGCGCCCCCACCACCACTGCCAGCAGAACTGCGGCCGTGCCAGTGCGTTTCGTGAGCTCATTCATCCGGCACTGCCCCCGAAACGCCGGTCCCGTTCGGCAAACCACTCCAGCGCCCGGTCGAACGCCGCCTCATCGAAATCAGGCCACAGGCAGTCGGTGAAATACAACTCCGTGTAGGCCATCTGCCACAGCAGGAAATTGCTCAACCGAAACTCGCCGCCGGTGCGGATCAACAGGTCCGGGTCCGGCAGTTCCCCGGTACCGAGTGCCCTCGACACCTCTGCCTCGCCGACGACATCGAGGTTCGCCTTCTGGCAATGCTGGAATGCGGCCAATAGGTCCTGACGGCCGCTGTAATGCAGTGCCACGTACATGACCAGGTTTGGTTTGTCCGGAGCCTGCGCCTCGATCTGCCGGATCCGCGACCGAATCTTGGTGGATAGCCGATCCAGTTCGCCGATGAAGTGCAATCGGATGCCTTGCTCCATGAGTTCGCGAGCCTGTTCGTCCAGCGTTTCGACCAGCAACCTCATCAGCAGCTCCACCTGCGGCTTTGGCCGCCTGCGGTTCTCGCTGCTGAACGCGAACAGGGTCAGGGTTGAAATCCCGCGCCGGGCGGCATGCTCGACCAGAGCACGGGTTGCCTTGATGCCGGCGCGATAGCCGTCCTCGTGGGGTTTTCCGCGCTGGCGCGCCCAGCGACGGTTGCCGTCCGGGATCAGCGCGATATGGGCCGGGAACTCGGACCGCGGCAGGGTGAATTCGCGCACCGCTCTCCCGAAATCTCAGATTTCCAGCAGAGCTTTTTCCTTCTCCGACGCCATCTGCTCCGCCTTGTGGATGGAGTCATCGGTCAGTTTCTGCACCGCCTCCTGATCACGGCGCTCCTCGTCCTCGCTAATCTCCTTCTCCTTCAACAGGTCCTTGAGCATGTGGTTGGCGTCGCGCCGGACATTGCGAATCGAGACACGCGCTTCCTCCAGGGTTTCCCGGACCTGCTTCACCTGCACCCGGCGGCGCTCCTCGGTGAGCGGAGGCATCGGCAGGCGCACCACTTGTCCTGCGCTGTTCGGCGTGATTCCCAGGTCGGAGTTCAGCAATGCCTTCTCGACCGCCTCCACCATGTTCTTCTCCCACACCTGCACCACCAGCGTACGCCCTTCTTCGACCGTCACGCTTCCGACTTGGGCAATCGGCACCTCGGTCCCGTAATATTCCACCTTCACCGGGTCCAAGAGGCTCGGATGCGCACGGCCGGTGCGAATGCGGGTCAATGCCTCGCCCAGAACGCTGAGGCTCTTTTGCATGCGCTCTCGGGCATCGGCCAGGATTTCCTCACGCATGGGCGCCCTCCGCGTGCACCAGGGTCCCGACCGGTTCTCCAGCCAGCAACCGCATCAAGGCTCCTTCCTCGAACATGTCGAACACCCGGATCGGAATCCGGTTGTCCCGGCACAACACCAGCGCGGTCGAATCCATGATGCCCAACTTGCGGTGCAGGGCCTCGTCGTAGTCGATAACATCGAAACGCTGTGCGTCCTTGTCGGTGAAGGGATCGCTGGAATACACCCCGTCCACCTTGGTCGCCTTGAGCAGGATATCGGCACCGATTTCCACCGCGCGCAGGCTGGCCGCGGAATCGGTCGTGAAGAATGGGTTGCCGGTTCCGGTGGCAAATACCACCAAGCGGCCTTTCTCAAGGTGGCGCACGGCGCGACGCCGGATGTAGCTCTCGCACACCTGCGGCACCGGGATGGCGGACATCACCCGGCATGGGACCTGGTTCTGTTCTACTGATTCCTGGAGGGCCAACGCGTTGATCAGGGTGGCCAGCATGCCCATTTGGTCACCGGTGACGCGGTCGATTCCGGCCGCTTCCAATCCTTCACCCCGCACGATGTTGCCACCGCCCACCACCACCGCGATCTGCACGCCCTGCGCCTGCGCCCCGGCCAGTGCCGAGGCCAACTGGCGTACCGTGTCCGGATCGATCCCGTAGCGGTTGGCCCCCATCAACGCCTCGCCGCTCAGCTTCAGCAGGATGCGGCGGTATGCGGCAGACATGGCGGCGTCGGGGTCAGTGTTTCTCGGCCTGGGCTCGAACTTCCTCGGCGAAGTTTTCCTGCTTCTTCTCGATCCCCTCGCCGACTTCCAGGCGCGTAAACGCCCGGACCGAAGCATTCTTCGACTGGAGCAACTTGCCGACCGTGACGTCCGGGTCCTTGACGAAAGGCTGGCCCAGCAGCGTGATCTCGGACAGATACTTGCGCAGGCGTCCGGCAATCATCTTCTCGATGATCTCCGGCGGCTTGCCAGATTCCTGTGCTTGCGCGGTCAGCACCTCGCGTTCCTTCTCCAGAAGGTCTTCCGGGACTTCATCCTCGCTCACGCACACCGGGCGGGACGCTGCGATATGCATGGCCAGGTCGCGGCCCAGTTCGGGCTCCCCATCGAACGCCACCAGCACGCCGATTCGCCGCCCATGCAGGTAGCAGGCGATCGAGGCGCCGTCGGCATCAAGCCCCTGCAGGCGGCGGGCCTGGATGTTCTCGCCTAGACGAGCCACCAGTTCCCGGCGAGTTTCTTCAAGCGTGCCACCGTCTACGGTCTGGTTCATCAGGGTCTCGACATCGTCGGTCCCCGATGACAGCGCGGCCTCGACGCAGGTCTGGGCAAATGCCCGGAAACCTTCGTCCTTGGCAACAAAATCCGTCTCGCTGTTCAGCTCCAGAAGCAGCGCCCGGGCGCCATCTCCCGACTTTGCAAGGGCCAGCGAGCCTTCCGCCGCCGTGCGAGCGGACTTCTTGTCCGCCTTCATCTGCCCAGACGTGCGCAGGTGCTGGATGGCGGCGTCGATGTCGCCATCGCACTCGCTGAGCGCACGCTTGCATTCCATCATGCCCACCCCGGTCCGGGTGCGCAGTTCCTTGACGAGTTGTGCCGTAATCTCCATGAATGACTCCTCGGTTCCGTCCGCTTACTTGGCAGCCGTCTCGGCCTCAGGTTCGGCCTCAGGTTCGGCTTCAGGTTCGGCCTCGGCCTCGGCTGCCGCTGGAGCTTCGGCTGGCTCCTCCACCGCAGCAGCCTCGGCTTCGGTTTCATTCCCGGCCGCTTCGGCCTGGACGTCCTCTTCAGCTGGCTCGGTCTCAGGGACGGCCTCGGTCTCAGCCGCCTCGTCGGCCGCCGCCGGAGCTTCGACTGGCTCTTCCACTGCCGCGGCTTCGGGTTCGGACGCCGCCTCGTCGGCGGCCTCCTCCGGTTGCGAGTCTTCCTTCGACTCGACGTGCAGTTTGGTCCGTCGGCCTTTGCGCTTCACGGCAGGTCCCCGGGGAGCGGGCGCTTCCACCGCGACCCCTTCTTCCTCTGCCTGCTTGCCCCCTTCCTGGATTGCATTGCTGACCACGTCCATGTAGAGCCGAATCGAGCGGATCGCGTCGTCGTTGCCCGGGATGATCCGGTCGATGCCTTCGATCGAACTGTTGCTGTCGACCACCGCAACCACCGGGATATTCAGTCGGCGGGCCTCGCGCACCGCGATGTTCTCGTAACGGACATCAATCACGAACAGGGCGTCCGGCAGCCGCTCCATGTCCTCGATGCCGCCCAGACTGCGTTCCAGCTTGAGCTTTTCGCGGGTCAGGCGCAATGCTTCCTTCTTGCTGATGCGCGCCATCAGGTTCTCGCCCTCCATACGCTTGAGGTCCTGCAGGCGCTTGATGGAGTTGCGCACAGTGTGGAAGTTGGTCAGCGTCCCGCCCAGCCAGCGCTGCGAGACGTACGGCATCCCGCACTCCTCGGCCTTGGACTTGACGATGTCTTGAGCTGCCCGCTTGGTGCCGACGATCAGGATCGTCTTGCCCTCGGCAGCCCACTCGCGCACCTGTTCGGCGGCCTCATCCAGCATGCGCTGGGTGATTTCGAGATTGATGATATGGATTTTGTTGCGCTCGCCGAAGATGTACGGCGCCATGCTGGGGTTCCAGTACCGGGTCTGATGTCCGAAATGGACACCGGCTTCCAACATCTCACGCAAGGTGGCACACGGCATTGCGGCCCTCCTGATGGCGGCTCCGGGCTGTCAGGTTCCGAAGCCTTGCGGGTTGTCAACTTGCCCGGACCCCTCGCGGCAACCCTGGGGGCACCCACCGCTCGTGTCGATCCGGACGCGAATTTTCGCAGGCGAGCCTGCGGCGCGCCATTATACATGGCAAGGGCTTGGCCTTAGATCGCTTCCTGATCGAAGTAGTCTTCGTCGATCTGCTTAACCTCTTGAACTCGTGTACGTACTCCAATCCCGTGCTGGACCATCAGGCGGGCAAGTTCCGCACCATCGATCAGAATGATTCGTTTCGGGCTCCGCGATACGTACTCTCTCGCAGCGCGCGTAAAATCAGCCGTAGTAACGAACACGCCTTTGGTTGTGCCCGCAGCATCAATCGCTCCAGCAAAATTGCGCAGATCTCCTTCGCCCACAGTGTTGCCGTCTTTGTTCCTTTTCGCCTGCACATAAACCTCGTCCAAACCGAGCGCATCTTCCCGAATCGTGCCGTCAATCCCCCCATCACCCGAACGTCCAGTTACCTGGCCCCTCGCGGCATCACCACCACCGTAGCCCATCGCGATCAACAAGTCGACAACAATCTGCTCAAGAAAGAAAACTTGACTCTGCATCACGAACCCGACTCAGCACATCTGCTTCCAGCTCGCTGCGCAATTGCTGTGCAACTCTTTCCAGCACTTCCTCTGGTGTCTCGATAATGTTATCGTTTTGCTTAGCCCCCTCATCCTTGCCGCGAGGCAAAGTGTTTGCTCGTTGCCGCCATTCGGCGAAATCAGGGTATTTTTCTTCAAGCAAGTTGATGTCGATGCGTAGAGGTGCCTGAACAAGCAAGCGCTTACCTTCTTGCGTCAGCCGGTACACGCCACGGCGAACCCGAGCAAGAAGATGGGCGCGCTCCATGTAGATCACAGCCCAATTCACACGGTTTGCGAACTTTGTCTGTCGGCCGCTCGAAAGCATTTCCCGGATATCCTCAGCAGATAGCCCCTCGGCGTCTTTGATCTGCTTGCGGACCTCCGACAACGGCATCTCCTCACTGGCATTAAATGCCTTGAGGGTGGGTAGCATCAGTGACTGAAAGTCGGGAATTGGCATCGACTACCGCTCAATCATGTCGCTGACCACCAAAGCGTTGCGCGACTCTATAGTTGAGGATTGATGACCCGGCTCATGCCGGAACTGATAATAACTAAATTCGCCTTAAGAATCAATTTTGTATAGCTCTTTCATGGGTTTGCAGTTTGTCACCTGTCATGAGGACCAAGAAAACGAGTGCCATTGAAATGCATCAGGTGAGACGGAGAATCAGCAACCCAAGCTTCTGTTTCCCAAGCAATTTCAGTAAGAAATTTTCGCATGGAAGAACGGTCGGGAAAGGCCGTTACATATACCAGATCGGCTTTGACTCCGGAACAGAGTTCGGCCAATTCTTCATAACGCTTGCCGTCCACCGGTCCGTGGCTGGTGACGGCCTCGACCAAAAACAACCAATTCTTTTCAGCATAGTGCAACATCACGTCAGGCATCTTGCCGTGCAAATCAACATCAATACCGAGTTCGCCCATAAGGGCGGTATCGAAATAAGCCCACTTGTTGCCAGTATCACCGGCGTAAACCAAAACGCTTCCTGGTGCAAAACGTGGAGCAAATTCCTCTATAACGTCTCGAATAAGTTTGCTGTGATTGCCGGGGCTGAAGGTTATCTCTTGATTTGGTGAAATTGTGACGGAGACAAGATTTTGTTCGCGCTTTTTCTCATAGCGACTTATGAGCGTTGGATGCCTATCCAAATAGGATATAAGAGCATCATCCCATGCAGAAGTTTCATACAGGCGCAGCAAATCCAAAGCGGCTGGCGCAACTTGATAGACTGCTTTAGGGCTATTCACCGGACGATCAGGATCATCTGGGTTATACAGGGCGATTCCCGCATCACAAAACTGATGCATCGTTTGACGTCGAAACGTCTCCCGAGTGTTCGGAGCGTAGTCTCTGCCGTAATGTTCCCTCGTCCAGTCCATAATGGGAGTAATGCCCATGTGCGGGCTTTCCGATTCGGCCCATGTTTTATCTGGGGTTAAATTCAACAACGCCAACAAACATAATGCCGAACGCTCGTTCTGCTGAGCCTTTGGCAAACCTAGGAAGATGATGATTTCCTGCGCTGCCTGAATGTGGTCGTTTCCACTACTCATGTGAAAAGCGCATGTATCCGATTATCAATCATAGCTTGAGTGATTTTCCTATTCCGCATAGCCCACTTGCCAAGCTTAAGCAACATGCCTCGACTCGGATATTTCATGAACTTCAAATCCGTGGCATTAACTTGGGTGTGTCCGCTAAAACGTCTGAAATAGTCATCGACAAGAGTCGAATTCAGGAATACGGCGAGACCGTGTGCAAGAGCTTGTGGCAGACTGCGCTTGTTTTCATGGAACAGATTCAGGTGATTCTCAAAACCGAGTGCTTCCGCATCGCCAAATGGACTGGGATCGACCACGCTAGCCACGACTCGACGTTTTTCTTCCTTGGATGAAAAGCGCCTGACCACGCAATAGAATCCACAGGGATATAGCCACTTTTCAGTATCGGCACTGCGCCTAATGGCATTTCGCTTCTTTTCTCCGGTAGCAGGCCATGTGATGCCGCCATTGCTGAAGTGTCCGGGATAGAGCAAGGGAGCGCAATCTGGACCTGGCATCTCGCGCAGGTGCTCCCTCAGTCGAAAGTCCACTACGGGTCCAGTGGAAACCTTGATGCCTAATTCATCCAGCGTGTGGCGGACGGTCGGAGGAAGACCCGTGGCCATAGCAGAAGAAGTGGGAATATGAATAAATCGCTCAGAATTATCTGGCTGCACGATTTGCTCAAACGGATATGTGTGTTCGGTCAGGTCGGAAAAAGTGTTGTCGGTCGATGTGGAAACTGTCACAGACCCCTGTTTAGCCTCTCGCTCAAGCCGGATAATAATCGTTTCCTGAAGTACATCATCATCCCTGAAAGCCTTGTCCCGGGATGCGAATAGGTGTATATGCTGGATGGCAGTGTGAGCAAAAATAAATTCACGGAAAGGGCGATAGTAAGGCCCGTTGCAAAAGCTGCGAGGGATAATTGCCACGATCTGTCCATTCGGTTGGGTCAGCGCGATGGCCAAAGCTACAAACGTGGAATAAAGATTGACAGTCTCAATCCCAACTTGACGCGTAAGTTCCCGGTATCTAGAGTTGCTACGGATCTTCTTGTAGGGAGGATTCAGAATAGCGTGCGTGAAATTGCATTTTTGAAACTGGATCGAATTGACCGCCTCTTCTACAAAATCTTCGCCGACGATTTCATAGGATAAAGGACATTTCTCGGTGTAGTAGGACAAAGAACGTTGCAGTTCTTCTTGGATTGCCGGATCAATTTCGAACGCTGTAATCTGGACTGCACCGAATTTCATTTCTCCATTTACGCACCTTTCCAAAAATGCACTTGAAAGAGAACCAATTCCGGCTCCAGCGTCAAGCAAGCGGCATTCCCCTTGAGATCGGGGAAAAAGTCCCGCCATAAATGCAGCCGTGCTCGCAGGTGTTAGAAATTGCCCAAGGCATGATTTTTTTTCTGCACCAGTGCGCCTTGATACTTCTAGGCGGGTTTGGTCCACTACCGATAACGGGCCCGTATTTTCTATTTGAAGCCCAATTTCAGCAGTCATCTGCCCTGTTCCAGCACGGTTGACGGGTCTATGCAACGGCACAAAGCACATTGTAGAACATGCATGTCAAATCCCTTACTTTAGTGGTGGCGTCCATAAGCACATTTCATGCTGTCCGCCACCGTCCCGAGCCGCCGGTCCCGCGTCCACAATCGCATCGGCGGCGCCAGCGACGCCGACGCCAGCAGGTGCAGATCGACATAGCCGATGCCGAGCCCTGCCAGCCGATTCCGCTCCAAGAAGAACAGCGCTTCGGAATGCGTCGCCACCGGCACCGCGGGAAGATGCGTGAGCCCTGACAGGATTTCCTTGCGATCCTCGAGGTTGCCGCAGGCGATCTCGCCGATCACGAACGGATGGACCCACACCTGGTGTTCGTCGAGCAGGCGGGCCAGTGCCTCGTTGCCGACGCGGAAATGCTCGACCCAGACGGAGGTGTCAACCAGGATCATCGGCGAGACGGCGGCGCGGAATATCCAGAAGTTCAGGCTGGCTGCCGCCCAGTTTTGCGAGTCGGCGGGCACTCTCCCTTTCTACCAGCGCCCTCAGTGCCTCGCGTACCAGCTTCGATTTCGATTCGATGTCGGTAAGCAGCCGAGCCTGCGCCAGCAGGGTCTCGTCGATGTTCAGTGTCGTTCGCATGCCAGCCTCCATCCGGGAATGATGCATAAATTATACATCATATGATGCTATATTAGATGCGAATAGCCTTCTCTAGGTCGACCGGCTTCATACGTCCGGTGCCGCCCTCGCTGGGCGTTATGGCTCATAATATGTGTTTCTACGCACCATTTTCGGCCCTGCTAGCCCCATGCCTGTCACCATCAAAAGCCCTGAAGAAGTGGAGAAGATGCGCACGGCCGGGCGCCTCGCCGCGGATGTGCTGGAAATGATCGCCGAACATGTCGAAGTCGGCGTCACCACCGACTATCTCAATGACCTGTGCCACCGCTACATCACGGAGGAACAGGATGCCATCCCGGCCCCGCTGAACTACCTCGGCTTCCCGAAGTCCGTCTGCACCACGCTCAATCACCAGGTCTGCCACGGCATCCCCTCCGAACGCAAGCTCAAGCGCGGCGACATCCTCAACATCGACGTCACCGTCATCAAGGACGGCTACCACGGCGACACCAGCCGCATGTTTTTTCTCGGCAAGCCGTCCGTGCAAGCCCGCCGGCTGGTCGAACTGACCTACGAAGCGATGCACCGGGCCATCTGCCTAGTGCGTCCGGGCCTCCGGCTCGGCGACCTCGGCCATACCATCCAGAGCTTCGCGGAGGGTCAAAACCTGTCCGTGGTGCGCGAATACTGCGGCCATGGCATCGGGCGCGAATTCCACGAAGAACCGCAAGTCCTACACTACGGCAAGGCTGACACCGGGATGGCGCTGAAACCCGGAATGACCTTCACGATCGAGCCGATGATCAACGCCGGGATGCCGCAGGTGCGGCTGTTGCCGGACCAGTGGACCGTGGTCACTTGCGACCACAGCCTGTCGGCCCAGTGGGAGCACACCATCCTGGTCACCGAGGATGGCTTCGAGGTGCTGACCGCCCGGCCCGACGAACGGTTTCCGTGAGAGCCGACCTAGCCCAGGCCTGCCTCAACGCGCATCCCTCGCCGCAGGATGCCGGTCCCGCAAGCTGGAAGCAGTGGACCGAGGCCATCCAGCAGTTCCTGTCGGAACGCTTCCCGGATCATGACATTGCCGAACTGATTCACGCGCGGGCCGAACTCATCGACCGGATGCTGCAAGTATTGTGGCGCGAGTATCGGCTGAATGAGATCGAGGATCTCGCTTTGCTCGCGGTCGGCGGCTACGGCCGGGGTGAACTGCACCCTTATTCCGATATCGACGTCCTGGCCCTGTACCGGGGGCGGCGTACCCCGGAGGAATTGGGCCCGTTCTTCCAAGCCCTGTGGGACGGCGGGCTGAAGTTGTCGCAGAGCGTGCGCACCGTCCACCAGTGCCGCCAAGACGCCCGCGACGACATCACCCTGATGACCAGTTGGCTCGAGATGAGGCACCTGTGCGGGAATTCCAAGTTGGCCCGCGACCTGGAAGGCAACCTGGAGCCCCGGATCGGGCTGTTCCGGGCGCCCCTGTGGACCCACGAGCAGTTCTTCCAAGGCAAAGTCACGGAGCAGGAATCCCGCCATCAGCAGTTCGGCGGCAGCAACTACCGGCTGGAGCCTAACATCAAGGAGGGGCCCGGCGGACTGCGCGACATCCAGACCCTGCACTGGATCCTGAAGCGGCACGAAGACATCGAGAGCCCGTCGGACTTCTGCGAGCCCGAGGAACTGGAACTGCTGCACGAGGGAGAGCGGTTCCTGTGGCAGGTGCGTTTCGCCCTGCACGAGGCCAGCGACCAGGCCGAAGAACGCCTGCTGTTCAACTACCAGTGCCCGATCGCCGAACGGCTCGGCTATCAGGGCGACACCGTCAATCACACCGTTGAGTCGTTCATGCAGGACTTCTATCGCACGACCAGCGAGATTGATCGCCTCGCCGAAGTGCTCAGCCAACATTACCGCGAGAGCCTGCAACCGCCCAGCCGCAATGCTCCGAGACCCCTGAACGCCTATTTCCAGGTCTTGGACGGCTACCTGGAGACCCGCAACGAGAAGGTCTTCAAGCGCCACCCCCAAGGGCTTCTCGAGCTGTTCCTGCTGCTACAGCAAAACCCCGAAATCGAGGGTGTGCGGGCGCGCACCATCCGGTTGGTCCGCGCCAACCTGCATCGCATCGACGATACCTTCCGCGCCCAGCTGGCCTCCAAGAGCCTGTTCATGGAAATCCTGCGCCAGCCCCAGCACGTCGCCCGCGAACTGCGCCGCATGAACCGCTACGGCGTCCTTCGTCGGTACTGGCCGGACTTCGCGAAGGTGGTCGGCATGATGCAGTACGACCTGTTTCACATCCACCCGGTCGATGAACACACCCTGCGGGTGCTGACCGAGTTGCGGCATATCACCAAGACAGTCCACGAAGGCGAAAATCCCCTCTACCACGAGCTGTTCCTGCAATTCCCCAAACCCGAACTGTTGTACCTCGCGGCTTTATTCCATGACATCGGCAAGGGGCGAGACGGCGACCATTCCAGTATCGGCAGCGTACTCGCTCGGGAGTTCTGCCTGGATCACCATCTGAGTGCCTACGACGCTGGCATGGTTCACTGGCTGGTCGAACATCACCTGCAGATGTCGATAACATCGCAGAAGCGCGACATCAGCGATCCGGACGTGGTGAGCCGGTTTGCGATGCTGGTCGGAAACGGGGTTCGCCTGCGCGGTCTCTTCCTGTTGACGGTCGCCGACTTGCGCGGCACCAACCCGGCACTGTGGACACCTTGGCGCGAAGCGCTGCTGTACCAACTGTACGTCGCGACCGATCAGCAGTTGCAGCGCGGCCTGGATCAGCCATTCGACGCGGCACAGCAGATCGAGGACCTCAAGACTTCGGCGCTCGCGAAAGTCCCCCACGGTGAACCGGCCGCCTGCCACCGGTTCTGGAATTCGCTGTCCGACGGCGACCTCCTGCACTACACCGACGACGAACTGGCCTGGCAGACCGAGTGCATCGTCGGCCGCGATCCCGGAATCCCGACCCAGGTGTTTGTACGCCACCAGGGCGAACATCACTGCACGGAAGTGCTGGTCTACGACGAAAGCCATGCCCGCCTGTTCGTCCCGCTCACGGCAGCGCTCGCCCGGCTCGGTGCGAACGTGCTGTACGCACGCATCACCGAGACCCGCGACCACTACATCCTGCAGACTTTCCTGGTGACCGACGTCGACGGTCATCCAATCAGCGAACGCTATGCGCTGGAGGAAATGCGCACGACCCTGCAGAACGTGGCGCAGGCGCCAGGGGACTTCGACCGCCCGGTACTGCGTCAACCGAAACGGCGGACCCGACATTTCGACCTTCCGACCGAAATCGAGTTCGTGCAGCGCGAAACCCCGCCCGAGACCCGGATCAACCTCTCGACCTCCGACCACCCGGGCCTGCTCTGGACCGTCAGCCGGGCTCTCGACTCGTGCCAGGTCCGGATCACCCAGGCGCGGATCACGACCCTGGGCGCGCAGGTGCAGGACGTGTTCACCGTTACCGATGCCGAGTCCCGCCCGATCCGCGACCCCAAGATGCAGACGCAGATCTCCGACACCCTGCGCCGGCACATCAAGGAACTCGGAGATTCCCTGCGCGAATAGGCAATCGGCTGCCTGTCGGAAGCCTCATTCGCGTCTTCTTGTTAACATACGCGCGTGCTTTTGCCCGGATTTTCCCCATGAGCCTCCAGTCCACCATTGAGCAGGCGTTCGAAGAACGCGCGCAACTGACCCCGGACTCCGCCCCTGAGCCCGTTCGCGACGCTGTGCAGGAAGTCCTGCAGGGCCTCAACGACGGCCGTCTGAGGGTCGCCGAACCCGCCGACAGCGGCTGGATCGTCAACGAGTGGCTCAAGAAGGCCGTGCTCCTCTCGTTCTGCATCACCGACAACGAGATTATCGACGGCGGGCACACCCGCTACCGCGACAAGGTGGCGGGCCGTTTCGCCCTAGGCAGCGAAGAGGAACTGGACGGCGGGGGCGTGCGCATCGTGCCCCCAGCGACCGCGCGCTTCGGCAGCTTCATTGCGCCCGGCGTGGTGCTGATGCCGAGTTTCGTGAACATCGGGGCTTACGTCGACTCCGGAACCATGGTGGACACCTGGGCGACGGTCGGCTCCTGCGCCCAGATCGGCAAGAACGTCCATCTTTCCGGCGGTGTCGGCATTGGCGGCGTGCTGGAACCGCTGCAGGCCGCCCCCACCATCATCGAGGATGACTGCTTCATCGGTGCCCGCTCGGAAATCGTAGAAGGCGTGATCGTCGAGCGCGGCGCGGTCATATCCATGGGCGTATTCATCGGCCAGAGCACCCGGATTTACGATCGCGCACGCGACGAAGTCTCCTACGGCCGAGTCCCGGCCGGTGCCGTGGTCGTCCCCGGCTCACTGCCCGCCTCTGACGGAAAGTACAGCCTGGCCTGCGCGGTGATCGTCAAGCAGGTCGACCAGAAGACCCGCAGCAAGGTCGGAATCAACGCGCTCCTGCGAGAAGCAACTGACAGTTGATCATGGTGACCGTCTATGGCATCCCCAACTGCGACCGGGTCCGGGCAGCACGCCAGTGGCTGGAACGCCGAGCTATTGATTACCGCTTCCACGACACCCGCGCCGATGGATTGACGCGCACCCAGTTGGAAGACTGGGCCGCCCGGCTGGGGATGGACACGTTGCTGAACCGTCGCTCCACGACCTGGCGTCAACTGCCAGAGGACGAACGCGCCAGACTGACCGACGCGACTGCCGTCGAGTTGCTCCTTGCACACCCCACCCTGCTGAAGCGTCCGCTTCTCGATGCCGAAGGCACGTTGAGCGTCGGCTTCGACGAGACGGCCTGGGCGCAAGCGCTGGAGCAGTAGCATGTCGGAAGTCCTGGACCTCACCTGCGCGCTGATTGAACGGCCGTCGGTCACGCCGGAAGACGCAGGCTGTCAAAACCTGATTGCCAAGTACCTCGTACCTCATGGATTCGTCGCCGAATCCATGCCGTTTGCCGAGGTCCAGAACCTGTGGCTGCGCCACGGCGAGGGCGAACCGTTGCTGATGTTCGCCGGACACACCGATGTCGTGCCGACCGGTCCGCTCGAGCAGTGGAGCAGCGATCCCTTCAGCCCGACTATCCGCGACGGGCTCCTGTACGGTCGCGGTGCGGCTGACATGAAGGGCGGCGTCGCCGCAATGGCGGTCGCCTGCGCCCAATACGTCGCGCAACGGCCCGACCACCCCGGTGCTATCGGCCTGCTGCTGACCAGCGACGAGGAAGGCCCGGCCGTGAACGGCACCCGGGCCGCGATCGAGCAACTCCAAGCGCGCCAGGAGATCCCTGCCTGGTGCATCGTCGGCGAACCCAGTTGCCGCGAACGGCTCGGCGACGTCATCAAGAATGGCCGCCGCGGTTCATTGTCCGGACGGTTGACGGTTCGCGGTGTCCAGGGCCACATCGCCTACCCGGCCCTGTGCGATAACCCGATTCATCGGTTCGCACCGGCGCTGGTGGAACTGACCGAAACCATTTGGGACGAGGGCAACGAGGATTTCCAGCCGACCCAGTTCCAGGTTTCCAACCTAAACAGCGGGTGCGGCGCCGCCAACGTGGTCCCGGGCGAACTGACCACGGACTTCAACCTGCGCTATTCGACGGAAGTCACCGCCGAAGAACTGCAAGAGCGAATTGCCGGAATTCTGGGGCAAGCCGGATTCGAGCACCAAATCGAATGGGAGGAGGCGAGCCTGCCTTACCGCACGCCACCCGGCACCCTGACCCAGATCTGCCAGGACGCCGTATCGGAAGTGCTGGGGTCGGAAGCGGAACTCAGCACCGAAGGCGGCACCTCAGACGGACGGTTCATCCGGCCGACCGGTGCCGAAGTGGTCGAATTCGGCCCAATCAATCGCAGTATCCACAAGATTGACGAGCACGTCGCCGTCGAGGACCTCGACCGGCTGGTCGAGGTTTACCGCGCCATCATCGGGAAACTGCTGGACTGACGGTTCAGCCGACCGGATCGTTCGCGCGATCCCACCGCGTCAGGAAATCACGGAAGTGGGCCTTGTCCTCTTCCTCCAGGTAGGACTGCAACTGGTCGCACAGTTCGACATACTCCTCCCGCAGCAGGTTGCCGCGCAGGAATTCGAAGCGCAGAAACACCAAGTAGGTGCTGATCGCATCGGTTTCGCAGTACTCGCGGATCTCGGCCAGCCGCCCGTCTCGGTAGGCCGGCCACACCTCGCCGCCTGACATCCCCTCCGGCTTCCCGGGGAAGCCCAGCATGGTGGAGAAGTCGTCGAGCCCGGCCGAGGCGCGCGGGTTGTAGCGTGACAGCACGTCCATCAGATCCAGGTGCCGCTCGTGGTAGCGGCTGATGTAGTTGTTGTAGCGGAATTCCCGCTCGTTGTCGCCCGTCTCCCAGAAGCGCGCCGCGCAGATCCCGTGATACATGGCGCGGTAGTTCAGCACCGCAAGGTCGAATCCGTTGCCGTTCCAGGTCACCAGCCGCGGGGCGGCCCGCTCGATGCCATCGAAGAAGTTGCGGATGATCGTGTGTTCGTCCGCGTCGATGTCCTCCAAGGACTTCGCAACCAACACCGACTCCGTGTGGTACACCACCGAGATGCAGACCACTTTCTGCAGGTACAACGGCTGGAACAGGTGTCCGCCGGTCTTCTGCATGCGCAACTGTTCCATGGCACGCACCACGTCCTCGTCGGGGAGGTCGTCTGAGAGATCGTAAAGACGCCGGCCCAGCTTCGCATCCGGAATGGTCTCGATGTCGAAGGCCAGCACGTCTCCGATCATGATGGATAAACCCCCGAAGACAGGTAGCGATCTCCGCGGTCGCACACGATAGCGGCAATCACCGACCCCGGCGCGACTTCCGCCGCCACCTGCAGAGCCACGTGCATGCAGCCGCCCGATGAGATCCCGGCGAAAATCCCCTCCCGCTTCGCTAATTCGCGCATGGTGTTTTCCGCATCTTCTCGCGTAACGTCGATTGTCCGATCGACCACGTCCCGCTCCAGGATCTTCGGGACGTACTCCTCCGCCCAGCGACGGATGCCTGGAATGGCGGAACCGTCCGCCGGCTCCACGCCGATCACCTCGATATCTGGATTCTGTTCCTTCAGGTAGCGCCCGGCCCCGCTGATGGTCCCGGTCGTGCCCATGGAAGACACAAAATGCGTCAGTTCGCCCCCGGTGTCCCGCCACAACTCCGGCCCGGTGCCCCGATAGTGCGAATCCGAGTTGTCCGGGTTGTCAAACTGGTTCAGGATGAACGCTTCACCCGCACGGTTCATCTCCAGCGCCCGGTCGCGGGCCCCCTCCATGCCTTCCTCCTGCGTGACCAGGATCAGTTCGGCCCCGTACGCCGCCATGGTCTGGCGCCGTTCCAGGCTCATGTTCTCCGGCATGATCAAGATCATCCGGTAGCCGCGAATCGCCGCCGCCAGCGCCAGCGCAATCCCGGTGTTGCCACTGGTCGCCTCGACCAGCGTGTCGCCCGGACGAATGTCTCCGCGTTCCTCGGCAGCCTCGATCATGTTGATGGCCGGGCGATCCTTGACCGAGCCGGCCGGATTGTCTCCTTCCAGCTTGGCCAATACCATGACTCCCTCGGGCGCCATGCGCTGCAGACGAACCAGCGACGTGTTGCCGATGCTGGATTCGATAGTCGGATACTCTCTCATGACGCCTCCATGGCTTCGCGCACCTCGCGCACGGCTGCCTCCAATCCCACCATCACCGCCCGGCAAACGATGGCGTGACCGATATTAAGTTCGTTCATTCCCGGGATCGAAGCCACCGGGCCCACGTTATCGTGGTGCAAGCCGTGTCCGGCATTGACCGTCAACCGGTCGCGCGCATACTGCGTGGTGGAAACCAGCCGTTCCAGCTCCGCCTCGTGGGCTTCCGGTTCCGTTGCGTTGGCGTAGGGACCGGTGTGCAACTCCACGGTTGACGCACCCAGTTCGACCGCTGCATCCATCACCTCGTGCGTCGGCTCGACGAACAGCGAAACCTGAATGCCCGCTGATTTCAGCCGGGTGCATGCCTCCCGGATCCGGTCTGCACCCGCCACGACGTCCAGTCCGCCTTCGGTGGTGAGTTCCTCGCGCCGCTCCGGCACCAGGCAGCAATAATCCGGGCGAATACGCTCCGCAATATCCAACATTTCGTCGGTCGCGGCCATCTCAAGGTTCAGGGTCCCGCTCACTTGCCGGCGCGCCTGTTCCACGTCCTCCAGCTGGATGTGCCGCCGATCTTCGCGCAGGTGCATGGTGATGCCGTCCGCCCCGGCCGCTTCTACTCGGCGGATCGCCTCGCTCAGGTCCGGGTAGTCCGTGTGGCGCTGCTGGCGCAGGGTCGCTATGTGGTCTATATTCACGCCCAACCGTACGTTCGTCACGGTACTGCGAAGTAGTTATTGCTATGGACACTCTACCACTAAAGGCTTTCCGGGAATACCCCGAGTTCCCAGAATTCGGGAGTGCGGAAATCAGCCTGCCAAGGCTTGCATGATGCCCCGCGACCGAATCACGTTCGGGGCCGTGTAGTAGTCCAGTACCTGCCGCATCAGGCGACGCGCTTCGCGCCGCGTTTGCTCGTCCATTTCCTGCCGGGCCTGAAGAGTCAGCAGGGTCTGACCGCTGATCCCGTCCGTCTCGCTTCCCTCCGGAAGTTCCGTGGGCCCGGCACCCGGGTGATAACGATATTGCCGCCCCGGTTCGACCTTTCCCTGTTCGGTGCGGTCTAGCTGCAGCGGGTGACCGGCCAGATGCAGCAAGTCCATCTCGATTCCGCGAAGTGCGAATTCAGGGTCCGCGGCTATGTCCAGATGAGCCAGTGCCTCGTGGTACAGCGGATAGATCTCGTCCGAATAGCGATCGTCCGGCAGCAGGTAGCTGACGATCTCGTTGACGTACAAGGCGTAGACCTGCCGCTTCGGGTCTTTCACTGTCATCGGACCGGTGACCTCGGCGTGGCGCAGGGTGTACAGGCTGCCGCGCCCGCCCCAGGACACCCGTACCGGGGTCAATGTCGGTAGCGGTCGGTCGCGGCGGTTGTTGCGTGCCCCACGATGAATCAGGCTGACCCGCCCATGATCCTGTGCGACCACCTTGTAAAGCAAGCTGGTCTCGCGCCAAGGACGCGCCTGGATCACATACGCCGCGACCAGTTCGTCCTGCCGCATCACACGCCTCCGCGATAGCTGGCCAGGATGTTCGGGTCCCGCTGCCAGTTCGGTTGCACCTTGACGTGCAACTTCAGAACCACCGGTTGATCCAGGAGCCCGGCCATGCGCAGCCGTGCTGCGCGCCCGATGGCACTGATGCGTGTGCCGTTTCGACCAAGCAGGATCTTGCGCTGCGATTCTCGCTCCACCAGGATCTGCGCAGAGATATGCACACGCTCTTCCTGGTTCTGGAAGTCGGTCACCTGGACATGCATGACGTAGGGCAATTCCTTGTCCAGCTGAATCAACAACTGTTCCCGAATCAATTCCTCCGCGAAGAAACGCTCATGCCGGTCCGTCAGCGCGTCTGCTTCGAACAAGTGTTCCCGTTCCGGGACGTGCTTCGCCAGGTTCTCCTTGAGAACCGCGCAACCTTCCCCGGTTCGCGCGCTGACCGGAATGTACTCAAGGAACTCGTGCTCGGCCAGCTGGGCAAAATACGGCAGGATCAATGCCTGGTCAGGCATGCGGTCAATCTTGTTGGCGCACAGCATGACCGGGATCTTCGCGTCGCGCAATTCACTCAGCACCTTTTCGTCGCGTGCGTTCCACACCCCAACCTCCACCACCATCACCGCCACGTCCACCTGGCTCATGGCTTCGCTGGCGTTGGCGTTGAGCAATTGAGAAAGCGCCCGAACCCGCCCGGAGTGTATGCCGGGCGTGTCCACGAAAACGAACTGGTTGCCCTGCTCGGTCAGAATGCCCTTGATGTTGTGCCGGGTGGTCTGCGGCTTGCCGGTGGCGGCAGACAGCGGCTTCTCCAGCAGACGGTTGAACAACGTCGACTTGCCGACGTTCGGCTTGCCGCAAAGCGCCACGAACCCGCAACGGGTCACGATGTCCATCCAGGCCGCTTGCGCTGGATGTCGGCGATCGCGGCCGCTGCCGCATTCTGCTCCGCCTCGCGGATGCGGTTGCCAGTGCCCCGGGTCCGCACCTTCGGATCCTTCACTTCGCACTGCACCTCAAAGCGCGGCGAATGCTTTGGTCGTTCTTTAAGCAGCGTATAGCGGGCACGCTCCCGGCCCCTCGCCTGCAGTAATTCCTGCAGCTCGGTCTTGGCGCTGCGCAGGGACTCCAAGGGCGGCAACTCCTCCAGAACCTGATCGTACAGGCGGAGAATGAAAGTGCGCACTTCCTCGAACCCGCACACCTGGTAGACCGCTGCGATCACCGCTTCCAGCGCATTTCCCGCCATGACGCGGCGGGCGCGCGGCCGGGCCGCACTCGACGCCTCCGCAATCAGCAACTGGTCCATTTCGGCCGATTCCGCCAGTTTCGCCAGCATGGTGCCACAGACCAGGTGCGCACGCAGGCGGCTCAGGTCTCCTTCCGGAACATTCGGGAAGCGCTGGCACAAGAAATCCGAAATCACCAGGCCTAGCAGTGCGTCGCCCAGGAATTCCTGCCGTTCGTTGTGCGGCGAGCCGGCGCTGCGGTGCGTGCGGGCGGTCCGATATTCGGGGCTGTCCAGAACCGCCTTCGGCAACCAGTTCTCGATCCGCGCCATTCAGCGATTCACTCGATCTTGCCGAGGCGGGAAAGCAGCGAAACCTCCGGGTTGGTCAGCGATGGCAGCAAGAGCTTATGATTCATCCAGATCAGAAAAGCCCGGCCCACCAAGTGACCCTCCGGCACGTACCCCCAGTCCCGGCTGTCGCGGCTGCTGTCACGGTTGTCGCCCATCACCAGGTAGTGACCCGGCGGCACCGTGAAGTTTTCGGGGACACTCTTGGACAGGGCATCGTGAAGGATTTCATGCTGACGCCCGCTGATGCTTTCCGTGTACTGCGTGCGATACGGGTACGGGAGACCGGTGATCGCATCCAGAAACGGGCGCGGATCCGTCAGGGGATAGACCTCCCCGTTCACCATCAGGCGCTTCCCGACATAGGCCACTTCGTCCCCCGGAAGCCCCACTACCCGCTTGATGTAGTCCTGGTTCGGGTTCTTCGGATAACGGAATACCACCACATCGCCCCGTTCGGGCTTGCCCACCTCCAAGATGCGAGTGTGCAACACCGGAAGCCTGAGACCATAACTGTACTTGTTGACCAGGACCAGGTCGCCGACCAGCAGCGTCGGGATCATGGAGCCAGAGGGAATTCGGAACGGTTCAATCGCGAACGTTCGCAGCACCAGCACCAGCAGCAGTACCGGGAACAGCGCGTGCGACCACTCGGCGAACCAGGGTCGATGGATCGGCGGTGCCTGGCGGCGCAGGCGGTACCAGAAGGAATGGCCGTAGTAGATCAGGCCCGTGGCGGCAGTAGCCACCACCAGGATCAATTCCAAGTCCCAAATCATGGTCAGGCTGAACTCGGGCTTCCACGGCGGGACTGGTCGGGGTGAGAGGATTCGAACCTCCGACCCCCGCAACCCCATTGCGGTGCGCTACCAGACTGCGCCACACCCCGTCCCGTATCCGAACGCCGCGGGATCATTCTCCCGCCCAACCTTTTCGTCACCCCTACTCCTTGAGCACTTCGACGACTTTCTCGAGTTCCGCCACTGCCTGCCGTATGGCCTGAGTCTGCGGCGTGTCCTGTGGAACCGAAGACCGTCCCTGGAGTTTCTGCCGGGCACCCTCCAGAGTGTATCCTTCCTGCATCAAGGCCTGAACCTCCCGAATCAGGTATACGTCTTCACGTTGATAGTACCGCCGTCCGCGCCGGCGTTTTGGATTCAGTGCCGGGATCTCCTTTTCCCAGTACCGCAACACATGATCCTTAACCTGGCATAAATTGCTGACTTCTCCTATCGTGAAATATCGCTTGTTTGGCAGGACGGCCTGATCCTCTCTTCCATTCTCATTCATGGCCTTCCACTTTCTTGCGCAATTTCTGTCCAGGGCGGAAGGTCACCACGCGCCGAGGGACAATGACTGTCTCCTCGCCGTTACGCGGGTTGCGGCCGGGCCTCGCCGCCTTGTCGCGCAGGATGAAATTGCCGAAGCCCCACAAGCGGACATCCTCGCCCTCACAGAGGGCTGTGCTGATCTCGTTCAATAAGGCATCCACCAACTCGCGGGACTCTGCCCGGTTGAGGCCAATCTGATCGACCAAGCGGGCAGCCAGGTCGGTTTTGGTCAGGGTTTTGCCCATTGCCGGGTCTCTGCCCCCCACAGTTCTGCCAGATGCGCGATCACCTGTTCGAGGTATCCGTCAACTTCCTCGTCCTTTAATGTACCTGAGAAACTTTGGAATATCAAACGCAATGCGAGACTTTTACGCTCCGGTTCCAGACCTTCGCCGCGATACACATCGAACACGGACACTTCCTGCAACGGCTCGATGTCGAGCGAACGCACGCAATCTTCCACCGCGGAGGCGGGCGTGCTTTCGGCCACCACCACGTTCAGGTCGCGCGTAACTATCGGGTACTCCGACCAAGCCGAGAAGTGCGGCACCGGGAATTCGCTCCAGGCTTCCAGCTCCAACTCGAACACAAACGCCGGACCTCCAAGGTCGAACTCGGAATGCAGGCTTGGGTGCAATGCGCCAAGAATTCCAATCTGCCGCCCACCTAGGCTCACGCAGGCAGTCTGCCCCGGGTGCAGTGCTGGATGCTCCGCCGACGAGAATTCCAGCGACCCGGACCAACTCTGCAGCAGGTTCTCCAGGTCACCCTTGACGTCGTAGAAATCAATCGGACGTGCGACTGCCCCCCACTGCAGCGGATGTGCTTGCCCACATGCCACGCCGCCAAGCACCCAGGTCTCGCGCACATCGTTGCCGTCCCGCGAAAAAACCTTGGCCGTCTCGAACAGCCGGACACTGGACTGCTGCCGGTTGAGGTTGTACTGGGCGGTCCGCAGCAGGCTCGGGACCAGCGTCGAACGCATGACCGCCTGATCCTCCGAAATCGGGTTGACCAACCGCCACGGCTTGGAGCCGGGCGCGAAGACCTGCTCCAGCTTGTCTTCGGTAAAACTGTAAGTCACGGCTTCCGAGTAACCGCATTCCATTAGCCGCGACTGGCAGTGTTCGAGTTGCCGCGCCCATGGCTGCGGTGGAACTTCCCAACCGGCCGGCAATGGAACCGGAGCCGGTTCGATCCGGTCGTAGCCATACACGCGCGCAATCTCCTCGATTAAGTCCTCTTCGATCTCCAGATCGAAGCGCCAACTCGGCGCGGACACTTCCCACTGCCCGGCATCCTGCTTGGCCCGGCAACCAAGTGCACGCAGGATCCGGCTCACCTCTGCCCCATCCACCTCGACCGCCAGGCACTTGGCCAGGCGCGAAGCCCGCAGGCGGATCCGGTCCGACCGGAACGTCGGAGCCAACCGCCCCGCATGCGTCACTTCGGACGCCCGCCCTCCTGCGTACTCGAGGATGAGTTCGGTGGCCCGCTGCGTCGCGTGCAACGCGAGCCGCGGATCTACGCCGCGTTCAAAACGCCGCGAAGATTCCGTGTGGAGCTTCAGGCGCCGGGCCCGTCCCATGATCGCCTCCGGCGCGAAGTGCGCCGATTCCAGGAGAATCCGGCTGGTCTGTTCGCCGACCGCGGAGTTGGCACCGCCGATGATTCCGGCGACGGCGATCGGCTGCTCCCCGATCGCGATCACCAGCATGTCCGGATCGAGCATTAATTGCGTCTCGTCCAGCGCGCGAATCATCTCCTGTGCCTGCGCCCAGCGCACCGAAACGTCGCCGGATACCGCATCCGCGTCAAAGGCATGCAGCGGTTGACCCAACTCCAGCATGACGTAATTGGTGACGTCGACCAGCAGGTGGTGTGCCCGGACACCGGAGCGTTCGAGGCGATCCAGTATCCACTTCGGCGTTTCCGCCTCTGGATTAATTCCTTCGATCAAACGCAGGCTGTAGTACGGACAGGCATCGGTCTCAATCTCGCCGAGGCCCGGCTTGTCTGTTGATGCGTCGGCAGAGATTTTAGGTTCGGAAGGCTCCTGCAGTTCTGCGCCGGTCAGTGCCGACACCTCGCGGGCCAGGCCGCGCATACTCAGGCAATCGCCGCGGTTCGGCGTCAGTTCCAGTTCCAAAATCTGATCGTGATGATTGTCCACCTCTAGTCCGGCCATGGTCAGCGACTGCGCCAATTCTTCGGCGGGCGGCAGTTCCGCCACCCACTCCGACAACCAGTTCAGGTCACACTTCATTGCGCGGTCCCTCCGAACTGATCCAGGAAACGGAGGTCGTTGGCAAACATGACCCGCAGGTCGCGAATTCCGTAGTACAGCATTGCCAACCGTTCCACGCCCATTCCGAACGCGAAGCCGGTATAGCGTTCCGGATCGATGCCGCCCTCTCTCAACACCGCAGGATGCACCATGCCGCACCCCAGCACCTCCAGCCAATCGCCGCCTGCACGCCGGACATCCACTTCCGCCGACGGTTCGGTAAACGGAAAGTAGGAAGCCCGGAAGCGGGTCTCGATCTCTCTGTCTTCGAAGAAGTCGCGCAAGAATGCCGTGACCACGCCCTTCAGGTCTGCCATGCTGACATTCTCTTCAATGCACAAGCCCTCAACCTGGTGAAACATGGGGCTGTGAGTCGGATCCGAATCGCAACGGTACACACGCCCGGGCGCGATGATCCGGATCGGCGGCTTGCTTTCGCTCATGGTGCGTACCTGCACCGGTGAGGTGTGCGTGCGCAGCAGGCGGCCGTCACCGAAATAGAACGTGTCGTGCATGGCGCGTGCCGGATGCTGCGGCGGAATGTTGAGCGCCTCGAAGTTGTGATAGTCGTCCTCGATCTCCGGACCGTAGTTGACGCCGTAGCCGAAGCGCGCGAACCAGTTGCAGATGCGTTGCAGGGTCAGGATCGTGGGATGGCGCGCGCCGGGTGGAAGGGTGCGCCCGCGCAGGGTGACGTCCAATTGTTCGGCTGAGACTTGGGCTTGTATCTCGGTTTCGGCCAGTGCTTCGCCACGTTCAGCGAGCGCCTGTTCGATGTGGGCGCGGATCGCCTGGATCTCGGCCCCGGCCTCCGGGCGTTGGTCGGCAGGAAGGTCCTTGAGCCCGCGCAGGGCCACGGTGACCTGGCCTTTGCGGCCGAGGTAGGCGACTCTCAGACGTTCCAGTTCAGCCGTATCGGTCGCCGCCGCGATGGCGGCGTCGGCTTCACTCTGAAGGGACTCGAATTGCGGCATGGACGGATCCGTCCGCAAATCGTATCAGGAACTTGCGGACAACCGGGCCTTGGCCTGATCCGCCAGTTGCGCAAACGTGTCGAACTCGTTCATTGCGAGGTCCGCCAGCATCTTGCGATCGATCTCGATCTCCGCCTGGGCCAAGCCTTGCATCAAGCGACTGTACGACAGGCCGCACATCCGGGCCGCCGCGTTGATGCGCACGATCCACAGCCGGCGGAAGTCCTGCTTGCGCGTGCGGCGGTCGCGGTACGCATACTGCCCTGCGCGAATCACCGCCTGGTTGGCGGAACGGAACGTCCGGCTGCGTGCGCCATAGTAGCCGCGCGCCTGCCGCCGCACCTTGCGGTGGCGGGCATGCGTGGTGACGCCGCGTTTAACTCGGGGCATGGCCGGTCAGATGTAGGGCAACAGCCGCCGTGCCAAGGCAGCATCCGAAGATTCGAGATGGTCTGGAGAGCGCAGGGCACGCTTGCGCTTGGTGCTCTTCTTGGTCAGGATGTGGTTGCGATGCGACTGGCGGCACTTGAACTTGCCGCTGGCCGTCTTGCGGAACCGCTTGGCCGCACCCCGGTTGGTCTTGAGTTTGGGCATGATCGTTCGGTGAGTCTGTGGCAGATTAGCGGCGGCGAGGGGCAACCACCATGACCATCTGGCGGCCCTCCATTTTCGGATGTTGCTCGATTTCGCCGTATTCTTGGAGATCTTCCTCAATTCGGCTCAGCTTCTGCTCTCCCAGTTCGCGATGGTGCAGTTCCCGGCCGCGAAAGCGAATCGTCACCTTGGTCTTGTCTCCATCGCCTAGGAACCGTTTCAGGTTGCGAAGCTTGACCTGGTAGTCACCTTCTTCGGTGCCGGGCCGGAACTTGACTTCCTTGATCTGGATCTGCTTCTGCTTCTTTCGGGCCTGCTGGGCCTTTTTCTTTCGTTCGAAACAGAACTTCCCGTAATCCATGACCTTGCAAACGGGAGGCTCGGTGTTGGGGGAAATCTCGACCAGGTCCATGTCGGCATCGGTGGCCAGTTGCCGGGCCTCTCGAAGACCCATGACTCCTCGGTTGGTGCCGCCTTCGTCAATCAGCCGCACACGCGGTACGCTGATGTCCTCGTTGAGGCGAATCTCTTTCTCTGCGCTGATACTCAATCCTCCATCAGATTTAATCGGCGAGCGCGAATTGTAACAGCAAACCGTTCCGCCAGTTCATCCAGCGGCACCGGGCCGAGGTCCGCGCCGTCCCGCGCACGCATGGCGACTTCCTGGTTTTCCCGCTCCCGGTCGCCCACGACCAGCAGGTACGGGACGTGCGCGAGCGTGTGCTCGCGTATTTTAAAGGAGATTTTCTCGTTCCTCAGGTCGCTGTGCACCCGCGCCCCGGCCGCCTCCAGCCGCGCCACCACCTCCCCGGCATAGCCGGCCTGGGCGTCGGTGATGTTCAGCACCACCGCCTGGCAAGGCGCCAACCATAGCGGCAGGTCCCCGGCGTAGTGCTCGATCAGGATGCCGATGAAGCGTTCCAGCGAACCGAAGATGGCGCGGTGGATCATGACCGGGACGATCTTCTCGCTGTTCTCGTCCACGTAGCGGGCGCCGAGCCGGTCCGGCATGGAGAAGTCCAGCTGGATCGTGCCGCACTGCCACTCGCGGCCGATGCAGTCGGTCAGGGTGAATTCGATCTTCGGCCCGTAGAACGCGCCCTCGCCCGGGTGCACGGCGAAGTCCAGGCCGGTCGCGGCCAGCGCCTCGTTGAGCGCCCCCTCGGCCCGATCCCACAGGGCATCCTCGCCGATCCTCCGCTCCGGGCGGGTCGACAGGCCCAGGATGATGTCCTCGAACCCGAAGTCGCTATAGGTCGAGCGCGTCAGTTCGATCAACTCGGCGATCTCGCCCTGCAGCTGCTCCGGCGTGCAGAAGATATGCGCATCGTCCTGCACGAAGCGGCGCGCCCGCATCAGCCCGTGCAGGGTGCCCGACGGCTCGTTGCGATGCACAGTGCCGAACTCGGCCATGCGCAACGGCAGGTCCCGGTAGCTCTTGAGCCCCTGGTTGAACAGCTGGACGTGTCCCGGGCAGTTCATCGGCTTGACCGCGTACTCGCGGTTCTCGGACTCGGTGGTGAAGATCATCTCACCGAATTTGTCCCAGTGCCCGGATCGCTCCCACAGGCTGCGGTCCAGGATCTGCGGCGTGTGCACTTCCTGGTAGCCCGCCTGGTCTAGGCGTTCGCGAATGTAACTTTCCAACTGGCGGTACAGGATCCAGCCGTTGGCGTGCCAGAACACCATGCCCGGAGCTTCCTCCTGGAAATGGAACAGGTCCATCGCGCGCCCAAGCTTGCGGTGATCGCGCTTCTGCGCTTCCTCCAGCCGGTGAAGGTAGGCCCGAAGCTGCTTGGCGTCCGGCCAGGCGGTGCCGTAGATGCGCTGCAGCATCTCGTTGCGGGAGTCGCCCCGCCAGTAGGCGCCCGCCAGCTTGGTCAGCTTGAACGCCCGCAGGTGGCGGGTGTTCGGGACGTGCGGGCCGCGGCACATGTCGACGTATTCCTGGTGGTGGTACAGCGCGATTTCCTCGCCTTCCGGAATCTCGTCGACGATCTGAACCTTGTAGGTCTCGCCGCGTCCCTCGAATACTTCACGGGCCCGCTCGCGGGTCACCACTTCACGCAGCACATCGTAATCTTGCGCGATCAGTTCCTGTACCTTGACCTCGATTTTTTCGAGATCTTCCTCGGTGAAGGACTCTTCGCGGGCGATATCGTAGTAAAACCCATCCTTGATCACCGGGCCCACCGCCATCTGGGCATCTGGATACAACTGCTTGACTGCCTGTCCCAGCATGTGTGCCAGCGAATGGCGCAGGATCTCGATGCCCTCTTCGTCGCGATTGGTGATGATGGAGACTTCGGCGTCCTCGTCCACCTCGACGCAGGCATCCACCAGCCGCCCGTTGACCCGGCCGGCCAATGCGGCTTTTGCGAGACCCGCGCCGATGTCCTCGGCGACCTGCATCACCGTGACCGGCTGGGCGAACTCGCGGGTGGAACCGTCAGGAAGGGTTACGACAGGCACTGGAATAGCGGCATGGCAAGAAAGCGCGGCAAGTATAGCGTACAAAACTCTTTGCAGACTCTCGTTTAGTCGGTAGCACTTACTGGTTGGCGCACCTCTTCAAAACAATCAGACCTCCGGTACAACAAGCAGATGTTTTTAACCTGCATGCATCGACTCGCGTTTCATCCCTGCAGAGATAGCGTTGTCGACCGCAATTATCCTAGCGCGGAGGCAGGGCCCTGAACCCACCGAAGCAATCACCTGAATTTATGCATCGCCTTCAGGAAAGTGCTCCTCAACTTTCTTATAGATGTCTTCGACGAAAGCTACCTGTTCGGTGCTCAAAGCACCCTGCTCAGGATGGAAAACTTTGTTTCGTATTTCGTTCAACCGTTTAATCCATTTTATATTGACGGTCTTCGCTTGCTTGTCTTTGGCGTCAAGGGAAATTACATCTTTGACAATGTCCCAATTGTTAATGCAGATGTCAACATAATTAATCAGAAAAAGTTGTTTTTCCACGGAACCTTCGCGGCTTTTTTCCTCCCAGCGAGCGCTACAATCCGTCCTGATCTTTACCGGGACACCTTGAACCCACCAAGCATGGTCTTGTGTGCCGTATTGCTTTTTCAGGGTGCCAATAACGTAGTCAAACAACCGTGTTTGAATGCGCCGGACCTTTTTTTGTGCTTCTTCGGTGCCTTTTTCGTCGAGCTCTTCCAAATATTTCTGAAGTCCCGCTGTCTTGAAATTTTCGAATTTTTTCTGGATGTGCATTTCCATGCCATAGGCTTGCTGACGAAAAGCGGATCGCGATGAACCAATCCGTCTAAAGGCTTGTATTTCTTGGCCGGAGGCATTCTCGAAGAAGTCAGCGAGAGCCTGAAGATAGGGCTCGATATTTTTAAATGTCTCAACAGCACCAAGCAGATAAAGGTCCACCCCGTTCCTGTGCTTGATATAGTTTGAAATGTCTTGGATGACATGAAACAGTGCCTGAAGGCCGCTGTTCGTACATAGATACCCGTTAGGCCCATCACCAGTTTCCCAATGGGTCGGCATCTTCGCCGAAAATATCCCTAGACAATTCGAAATTACTGAAAGGCCTTTTTTTAGATTAGCGTCATAGGCATCAGCCCTAGCAGTGGAGAGTGGGCCCGGCACAATTGTGCCCCTATTGAATGTTCCCAATAATCCAGCAACCGACAATCCGTCGCGAATCGATGTTTGCGTAAGGCAGCGATAGTTTGTCTTCTTTTTCCCGGTTACGACCATCCGGCTATAAAGTGGCGAGTCAGGGTCGCTGTTTAACTGTGACGCGATACGCGAGAGCAGGGCCTGAAAGGCCTCTTCAGGATTGGTGGATTTCCAATGGAGATCAGAATAGAGTTCAACTAAGAGTCCGGTCTTTACCTTGACCTGCTTGGAGTTAATGTCGATGAACAGGTTCATCTCCTCTTCAGCAGGCAGGTTCTCGTAGGCAAGCACCGGCAGGACTGTGGAATCCTGATTGAAGCCTCCTGCATCACGCGCATAGGCATAACCATAGAGGCGGTGCTGGCCGTCAATAATCCAAGCCGAGGCATAGATGGGAGGCAAATGAAGCACACCCAAGGCCTTTTTGCCAAACTTTTCTTTTGTCTCAAACTCAAGCCCTGACCTTCTGTTCGTCTTGAGATTGACAACAATATTCGTCGGGAACTGACCACCGCCATTGATATATTCGGCGATCTTCTTCAACCGACGGGGCTGGAGCATACGCTGATATGTCTTAAGATTGTCAATGTCACGACCCGCCTTGTGACCGACGTAGGCGATTTTCAGAAGTTCATCGGGCTCGATCAAGAACGAATAAAAGGTATGCCCTCCCATCTTCCCGCGGGCAGCAACCACTTGGCGCACCAGACCGTCGATCTTTTGGCCTTCAAACATATGACCAAGAAACTGA
The DNA here is from genome assembly GCA_028819565.1 of Gammaproteobacteria bacterium. Taxonomy (GTDB): domain Bacteria; phylum Pseudomonadota; class Gammaproteobacteria; order Poriferisulfidales; family Poriferisulfidaceae; genus Poriferisulfidus. Next base: position 15,647 of record JAPPLD010000018.1, on the reverse strand, counting down.
TAGCGTGAAGCGTGCCTTAGATGCTGCACAAGTGCCGCGTAGTAGTCCAGTTCACCATCCGTAATGACAGCGATCTGCGCTTCCTTGCACTTGTCGATGTCCACACTGCTCCACGAGATTTTACGTGTGGCAATGACGAACTTGACCTTAAGCTTGGTCTGTTGGCCGTATACCTTATGGATTGACTTCAGCACACTTTCCCGAATCGCCCTAATCTTCTCGATTAGGCTCGCCATGCTCTTCTTGCCCGGTGCGTCGCGCTGCGTACACTCAACAATGACAACGCTTTCGTCGTCCTTGGCGAAAACATCAATCTGGCGGGGTGGAAGATCCTTTTCAACTGCAATCGTGAACTGCCGTCCTTTGCTCATCTCCTTGAAACCCATCTGGACTAGAATCGACCAGACCTCGTCTTCAAGCTGTTCATCCGCCGGTTTGGGCTTGGCCATCCGTGTAGACTTGACGTTCTCCCTGACAATGCACCAGCCGTCTTCTTCTTCGAGTTGCACCTTCTTGGCACGAAGCTCTTCGTTTGATTCCGAAATCGTCTTGAACAAGTCCTTACTCTTCCGCCGCCTCAACTCGGAATTGATCTCATCACCCGAGACAAGAGGGCCAAGATACTCCTCTGTCATACCATTGCTCACTATTCAATCGATCGATCGCAGAATTCTAGCCGGAACTTCATCGAGACGCAATCACACATTTAACGGACACCCGCAACAATAATAGGGCTAACCGCACACCAGGAAAATCGCCAATTGATGCTCCCCTTGGAACCATCAGCACGGGAAGTTCCGCAAGATCTTGATGCCTACAGCCCTGACTAAAGATCAGTAGCGATGCCCCTCATGGAGTGTCTGTAGTATTTCCTCAATGGTCATGCCGGTCGGTTCCAGTGCCTGTAAGCGACGGTAAAAACGGGCGACCGCCTGAGCGTGGTCTTCACATTCAGCCTCCTTGTCCGAAACCATGTGCGCCACCGTCCGTCCATGCCAGGTAATCACGACGGTCTCCCCACGCTCAACCTTTCGAAGCAATTCGCCGAAACGGGTTCTTGCCTCGGTCATCGAATAACGCACAGACAACTCAATCCCTCCCGATTCCGGCGAGATCCTCCGGATTCAACCGGTAGCGTATCACGTTGCCCTCATGCAGTCCGCGAAATTCATTTCCAACATAATCTACGACCGGCTCTCGGTCGGCTTCGGGAATGTCGGCCTCAACTGCCATCGCCCTGACAGTGTCTGGCCGGAAACCCTTCCACTCAAGTACGCAACGCCGGACCGCCTCGCGCACGAAATCGTGATAGGCGACGCCGCCTTGTCGGGTGAATCCAATTCAGCATACAACACCCTGTAGTCCTCGGCCATTGCTTACATGTTCGCTGGTGCCGAAGCGATGTCCGTCTTGGAAAAATCGTCACCCTTGAAAAGAAGCGGAGCACCCAGGTGTTTTGCCAAGGCATACGAAAAACAGTCTCCGTAGTTTAAAGATGCGCCATGGCCTGTTCCCTTGCCGAAGCGTTGATAGGCTTCGAAAGCAATATCGCCCATACGGGGTGAGACCTCTACAACAGTCATGCCGCTTTTCAGGAGGAAGGAATCCAGTGCTGAAACTCCCGGGTCGCCAAAGCGGGAAAATAAAACGATACGAGCCTCGAGCAGGCTTGCAACACTGACGTAGGTGGATTCCCCCGACTCGATCAGCCGGTTGTAACGACCCCGTTCAGGTTCATCGCTCAGAATCGCGACGAGAGCGGATGCGTCAACCGCGATCACTGCGGCAACCCGCGATCGTCATAGTCGATGATTTCTTCAGGGCTCCTGTCATCACGCCTTGGCAAGCTCGCACAACGCAAAGAAATTCGGTCAAGCTCTTCCGCAAGTCCGATGCGATCTTTCGCTTTTTCCATTCGCGCTAATTTCTCCTGGAGAGCCTCGGTGACCACTTGGGTCATGGACGCTCCAGTCAAGGCTGCGATTTTTTTCGCCAACGCATGGGTCGAGACATTCTTAATGTTCAAAGGCATCTCGAAATTCCTCCTTTCCTTATTATAGGAGGAAATAAAGAATAATTCAATGCTGAAAGTAGTAAAAACGCCTGCTGGAAACCTTTCATGCGGTCCGCTCAAGCCACTCCAAGCGCTCCCCCAAGCCCTGGGCAATCGACTCGGCGATCCCGTCGGGAAAATCCCCCGGCAGAGAATCCAGCACTTCACCGATTGCACGATCAGCGGACTCGATCACGTCCGCAAAGATCGTTTCGACGACCGCAGCCTCCATGCCACTGCCCCTCGCCGTCTGTATGAAATGGCGCGGCAGGATCGTGCCCATGACGTAGTGCCGATTGTCGCCGACCGCGAATGCGAACTTGTACTGGTTCTTCCTGATTTGCCCCGCATCCACGGCAGGCTGTGCCGACATCACGTCATAAAGCGGGGCCATATGGAACCGGGATCCCGGTCTCAGGAAGATAGAGAAATTCTTGGCGTGCCCGTCGGTCGCGCCGAGCAGCCAGAACACGACCTGGGCTTTCAGGAACAACTGCCGGTCCGCCGACGGCGAATCGCTGCCTTTCAGCAGATCGAGAAGGTCGGACATTCCCGGGCCGCCGTCGGCATCGTATTTCAAGGACGACGGAACGGAAAGAGCCTGACAGCAGTCCTCTTGCGGCAACCGCAACAATCGACCCTCCGGATCCCAACGCCGATCGAAGCGCTCGATCGCCAGTACGCGGACCCCGTCGAAGTCCAGGATTTCCGTGCGGGCGCTGGGCAGGCCGAATGCGGAAGCCAGCCTGAGGCACAGGTATTCGTTCTCGACGCTTTGCGCAAGATCGATGCCATTCGGCAACACGCCGATCTGCGGCTTCATGATGTGGCTCGTCGGCGTCGTGCCGTGCGGGAGGTGCCACTCCCCCTTCCAGTGCAGGAAAGCAGTTTTCTCCTGCATGCCCGCAATTGAGATCCTGAATGCCTCCTCCTCGTCGAGGCCAAGCGGAGTCATGGCCAGACTGCGAATCCTCCGGGCAATCTCGGCGTCGGAAATCCTGTGTCCCTCCACTGCATCCGCCGGATCGGGCTCATGCCCCTGGGGCAGGAATTGCAAGGCGCCCACACAATCCCTCCCGATCTTTGCCAGGAGATCGTAAACGCTGTGGCTCTCGGCCCTGACCCGCTCCGCGATCCGGCGACGAACCGCCTCGTCATCCGGAAGCAGGTTGTCCAGAACCGTAATGACGGCATCACCCGAGTAACGCTCCTCGCGCAGCGGCAGCGAGAGCGAAACCGGCAGGGCACCCTCCCAATCCAGCCAACTCTCGTCGTACCGGAGTTCAATCGCTCCGCCCGCCGACCGATGCAGCCGGCCGACAAGACGGGCATTGAGGTAGACATCAAGAGGAATGTGGGTTCGTCGACGCGCCATCAGAACAGTTCTTCGACGCTCTTAGGAGCCTTGGAGCGATCCCGGATTACCACCTCGAGTTCGAGCGCGACCATGACGTCGACCAGTGTGCGCAAACGCGTTCCAGGTTCTCCGCTCTCCAGCGTCGAAATCGTCGCCTGGCGCAGACCCGATTTTGACCCGAGATCGCTTTGACTCCATCCCAGTGCACGACGGTGGCGACGCACCGCCACACCAACTTGTTTCGCAGTTCGGGCAATTTGATTCATTGTCAGCTCCTGTTCCGACAGAACAACAACACGCTTTTGCGTATAATTATATTATATACGCAATAAAGTATTTTCTTGCTGGAATGCGCCCGCAATGGGCGTGATCTGATTACTTGCTGCCGTACCAGGAAAACACGGAATCACCGGCTCCAGCACCGGAATGCCCGCTGTCACGAGCAGGGCCTAAATCAGGGAAGACCCGGTCAGGCGTGTCCTCCAGCCCATTTGCGTTCAAAATACTCATTCACGTAATCCGCATTCCCTTCCCGCACCAGACTGCTGGCAGTCTGGCCCCCAAACCCGACGATCGGCTCTGTCCGGTACCAGACATAAGACTCGATGAGTGAACTGGTTGAATGGTTAGCGCGGCTCAATATTTCCAGCATATGCCGTAGCCGAGTCTGCGTTTTCTTTGCCCGCAATCGTTTTGCACGGGAAAACGCGCTCTGACCTAGACCCAAAGTGCTGGCCATCTCAGATTCGGTGGTCTTAAGAGCCGCCGCAATCAATGTTGGGGAAAAGATCCCGTCTTCAATGAAGTCGCAAAAATTCATGCAAGCAAGCCCCTCCGTGATTATGGCTAGTATATAGTGCTATCGCATTTCCAGAACGAATCCAAATGGTCAAATCATCGACAGACACAGAATCAAAAATACGGGCCACGCGACATCGTGTCCGGACGGCCGATATGACGCGCACAAAACCAACGCGAACCGGCGCGGAATTATTCGACTTTCTCCGTTCGTCCCCGTTTGTCGGCGAAGATTCTTCGATTGAGCGGGACCATTCCACAGGCCGTAGAATCGATCTCACTTAATGCCTTTCAAGTCAAAGGCAGTCGTTTACTGACCTCGGCTACGCCCTAGAAACAACTCCGTTACCGTCCCCTGGACTACTTCACTGGCCTGCGCCAAGGTCTCCGAAAACGTCGGGTGCGGATGGATCGTTCCGGCAATATCTTCCGCTTCACACCCGGTCTCAATCGCCAGCGCCGCCTCCGCTATCAACTCTCCGGCGTGCACACCCACCACGGCCGCCCCGATGAGACGTTTCGTCTCCGAATCGAACAGCAGTTTGGTCATGCCCTCGACGCGTGAGGTTCCGACTGCCCGTCCGCTTGCCGCCCACGGGAAGATGCCGCGATCATACGCTACACCTTGGGCCTTGGCTTCGCGCTCGGTCAATCCCACCCAGGCGACTTCCGGGTCGGTGTAGGCCACCGAGGGCACCACCCTCGCCTCGTAGGCGGATTTCATGCCGGCCGCGACTTCCGCCGCCAACCGGCCCTGGTAAGAAGCCCGATGCGCCAGCATCGGCCCACCCGTCACGTCGCCGATCGCAAAGATGTGGGGAATATTGGTCCGTTGCTGGTGGTTGACCGGGATCGCCCCGGACCCGCCGACCGCGACCCCGGCATCCTCCAATCCCAGGTTCTCGCTGTTGGCGGCCCGCCCCACCGCCACCAGCACCGCGTCGAACGACTCTTCCCATTGGCGATCCGCACCCTCGAACTGCACCAGGATCCCGTCATCCTTCGCTTCGGCTTTCTGCACCTGGGTGCCCGTATGCAATGCGGCAAACCGCTTCGCGTTGCGCTTGAGATACGCCCGCACCACGTCCTTGTCGGCTTCGCCCATCATCTGTTCCAGCGCCTCCACCACGGTCACCTGCGACCCCAGGGCGCGGAACACCGTGGCAAGCTCCAGACCCAAGACGCCACCCCCGACCACCAGCAGGCGCTTCGGAATTTCCTCCAGGTCCAAGGCCGACGTGGAGTCCAGGATGCGTGGATCGTCCGGAAACAGCTCAAGCTTGATCGGCCGGGAACCTGTAGCGATGATCGCTTGCGCGAAACGTACTTCCTCTCTCCCCTGCCCGGTCTCGACCGCCAACGTATGTGCGGACACAAACTCTCCCCGGCCGGTGACCACTTCGACTTCGCGGCGCTTGGCAAGCGCGCCGAGGCCGTCGGCCAGCTGTGCCACGCCTCTCTCCTTCCAATCTCGCAATGCGTCCAAATCAATCCGCGGTGGGTCGAACACCACTCCCCGGTCCCGCCATTCGGCCGCATCCTCGATCAGGCCGGCCGCGTGCAGCAAAGTCTTGGACGGGATACAACCGACGTTCAGGCATACGCCGCCGAGTCGCGAGAAACGTTCCACCAGCATTACTTTCATGCCCAGATCCGCCGCGCGGAAAGCAGCGCTGTAGCCGCCGGGGCCGCCGCCAATCACCACCAAGTCGATCGTCTTCACGGATTACCCCTCTCCCCAGTCCAACTCGTCGGGATGTTCCAGCAACCAGACCAGCGCCATCACGAACTGGGCTCCTTCCACCCCGTCGACGACGCGGTGATCGTAGGACAGCGACAGCGGCATCATCAGGCGGGATTCGACCTGGTCTTCAATGCAGACCGGCTCCTGCACCGCACGCGAGATGCCCAGCACCGCCACCTGGGGCAGATTGATGACAGGGGTGAAATGCCCGCCCCCGATGCCGCCGAGATTGGACAAGGTGAAGCCGCCGCCCTGCATGTCCTCGGCGGTCAGCTGCTGGGTCCGGGCGCGTTCGGCCAAGACCGCAACCTCTCCGGAAAGAACGGAAATCGATTTCTGGTCGGCATCGCGAATCACCGGGACGACCAAACCCTCGTCGGTGTTCGCCGCGAACCCGATGTGGACGTACTCGCGGACGATCAAGTCTCGCCCGTCTTCGCTCAGCGAGGCATTGACGCGGGGAAACTGCTTCAGCACCTGGGCGCAGGCCTGAAGCACGCAGGCAGTCAGCGTCAGGGACTCGAACCCTTCCTGTCCGCGCAATTCCTTCCGGCGTTGATCCAGTTCCGTGATATCCGCCTTATGGTGTTGGGCCACATGGGGGGCCAGTTGCCAATTGCGCTGAAGGTTGGCACCAGAACGCCGTTGGATACGGGTCAGCGGCTCGGTCCGAGTCGGGCCGAATCGTTCAGCATCCACCGGTGGTCCGGACGGTCGGGTGGCTGCCGTTGGCTCCTGTTGCCGCGTCAGGATCGCCTTGACATAAAGCTGGACATCCTCGTACGTAATCCGGCCTTTGCGACCGCTGCCGGAGACCTGCTCCAAGTCCACCCCGAGTTCACGCGCGAAACGGCGTACGGCAGGCCCGGCGTGGGGCAAGGTGCCAAGACGGCGAGGTTCCGGGGCAACCGGCGGAGGGACCGGACTGGCAACGGGTTCAACTGGCTCCGCAGCAACCGGCTCCGAAGGCGGCGCAGATTCGGCCTCGGGCGTTTCCGGCTCCGGTTCGGAGTCGTCCGGACGGTCGGTCAGGGTCACGACCAGTGCGTCTACCGCCAACATGTCTCCAACCTTGACGTGCACGGTCTCCACCACGCCGGCGAACGGCGACGGCAGGTCCATCGCGGCCTTGTCCGATTCCAGGGTAATCAGCGGCTCGTCCGCCGAAACCGACTGCCCGGCCTGTACGAAGACTTCGATGACCTCCGCTTCTTCGACGTCCCCCATGTCGGGGACCCGGACTTCCTGGCTCATGAGGTGAACGGATCCGGTCGATCGGGATCCACCGCGCATTCGGCCACGATCTTCTGCATCGTCGCCGGATCGATCTGCCCTGAAGCCTCCAACGCCCGCGCTGTGACGTGCAGGATGTGGTCGGCGTTGACCTCGAAGAACTCGCGCAACTTCTCGCGCGTGTCGCTGCGCCCGAAACCGTCGGTGCCCAACACCCGATAGTCGCGCCCGGCCGGCAGGCACGAGCGGATCTGTTCGGCGTGCATGCGCACGTAATCGCTGGCCGCGATAATCGGGCCGGGATGCTCGGCCAGGCATTGCTCAACCCAGGGGGTTTGCGGGCTTTCGGGGTGCAGGCGATTATGCCGCTCCACACGGGCACCGTCGCGCGCCAAAAGCACGAAGCTGGTTACGCTCCACACGTCCGATTCCACTCCATAGGCGCGCAGGCGCTCGGCAGCCGCCAAGACTTCGCGCAGAATGGCACCGGAACCTAGCAGTTGTACCCGGGGGGCGTCCGGGTCCTGTGCCTCCGCAACCTGGTGCAGGCCCGCCAGGATTCCTTCCTGCGCGGACTCGGGCATGGGGGGATGGGCGTAGTTTTCGTTCTCGACCGTCAGGTAGTAGAAGCGATTCTCCCGCTGTTCGCACATGCGCCGCAGGCCGTCTTCGACGATCACCGCGACCTCGTAAGCGTAGGCCGCGTCATACGGATAACAGTTCGGAACGCCGGCGGCCGCGAGATGACTGTGGCCGTCCTGATGCTGCAATCCTTCTCCGGGCAGCGTGGTGCGCCCGGCAGTACCGCCAATCAGGAAGCCGCGTGCCTGCAGATCGCCCGCCGACCAGATCAGGTCCCCCACGCGCTGGAAACCGAACATCGAATAGAAGATGTAGAACGGGATCATCTGCAGACCGTGCGTGCTGTAGGAGGTGCCGGCCGCCACGAACGAACTCATCGCACCCGCCTCGTTGATGCCCTCTTCCAGCACCTGCCCAGTCTTTTCCTCGCGGTAGTAGGCCAACTTGCCAGCGTCTTCCGGCTCGTACAGCTGTCCGAATGGCGCGTAGATGCCGAGTTGGCGGAACATGCCTTCCATGCCAAAGGTCCGGGATTCATCCGGCACGATCGGCACCACCCGCGGGCCCAGTTCCGGGTCTCGAAGCAGGCTGGCCAGCACCCGAACCAGCGCCATGGTGGTGGAAATCTCGTGATCGTCCGTACCCGCGCGCATCTTGTCGAAAATTCCGTCCGGGATGTGCAGCGGAGGCGCGGTGTCGCGCCGCACCGGAAGGTAACCGCCCAAGGCCTTGCGCCGGGCTTTCAGGTAGCGAATCTCCGGGCTGTCCTCGTCAGGGCGGTAGAACGGAATCCGATCCTTGATCTCGTCGTCGCTGATCGGGATCTTGAAGCGGTCGCGAAACGCCTTCAGGTCGTCAGTGTCCAGTTTTTTCTGCTGGTGCGTGATGTTGAGTCCCTCTCCGGCCGTCCCCATGCCATAGCCCTTGATGGTCTTGGCCAGAATGACCGTCGGCTGATCCTTGTGCGCGACGGCAGCACGATAGGCGGTATATACCTTATGCGGATCGTGCCCGCCGCGATTCAGGCGCCACAGGTCCTGATCGGCCATGTTGGCGACCATCGCCTCAAGCTCCGGGTACTTGCCGAAGAAATGCTCGCGGATGTATGCGCCATCGCGGGCGCTGTAGGTCTGGAAATCCCCGTCCACGCATTCCTCCATCCGCTTGAGCAAGATGCCCTGGGTATCGCGGGCGAAGAGCGGGTCCCAGTAGGAGCCCCAGATCAGTTTGATGACGTTCCAGCCGGCGCCGCGGAACACGCCTTCGAGTTCCTGAATGATCTTGCCGTTCCCGCGCACCGGACCGTCCAGACGCTGCAGGTTGCAGTTGACCACGAAGACCAGGTTGTCGAGCCGTTCACGCCCAGCCACCGAAAGCGCACCTAGTGATTCCGGCTCGTCCATCTCGCCGTCGCCGACGAACACCCAGACCTTGCGATCACTCGCATCCAACAGGCCACGGTTGTCCAAGTACTTCATGAAGCGTGCCTGGTAGATTCCCTGGATCGGGCCCAGGCCCATGGAGACGGTCGGGAACTGCCAGAAATCCGGCATCAGGTACGGGTGGGGATACGAGGACAGGCCGCCGCCTTCGGCCTCGCGGCGAAAACGGTGCAAGTGTTCCTTGTCGAGCCGGCCTTCCAGGTAGGCGCGGGCGTAGACGCCGGGCGCCGAGTGACCTTGGAAAAACACCAGGTCCCCATCGTGCTCCTCATTGGGGGCATGCCAGAAGTAGTTGAAGCCGATGTCGTACAGGGTGGCTACCGACGCGAACGTGGCCACATGCCCACCGAGCCCGGGGTGCTCCTGGTTGGCCCGGACCACCATCGCCATGGCGTTCCAGCGGATCAGCGAGCGAATCCGCCATTCCAGGGCGGCATCCCCCGGGCAGCTTTCCTCCTGCACCGCAGGAATGGTGTTGAGGTAGGCGGTCGTTGCGCTGTAGGGAATGGTCAGGCCGGAGCGGCGTGCCCGGTCCAGCAGGCGTTCAATCAGGTAGTGGGCGCGCGCCGGACCCTCCTCCTTGAAGACCGAATCCAGCGCCTCCAGCCATTCCTGGGTTTCCAGCGGGTCGACATCCTGTTGCTCGGGGCGCGGCAGAGTCATGAGACCGATGAATCTGATTCCAGAATCAACCCCTATTATCGCCCACCGGTTTTTGATGCGGAAAACGGTAGATACACTCTAAAGCCATCAAGTTGCATCTTGTCAAGGAAGAGAGTCGATTCGCCTTGCAACCAAAAAGAAGATTCTTTGCATAGATTCATTCTGTGCGTTGCGCCTGTACCTTGATTCAAACCTAGATTGCGGTATTTCTAAATTTGTGTTACTATACCTCGTAAATTTCAGAGATATAGTAATATAGTGTCGCCATGCACTACAAACGCCAGCAAGTAAAAGAAATTCAGTCGCTATTGGGCAGCCCGCCCAGTCGCATGATATTCGTGACCGGTCCCCGTCAGGCTGGGAAGACCACTCTCGTCCTCCAAGCCTTGGCGGACATTCCCCCTTCCAATAGAGAGTATATCCCGATTGATGAGCCGGGACAGGGCACATTGCCCGCCTTTCCCGGTCAGACCGGATCACCACAGGGCCCTTTGGCGGAAACCGTGGATACGCTCCTCGGCGAACCAGGCGCGAATTGGATAAGGAGCCTATGGGAAAAGGCACGGGAGCAAGCCCGTCGTCTGGAAAACGGATTTGTCTTAGTATTCGATGAAATCCAGCAAATCCCGGATTGGTCTCCGACCGTCAAGGGGCTTTGGGACCGCGACCGTATCAACGGAACCCGGCTTCATGTAATTCTCCTCGGCTCGGCCCCCTTGCTGATGCAGAAGGGCATGGCGAAAGAGAGCATGACCGGTCGGTACATCACCGTCCATGTTCCTCACTGGTCGTTCACGGAAATGCGGGAGGCATTTGGTTTCAGCCTGGAGCAATACCTCTATTTTGGCGGCTATCCGGGGGGCGCATCGTACATCCACCAACAAAGCCAGTGGCGGAAATTCATTGCAGACGCAATCATCGAACCTAATATTGAAAGAGACATCCTAGCCATGGAGCAGATAAAAAATCCCGCTCTACTGAAACTGCTATTCGAACTCGGGGTCGAATGCTCAGGCCAGATCATGTCGTACACCAAAATGTTGGGGGAGTTAAGAGGCAAAGGCCACACGACCACCTTAATCCGCTATCTGGACCTGCTGTCGAAATCAAACCTGGTTACTGGCCTACAGAAATACAGCAATGCCCCTCATCTCAGGAAACACTCCTCGCCGAAACTCAACGTGCTGAACACTGCGTTCATTCCGCTACTCTCCGACTACACTTTCGAGGAAGCGCAGGCCGACCGGAGTTTCTGGGGCCGTCTTGTCGAAAGTGCCGTCGGCGCACATTTGCATAACACCCAAAATCCCTCTAGCAAACTCTATTACTGGAGAGAGAAGGACTACGAAGTTGACTTTGTACTCAAACGCGGCCCGAAACTCATTGCAGTCGAGGTCAAGAGTGGGCGCAAGCGATCCTATCCGCCCGGGCTTCGGAAAATCAAAACACGCTTCGAGGACGTGGTTCCCGTCTTAGTCGGCGCCAATGGCATGTCGCTATCGAAATTCCTGTCGATTCCCGCCCGCGACCTTCCCGAGGGCCTATGACGTTCGCAGTTCAACGGAAATGCCGCGAGATCAGGGAGGGTGAATCCTCTTCACTTCCGCAGTATTTGGGCGACTTCAAGGAGATACCTGCCTACGTGCTGCTCGGCGAGCCCGGTGCGGGAAAAACCACAGCATTCAAACAAGAAGCTGGATCCGAAGAAACTTGCTGCTTTATCCCTGCGCGCGACTTCCTCGATTTCGACAAGGACTCCGAATGGATGGGGAAAACCTTGTTCATCGACGGACTGGACGAAATTCCTGCCGGAGACGCGGGCCCACAGACCCCGCTCGGTATCATTCGCGGCAAACTCCATCGCCTCGGGACCCCAAAATTCCGCCTGTCCTGTCGGGCGGCCGACTGGCTGGGGCCCAGCGACAGGAATGCTCTAGACACGCTTCTCCCGAACAATGAAAAAATCCTAGTGCTACGCCTAGAGCCATTATCCTTGGAGGATGTCAGGGAAGTCCTCAAAAAACGGCTGAATGTTGCAGATCCCGAGGCATTCATCGAGTCCGCGAATCAAAAAGAACTTGAGTATCTCCTAGACAACCCCCAAAATCTCGAAATGCTGGCGCTGGCCGTCGCCCAACTGGGAGGTCAGTGGCCGGAGGACAGAGAACGGGCATTCGACCTTGCCTGCGAAAAATTGCTGGAAGAAGGAAACCCGGACCGCAAAAGTAGACGTCAACGCTCGTCAAGTGTACCGGATCTGCTCATGGCGGCAGGCAAACTATTCGCCATTCAGATCTTGACCGGTTGCGCAGGATACAGTCTAGACAACGACGAAAATTCAGATACATATCTCCCCCCGAATCGGGTACCTCATAGGAACCGAAGCGAATTCCGCGATGTCTTCGACAGCCGATTATTTCGAGTCCCACAAGAGAACCGTGCAGAACCGTATCACCGGCATGTCGCTGAATTCCTCGGTGCAAAATATCTCGCCAAACTTATCAAGGAAGGTTTACCTGTTGGACGAATTCTGATTCTGACGACAGGTTTTGGTGGCGGTATCGTGTCGGAGTTCCGCGGATTGTTGGCATGGCTCGCGACACATAGTTTGGTCAGTCGCGAAAAGTTGCTCGAACTTGACCCCTATGGGGTCATCGCGTATGGCCATATCCGGAATTTCTCGGTGAACCAGAAAACGCGTTTGCTGGATGCCCTGAAACGTGAAGCCGAAGCAAATCCATGGTTCGCGAACGCCTTCTCGTACGACCATAGCTGGGAGGGCTTCGCCACGCCTGATATGAAAGAAGAACTCCTGAAGTATTTTTCGGTTTCGGAACCCGATGACTCACAACAATCTCTCGCACTTATCTGCCTGCAAGCGCTCAACTCGGGAGTTGGCATATCGGGCATGTCGGATTTCGCCTTGGGAATACTCAAAAACCCCTTATGGGGATTGCTTGCCAGACGTGTCGCCCTAGATCTGTTCATTCGTCAAATAGAGGACAACGAAGAGAGAGCCAACATATTGATGGAACTGTTGAAGGCAACTGAAACAGGAGAAATATTCGACCCCGGTGATGACCTGTGCGGCTGCCTGTTGGAAGCAACCTATCCCCAAGCTCTTTCGCCTTCCGAAGTGGTTCGTTATTTAAGGCCCCCGAAAAGGGCAAATTACTTCGGGTCGTATTGCCGCTTCTGGATCCACACGGTTGCCAGAAAATCGACTGGAGAGCAACTCGGAGAACTGCTGGATTTTCTTGTCAAACTCTTTGATCAATCTCCCGAAGAGTTTTCACAGAACTTCGACCAGTTCAACCACCTACGGAACCTCCCGGAACGATGGCTTGAATGTTACCTAGAAAATTTCGCAGATGCGCCCGACCCATACCGCCTGCTTTGCTGGCTGGAGCTCATCCGTGCCAGCCGAGGAGGGCCCTCCTACAGAAAAATCGGAGAGTGGCTTTCGGAGCATCCTGAAACACTACTGGACATTTACGGCTTGGGAGTCAGGCAGTGTGAAGAGTTAGAAAAAGAGTCCGAAGAAACTAACCTATGCATGCACTATGCAAGAGAGCGACTTGCTAGTGCTCGCATGCCGCAAAATTTTGGCGCTTGGTGCCTCGAACGGGCAATCGCCACGAAACATCCTGAAATTGCCAAGCATCTTGTCCGATGGACGGCAAATTGCGTACATAACAGTTATTACGATGCCGGGTTGTCTCTGAAGGTCGTCAAAAGCCGCTTGTCGACAAAGCCAAGCCTTTTTAAGGTCTATATGGAATACCAAGAAGGCGCGTCATCAAACGATGCCGAGACGAAACAACACCGAGAGAAATACGACACCGAGATTCTGGAGCGCCAGCAGGAGTGGCATACTCAACTCAACTCAATGAAAGAAGACTTACTGGCGAATCGGTGCCGTCGTGACGTTCTCTACGAACTGGCCGTGGTGTATTACGGTGGCTATGGAGATGTGTCGGGCGACACGCCGAAAGAACGGCTGGAAAGTCTCCTTGGCAAAGACGAGAGCCTAATTGAGGAGGTGCTGCAAGCATTTCGAATGTCCATCAACCGCGAAGATCTGCCAAGTGTCGAAGAAATCTTTCGTCTTGAAGCTAACAACATGACCCCTCTCCTGGCTTATCCGTATATGGCGGGGCTGAACGAAGTCAGCGAAACATCCCAAGACAGAAGTCTCTCAATCAGTGAAGAACGAATGCGCCTAGCTCTTGCCTTCTATTACACGGTACCCCTGTGGCCTCTTCCCCCACGCACCGGAGACGAAACCCCGCAGTGGTTCCCATCACTGCTGCAATCCCGGCCAGACATGGTGTCAGATATCTTGGTTGCGGCCACACGCAAAAAACTGCGTCGCTCTTCGGACTTTATCAAGGGACTTTATGAACTAGCGCATTCTCAGGACTACGAGAAGGTCGCCCGCATGGCATCGCTGCCCTTGCTCAAGGCATTCCCCGTACGCTGCTCCCAGCAACGATTGCAGGACTTGAACCATCTGCTCACCGCAGCAGTTCTCCATTGCGAGAAAGAGGCTCTCCTCAACATTGTTGAGGAAAAACTCTCCAGCCGAACCATGCAGGTCGGCCAGCGTGTTCGCTGGCTAGCCGCCGGGCTGTTCGTCGCACCGGAACAGTACCAAGACAGGTTGGAGTCCTATGTCGCCGGGAAAGAACCCCGGATCCGAGCCTTGGCGGAAATCATGACCAGCCGGTTCCTTGATGCTCTACCCGACTCTCCAAGCATTCCTGTCCTATCTCTCCTGATCCGCTTGCTTGGTTCCTCGTATGGTCCGCATTACTACAACACCGATGATTCCTCAATGGAGGGATGTCTAGTCACGCTAGGTATGGATGCCGCCCATAGCGTCCGATTCTTTTGTGAGCAATTGTCCCAGACCTGGAGCCATGAAGCAACGGAATCGCTTGAATTGCTCTTGGCAAATGAGCAGCTTCGCGCATGGCATCCAAACCTGACTGATCTGGCATATAAGCAAAAAATTCTCCGGCGCGATAACAATTTTGAGCACCACGCTGTCGAAGAAGTCTTTCGAATCCTTGAAAATGCACGGCCCGAGAATCCGGCAGATTTGGCCACGGTCGCAATGATGAAACTGGAGGAGATTGCCAGAGACATACAGGACGGAAACACGTCCGATTGGCGAGCATTTTGGACAAGTGAGAAAAATGACCACGCTCCACAGCACGAAGACTTTTGCAGAGACCGGTTACTCTCTAAGCTAAGGCCACTATTGACTCCTCTAGATATCGACGCGCAACCGGAGGGTCGTTACGCCAATGAAAAACGCTCGGATATTCGGCTTTTCTGCGATGGATTCAACGTGCCAATAGAAATCAAGAAAAGTATGCATCCTGATTTGTGGACAGCGATCAGGAGCCAATTGATTGCGAAATATACTCGTGACCCAGGAGCCGATGGAAACGGAATCTACCTCGCCCTATGGTTCAGAGAAGAAGACTGCAAAGCAACGGAATCCGGCAACCGGCCCAAGAATGCCAACGAACTCAAACAACGCCTGCCTGAAACGCTCTCCGAGGAAGAGAAAAGCAAGATTCAGATTTTCGTGATTGATGTCTCAAGACAGTCTTGACTTGTTCAGCCAGAATAAAGTGAACTGATCACGAACTCCGGCAACTCGCCGGGTAACCTCAGGGTCCCCGCGAAAAAGCTCCTCTTTTCGCCATTGTACGGGTTCAAACACATATCGGAATAAGCAGCGGGTCGCGGCAGCAGGAGACT